>NZ_JBPXKP010000010.1:0-37882 GCF_054558675.1 Aquirufa sp. TARAVU-A1A
TGAGTGTGAGTAGTAGTGGTAGTTATGTGGATTACAGTGGTGTAATGAGCAGTGTTGGCGGGGATGCGTATACGGCTTCGGGTTATCCGGCTGGCAATGGGGGTACTATTAGCATCTCGGGTTTTGGAGGCTTGAGTTTACGCAGCGATGTGAATGCGAGTATGGGCTTGGGCGTTGGCGTAGCTGGCGATATCAGTTTAAGTGATGGCAATGGGGTGTTGACCGCTGGCGGTGGAGTGAATGATGGTTTGGTAGGCGGTGTATTGAAGGGAGTGAATGTGAGTAAGTCGGGCGTGGGCGTGTTGGGAATCGGTGGTGCGAATGCGTATACGGGGGCGACCAACTTAAATGCAGGTTCGTTCGTCTTGAATATTGCCGATGGAATTCCGGCAACGAGTGATCTAACGATGGCCGCTAATACTACCTTTGACCTACATGGATTTAACAATACGGTGAAGTCAATGGCTGGGGTCAGCACAGCCAAAATTACGAATAGTGCTTCTAGTCCTGCTACCCTAAGTTTTGGCACGAATACATCTACCTATAGTGGATTAATTGAGGATGGAACTGGTGTCGTTAATCTCCAAAAGATTGGTGCTGGTACGACGACGTTGTCAACGACCGCAAATACCTACACAGGTACAACAACGATTACGGGAGGAATTTTGGCTATCGGTCATGCCTTGTCTTTAGGTTCTGCTACGGGAGCTACGGTTGCTAATGGTGGCTATTTGCAATTAAATAATGTCACTGTTTCTAGTGAACCTTTGACGCTTTACACGGCTTCCACATCGGGAACCTTGCGCGCCATGTCGGGGACCAATAGTTGGAATAATTCGATTAATTTAGGCAGTGCTTCATCCGTCTATGTGGAATCGGGGGCAAGTTTAGCGATTGCGCCATCGAGCGGGGCAGCTATTCAAGGGACCAATACTAATTTGACCTTATATACCTTAGGGAACTTAACGATTACAGGAGAAATTGCCACAGGTAATGCAACATTAACGAAAAATAATGCGGGCATTTTGACCTTGAATGGGGCCAATTCTTACAATGGTTTAACTACGCTGAATGATGGCCAAACGATCATCAAGAACGAATTAGGTTTAGGTTCTAATTTGGCAGGAACCACACTGGGGGCAACGGCTAATTTGACCTTGGATGGTGCGATGAATGTGACGGGTGAATCCTTGACGATGACGAGTAATGCCATCACGGCCAATGGCTCTTTATTGACTAAAAACGGTTCGAGTTCATGGTCCGGAAATATCACGCTGAATGGGACAAGCGTGTATTGGAATACGGAATCCGATTTTAATGTTATTGGTAATATTACAAATACGAGCACGCTTTGGACCGTCGGTAGAAGCGCTGCTAGCACCGGAAATTTAACCATCAATGGAACGATTTCCGGAGCAGGTATTTTGGAAAAAACAGGAAATGGGATTTTACTTTTGAATGCCGCAAACACCTATACGGGCTTAAGTAAAATTACTGCAGGAACGTTGCGATTAGGCATCGCTGATGCCATCAAAAATACGAATTCATTGACCTTAAACGGAGGAGAATTACAAACGAATGGCTTTGACCAAACACTTGCCAACTTAAACGTTAGTGCGAACTCGTCTATTTTATTAGGAGCGACTACCGCGCATGCACTTCACATCGGATCACTAGGAGCCTTCTACTTTAAAATGCTGAAATTATACGGCTGGGAAGGCAGTTACAGTGCAGGAACAAGTGGCACTGCGGGCCAAATTTTCATTGGAAATAGTTCAACCCTGAACCAAGAAAAAAAGGATCAAATTCGTTTTTATGATCCGGCCAACCCAACGAATAAATATGCGCCTTTGCATTTGCCAACAGGCGAAGTGGTTCCCGATGGGACAGCGAATGCTACTTCTGGAAAGTCGAATGTCCGGATATCGAATGAGCCAACAATCAATGGTGTTTGGTCCGTAACAGGAACGACGAATACCTTTACCCCAACGGATGAGAATGCTAATATCTTTTCGGGTGATTTGAATTTGTCAACGGGAAAGTTTGCCAATGGCTATTCTGTGATTATTAATTCAAGCTTAGTCGGTGCTTCGCAAGCTGGAATTGTTGTGGTGGATGATCCGGTAACGCCCAACTTTAGTACAACGTCCACGGGAAGTTTGACCGTCAACGCGGGTGCTGATTTGAAGGTAAATCAAGCCCTGAATTTAGGGTCGCCGAGTCCAACGACGCTATCAGGGATCTCGTTGGTCTTAAATAGTGCTGGGAACATCAATGTGAACGCTAATGTGAGTACCACAGCTGCGAATGTTAATTATGCAGGAACGCCGATTGCTGCTGGAAATATTACCCTTTCAGCCGGGGGATATGTCCGACTCGCCGCTGGCATGTCCATAAGTTCACGGGGTGTAAGTAATACCTATCCTTCTACGGCGGGACGGGGAGGTAATGCGGGAAGTTTGACGATTACCGGCACGGGTGGTTTGAGTATTTTAGGCGATGTGACTTCCGCAGGTGGTGGCGCTTATTCCAATGGTTCCTATGTTGGGACCGCAGCAAATATTCTTTTAAGAACCAATGCGGCCAATCTTACATCGGGTGCTGAAAATGATGGAGTTATAGGAAAAATAAGTGGTGCCAATGTAACACTTAATGGTACAGGCATGTATATGTTCAAAGGGGCCAATGATTATTCAGGTAGCACGTCAATTGCAGAAACGACTTCACTTCGTTTGGGAGCAGCAGATGTGATTCCCGATTTAAGTGCTGTGTCACTTTCTTCAAGCTCAAATGTGTTGGAATTAGGCGATTATACAGAGACAGTGGGTAGTATTGCTGGAGCGGGTGTGATCAGAAGCGCTGGGCTAGTTACATCAACGTTGAATACCGGAATTAACCTGACAAGTACCACATTTAGTGGAACGATTTCGGATGGTACAGGTATCGTTTCACTGAACAAACAAGGTAGCGGAACCCTCGTGTTATCTGGCCCTAATACTTATTCGGGATTGACGACAGTGAGTACCGGAATTCTGCAAATTACACATGCGACAGGACTCGGTTCAAGTGCGCAAGGAACTGTCGTCGCCAATGGTGCTGAGTTGGATGTGCAAGGAAATTTATCGGTTGGGAACGAAGCATTAACGATATCGGGAACCGGCATTTCTTCGGCTGGGGCATTGCGCCTGGTGAGCGGTGATGTTACATGGGCAGGGCCTTTAACTGCCTCAGCTGCTAGTCCTCGGATGGTGGTAGCTACAGGTACATGGAATCATACGGGTGATGTCACGTTGAATCAAACCTTGACAACCGCTGTACAGGGAACTAGTTTGAAATTTGCCGGAATCCTATCAGGGGCAGGAGGAATAACAAAATCGGATGTAGGCTTTTTGGAATTAAGTGGGGCCAATTCGTACAGTGGTGCCGTTTCCGTTTCCGCAGGTAATTTGATTATCAAACATGCCACAGCTTTGGGTACGAATGCTGCTGGGACTGCGATTAGTTCAAGTGCGAGTTTTACGCTCGATGGCGGGTTAAGCGTGGTAGGAGAAACGCTGAATTTAAGTGGGGCGATTTCTACAGGAAATGGCGCCATGCGCATCATAAATGGCCCAAGTACTTGGTCAGGGAACATTACGTTAGGTGGTTCTTTGGTCTACATCAATGCCGAATCTGGATTGGAAATTTCAGGCAATATTCTAAACAACATTACCAGTTTGACGCTAGGTCGGACGACAGGAACAGGTGCCGTCAATGTCCTCATCAGTGGAAACATTTCCGGTTCGGGAGCTTTGGAAAAAACAGGTACCAATGAATTAACCTTGCAGGGCTTAAATACTTACACAGGATATACCAAAGTCAACGGGGGTACGTTAAAATTAGGTGCAGCAAATGTCATTCCGGATAATATTTTCACCCTGAACGGAGGGGAATTGAATACAAATGGATTCAGTGAAACGCTGGGGACTTTCAATATTACGGCAAACTCCAGCATTCGTTTGGGACCCACTACGCCACATGTTTTACGTGCGAATACCTTAGGTACTTTCTATTTCCGTATGTTGTACATCCGTGGCTGGGAAGGTGTTTATAACGGAGGTACTTCGGGAACCGCGGGTCAGATTTACCTCCAAAATTCCAATTTCTTAGTGCGCGATAAATTAGATCAAATTCGTTTTATCGATGAGACCAATAGCAATGCCAAATACGCGCCTTTGCAATTGTCCGACGGAGAAATCATCCCTACCGGTGCGGCCAATGTCGTGACAGGGCAAGCGAATATTCGGGTTTCCAACGAGCCTACTTTTAATGGCGCTTGGGCGCTTTCGGGTTCCACCAATACGTTTAATGCAAGTGATGATAATGCAAATATTAATTACCTCGAGTTACAGACAAATTTAGGTACGACGAATGTGGTCATTAATTCCGCTTTTGCGAATGGCAGCCAGGCCGGGGCTATCTTGTTTGATGAACCGATTGCCGTAACGACAAACAATACCGTCGCGCGTGCTTTTACGGTGACGGCTAGTCGGGATATTCATGTCAACCAAAATTTAGTGATAGGTTCCACGGCATCTACGACGAATCGGGCGCCGAGCGTTAGTTTTACGGCCGGCCAAAACATTCGAATTAATGCTGCTTTAAGTGTTAGTCCATCGGCGATTAATGTGGCTTCAAATTCAATCATCGCAAGTCCGTCGATCAATATGGTCGCTGGAGGAACTATTTATGTGGCGTCTACAGGTTCTGTTTCAAGCGCCGGTGGGGCAAATAGTAGTACGAGTTCGGCTGCTTTTGGGGGTGCTGGAGGTGCTTTGAGTTTACAGGCTGCCGGTTTGTCATTAGCGGGTAATTTATCAGCTGCCGGTGGAGTTTCATCGTATGGCGCTTCGAATTCAGGTGTAGGGGCGAATGTGACTTTCCAAAATACCAATTTGAATTTTGTCGATAATGATGGGCAAACAGCTGGAATTATTTCGGGTGCAGCAATCATCAAGAATGGGGCAGGTATCCTGCAATTAAAGGGTTCAAATGCGTACACAGGGGCTACTAATGTTAATGTAGGAACAATTTTCATGGGTTCTGCAGGGGCAATTCCTACTACGAGTGCTGTTGCATTATCTGCAGGAACGGTCTGGGATTTAAATGGAATCAATGCGATTGTTGCTAATATTTCAGGTGCGGGAACCATTCGAAGTTCTTATGCTGGAGTGTCAAATTTATTGACTTTTGGTAGCGATAATGCGAGTACTACATTTACGGGATTGATTGAGGATGGATTATCAACACTGTCCCTTTATAAGACTGGATCGGGAAGTTTTCAGCCAACATATGCGAATACGTATAGTGGAGCGACAACCGTCGCGGCAGGAACTTGGATTGCCACTCAGGCGAATGCATTCGGCTCAAATGCGGGGGGAACTTCGGTTCTTTCGGGTGCCGTGGCACAATTGAAGGGTCCCTTGAATTTTGGAACGGAGAATTTTACGATTGCCGGAACGGGAATTTCATCGAATGGCGCTTTGCAAATACAAACAGGTATTGTAACGATTGGTGGGACATTGGCAGTCGGTTCGGTTGCGACAACCCTTAAAGTCGAATCAACAGGATTGAATTTAAATGGAGATATCAGCATACCTACGGGTGGGTTGACCTATCTAGGAACAGGAACGACCCAATTAAATATAGCGGGAAATATCAATTCGGCTGTTGGTCAAATCGTCAATGGCATTTCAGAAACGACAATCTCGGGCATAATCAGTGGTGCGGGTTCGTTGACCAAACGCGGCCTAGGAAATATTACACTCACCAATGCCAATACCTTTACGGGTGCTGTTTCTGTTGAGGTAGGAAACATGACCATTACTCACAACCAGGCTTTAGGTTTAGGCACGGGTACTACTTCGATTGCGGCCTTATCTAAATTGATTTTACCTGGCGGAATTACAGTTGCTGCTGAGGTGTTGAATTTGGCAGGATCGGCATCGGGTGTGGCGAGTTTAGTGTCTCAAGGGGGAGTAAATGCGTGGAATGGAACGATTAATTTAAGTGGAACGACAAACACGATTCTTCCAGAAACCGATTTGGTGATTGGGGGAAATATCGTGAATGCGGGGACAATTTTAAATGTGGGAACGCCTGTGAATGCGTCGACATTGCGATTCAATGGAATTATTTCGGGCGCTGGGGCCTTTGAAAAAACAGGCTTGAGCACGGTGGAATTTGGGGCACAAAATACTTATTCCGGATATACCAAAGTGGCTTCGGGAATTTTACGTTTGGCAAGTAATGAAACCATTCCGAATGCGGGTGTGATCTATTTGGATGGCGGGGAGTTTCAAACCAATGGCTATTCGGAAACGATTGGTACGTTGCATGTGACCAATCATTCGCAGATTACCTTGGGTACGGGCGCTCATGTGTTGACCTTCAATGCCATGGGAGATTTCAACTTCCGAAAATTACGGATTAACGGTTGGCTTGGAGCCTATGGTTCCGGTACTAGCGGTACAGATGGGCAGATATTCTGGGGAAATTCAGCATTCTTGATACGTGAAAAATTAGATCAAATTCGTTTCTACAATGCCGCGGGTCCGAGTACCCATTACACGATACAATTAGCTACAGGTGAATTGGTTCCGATGGCCGATATCACGAATGTGACGGGTCAAAGTAATATTCGTATTTCAGATGAAGTTCGTACGAATGGGGCCTTTGTGCTGGCATCCGGTGTCTATACATTTACGCCTTCGGATGATAATGCCATTATCAATGCAACAGAGTTAAGAGGTTTATTGGCCACGAATTCGGTGGTGATTAATACCGCAAGCCCAACGGGTACGCAATATGGCTCGGTATTATTTGATGTGGATATGCCGGCTTTGGGTACACCTACGGTGGTTAATACACAAACCGTGAATGCGGGCGCTAATATTTGGCTTAATAAAAACTTGACTTACAGCCCTGTAGGAAGCAACGGAAAAGGGACAAATTTGATTTTCCGTGCAGCGAAAAATATTAGCGTGCTGGGTACATTGACAACGAATACCCTCTCTTCATCTTCGGGTACGAGCATTCCAGCGGCGGGAGATATTAGTTTTGAGGCGACGGAAAACTTGAAGATTGCTAGTGCGATTTCGGCTGTAGGGGGGAATAATACATCATCTGTGAATGGAGGGAATGGTGGCGCGATTCTCTTGAAAGGGATTGGTGGAATTACGATGCTGGCCAATGTGTCCAACAACGGAGGAACTTCCGCAAGCGGTGGAGTTTATAATGGTATTTCAGGATCAGTTATCATTCAAACGGAAAATGCTACCCAAACAACAGGTGGCGGGGTGAATGATGGGCAGTCGGCAGGTATATTCAATGGCCTAAACATCACAAAAGAAGGAAGCGGTATTTTTATGCTGAAAGGTGCGAATACCTACACGGGAAACACGACGGTGAATGCAGGGACCTTGCGCTTAGGGGCTTCGGAGTCGATTACCAATTCGAGTATTTTGACGGTGAATGCCTCAGGGGTATTTGAAATGAAGGATTTTAATGAGACGGTGAATAATATAGCTGGCTCAGGAATCATTCGCAATGGGGGGGCGTCAACGAGTTTATTGACCGTGGGGGCTAATAATTTAGCCAGTACCTACACTGGAATATTGGAGAATGGCGGCGGTGTTTTGGCCTTGACTAAAAATGGTACGGGTATCTTAACATTATCGAATGCGAATACGCATTCAGGGGCGACTTTGTTGAATGCTGGGGGTATTTTGGCAACAAATAATACGGCATTGGGTGATGCATTAGGAACTACGACGGTGGCATCGGGTGCGGTGCTTCAAATCCAAGGTGGGATTCAGGTTGCGGAAAATGTAACCATTAGCGGTACAGGATTAAGCTCATTAGGAGCACTGATTAGTAAGAGCGGGGATAATGTTTGGCAAGGGAATATTACGTCGGGAACAGCTGCGACATCAATTCGGGTGGATGCGGGGAATTTTACGATGCAGGGAAGCACCACGATGGGAGGAAATCTGACGATTGGGGGAGCCGGTTCGAGTTTACTGCATTCGGGTTCATTGATCTCTACAGGTGTATTGACCTGGGACGGAGCACTTGTACAAAGCTATTCTGGTCGGATTTCAGGAACTGCGAATATTGCGAAAAGTGGAACGGGAAATGTGACCGTGAGCGGAGATAATACGTATACGGGTACGATGACTTTGTCTGCTGGGACCTTGATTTTACAACATGCGAATGCCTTAGGGACTGCGCTGGGGTCAACGACCGTGAACTCCGGGACGAGTTTGATTTTGGATGGAGGTATATCGATTGCGTCGGAGTCATTGTTGCTGAATGGTGCCTTAGCGAGTGGTACGGGAGCTTTGCGGTCGATTAATGGGACGAATGCCTTTTTAGGGCCGATTACCACGGGAGGGTCTTTGGTTTACATCAATGCGGAAAGTGATTTGAGTTTAGGAAGTATTTCGAATCCGATTAGTTTGACCTTGGGTTCTGCGACGGGCGCGGGAAATATTTTGTTAACCGCGGGTATTTCGGGTGGGGGTTCTTTGGAAAAAACAGGGACCAATCGCCTGACCTGGAATGCGACAAGTTCCTATTCGGGCTTAACTCGTTTGACGGCAGGAACGATGCATTTGGGTATTGCGCAGGCTATTCCTGCGGCGAGTGCCTTTTATTTCAATGGGGGAACTTTGGTTACCAATAATTATTCCAATACGTTAGGGACGCTTTATTTGACTAACAACTCGGTGTTGGAATTGGGAACAAGTGTGGCACATAATTTGATCTTTTCGAGCATCAGTCAATTATTTGATTTTAAGCGTTTGAGCATCAAAGGCTGGCAGGGTGATTATACGAATATGACGCCGGGAACCGTGGGAAGGGTGAAATTTACGTCATCAGTGAGTACTTATGTGCTCGATCAAATCCTGTTTGAAAGTCCTACGCCAACTTACCATTATGCGAATATGTTGACGGATGGGACTTTTGAGATTGTTCCCGGGGCAAATATGATTGTCAATCCGACGAGTTATAGTAATGTGATTTTGAGTACGGCAACGCCGAGTAATGGGACTTGGAGTGCCTTGACTGGGGGCGTTTACACCTTTACACCTAACACAGATAATGCGATTTTGAACGTGACGGAGGTACAAACAAAACTGGCCACGGGGGATGTGACTGTGATGACGTCGAATAGTTCTGGAACCCAGTCGGGCGCCATCATTGTCGTGGGGGCATTATCAGCTTCAAATGCTTCAGCGGCTGCGCGTAAATTAACCTTGACAGCACGAGGTACAGTCAATGTGTATGCGGGTATGACCTTAGGTTCGTCGACGGCGGCTACTGCCTATCCAGGTATTGAGGCTTATTTTGAATCATTAACAGGAGATGTTACGGTTTCGTCTGCAGGTTCTATTACCACTTCGGCCGGGAATTATACGGGGAATGTGTCTGCATCACGGGCTGGGAATGCGGGTAATATTACGTTGAAGTCGGTGGGTGGCATCATGTTAAACGGTGCTTTGACGGCTACCGGGGGAAATAACGCGTCGACCTTTACGAATTCGGGTGGTGGAAATGGCGGGAATATTACGCTGATCGGGCCTTTGGGAATAACGGCGAATGCGAATATCACTTCACAGGCGGGAAATAATACCTTTGCGAGTAATTATGCCAATGCCTTTCCGGGAACTTTAACCGTTGAAACGGATGCCTTGCCGGATGCAAGTGGGCAAAATTTGGGACAAACATCGACGAGTGTCATTAAGGCAGGTAATGTCGTGAAGAATGGGGCGGGAACGTTCATGTTGCGGAATTACAGTTATGGTGGATTTACGACGGGTGGGGTTTTGGTGCAGACGCCATCTGTGCAAGTAAATGTAGGTACCTTGAAATTAATGACCGCGACTAGTATTTGGGATTTTGCCGATGTATCGGTGGCGTCGGGAGCAATCTGGGATTTGGGTGGAAATAGTGAGACGGTTGGTTCCATTGCGGGAGCTGGGACGATTCGGAATGTGCCAACTTTGACTTTGACTTATAATAATCCGAGTTTGACGACTAATTTTTCTGGTTTGTTGGAAGGTGCAATATCCCTTGTTAAAAATGGTTCAACGGGTACATTGGAATTGAGTAGTGCGAATACGTATACCGGATTAACGACGATTTCGCAGGGTATCATTCGCTTGAAGCATGCGGATGGTTTGGGGACATCGGCGGCAGGAACGCTTGTGTCGGATGGAGCTAGTTTGCAATTGGATGGCGGTATTACGGTCGCGACAGAGGCATTGACTTTGAATGGAACCGGAGGTGGGTTGGGTTCATTGCGGAATATGACGGGGTCAAATACATATGCAGGTGCGATAACGTTAGGTACGCCGGCGGTACGGATTAATTCGGATGCGGGATTGTTGAGTATCTCGGGGGCTATTTCAAATCCGAATGGATTGACAGTCGGTGGTGTTTCGAATGTGGATGTTTCGGGAGTCATTTCGGGTGCATCGACTTTAACCAAAGATGGAGCTGGTTATTTATTGTTGCGTGGGAATAACTCCTTTACAGGCTTGACGACGGTTTCAGCAGGTAAACTATTTGTGGAATCTGCGAATGCATTGGGCTCGACGGCCGCGGGGACATCGGTGACAGCTGGCGCGAGTTTGCAATTACGAGGGGGTGTTTCGATGGCGGCAGAGCCTTTGACGATTAATGGATCGATGGCAGTGGGAGATGGGGCATTAGCGAGTACATCCGGAATAAATACGTGGACAGGGCCAGTGACTTTGGGGTCTGCGGCCGTTGTTTCAGCGGATGCGGATGAGTTGCGGATTTCGGGGTCGATTACAACAGCAGGATTTTTATTTAAATCAGGGAAAGCAGCAGCATTAGGTAATGTGAAGGTGTCAGGTATCATTTCGGGTGCTGGGATGGTGGAGAAGATTGGCGATGGCACATTGACATTGAGTGGAAATAATAACTATACGGGCTTCACGAAGGTGACGGGCGGCGCGCTCTCCTTAGGAGCCAGCGAGGTAATTCCGAATGCAAATGCATTCTATTTTAATGGAGGAACATTACGGACGGAAGGATTTACGGAGACGACGGGTGTAGTGCATATTTCTGACAATTCACAATTGCAATTTGCGCCGGGTGTTCATCGGGTGACCTTTGCTTCACCAGGTACTTTTACGGCGGGCAAATTGTTGAATGTGTACGGTTGGGAAGGGGATTTCGCGATTCCTTCTAGTGGCCAGCGGCCAAACGTGGAGGATTCAGGAATGATTCAAACGAGTTCGTCGCGCTATGTGACCATCAATGGGGTCTTGCGTTCAGCGGGTGGGATAAACCAATATGGACAGATCAATTTTACGGGATTTCCGGGTACGGCGGGTAAATTATTTATCAATACGCGTTTGAGTTTGCCTTTGTTAGAGCAAATCAAAATCATCAATGATGCCGATAGTTCAGTTCATTACTCGGTGCAACTAGGGAGTAATGAGATAGTGCCGGATTATAATAGGTAGTAGGGGTAGACGCTGCCGGGGTCTGCGACCCCGGCAGCGTCACCGCCACAACGTTCTATTTAAGATTAAAGTATGCGTGTCCGCGCGATTATCAGGTTGTTTTTAAGCTAAAATGGGTGCAGTCAGTTTATCAAGTTCTTGGATAAACATGTGATGATCGTAAAATAAAAAGTCTTCTGGGATTCAGTGGAGGTCGAATTATCTAGAAATTGATAATCGAAGTGGGGGAGATACTAAATTGGACTTTGGCTCGTTAGCGGAGTGACGCTGCCGGGGTCGCAGACCCCGGCAGCGTCTACCCTCATCGCTATACTTGTGCTTTTAAGAAATGCACAATAACCTCCAATCCCTTCTCAAAATGATCGTTATTTGGAATAACGATATCGCAAGAACGTTTGTGTGGACGGATATATGCTTCGTATGTGGGTTTTACATGGTATTTCCAACGGTACATCACGTCCTGTAAATCATAGCCGCGTTCCTCATTGTCGCGTTTGATGCGGCGCTTCAACTTCACCTTATCCTTGGCATCAATGAAGATTTTCAAATCCAACAATTTGGCAACTTCTGGAAAATGAAAGACAAAAATCCCTTCCACCACTAAGATTTTGCGCGGATGGAAATGTAATAAATCAGGTACTTTCGTTGAATTGTTAAATGTGTATTCCGGTCGGGTTACGACTTCGCCTGAACGTAATTTTTCAACATCCGCCGCAAAAGCTTCGTCATCAATCGCACCTGGCAAATCGAAGTTCTCGATACCATTATGGTCTTTGGTCTGATGCTCAATCGGACGATAATAATTGTCCTGCGATAATAAACAGATTTCATCAGCCGGAAACTGCTCCATCAAGCGCTTCAAAAAAAGCGTTTTGCCCGAAGCACTCCCTCCCGTAATTCCGATAATAAATGGTTTGTCGATGTTGCTCATATAAGCTACAAATTTGCGAAAAGCATCGCTAGGAATCAAGCCTCAACGAACGAATTTTATGTAATCAGCCTCATGGTCTTTGGATGTCTGAAAGTCGACGTGCATGTCTACATCCCGAAATAATTGGATTAATTCATCCCATTTAAATAGGCGTTTTCCGCATCCTTCATGAATTCCGCCCGTAAGGATTTCTTCCATAATCACACAACCATCCAACTTCAAAACTCGGTCAATTTCATGCAACACGCTGGCAGGGTCATCCATTTCATGCAAGGAATTTAGCAGCCAAACTTGGTCTACCGAGGCCGCTGCCAAAGGAATGGCTGATGCTTCCGCATGTAGTATTTGTATGGGCGTTCCGACACGGGTTTGATAATGGTTTTCAAAATAAGACAAACCTTCCTCGACGTCAGGCCAGTTTAATACATCTTTATTGGGGTCCAATAAAAGTAATTCGCCCGCCGCATTTTCGGCCATCTGCTTAATCTCCCACCAAGCGGCGCCACAACCTAACGAAAGGATGCAATCTTCCTCCGACCACCCCGCAACCTCGAATAAACTTTTCTCCATGCAGCAAATTATCAATTCTGTTTATCTTTGACAAAAAAAGAATGCTATGGCTTTATTTATCGCACCTACCGCCAGCGTCATGGGGCGCGTCAAAATTGAAAAAGATGTCACCATTTGGTATGGTGCTGTTGTTCGTGCTGATGTGGAGGAAATCCACCTAGGCGAAGGTTGCAATATTCAAGATAATGCCGTTTTGCACGCGGATGAGGGCGATAAAACGATCATTGGCGCGCGTGTGACCGTCGGTCATTCTGCTATTGTACATGGTGCGGAAATCGGGGAAGGATCCTTGATTGGCATGCATGCAACGGTTTTGAATCGGGCCAAAGTGGGCAAATGTTGTTTAATCGGCGCACATGCTTTAGTCACCGCGGGCATGGAAATTCCTGATTATTCATTGGTTTTAGGAAGTCCTGCCAAAGTAGTCAAAACCCTGAGTCCCGAGCAAATCGAAGCCTTAAAACACGGCGCGGATCATTATATTAACATGGGTGCCAAACACGCTGCCGGCGAATATCCGCTGATCAAATCATGATAGAACTTATTCTCATCCGACATGCCCACGCGGGACCCTATACGAGTCCGGATGAAGCCCGACATTTGTCGGAGAGAGGAATCAGCGAAGCGAGAAATCTAGCGAAAATACTTGCAAATTATCCTTTGCCGAATGGGATTTGGTATGTTTCCGATGCGATAAGAACCCTCGAAACCTATCAAATTTTAACGGATAAACCCGCTGAAGTATCTAATGATTGGTACCATGCTTCAGGACCTGCCTATTTAGAAAAAATAATTCAAAGTGCTGCATCCTGCGTTTACCTCGTTGCACACAATCCTTCCATTTCCTATGTGGCTTCCTATTTATCTGGGGAGGACATTCAAATGGATACGGCCAATTTTGTACATTTGCAATGGCCCACGCTTGATGCTTGGGCGGAAGTTACCCAAGGTAGTGCCTCCGTCAAAACTCGCTTTTAATATGAAGAATCAAAAAATATTTCGTTGGGTTATCGTACTGTTTACACTCTTGATGATTGCTTTGGCGATCGATATGGCGAGGAATACGACGGCGCCGTGGAATAAGAAAAAAGTCAACAGTCGCTAGTCACTAGTCCGGAGGGAATTAGTCCGGAGTCAGGAGAGAAGCTGTAGTCTGTTGTCAGTGGGTAGTCCGGAGGGAGTTAGTCCGGAGTCCGAAGGGGATAAGTCAACAGTCGCTAGTCCGATGGGGGAGGCAGTTGTCAGTAGTCAGGGTCAGTCCGGAGGGAAATAGTCCGAAGTCCGGAGGGGGATAGTCTAGAGTCAAGAGGGAAATAGTCCGAAGTCTGAAGTCCGGAGGTTCTTAGTCATCATTCCGCAGTACAGGGGTATGGTTTCGAATTCTCCTTAAGTCATTTAACGTCTAATGACTAATGTCCAACGTCTATAAGACGCGAAGTATCGCGTCTCTACAATCGAATGTCTATGGTCTAATGTCTAACGTCTAATGTCTAACGTCTATAAGACGCGAAGTATCGCGTCTCTACGATCTAATGTCTATCGTCTAATGTCCAACATCTAATGTCTACAAGACGCGAAGTATCGCGTCTCTACGATTCAATCGCCGCATTTCATGCGTCTCAAACTTTGGCAATCCCGGAAGGTTTGCCAAAGACAAAACCTCCTACCTCTCAACTCTTCACTCTTAATTCAAAACTGACTCCACATGCTTCAAATGATGCACACAATGCCATGCATATATCCCCAGCACGCGATCTAAGCGATAGCTAATCCCACGTTCCGGATGAAAATACGTCTTTGACCAATCCGACTCCTGCATCGTATTCATCAAATAAACCCAACGCAAGTGAATGTATTTAATACCCTCGATCGACCATTGAATAGGTGCTTCGTTGCCATCCGGCATCTCAGCCCATGTATTTTCGTCATAAGGTTTGATCGTCGGATTGTCTTCCGTCAATGCCATCTTAAAACGAATGTAGCTATTGATGTGGCTGTCATATAGGTGATGAATCACTTTTCTTGCCGACCAGCCTCCTTCGCGGTAGGGTTTTTCCAACAAACTTTCATCTACGTTGGCCAATAAATCAGCCAATTGCCCTGGTAAGTCGGAGATAATTCCAATCCATTCCGTGCGTAATTCCGTCGTAATGACTTCGGGTGCAGAAAACTTCCCGATGGGATATTGCAAAGGATTTAATTCTTCCATGTTATCGTGTATAAAAAGCCGTAATGTCAGCACCTGCCTGACGTGTATGCGCAATCAGTGGATGAACCCCTTGGTGGATACTATCCATCATTTCCTTGCCACTTTCTTTGGCCAGTTGGGCTACATGCAACACATATTCAATTTCGCCCTCTTCCATTTCTAAAGGAACAACAACCTTATAAGCCTGATTTCCCAAAGCCGCCAATCGTGCCGCTTCTTTTTTAGCTGCCTCAAAACTGTTTTCTAAATCAGCTGTATCGACCACGATAACTTGTGGCTCTTGAGCTGTTTTTTCACTCAATACTGCTGCTATCGCTTGATCCAAGCCTTCCAACAACTTCCGAAACGCATGGTAATTCTTTCCATTGCGCATCCGCTCGCGAATCGATTGACGAATAAAATACGTGATTGAATCCGTAACGGTTAAACCAATTTCGGCTGTCTGCTTAAAAATCAAAGAACTCGGCGACATGCCCGGAATCGTGTTTGGGTCATGTAAGATAACCACACCATCTGCCGTTAAAAATCCGTCAATCCGCGTACATACCCCAAATCCCAAATCATCAAAGGCTTGTTTTACCTGTGCCTGAATT
Source organism: Aquirufa sp. TARAVU-A1A (assembly GCF_054558675.1). NCBI lineage: Bacteria > Pseudomonadati > Bacteroidota > Cytophagia > Cytophagales > Flectobacillaceae > Aquirufa > Aquirufa sp. TARAVU-A1A. Next base: position 15,844 of record NZ_JBPXKP010000010.1, read on the forward strand.
TGCTGCAAATGAGCCAAAGATGCGTCCATCGGGATACGCTTGCGCGTTAATTTTGACTTGTATTTGGCATTGAAATCAAATACTTCCACCGACTCATCGATGACAATTTCCGTTGGTGGCAAGGCAACCGAAACTCCTTTAGGTGTCTGAATAACCCCGCAAGAGAACTCATTTCCGTTGACAAATGCCTCTAACAATACTGCATCTTCTGAATGCATGGAATGAATTGTGGCTTTCGTTACCGTATTTACAAAATATTCCTTCAGTGCAACATGTAATTCCGACGGATGCACATAGGTCTGATGATTAAATCGCACAGGGAAACCGATGCCCTCATCTAAATTGACCATTTTTTGAAGCACATCTACTTGCTCCGCTTCTGAATAGGTAATCCATTGCTCCCGGTAAATTTCCTGAATGAACAAGCATTTTTTGATTGCTTGGTCAAATACTTCCAAAGAATCTTCCTTCACAAAAGCCAAGCCAATCGACGATCCCTGATGCGGCGCTTTGGCCACAAATGGAATTCCAATAGCTTTTTTGACTTGCTCGAACAAGGTCTCCCGACCGTACGCTTCGTAGTCGGCACGCTGCAACACAAAATATTTTTTATCCAAACCGACGCTCTTTGCAAGCCAATCGTTTTGTTTGATTTTGTCGATTCCAATCGAAGAACCCAATAAACTTGGTCCTGAATAGGGAATATTAAACCATTCCAATAAACCCTGAATACTTCCATCCTCTGCGCCAGGGCCATGCATGGCGATGAATGCAAAGTCAAAGTGTTTTGAAAATTCTGCTGGGCTAATTTTTGTCCCAATGGAAGCAACCATCGCATCGTAATCGCTCAGATCTGTCAACGATTCCGTATAAACCGAAAACGGCGCACGCTGGTAAGCAGCAGGCGGGAAGAAATTTCGGATCGATTCTTGGTAGATAAGTTCTTCCTTAATCAATATGAAATTGCCTAAGCCATCCACAAAAACGGGCACTGGGCTAAATAAAGCCTTGTTGATATGAGCCATGGCCGTTTTGCCACCAGCAAAACTGATTTCACGCTCACGCGCTTGTCCACCAAAAAATATTCCAATTCGCATCATCCTACTTTGATTTCTTCTACAGCTGTAATTTCAGGTACATCGCGACGAATCGCCTCTTCTACGCCGGCACGGAAGGTCATGGCCGACATATTACATGACTGGCAATTGCCGACCAACGCTAATTTTAACACATTTTCTGTCGTGATTTCTACGACCTCTACATTACCCCCATCAGCTACCAAATAGGGTCTGATGCTATCTAAGGCTGTTTGGATTCTGGGATAGAGTGGGTGATTTTCCATGCTTGTGTTTATTGTGCGTTGTTAATCGCGATTTGCTGCGCCAAATTAGCCGCAATTTGTCCAAATGCATCGGCCGTCGGTCCTTCTTCCGCCGCGATCGGTTTTCCCGCATCTCCGGCTTCCCGGATACCTTGTACCAATGGCACCTCGCCTAAAAATGGCACCTTATATTTCGTTGCTAATTCCTTACCGCCATCTTGACCAAACAAATAATATTTATTGTCGGGCAATTCCGCCGGCGTGAAATAAGCCATATTCTCGACCAAGCCCAAAATAGGCACATTGATGCCATTTTGTTTGAAAAATTGCAAGCCTTTCGTCGCATCTGATAAGGCCACTTTTTGTGGGGTAGTGACGATCACGGCACCGGTCAATTTGATTAATTGCACCAAGGTCAAGTGAATATCAGATGTTCCTGGAGGTAAATCGATTAATAAATAATCTAATTCATCCCAATTCGTATCTCCGAAAAACTGACGCAAAGCTTGCGTCATCATTGGCCCACGCCATGGCACCGGGCTTTCCGTAGGAGCTAAAAAGCCCATCGAAATTAACTTAATGCCATATTGGTTAATGGGTTGAATGCGATTTTTGCCATTCACTTCTTGCACCAAGGGTTGCATGTCTTCGGCACCAAACATCACCGGAATCGAAGGACCCGAAATGTCGGCATCTAAAATACCTACTTTAGCACCTGCCTTTTTCAAAGCCATCGCCAAATTCGCCGTAACCGTAGATTTACCTACACCCCCTTTGCCAGAAGCCACCGCAATGACATTCTTAACTCCGGGAATTAAGGGGTCTTGTTGCTGCAAAGACGTAACCTCTGCCGTCATGTTGATAACCACTTTCAGATCTGGATGCACCAAATTATGAATGGCACCCTCACAATCTTGTCTGATTTTCTCCTTCAGCGGACATGCAGGTGTGGTCAAAACGACCGTGAAGCGAACTTCACCTACGCCCAGTTCAATATCTTTAATCATACCCAAAGTCACCAAATCCTTTTTCAGATCGGGTTCTTGGACCGTGCTCAACGCACCTAAGATGATTTCTTTCGTTACACTCAATTCTCCCATAATACGTTCTTTCCTTTCAAACCTCAAATATAGGGCTTTGTCTTAAGATAAGGCCAATATTTGTTGGTCTATTTTTGCCAATAACTTGGATGAATCAACACTCGATTTGGCATCCTCGATTTCCTTCCGCAGTCGCAATAATATTTCACGATGTTGCGCATACTGCAAGGGATGCGGTCGGTGTTCAAGGGTTCGTAGCATTTCTTCCCATTTTTTGGCGATATCCAATAATTCATCCTCGAAATGTGCCTGTTTGAAACGCTTGTAAGTGTATTCCACCGCTTGCTCGGTGGGATGAATCATGTCCGACTGGTAAAATCGGTAATCGCGTAATTCGTCCATCATGATTTCATAAGCGGGGAAATAGCTCACTTGATCCGGGAATTTCTTTGCCAAAGTATCTGCCGCCACGCGCAAAATGGCTTTTGATGTTGCATTTTCGGGTATCCCGTCGCGTGTATGTCGGACGGGTGAAACGCTGAGGATGATTTTTTGCAATGGGTTTTCCCGCAAAAAGCTTTCATAGGCCAAACAAATTTCTTGCACCGTGCTCTGTTTCTTCACAAATCGGGATGCGGCCTGTTTATGGCAATTGGCTATCGCCCTTCTCAAGATTTGATCCTCGTAATAAAATGCCGTCCCCCAGGTGATAATCAGGAAATTACTAGACTTTAAAAATGCGATTGTTTTCGACTTAATTTCTGCGAGTCTCGTTAAAAAATCCGTGGGATTCTCGCCCATAAATTGCGAATGAAAATCCGGATGGACATAAAAATTCCCTTGCTGATATAAATCGCTGGCTTGTAAATTTTGCTCACGTAATCCCTGCAAAATGTTCAGTGGATGGAACATCGTACCCAAAGCCTGATTAGATACTTCCAAAGGCAATTGATCCAAACGCTTGCCTATGTTTTCTGCAAAACAAGATCCGATGCACAGGATTTGGCTGTTCGGTCCCATCAGGTGCGTAGCGCGCGGGATGGAGAAGGTGGTGGTGAGGTTGATCATGTGTAAATCCCCAGGCTGAAGCCTGGGGTTATTAAAATATATAGCCTCAGGCTACAGCCTGGGGGGAGTCGACGCGAAATCGCGTCTTAACTTTGGCAATCCTCTAAGGTTTGCCAAAGGAAAATGCCTACAATCCTTTCGCCCAGCGATTCATTTTACTTTCCATCACATCCAACGGCATATTGCCATCTTTCAGGATTTCATCGTGGAAATCGGAAAGCTTAAATTTCGGTCCTAATTCCTTGCTCAAGCGTTCACGAATCTCGCGGATTTTCAATGCCCCAATTTTATAAGAAAGCGCCTGCGCTGGAATCGCCATATAACGTTCAATTTCTGCTGTTGCCCCCTGTTCTGAAATAGGCTCATTGTCCATCATGTACTTGATGGCTTCCTCGCGGGTCATGTTTTTCGAGTGCATACCCGCATCCACCACTAAGCGAATCGCCCGGTGAATTTCGTCGCCTAAAGCACCCATGTATTGGTAAGGGTCGGTGTATAGGCCCAACTCTTTTCCAAGGCTTTCTGTGTAGAGGGCCCAACCTTCGGCATAGGCAGAATTCCCCCCAAAACGACGAAATTTCGGCAATTGGCTATTTTCTTGTTGGAGACTCACTTGGTAATGATGCCCAGGAATCGCCTCATGCAAGAATAAACTTTCCATGCCCGATGTGGTATTGAATTTGCTTGCATCCAAAATTGGTACATAGAAAATACCTGGACGTGTGCCATCTTCTGATCCTTGGAAATATTCCGCCGAAGCCGATGCCGCACGGAATGCCTCGGTTTGTCGGATTTCAAATGGTGTTTTGGGAACGCGGCCAAACATCGTCTTCAAAGCCGGTTCCATTTTTTTGTGAATGGTTTCAAATGCTGCTAAGACCTCCGCTGGCGTATGATAAGGCATGAATTTTTTGTCGGATCGCATGTACTCAAAGAATGCTTTTAAGTCTCCTTGGAATCCGACGGCCTGTTTGGTCTTCTCCATTTCCGTCCGAATGCGCTTCACTTCAGCCAAACCTGTTTGGTAAATTTCATCGGCTGGCTTATCGGTCGTCGTTAATACTTTAATCAAATATTGATAATACGCCGCTCCATTGGGAATCGCCGAAATGCCACTCGTGGAACGAGATTTTGGAAGGTATTCCGTTTGTAAGTATTTGGCTAATCGAGCATAGGCGGGGATGATCTCCGACTGGATTATCTGCGTGTATTCTTTGGTAAATTTAGCTTTATCAGCCGCCGTGAAATCCTTCGGAAAATGATTCAACGGGCCATAAAAGGTACTTTGTTTGATGTCTTGGACATGGAATGAGGTCAATTGTGGAATGATTTTTTCCACCAAAGTCTTTGGCAAAACGACATTCGCCGTGACACCTTTTTTGAAATAAACGATGCTTGAATCTAAGCTAGCAGCTCCGATGTGCATCCGTTTTTCCCAATTCTCGTAATCCTTTTTCGTGGCAAAGGGTTGCATTACAGAACCGCTACCTAATTGCGCAAACGTCAAGTGAAAGCCATAAAATTGGTTCAATGGCATTAAATTGTCAGGATAGGTCAAGCCTTCCAAGCCTAATTCGACATCGCGCTTCAACATATCAAAGGTGATTTGATCATTGGCATCCAATTTCTCCCGATCGATCTCGTTTAAACTTGCCTGCGTTTTTTCCAATAAAGCTTTGACTTTGGCTAAGTGTGAATCCGTGAACGTGATGGTTAATTGGTCATTGTAGCGATTGTCGCCATTCGCTGTGGCAGAAACGGGATTGAGTTTCAGTTGTTCCTCGTAGTAATTGTCGACAAGCGTGCTCAATTCTTTTTTGTCATCGCCGGATTTACACGCCACAAAGGCTAATAGGCATAGGAGGTAAGTCAGTTTTTTCATTTTGTTGATTTAGAATTTCGAATATAAAAAGAAAGCGGAACAACACCTGCATTCCTTGCGCATTTGTCCTTTTTCTACAAAAGGTAATTTCGCCAAAAATTCTATATTTGTTGTTTACTTACATATCAACACCTAAGCATTTATTAATTTATGTCAAATAAGGGAGCTGAACGCGAACGACTGAGTCTTCGTAACGATAATAAAGGATGGAAAAAGTGGGGGCCTTACTTGACAGAGCGTCAGTGGGGTACGGTTCGTGAAGATTATTCAGCCAGCGGAAATGCCTGGGAGACGATTTCACATGACATGGCTCGCTCGAAAGCCTATCGCTGGGGTGAAGAGGGAATCGGGGGAATTTCTGATAATAAACAACATGTTTGTTTTGCTTTTGCCTTTTGGAATCACCGCGATCATATCTTAAAAGAACGCTTTTTTGGCCTAACGGGTAATGAATCCAATCACGGGGAAGACGTGAAGGAATTGTATTATTACCAAGATTCTACGCCCACGCACTCGTATCAAAAAATGCTGTATAAGTATCCGCAGCAAACATTTCCCTATCAAAAACTCATCGACGAAAGTAAAAAACGCAGCCGTTTAGAGCCGGAATACGAGTTGATGGACACGGGCATCTTCGATAAAAATGAGTTTTTCGACATCTCCATGGAATATGCCAAAGGGGATGAACAAGATATTTTAATTCAAGTAACGGTGGAAAACCGTTCGAAAGTCGCGGCGCCGATCACGGTTTTGCCAACGATTTGGTACCGGAATACCTGGTGCTGGGGCTACGAAAAGTATAATTATAAACCGATGTTGACGGGTGTAGGTCATTCCTTTATCGAGGTAGATCATCGCGTCGTAGGCCGCTTTAAATTATATGCAGAGGATGCGGATGAGTTCTTGTTTTGTGACAATGAGACCAATTTCGAGCGCTTACACGGTTCGCCGAATCTTTCCCATTTCACGAAAGATGGCATCAACGATTACATCGTTAATAAAAATAAACATGCGGTAAACCCGAATCATATTGGGACCAAAGCATCTGTGCGTTATTCTGCCAAGATTCCGGCGGGAGGGAAGAAGGTGTTTCGTTTGCGTTTGACGACTTTGACATTGCGTGAACCCTTCGCGGATTTTGATGAAATCTATGCAGCCCGATTGAAAGATGCGGACGATTTTTACGCAGATTTACAAAAAGATATTCAGGACGCGAGCATGCGTAATTTGCAGCGTCAGGCCTATGCGGGTATGTTGTGGACCAAACAATGGTATTATTACAATGTATTCGAGTGGATCAAAGGGGATCCTGCCATGCCAAAACCGGATGCTTCTCGGAAGCTCGGTCGGAACAGCACCTGGCGCCATATGTATGCGGCGAATATCCTTTCAATGCCCGATAAATGGGAATATCCATGGTTTGCGGCTTGGGATTTGGCCTTCCATACTTTGCCTTTGGCACGTTTGGATCCGGATTTTGCTAAACGCCAATTAGCCGTAATTCTGCGCGAATATTACATGCACCCGAATGGGCAGATTCCGGCCTATGAATGGTCATTCTCGGATGTGAATCCTCCGGTGCATGCATGGGCGACTTGGAAGGTTTATGAGATCGACAAGGAGATGAATGGGGGTAAAGGGGATGTCGTATTCTTAGAGCGTATTTTCCATAAATTATTGCTGAATTTCACCTGGTGGGTGAATTTGAAAGACGAGGGAGGAAATAACATCTTTGGAGGTGGTTTCTTGGGAATGGATAACATTGGGGTGTTTGACCGTTCGGCACAATTGCCTACGGGTGGACACTTGGAACAAGCGGATGGAACCGGTTGGATGGCGATGTACAGCTTAAATATGTTGCGCATTGCCTGTGAGATCGCCTTGGAAAACCCCGTTTACCAAGACATGGCGTCCAAATTCTTCGAACATTTCTTGCATATCGCCGGTGCGATGCAGTCGATCGGTGGGGATAAGTTAAACTTATGGGATGAAGACGACCAATTCTATTATGACATGTTGCATAAGGAAGATGGGTCTGCTGAATTATTAAAAGTTCGTTCGATGGTGGGCTTGATTCCGCTATTTGCCGTTGAGGTGTTGACCTCGGATATGTTGGAGAAATTACCAGCCTTCAAACGTCGTGTGGAATGGGTATTGAACAACCGACCAGATTTGGCGAGTTTGATTTCGCGCTGGTATGAGCCGGGCAAAGGGGAGAGTCGTTTGCTTTCGATCTTGCGTGGTCACCGGATGAAGATGATTATGAAGCGGATGTTTGATGAGACGGAATTTTTATCGGATTATGGCATTCGTTCCTTATCGAAATATCATAAAGAGCATCCGTATATATTTGCCTTTGAAGGCGGAACGCTGCAGGTGGATTATACGCCGGCGGAGTCGACGGGCAGTATGTTTGGGGGGAACTCCAACTGGCGTGGCCCGATTTGGTTTCCGATGAATTATTTGATTTTGGATTCCTTGAGCAAGTTCTCTGATTATTATGGTTCGGATTATGAGGTGGAATTCCCTACGAATTCCGGCGAAATGATGAATATTAAAGATGCTGCTGAGGGCGTTTCTCGTCGCTTATTGGCCATGTTTGTGCCGAATGAAAAGGGCGTTGTGCCGATGTACGATGGGCATGAGAAATTACATGAAGATTCCCATTTGTTCTTTGAGTACTTTGACGGAGATACCGGAAAGGGCTTGGGGGCGAATCATCAAACGGGATGGACCGGCTTAATTTCTGAAATTATCCTTCAATTACATAAGAAATAATGCAAACACCCGAAGAACGTTTTGCGGCTTTAGGCCTAGTTTTACCTCCTGCACCGAAACCTTTAGGGGTTTATAAACCGGGTTTGCAGGTAGGCGAATTCTATTATGTGTCAGGTCACGGACCCGTCTTGCCAGATTCGTCCTTGATCATCGGTCGGATCGGTGCAGATATGGACATCGAGGCGGGAAAGCTTGCTGCCCAACAAGTGGGTCTAACCATTTTAGCCACTTTAAAGGCACAATTAGGTTCCTTGAATCGGGTAAAACGTGTAATTAAGGTGTTGGGGATGGTGAATGCGACGGATGATTTTTTACGTCATCCCTATGTGATTAATGGCTGTTCAGAATTATTTGCCAAAGTTTGGGGCGAAGAAAACGGCATCGGTGTTCGCTCTGCCGTGGGTATGGGGACATTGCCGGATAATATCCCGGTGGAGATTGAGGCGATGTTTGAGCTAGACGTGTAGAGACGCGATACTCGCGTCAACTCCCCAGGTTATAACCCCAGACTTTAGTCTGGGGAATCGGCGCAAAGCGCCTCAAACTTTGGCAATGCTGTAAGCTTTGCCAAAGAGTCTATAGACGCGAAGTATCGCGTCTAAACTAAGCAGAAATCTCCAACATCGCCTTCAGCGCCTTATACGCCGGCACGCGGATGGATTCTTCCAAATTGATTTCAGGTAATTCGTAGTACAAGGCATTGTACAACTTCTCCAAAGTATTCATTTTCATGTAAGGACATTCGGAACACGCACAGGTGTTTTGTTCATTCGACGGTGCCGGAATCAAATGCTTGTGTGGCACAGCTTGCTTCATTTTGTGCATGATGCCTGCCTCGGTAGCTACAATGAACGTTGAGTTTGAGGAGGTTTCCACGTATTTCAACAAAGCAGTCGTAGAGCCTACGTAATCCGCTTCTTTCAAGATGATTTCCTTGCATTCTGGGTGGGCGATCAACAAAGCGTCTGGGTATTCCTTTTTCAAGGCCGCTAATTTCTCCAACGAAATATCGATGTGCACCATGCAAGCACCTTCCCACAGAATCAATTCCCGACCGGTTTTGTGTGCCACGTAGCGACCTAAATTCGCATCCGGTGCGAAGATGATTTCACGATCCGCTGGAATGGACTCGACGATTTGGACCGCATTGGACGAGGTGCAAATGATGTCGGTCATCGCCTTAATTTCGGCTGAGCAGTTTATATAGGAAACGACAATAGCATCGGGATGGGCTGCTTTTAAGGCTGCGAATTCCGAAGCAGGAACCGAATCCGCTAAAGAACATCCCGCGTTGAAGTCGGGAACCACCACCTTTTTGCTTGGGTTTAGGATTTTAGCTGTTTCACCCATGAAATGCACGCCACAGAAGACGATTAAATCGGCCTCTGTTTTTTCCGCTGCTTGGGACAAACCGAGGGAATCGCCAACATAATCAGCTAATTCTTGGATTTCTCCATCCACATAATAATGAGCTAAAATCACAGCGTTTTTCTCCTTTTTCAGGCGCTGGATTTCGGTAATTAACTCAACACCTTTGGGGGTCGAGCGGGCGATGTACCCAACGGATTTGGCTTCGTCGATTAAATTCATTTCGCTTTGAGGCTAAGGTCTAAACTTTTCACTTGGTGCGTTAAGGCACCTACAGATATGTAATCTACTCCCGTTTCGCCATAGGCGCGGAGTGTTTGTTCATTAATTCCACCGGAGGCTTCGGTTACGAACCGACCGTCAATTTTTCGGATGGCAGCGCGGAGGCGATCGGGGCTGAAATTGTCCAACATGATACGTTGAACGCCGCCGATAGCCAATACCTGGTCTAATTCGTCTTCGTTGCGCACTTCGATTTCAATCGCTAAAGGTTCTGGTAAGGACGCATTGTAGGTAAATGCTTTTTCTAAAGCCGATTTGATTCCACCCGCAAAGTCGACGTGATTGTCTTTGATCAGGATCATGTCGAACAAGCCATAGCGGTGATTTACTGCGCCACCAATCTTGCAGGCCCATTTTTCCGCCAAACGAAAGTTGGGCGTCGTCTTCCGCGTATCCAATAATTTGGTACGCGTACCTTCTAAAATATTAACTAATGAGCGCGTGTATGTCGCGATTCCCGACATCCTTTGCATGCAGTTTAATACCAAACGTTCTGCTTTTAAAATGGATTGGGAGGAACCTGTTACTTCCAAAACGACTTGACCCGGTTCGATCCAAATGCCATCGTGGATGAAGACTTTCACCTGTAGGGCCGCGTCCACTTCCTTGAAAATCGCCAAGGCTAATTCTACCCCTGCGAGAATTCCCCGGTCTTTCACGAGCAATTGCGCCGTACCTGTCGCATCAGCAGGGACGGTGGAAAGGGAGGTGTGATCTCCATCGCCAATGTCCTCCGCGAGGGCAGCTTGGATAAAAGCTTGAACGTAATGTGGTTCTAAATAATTGAACATGGCGATTTTTTCGAAAGGCAAATTTACGAAAATTCCATTCCGAATTGATTTCTAAGAAAATTATCCTATTTTTGCTACTTATCATGCAAAAGAAGGTAAACGTATTTCATTTATTGTTGTTTATGCCCGTGCTGTTTTGGCTCGTGGCTAAACCAATAACGTTCGTTAAGGCCGACCAAGCAAAGGTAAAAACGGAGAAACAACAAAAGACGATTCAAGTTGCGGAACAGCATGTATACCAAACAAGCTCTAGCACCCAACTCGATTTTCCACAGGATTTTGTATTTCCAAGCCTTCAGGTAATCATCGCGAAGGTTTCTTCCTCATCCATTAAATTGCCTTCGGTGGTCCATCGGACGCAATTCATGCGAATTTTATTAACTCAATTTATTGCCACGCTGGCGCCGTGAGTATGAGTCCGAAGGGAGGTAGTCCGAAGTCCGGAGGAAAATAGTCCGGATTTATGCGCTACCTTTCACTACTCACCATTCATTTACAATTTTTATTTACAATTTAATTTAAAGTTATGCGTTACAAAAGTGCCGTTATTTGGCTGTCTACGATTATTTCAGCCTTATGTATTTTCTTCCTATCGTTTACATGGAAGTCAAACCAATTAAAAGAACAAGCCATTCAATATGCGACTACAGCCGATGGCAAAGTAGATGCAGCGAAGCGTTTGCATTTCATTGATTCCCTTTGGAAACAACCGGTTTACATCGGATATACCTTACAAGAAGTTACGCAATATGCTTTGCAAAAAGGTCTTGACTTAGAAGGTGGTTTACACGCGGTATTAGAGGTTTCTCCGGTAGAAATCTTGCGTGCTCTTTCTGGACAATCAAACGACCCGAATTTCGAGAAGGCTTTAGCAGAGGCAAGTGCTGCACAAGCGACTTCGACGTCATCGTTTAATGAGTTGTTCTACGAGGCATTTGCGCGTATTGCTCCGAAGCAATCGTTGGCTTCTGTATTCTCAAACTCGGTTAACCGTGGAAAAATCTCTTCTACTTCATCAGATGCGCAAGTGAAGCGTGTGATTGATGCGGAGATCGACGGAGCGGTAGATCGTGTATACAAAATTATCCAAGCGCGTATTGACAAATTTGGTGTTGCGAACCCAAACATCCAACGTTTACCAGGTTCAAACCGTATTCAAGTAGAATTGCCAGGGGTAGAGAACCCAGAGCGTGCACGTAAATTATTATCCGGTGCAGCGAAATTAGAATTTGTTGAGTGTTATGAATTGAACGAATATGGTTCAGGTTTAAATGCGTTAGGCGCGATTTTAGAGCGTGAGGCGAAAGCTCCAGCCGTTGCGGCTTCAGCAGCAGCTCCGGCGGCGAAAGATACAGCAACGAATGCGTTGGCATCTCAATTAGCAGCTCCTGCGAAGGATTCAGCAGGAAAAGCAAAGGCAGATACATCAGGTTCTGCTTTGACGAAATTGTTTATCCAAATGGGTAACGGTATCGGTGTTTATGTAAAAGATACAGCGCGTGTAAACGCATTATTCCGTCGTGCAGATGTGAAAGGTTTCTTCCCAGCGAATTTGAAATTTGCTTGGGCAGCGAAAGGTGTTCCTGCAACGAATGGCGATGAGATTTTAGCATTGGAAGCTTTGAAACAAGCGGAAGGCCAAAAGGCTCCTTTGGAAGGTGATGTGATTACAGATGCTGCACAAGATTTTGACCAAACAGGTCGTGCTGAAGTAACGATGTCCATGAACGGAACAGGTGCTCGTATCTGGAAAAACTTGACAGGCGCGAACATCGGTCGTCGTATTGCGATTGTATTAGATGGTTACGTGTATTCTGCTCCAGTAATTAACGGAGAAATTCCAGGCGGTCGTTCTTCGATCTCAGGAAGTTTCACGGTAGAGGAAGCAAAAGATTTAGCGAACGTATTGAAAGCAGGTAAATTGCCAGCTCCAACACGTATCGTGGAAGATGCATTCGTAGGTCCATCTTTGGGTGCGGAGGCGATCAACCAAGGATACATGTCGATGTTATTAGGTTTGTTATTGGTTATCGTATTCATGGTCGGTTACTATGGCGCTCCAGGTTGGATGGCGAATTTGGCTTTGTTCTTCAACGTATTCTTCATCGCGGGTGTATTGGTTCAAATCCAAGCCGCTTTGACCTTGCCAGGTATCGCAGGTATCGTGTTGACATTGGGTATGGCGGTGGATGCCAACGTATTGATCAACGAACGTATTCGTGAGGAGTTACACAAAGGAAAAGGTTTATTAGAAGCAATCAATGTAGGTTACGAGAAAGCATTAAGCGCGATTTTGGATGGTAATATCACGACGGTATTGATCGGTGTGATTTTGATCATCTTCGGTTCAGGTTCTGTGAAAGGATTTGGGGTAACGCTTTGTATCGGTTTGGTTACATCAGTATTTACTGCGGTTTATATTTCACACTTGTTGGTAGATTGGATGGCAAAACGTGCGATCAAAGCTGGTAAAGAGAAAGAAATGACGTTTGAGACATTTATCTCACGTGATTTGTTCAAAGGCATGAACTTTGATTTCATCGGAAAACGTAAGTATTCATACTGGTTCTCTTGGTTGTTAATCGCTGCAGGTGCGATCGTTGTGATTATGCAAGGTGGTTTCAACTTAGGTGTGGACTTCAAAGGTGGACGTTCGTATGTGGTTGAGTTTAACCAAGCAGTTCCTACGGATAAAGTAAAAGAAGCTTTGGCGGATGATTTCGGTGGAAAAGGCGTAGAGGTGAAGACTTTCAACGGTCCTACGAAATTGAAGGTGACTACCTCTTACTTAGTAGAAGATGAGTCGATTGTTGCGAACAACAAAGTACGTTCGGCATTGGAAACAGGTTTGAAGGATTTTGCCTCAGCTTCTCCAAAAGTATTGTCGGAGTCGAAAGTAGGCGCAACAGTTGCGGATGATATTTTGATGCAATCTTTTGTATCGATTTTCTATGCATTGATTGCGATCTTTATTTACATCTTGATTCGTTTCCGTAAGTGGCAATATTCATTAGGCGGTATTGTTGCCTTGTTACACGATACGTTAGTGGTATTGGGTATGGTAGGTATCGTTCGTTTGTTCGGTTTCGAATTGGAAATTGACCAAGTATTCATCGCGGCGGTCTTGACGGTTATTGGTTATTCAATTAACGATACCGTGGTCGTATTTGACCGTATCCGTGAGGAAATCGGTGTGAATCCAGATTTGGGTAATAAGGCCTTGATGATCAAAACGATCAATGAGTCAATTAACCATACGATGTCACGTACGGTGATGACAGCAACAACGGTATTCTTGGTAGTAACGGTGTTATTGATTTTCGGAGGTGATGTATTACGTGGATTCTCATTCGCGATGTTCGTCGGGGTTGTATTTGGTGCATATTCTTCTATTTTTGTAGCGGCGCCAATCGTAATCGACTTAGGAACATCTTCGAAACCAAAGAAATAAGTTCTCATGCCGGTTGCTCGAAAGGGTGACCGGCATTTATATATTCCAACAAATTAATCAACTATGAACAACAGTATCTGGAGAAAGAAACCCATGCACATGTTTGAGCAAGACATGCAAAAAAGCGAGCTCAAGCGCGTATTGGGAAAATGGAGCCTAACGGCGATTGGTATCGGTGCGATTATTGGTGGGGGTGTTTTTGTATTAACAGGAACAGCCGCGCATTTTCACGCAGGACCTGCCTTAGCGATTTCATTCATTATTGCAGGTATCGGCTGTATTTTTGCCGCGCTTTGCTATGCCGAATTTGCGGCGATGTTACCGGTAGAGGGTAGTGCCTATGCCTATGCTTACGGAACCGTAGGTGAATTGTTTGCCTGGATTATCGGTTGGGGACTTATCCTCGAGTACGCCATGGGTGCGATGACCGTTGCAGTATCGTGGTCGGGCTATTTTAATAAACTCTTGCACCTCTTTGGGCTACATTTGCCGGAAAACTTAACCAATGACCCGGTGTCATTTGGCGGTGCTGCGGTGAATTTACCGGCCTTGGTGATTGTTTGGTTTGTGACTTGGATCTTGGTTAAAGGGATCAAAGAAGCGGCGAGTGCGAACAATTTAATCGTGGTCTTGAAAGTAGCGGTGATCTTGTTTGTGATCATCATGGGTGCGTTTTACATTAATGTGGCTAACTGGACTCCATTTATTCCGGAGGAAACGTTGGTACAACATGAGAATGGTGAGATGTTGCCAGCGTATGGTTGGGGTGGTATCATATCAGGTGCGTCGGCGATTTTCTTTGCATACATTGGATTTGATGCGGTTTCAACCCAAGCGGGTGAGGCGATCAATCCGAAGAAAGATATGCCATTCGCGATCATTGCATCGTTGTTGATCTGTACGATTCTATACATCGCAGTTTCTTTGGTGTTAACCGGTATGATTAACTACAAAGACATCACGGGTCCGGCGTTGAAAGCACCGGTTGCGTATGCATTTGAGGCTTCAGGTCAGCCCTGGGCGGTATTTTTGATTACGGCAGCGGCGACAGCAGGTTTGCTTTCGGTGATGTTGGTGATGATGTTAGGCCAAACGCGTGTCTTCTTAGGCATGGCGAAGGATGGATTATTGCCCAAGTTCTTTGCGGAGGTTCACCCGACGTTCAAGACACCTTGGAAATCGACGATATTAGTAGGTGCTGTGGTTTCGATCGTAGCTGGTTTTACCCCAATTTCATTATTGGGTGATATGACAAGCTTTGGTACTTTATTTGCCTTTACGATGGTTTGTTTAGCGGTATGGATTTTACGTTTCCGCGATCCAAACCGTGATCGTCCATTCAAGGTTTCAGGTTTGAACATTGTGGCTCCTTTGGGAATCTTGGTGAATACCTTTTTGATTTTGAATTTAGGTCGGACAGCCCAACTATTCGCGTTAGCATGGTTGGTGTTTGGTTTGGTGGTCTACTTCTTGTACGGCCGACCGAAGTCGCACTTGAATACGAGAGAGTAATGGAAAAGCCCCTGAGTTAGGGGCTTTTTTTATGGGCTTTTTCTCTTTGGCAAAGCTTCGCGCTTTGCCAAAGGTTGAGGCGCTTTTCGCGCCGATTATTGTAGAGACGCGATACCTCGCGTCTATTGTTTTATAAGACGCGAAGTATCGCGTCTCTACATTTTGGTTTCAGACGCGAAGTATCGCGTCTCTACATTTTGGTTTCAGACGCGAAGTATCGCGTCTCTACAGTTTGGGTTTCAGACGCGAAGTATCGCGTCTCTACAGTTTGGGTTTCAGACGCGAGGTATCGCGTCTCTACATTTTGGTTTCAGACGCGAAGTATCGCGTCTCTACATTTTGGTTTCAGACGCGAAGTATCGCGTCTCTACATCGTTTGCCAAAGAGTTATTTTTGGCGTATTTTTGCAGCTTGATTTATCATTATGCAAAAGCTTGACGCGGAAATTGCCAAACGACGGACCTTTGGTATCATCTCTCACCCCGATGCGGGAAAAACAACCCTGACAGAAAAATTGCTACTCTTTGGAGGGGCTATTCAAACGGCAGGTGCTGTAAAATCGAATAAAATTAAGAAGGGGGCGACCTCCGACTTCATGGAAATCGAGCGCCAAAGAGGGATCTCGGTGGCGACGTCCGTGATGACTTTTGAGTACAATGATGTGAA
Source organism: Aquirufa sp. TARAVU-A1A (assembly GCF_054558675.1). NCBI lineage: Bacteria > Pseudomonadati > Bacteroidota > Cytophagia > Cytophagales > Flectobacillaceae > Aquirufa > Aquirufa sp. TARAVU-A1A. Next base: position 32,003 of record NZ_JBPXKP010000010.1, read on the forward strand.
AATTAACATCTTGGATACGCCGGGTCACAAGGACTTTGCGGAGGATACCTATCGGACTTTGACGGCCGTGGATTCCGTGATTTTGGTGATTGACTGCGTGAAGGGTGTCGAGGAACAAACAGAACGATTGATGGAAGTTTGTCGCATGCGCAAGACGCCCGTGATTATTTTCATCAATAAAATGGACCGTGAGGGCCAAAACCCGTTTGATCTACTGGACGAATTAGAACAGAAATTAGGCATCTCGGTACGTCCGTTGACGTGGCCAATTAATATGGGCCAAAACTTCAAAGGCGTTTACCATTTGTTGGATCGTTCCCTGAACTTGTTCTCAGCGAATAAAACAAAGATTGAAAAGAATGTCGTGTCGGTTGATATCGCAACCCCGGAATTGGATGCGCGTGTGGGTGAGCGTGATGCGAACCAGTTACGTGAAGATGTTGATTTGATCGAGGGCGTTTACGAAACCTTTGACAGAGAAGAATATTTACGAGGTGATTTGGCGCCGGTGTTTTTTGGCTCGGCGGTCAATAACTTTGGTATCCAAGAATTGTTGGATACGTTTACCAAAATCGCTCCTCCCACCCAAGCACGTGGTACGGATGTGCGTGTGGTGGAACCCAATGAGAAGAAATTTACAGGATTCGTATTTAAGATTCACGCGAATTTGGATCCGAAGCACCGTGACCGGATTGCGTTCTTGCGCATTTGTTCGGGCGTGTTTCATCGCAATACCTTTTACCAACATATTCGTTTGAAGAAGAACGTTCGCTTCGCGAATCCTTATAATTTCATGGCGCAGGATAAAGAGGTCGTGGAGGAAGGATTCCCGGGGGATGTAATCGGTTTGTACGATACGGGTACGTTTAAAATTGGCGATACGCTGACCGAAGGGGAGGTGATGAACTACCAAGGAATCCCGAGCTTCTCGCCGGAGATTTTCAAGGAATTGATCAATTTGGATCCAATGAAATCCAAGCAATTGGAGAAGGGGATCGATCAGCTCACCGACGAGGGTGTTGCCCAGTTATTTACGCAACCCCAATTGGGTAATCGGAAGATTGTGGGAACGGTTGGAGACCTGCAGTATGAGGTTATTCAATACCGTTTGGAGCATGAATATGGCGCGAAATGTCGCTTTGATGGCATGTCGGTGACAAAAGCTTGTTGGATCACCTCCGAAGACCCGAAAAAACTACAAGAATTCGTTCGTTTGAAGGGCCAAAACATCGCGCAAGACAAGGATGGCAATTACGTGTTCTTAGCGGAATCCGACTGGATTCTTCGCATGAACCAAACGAATAATCCCGAGATTGAATTCCACTTTACGAGTGAGTTTAAGTTGGCGTAATTTACGTTGGCGATTTTTGTAGAGACGCGATACCTCGCGTCTAGTCCCCAGGTTCAAACCTGGGGTTATAAAGAAAAAAGACGCGAGGTATCGCGTCTCTACATGGTCCTGTCTATTTAGACGCGAAGTATCGCGTCTCTACATTATTTTAGTTTCTTCATTTTCTCATGAAACTCTTTGCTTCCTTCCTGAATATATTGGAGGATTTGTTCATTTGAAAGCCCTTCTAATTCTTTGCTAATTCGAGTTTTAATTCTTCGAAATGATTTTACACAATGATAGCCTTTTATAGTACCCTCGGTAGTTTTCATATGATTTCTCTTGGAGATTTAATAGTTATTTCAGGCAAACCATGCAGTGAATTTACTTGATTGTATCCGATAATTCTATTCGAATTTACGATATGTTTAAAGTTCCAACTTACAAGTGCATTTGCATGATATATTGTAGCTGTAGCAATGTGTATGCAGTCGTCTCTACTTGTCTTTCCTACCACTTTTTGATTTATGTATTCTTCCGCTAGAATTGCGATCTCTTGGTTTACGAGTAAACTCTCCTTGGATTGTGTAGGTAAATTGTCGAAAAGTTCTCTAACTCTGCTAGGAGCCGAATTTAATTCTTTCGCAATTAAATCTGAAAATAAACAAATAATTTTCCCTTCATTGACTTGGTTAAAAAGGGCACGTGTTTCCGCTGAAAATTCATCATCAAAATAACCACCAAAAATAGATGTGTCGAAATAATAGCGTGCAGGTATATCAGTTAGATTCATGCACGCAATTACTAGCTATTAGAAATGTAATAGAAGTAGAAAACTGATAATGAAAATCAGGTTCTTGGTTAATTAAAAAGCTCTATTCTGAACATAAAAAAAGACGCGAAGTATCGCGTCTCTACAAAGTTTTCCAAAGCCAAATCTCCTACCTCTTACCTCTTACCTCTAACCTCTAACTTCTAACCTCTAAACTAACCCCAGATCCTTCTGAATCACCCCAACCTTCTCCTGCAAAGCAGCAAAGGTCTTATCGAAATCAGCTGCGGATGCCAAAGGAGCATTCACCGATACATAGAACTTAATCTTCGGTTCTGTGCCGGATGGACGCGCGGAGACTTTGGAGCCATCTGCAAGGATGAGTTGGATTACATTGGAGGCTTCGATGCCACGGCCAACGGTGATAGGCGTTTGTTTGCCCGTCAAAAGGTCCGTCGAAACGAGGCCTTCGTAGTCCAATACGGTTACCGGTTTAGAACCCGCCACGGATGCAGGAACATTTGAACGCAAATTGATCATCATTTGCTTGATTTCCTCAGCACCAGCTTTGCCCTTTTTGGTTAGGGAAATTAAGCCTTCGTAATAGAAATTATTCTCAATGTACATTTCGGCTAAGAAGTCGAACAGGGATTTGCCCTGATCTTTCGCGTAAGCCGTTAATTCTGCGATCATGGCACAGGAGGCCACCGCGTCTTTGTCGCGGACTGCATCGCCAATTAAATAGCCGTAGGACTCTTCGCCACCTCCGATGAACTTTTCTTTGCCCTCCAACTCGCGGATGACCTGCGCGATGTATTTAAATCCGGTCAAGGTATTGTAACATGGCACGCCTTTGGAAGTACACATTTTATCGATCAAATCCGTGGTCACAATCGTTTTGGCCACAAATTCATTGCCTTTTAAATCTGTTACTTTCAATAGGTAGTACAGAATCAAACTGGCCATTTGGTTACCGTTCAACAGTACCCATTCGCCGTGCTGATTTTTCACGGCTGCACCCACGCGATCCGCGTCAGGGTCCGTGGCAATCACTAAATCCGCATCGATCGCTTTGGCTTTGTTTAAGGCCAAAGTCATCGCTTCTTTTTCCTCCGGATTAGGATATACGACAGTAGGGAAATTTCCGTTGGGAATCGCTTGCTCTTCCACAACCGTAACGGCCTCAAATCCTAATAGGTCTAATGCTTTGGGTACTAAGGTTATTCCCGTTCCGTGGATAGGAGAGAAGACGATTTTAATGTCTTTTTGACGTTGGATGACGTCTGGCTTCCGACAATTCGCTTGGATGGTTGTCAAATATGCCGCATCGATGGATTCGTCCAATAAATGTAAAAGGGAATCATTGCCCTCAAATTTGATGTCGGCAACCGATGAAATGGCATTTACCTCCGCAACGATGTTCTTGTCATGCGGCGCTACGACCTGAGAGCCATCGGCCCAATAAGCCTTGTAGCCATTGTATTCTTTTGGGTTGTGGGATGCGGTGATCACCAAACCGGCTTGGCAGCCCAACTCGCGTACGGTGAACGATAGCTGCGGGGTAGGGCGCAAGGCAGGGAAGAGATAGACCTCAATGCCATTTGCGGTGAAGATATTCGCTGCGATGCGCGTGAATTCCGGAGAATTATTGCGGGAATCGTGCGCGATCGCCACTTTGATTTTTTGGTTAGGTAGACATTTGTTCAGGTAATTCGCAAAACCTTGTGTCGCAGCACCCACGGTGTATTGATTCATGCGGTTGCAACCCACGCCCATCTCGCCGCGCATGCCGCCCGTCCCAAATTCCAGGGATTTGTAGAAGGAATCCGTCAAAGCGGTCTGTTCGCCGGCAGCGATCATCGCTTGAATTTGTGTTTTGGTTTCGGCGTCATAGGGGCCGTTTAACCATTGGTCGATGTTTGCTTGGGTCGTTGCGTCAAATGTCATATTCTAATCGCTTAAATTTCTCCAGTAAATACGTGTTTGGCAGGGCCAATTAAAAATATTTGGGTAAATCCGTCTGTGCTGTTTCCTTCGAATTGCACGGCTAATTCACCACCTAAAGTCTTGATTTGAATGGGGCTAGGCATACCTTTGGTGGTATTGGATACCAAAGCCGCTGCCGTCACGCCCGTTCCGCAGGAATAGGTCTCGTCTTCCACGCCGCGCTCGTAGGTCCGAACGAAGAGGGTTTGGGGATCTAATTTCTCCACGAAATTCACGTTGGTGCCATGTTGGCCTTGATAAGCCTCCGAATAACGGATCGCTGCGCCGATGTTCTTCACGTCGGTGAATTGCACCTGTTGGACGTAACGCACCACATGCGGTGAGCCGGTATTGGTAAAATAATCGTCATCGTGCTGTGCGATATTCGCCACATCTTGCATCTGCAAGGAGATTGTTGAGGGTGTGATATAGGCCAAATGCGGGCCATCCACCGCGATAAAGTGTGCTTTTTCTTGTACGATGCCTAAATCTGCGGCAAAGCGTACCAAACAACGGCCGCCATTTCCACACATCGTTCCCTCGGTGCCGTCGGAATTAAAATAAACCATGCGGAAATCGTAACCTTCAGCCATTTGGAGCAACATCAAGCCATCCGCACCGATTCCAAATCGGCGGTGGCACAATTGCGCAATCGCTTGGGTATCGAGGTTAAAAGCTTGATTTCGGTCGTCGATGATGACAAAATCGTTTCCGGTTCCTTGGTATTTGTAAAATTGCATGACCCAATTTAAGAAAAATGTGGAAAGTATCGTGCTCGAATGACGTTAAGATGATGTTTTTCGTGTCCGGCGATCATCCAACACAGCGCTCGGACGGAAATCGAATTACCGTTGGCCTGCCCTAATTGATTCGCCTGCGTTTCTGTCAAGGAGCTCATAAACAAGACATTGGCCTTGCGAACCGCTTCGTATTGTTCGATGACTTGTGCCAAAGTCTGGTTTTCATAGCCAGCTTGTAGCATGTAGGCATTCTCGTCGAAACCGGGTAGGGATTGCGTCTCTCCCCGACTGATCGCTAAGGCGCGGTAGGAAAAGATGCGTTCGGTATCGATCATGTGTCCCAAGGTTTGTTTGAGGCTCCATTTGCCAGTTGCGTAGGCGTAATTGCCGTCTTGCTCTGTTAGGCCCTGATAGATATGCAGGATTTCAGCCGTTTGGGCTTCATATACCTCAAAGAGATTTGCATCTGCGGGGAAATCCAAGTATTCGGCGAAATAGGGTGCGTTCGGGTATTCGTAGTTGGCAGGGAAATGCATGGTGTCGATGGGTTTATTCGTTTACCTAGGGTAATCATTCAAGCTTTATCAAAGGTACAGGGGAAAAAGGAAAATGGGAAGCATAGAACTGATAAAGCGAATCAAGAAATTGATTTTTTATTGAAGGTATGCTGATTCGCCAAAGCCGTGATTTTCAGTTGGATAAGCGTGCGCATCCCCACGGCCCCTAATTTTTTCATATTTTTTTTCACGCATCTATTGCATCCAAGCAGAATTTCCCTAATTTTGTGCCACCAATTACAAGACGGTCCGGTAGTTCAGTTGGTTAGAATACATGCCTGTCACGCATGGGGTCGCGGGTTCGAGTCCCGTCCGGACCGCCAACTAAGAGAAAAGCCTCAGAGAAATCTGAGGCTTTTTTTGTACTTATGTCCCGTCCTAAAATAAGTTGACATAAAATCGACTTATGGAAAAGAATACATCAGAGGATCAAGTCAGACCTCAAAAGCGCAATCAGCGTGATTACAATTTAGGCTTTAAATTATCGGTAGTCGC
>NZ_JBPXKP010000011.1:0-23091 GCF_054558675.1 Aquirufa sp. TARAVU-A1A
GAGAGACCCCACCTAAATTTAAACATGAAAACCCCTAACTTTATTCATGAAAAAGAGTCGAAGAAAATATATTCTCCGACCCCTTAAAATCAATCTAAAACTGTCAACCTATTTTAGGACGACTCATCTACTTCATCTTTTATGTAACTAAATTCAAGCCTATATTATCAATTAATCTTGAAAATCAAATATTAAATTTTTTACCAACTCGTAGATAAGCCACCTTCATTGCGTGGGCTGAATGTAGGACTTGCAACAGGTTTACGAATTAAATCGGTCAATTGATAGCCAAAATTAGCCTGAGAAACCCAGTGCTGGTAGGTATCTTGAACCGGTTTGTGGCGTGGTAAATAGTCTTTGAAAATATTCAAATCAAAGGAACGTGCTCGAACGCCAGCACCTGATAAGACACCGTCATGGGCATTGATCATTTGTTCAATGTGATTGGGTACAGGGACCATCATTACTGGTTTGCCTAGGTACATGGCTTCAGCCACCGACTCAAATCCTGCGGTCGAGATAAGACCTGCGCAATGGGTCATTTTATCCAAATACTTCTCAGCATCAATGGGATGAAATGTCAGTGAATCTGAATAGGCATATTCCGTCTTAATGGTTGGATTATCCCAAAAGCAATCCAATTTAACTTCCGGATTTTGTTTCGACCAAGCCATGATTTCATCGGCGAGTCGGTAATGAGTTAAGTAGGCTAACCAGCGTTCTCCCGCTTGTGCTTGGATCGACTTAACCTCATGACGCAATAGGGGCGGAACAGCAATGATATTACGTTTGCTATCGTTAGGCAACTCGCGGAAAGATAATCCTAATAATTTGCGAGAGCCGATGGCCGTAATCCGTGTATTCAGGTTCAATAAATAACGATCAAGCGCTTTTTCTGGAATGGATTCAAAATGTTCGCTGAGCAGGAGGTATTGATGACCTACCGACATGCATGGTATTTTAGCGCCCGATTTTAAATTATATAAACCTGTGATGGATTCATAGAAATTGACGATTCCATCCGGTTGTAAATCCTCGATGAATTCCCCCAATTGCGAGGCACTCTTCCAATAGGTCCCAAATTTGGTGAAAGCCTGCATCGCTGTTTTACCAAGTTGGACCGATTTCCCTTTACCATAATTGATTGAAGGACTTTCGTACTGAATGAAGGGCGTCTCGCCGATGAAATCCCTAAAAAATGACGGGATTTTTCTGCCTTCAAAAGAGCCTACGGCATAGCCGACCACTTCGTGTCCCGCTTCGCGTGCGATTTGGGTTAAGGAAATCGCTTGGGTTAAATGCCCGCGACCTTCTCCTTGGACGGTAAAGATGAATCTGCCCATATGGCTGTTAATTCAGATTTAAGATCAAAACTTGGATAATCGATTAATAGCCATTCCCCCGAATGGGTTTCAACCAATGCCGTTAAAGATTCCACCCAATCACCCGAGTTCATGTAGGTAATCCCATCGATTTGCTTGATCTCCGCTTTGTGAATGTGTCCACAAATGATGCCGTCGGCACCTTTGGCTTTCGCTAATTCAGCTAATTTCTCTTCGAAATCCGAGATGAAATTTACGGCCGCCTTTACTTTTTGCTTGATGACTTGAGATAGGGAATAATAGGGTTTCCCTTGCCAGGATCGGTATTGATTATACCACTTGTTCAACCACAATAAAAAGGTGTAACCGATGTCGCCTAAATAGGCAAGCCATTTCATTTGGCTAGTTATGCTATCGAAGATGTCGCCGTGGGTAATGAAATATTTTTTGCCGTGAGAGGCCAACATGTAATCTTGGCGAATGGAGAATTGCTTTCCAATTTTCAGGGGCAAGATTTGATCCAAGAAATCATCATGATTTCCGCGTAAGTAGATGACCTCTGTATCGAAGTGGTCCATCATTTTTAACACGGCGCGGAAAAACCCAGTATGTTTCTTCTTCCAGGTTCCTCCTTTTTTTAATTGCCATCCGTCGATGATGTCTCCGTTGAGAATCAACTGGTGGCAGGAATTTGACTTCAGAAATTCGTTGACTTCTTTGGCTTTTGCTCCCTTACTCCCTAGGTGTAAGTCGGAGATGACGATTGTCTTGTAAGTTGGCCGCATGGCTTGTATTTTCGTTTACCAAAAGTACAAGGTCCCCAATCTTTGTATATTAAGTAAAAATTAGGAAATCATTAATTCATATAAGCTTGTTCCTATTTAAGTAATAGGGAACATGTTAGGGTATCTTATTCCCAATTCTTCAATCAGATTCGGGTAGTTTTGAGTTCAATCAAATCAAGTACTCATGAAAAAATATGCAATTCTATTATTCGCTCTTTTGGGTTTTAGTGCACAAGCTCAAAACAACAAATCGTGCAAAGAATTAATCGATTCCGAAAATCACATCGCCACGAACATTAAATTATACAAGGATACTTGGGACAAAATCTTTAATCAACGGGATATCGATGCCGTAAACGATAAAAATTTTGCAAGCGATGTTATCTTATTGAATCAAAAAGAGGGTATTCGTGCTTCTGGTATCGAGGGCTTCAAAAAGGCATTTAATCAATATTTGATTGCATTTACCGACATCAAATTCACGTTTATTGATGTTTGGGGTCACGGAGATAAATTAGTGAAGCACTGGAATTTTCAAGGTAAACACAATGAGACAGGAAAAATGATGAACTTGTCCGGAGTAACGCTCGTGAAAATGAAGGATGGTAAAATTATCGAAGAACAGGATTTCGATGATAACTTATGGTATAACCAGCAGTTAGGAAGGTATTTAGTGAAATAAATCCACCACGCTTAAGCTTTGGCAATCCTTAAAGGTTTGCCAAAGCTAACGCTGGGAGCATAAAAAAATTATATCAACTAATCGATATTCGCAGTTTCCAATTTGGGAGCCAAGGTATAAATAATCCCCCAAGCCAATACATAGGCACTTCCGCAAAGTAAGAAGATGATGTTATAGCCATCGTTGATATTACCGGCTAATTTGTATTTGTCCAACAAGAATCCCACGATCATGGGGAAGAAAATACCGCCCACAGAACCAGCCATTCCTCCGATTCCGATCACCGAACTCACCGCTTTCTTCGGGAACATATCCGTCGCAATCGAATAGATGTTTGCACTCCATGCTTGGTGCGCTGCCGCCGCAAGGGAAATCAAGGCAACTGCCTGCCAGATGTTATCGCAATAACGCGCCAACATAATTGGCACAACCGCCAAGGCAAAGCCTAACATGGAGAATTTACGTGCTTTGAATGATGGCCAACCTTTGTTAATCAACCAACCAGACAACCATCCGCCACCAATGCTACCAATGGTCGTTGCCGTATAGACAATAATCAATTCCATACTTGGTTTTTTCAAATCCAAATGGAAACGCTCATTGAAATAGGATGGCAACCAGAATAAGAAAAACCACCAAATGGGATCTGTCAACATCTTGCCAAATAAAAACGCATAGGTTTGTTTAAAGCCGAATAAACGAGCCCATTTAACGGGTTCTTGATTCTCATCTTTCTCCTCCTTATCGGCATGAATGTAATCAAATTCTTCTTTGGATAACATCTTATGCTTCGATGGCACTTCGTAATAGAACCACCAGAAAATCAACCAAACAAATCCAATGGCTCCCGTGACAATAAAGGCCATTTCCCAACCATAAACACCTAAAATCCAAGGCACCATAATCGGCGCCGCAACGGCCCCAATATTTGCGCCTGAATTAAATATTCCCGTCGCTAAAGCACGTTCATTTTTCGGAAACCATTCTGCCGTTGTCTTAATCGCAGCAGGGAAATTGCCTGCTTCGCCTAATCCTAAAAGTCCACGCATAAACGCAAAACTCAAAGTGCCCGTTGCCAAAGCATGCAACATCGCCGCAATACTCCAAACGATAATCGAAATGGTATAACCCAATTTGGTCCCGATGCGATCGATGATTCCTCCGAATCCCAATAAGCTGATCGCGTAAGCCGCTTGGAAGGTGATGACGATGTTGGAATAATCGGTCTCCGACCAATTAAACTGGTCTTCCAAAACCGGCTTTAAAAGACCAATCACCTGGCGATCCAGGTAGTTGATCGTTGTCGCGAAAAAGAGCAAGGCACAAATTCGCCAGCGATACGTTCCTATTTTATTCATGGTTTAGAGGGGTTTGTTCGGGTTATTTTAAGCCCTTATAAATGTGTATTAAATCACTAATTGTATTCGAAATACTTTGGTAATCTTGCTTGGCAATTAAGGCAGGCGGGAATAATTGAGAACCCATTCCTACCGCGGATGCTCCGGCATCAAACCAAGTCTTCATGCTTTCGTGTGTGGGCTCTACGCCACCCGTTACCATGATTTTGCTATGCGGCATCGGTCCTTTGATGGCTTTTACAAAACCCGGCCCTACCACATTTCCTGGAAATATTTTAACGATTTTTGCTCCCAAAACTTCCGCATTACGAATCTCCGTCAAGGTCATCGTGCCGGGCATCCATGGAATATCATGTTTCGCACAAATCTCACCTACCTCGGGTGTTGTAAAGGGTTGCAACATAAAATCAGCTCCCATTTGGATGAATTCAGACGCTTGTTTGGCATCATAAATCGTTCCGATACCTAATACCAAATCTGGACACTCCTTCTCACAGAAGTCGATTAATTTGGCAAAAATGGCTGGCGCTTCCGCTCCCCGATTCGTGAATTCAAACACGCGAATGCCTCCATCGTAACAAGCTTTTAACACCGACTGGGCTACACCCAAATCAGCATTGAAAAACAAAGGAACAATGGGAGTTTCGGAAATACGTTGGTAAACAACAGTTGAGCTATTTCTTGCCATGATTATCGGTTTAAACGACCACTTAAGTCGCCTTTCATTACTAATTCAATTTCATCCAAATTGGCCCGATTGATATCGCCCTCTATGGTATGTTTCAATGCGGAGGCTGCGACACCAAAGGCTAACGATTGTGCTTCATCCCCATAAATCAAATTGCCATAGATATAGCCAGCCATGAATGCGTCACCGCCACCGATTCGGTCTACAATTTGAGATATTTCAACCGTATCTGATTTCAACACCTCTTTCCCGTCAAATGACATGGCAGAAAGCGTGTTTTGCGATGCAGAAATTTGTCCTCGCTTCGTATTAATGATCTTTTTCAAACGCGGGAATTGCGCCATAATTTGCTTCGCCATGGAATGCCAGCCACTCTTCGTGCTGCCATCGGGAACAATACCTAATATATCTTCGGCATCACCTTTTCCACAAACGATAATATCGCAACCATCAATCAATTCCGGCATCACCTCTTGAACCGTTTTGCCGTATTGCCAAAGGTTCTTGCGGTAATTCACATCCGCCGATACTGTAATGCCTAAGGCATTTGCCACGGAAATGGCTTCTCGTAATGTTTGTGCCGCCGACTCCGAAATGGCCGGACTGATGCCCGTCCAATGGAACCAACACGCATCTTTGAAGATTTCTTGCCAGTTGAATTCCGATGGACTTAAATTCGCAAATGCTGAATCCGCGCGGTCATAAGTCACTTTGCTCGGGCGCATCGCTGCACCAAATTCCACGAAATACAAACCCAAACGCCCCTCTCCGAACACGATATCACTCGTGTCAACCCCTACTTGTGAATAATATCCTGAAGCAGCTTTTCCTAATTCATTGTTTGGGAAACGGGTAACATGTTTTGCGGGAATACCCAAATGGGCCAAGCCTCCTGCAACATTCGCTTCGCCACCACCATAGGTGATGTTAAAGGATTGGGTTTGCACAATGCGGGAATAGCCTGGAGGGCTTAAACGCCCCATGATTTCCCCAAACGTGACTACTTTTTTCATGCTTTATTCAAAATTAAAAAATGCCGACGCATTCTTGTACGAAATATCTTCTACGAGTTTACCTAACCAAGCGATGTCGGCAGGTAATTCCCCATTCTCCACATCTTGTCCGAGTAAATTACATAAGATTCTGCGGAAATACTCATGGCGCGGGAAAGATAAGAAACTGCGGGAATCCGTCAACATCCCTACGAAGTGACTCAACATACCCATGTTCGAAAGCGCATTGATTTGTTTTTCCATGCCATCTTTTTGATCCAAAAACCACCAGCCTGAACCGAATTGCATCTTCCCTACAATCGTTCCATCTTGGAAGTTACCCGTCATGGTCGCAAGCAATTCATTATCACGTGGGTTCAAATTGTATAGAATCGTTTTGGCTAATTGATTCGTGGAGTCCAAGTGGTTTAAAAATGCAGAAAGTGGTTTCGCTTGCTCAAAATCGCCGATGGAATCAAATCCTGTGTCAGGGCCTAATGCACCTAATAATCGGGCATTGTTATTACGAATGGCACCCAAATGGAACTGTTGGGTCCAGCCGCGTGCATGATCTAAATGAGCAAAATATACGAGCATGGCAGATTTGAATTGCCATTTCTCTTTTTTACTGATCAATTTTCCTGTGATTAATCGCTCGAAAATTAATTCAATTTCTTCATTGGTAAATTCCTCCGCATAGATATGCTCTAAGCCATGATCACTCAAACGGCAACCTGCCTCATGGAAGAAATCGTGACGTGATTTTATGGCAGCTTTGTAATCGGTTAAGTTACGAATCGATTGACCCGCAGCCTCCGCTAATGCATTTACATATTCAACGAAAATAAGCTCATCATCTACACCCATCGCCTTATCGGGACGGAATGTAGGCAATACTTTAATCGCAAATCCACTCGCTGCAATTTGCTTGTGATAGCTCAAATTATCGATTGGGTCATCTGTTGTACAAAGAGCCTTCACGTTCATTTTTAGCAATAAATTCCTCACTGAATACTCCTTTGTACGGAGCAATGCCGAACAATGGTCATATATCCGTTTCGCCGAATCTTTATTCAATAATTCCGTTACACCGAAATAGCGTTGCAATTCCAAATGCGTCCAATGATACAAAGGATTACGCATCGTGTAAGGAACCGTTTCAGCCCACTTCATGAACTTTTCTTCATCGCTTGCATTCCCTGTGATGTATTTTTCATCAACGCCATGGGCACGCATCGCACGCCATTTGTAGTGATCTCCATACAACCAGATTTGGGTAATGTTATCAAATTGCTTGTCCTCCGCAATTTGCTGAGGAACCAGGTGATTATGGTAATCGATGATGGGCATTTTCGCCGCAAAATCGTGATAAAGCGTCTGCGCCGTAGGCGATTGCAATAAAAAATCTTCGTTTAAAAAAGCCTTCATAGGTTTGTTATATGTATTTCTGTACTGCTGCTTCAAATCCTGGTAATGCGCTTAGGTCGGTGCCCCATAGACTCGTATCTGCTAAAACTTTTTTCAAATCAAAATCTTTCCACGCCTCGTAAAAATAAGCTGCGTAATCACAGTTTATCGGATACATTTCTCCATTCGAATCGCCAAAGTACTTGCCATTTTCCTCCTTCACTGCATGCATGAATTGCAAGTAGGCCGCAAAGCCCATCGCAAACAATTCGGGTGCTTTTCCAAATTCTTGGTAGTATTGAACGAGCAATGGAATGTTGCGCATCCGCATTTTCGTCGTGTATTGAACCGTAATATCGATTAATTTGTGGTTGATAAATGGATTGCGGAAGCGATCCAGCACCGACCGACCAAAACGGTCGGCCACCTTGAAATCCATTTTATACGGAATCGCAAGCGCTAATTCGCTGAGCATGAGGTTCATCACCAACTTGCTCAAATAACCATTTGCCATCACATCTTTTACGAGGCGGAAACCTAATAAATAGGACATCCCGCACATCAAAGTATGCGTACCATTCAATAATCTTAATTTTAGTTCTCTGTAAATTTCGATGTCTTCAGCAATCACAACGCCTGCATCTGCCTTCGCAAAGCTCAAAATTTCACGAACTTTTGCTCCGCCTTGGATGGCCCATAAGCGATATACTTCCGAGATGATCAAGTTCTTATCCTCATAGCCTAAATCGGCACAAATCGCTGCTGATGTTTGTGCATCTGGAGCTCCGGGTACGATGCGATCTACTAAGGAATTGCAGAAATGGTTGGCATCTTGAAGCCAAGCAACAAACTCGGCTGGCAACTGATGATCTGCTGCCAACTTTAATACGATTTCTTTTAATACATCCCCATTGTTAATGATCAATTCGGTTGGGATGATGACCATACCTGAATCGTTGCTGCCATTAAAATGTTGCCAACGGGCATGAAGGAATGATAAAAGCTTCGCCGGGAATGATTTTGGACATGCCGCATCGATCGGGTCATTGGCGTGGTATTGAATACCTACCTCCGTTGTATTGGAAATAATGACTTGCATATCGCTACTCTTCGCGCAAGCTAAAATTTCATTCCAAGCTGTTGCGGCAGTGATTGTTCGCGAGATGGATGAATTGATAACAGTTTCTTCAATCGCAACTCCTTCTTCGATGCCTTTAATGCAATGCGTAAATAAGCCATCTTGTTCCGTAAATGCATCGGCACCTGGTCTATCTGTCGATTTTACCACTACGACCCGGCCTTTAAATTGGCCTGCACGATTCGCTTTATCGATGAAGAAATCACATAATCCGCGTAACAAAACACCCGTACCGAATTGTAATACTTTTTCAGGGTAATCAAAAACGGCTGGGTTGGGAGCTTGAACTGAAATCTTGGAGCTAAATCCAGCGGCTAAATTTTGTCTATTTAATATGGCCATGCCTAATGCTATTGTTGTTCTTTCCTCTTTAAAGGCGAATAGACCCCAATTTTACCCAAAAAGCCCGAAGTTTTTCGGGCCTTATTTAGAATAAAAAATCTAAAACGATTACGCTTCTCCTATTGGGCCATTATAGCTCATGGGAAATTGGAATCCTCCATTTCCTCCATCCTTATTAATCGGGCCAAAACTATCTTCATAGCGTTGAACATTCTCTTGCAATGCTTGTAATAGTCGGTAAGCATGGTCCGGCGTCATCACAACACGAGACTTGACTTTACCTTTTGGAATACCTGGTAAAATGCGGATAAAATCCATGACAAATTCAGATGGGGAATGAGCAATCAAGGCCAAATTTACATAAGCTCCTTCCGCTAATTCTTCAGGTAATTCAATATTCAGTTGGTTCTCTTCTGTAGGGTTTTCCATAATCAATTGTTATAAGTTTTGAATTTACTAAAGTGTAAGGATAGATTAAACCAATTGCCCATTTTGTTTTGCTTGCAAGGTAAAATAGACGGTCCCCTCATGCATGAGTTCGGCATGTGTTCCTGATTCGATGCAGGTCCCATCTTGCATGACGTAGATGCGATGGGCGTCTGTAAAATTTTGCATGCGATGGCTAATCAATACAACGCTCGGCACAAAATCTCGAATAGTACGTAATACCTGTTGTTCTGCTAACACATCCAATGCCGCGGTGGCTTCATCCAACAGAATCAGTTCAGGTTGTCGGTACAATGCACGCGCGATTCCTAATCGTTGTTTTTGACCTCCTGATAGGGCGATTCCATGGTCTCCCACCATCGTTTCAAGTCCATGATCCAATTGTTTGATCATGTCTGCTAATCCTAATGCATCGATGATTTTCCGCATGCGTTCCCAATTAGGTTTATCATCCCCTAAAGCTATATTCGCTCCGATGCTTCCATTGAATAATTCAATTTCCTGAGGAACGCAGGCGATTTTTTGTCGGAGAACCTCCGTCGACAAACGCCCAATCGACTCCCCATTCCAGGTAATACGTCCTGCTTGGATGGGATAGAGTTTTTGAATTAAATGGAAAAGCGTACTCTTCCCAGAACCACTTTCACCCACAATGCCTGTAAATTCTCCCTGATTAATCGTTATGTTGACATTCTTGAGGATCATTTTTCGAAACCCATATTGAAAACTTACTTGTTGGAAGGCTAGGGTTGACCGCAATTTTTTCGGTTGTCTACTTCCCATATCTTCCACGTTTGTATCTAGAATATCATACAAGCGTTCGCTCGCTATTTTGGCTGCCTGAAATGACTTATTCACTTGCGTAAGCTGCGCCATGGGTCCCGAGAAATAGTTGTACAACGCAAAAAGGGCGAACAATTCTCCTACGCTTAAACGAGCCTGCATAACTAAAGTGCCACCTTGCCAAAGTAATGCCACTAAAAACAGGGCCCGCATCAATTGCACGGCCCAATCTGCATGGGAATTTACTCGTTTTGATTGATAGGCGATATCCAGAAATGCAGTCAAATTTTCTTGAGTTTGCGCCTGGAGGGAATCATGAATTCCATACATTTTGACGGTTTTGGCCCGACTAATAGATTCAACTAAATGGTTTTCCATTTGGGCTGTCTTTTCCATTATTTGTCTTTCTTGTCTACGATTCCAGCGATTGCTCCAAGCATAAATCAAGGCATGCAAGGGAATAAGTGGCAACATGAATAAAGCGAGTCGTTTGTCCCACCAAAACAAGAGCACATAGGCGCTAAGAACGATGCTCGCGTTTAAAAGCAGCTCGAGCAACACCTCATTAATAAACTGGCGAATCTTAACGGCATCGCTTACACGCGACATGATTTCTCCCACCCGAAAAGTGTCAAAAAATCGCTGGGGTAGCCTGAAAATATGGCTAAAATACCGCTGCATGATGCCTTCGTCCAATGCTTGCCCTATGTCCAGCATTCGTCTTGCCTTGTAAGCCTGCAAACCGAATTGGATAAGTAAAACGCCTAGCATAGCTAATGAGTAGTATTGTAATAATGCGTATTGTTTTTGAGGGATGAGTACATCCGTAACCTGTTGGATAAACAAACTCAAAGTAAGTCCCAACAAGGTATAAAGGATGGCCATGAGCCAGGTTGTTATCAATTGAAATCGAAACGGATAAATGAGTTTCCACATGCGTGTAAACACAGAAGGCTCCTCCCGACCGGCTTGAAATTTTGCACCCGGTTTAATCAAGATAATAATCCCTGTCCAAAACTGGCTGAACTCCTCCCAGGACATTTTTCTACTTTGCCCGTCCGTTGGGTCCATGACATATACATGATTATCATTAAACCGGTCCAAGACCATGAAGTGGGTCAGCCGATTTTCAAGCACGCCATGAACAATGGCAGGCAGAGGGATGTGCGTTAAATTTTCACGTATACCCCGTAAAGCCTTCGCTTCAAAACGCATGCAAGAAGCCGCATGTAACATGCCCATGAGATTGGTGCCTTGCAAATCCGTTTGGGCCCATTGGCGGATTTTTGCCAAAGACACATGCAAACCATAATGCTGTCCGATAGAGGCAAGGCATGCAATCCCGCAATCCTTGACATCTTGTTGTTTGATCTTTACCATGCCTGAAATTGGTCAGGAAAAGAACGAAACCTTATTCGATAAAAGCATTTATCAAGTTGCTGATAAAAAAAGAACCCCGAACGTTGCCGTCCGGGGTTCTTTCGTCTTAAGCGACAAGCAGAAATTAGTTGCTTGCTGCTGTTTCTTTCACTTCTTCAACTTCCGTTGCAGTCGCTTTTTCCAAGTTTTTCAACTCATCAGCTGAGTTTACTAAAATATTTTGGTAGCGACGAACACCTGTACCTGCTGGAATCAAGTGACCTACGATAACGTTCTCTTTCAAGCCGTCTAAGGTATCTTGTTTCGCGCGGATCGATGCTTCAGAAAGAACTTTCGTTGTTTCCTGGAACGATGCAGCTGAGATGAATGAATCAGTACCCAATGAAGCTTGTGTGATACCTTGTAAGTTAGAAGAAGATACCGCTGCTTGCGCATCACGTACTTTCATCAACTTCAAGTCACGACGCTTCAATGATGAATTTTCGTCACGTAATGCACGTGCTGAAAGAATCATACCTGCTTTGTACTTATCAGAATCGCCCGCATCTGTGATAACCTTTTTATCCAAGATTGTATCATTTTCTTGACGGAAGACAAAACGATCTACGTTTTGACCTTGCAAGAATTGCGTATCACCTGGTTCTAAGATTTCCACTTTCTGCATCATCTGACGAACGATACATTCGATGTGCTTATCATTGATTTTTACACCTTGTAAACGGTATACATCTTGAATCTCATTTACTAAGTATTCTTGAACCGCTGTAGGTCCTTTGATTTTCAAGATATCTGATGGCGTAATTGCTCCATCTGATAATGGCATACCTGCACGTACGAAGTCATTGTTTTGTACCAAAATGAAACGAGTCAATGGTACTAAGTAACGACGCTCAGATCCTTCTTTCGGAGTAACGATAATCTCACGGTTACCACGTTTGATCACACCGTATGAAATAACACCGTCGATTTCAGAAACAACTGCTGGATTCGATGGGTTACGTGCTTCAAATAATTCTGTTACACGCGGAAGACCTCCCGTAATGTCACGCGTTTTACCTGCCGCACGTGGAATCTTCGCGATGATTTGACCCGCTTTGATTTTATCTCCTTCGTCGATCGCTAAACGCGCACCTACTGGTACGTTGTAAACTAAGTTTTCTTTGCCTTTCGCAACAACTAATACGGATGGGTTTTTCGTCTTGTCTTTCGATTCGATAATTACCTTCTCGCGCATACCTGTTTGCTCATCCGCTTCCTCTTTGTATGTATTATTTTCTTCGATTGCCTCGAATTCAACTTTACCTTCAGCTTCTGACAAGATTACCGCATTGTATGGATCCCAAACGCAAATTTCTTCGCCTTTCTTGATGGTTTGACCATCTTTCACACGCAAGAATGAACCGTAAGGTACGTTGCTTGAAATCAATACTTGCTTGTTCGCTGGGTTCACAATTTGAACCTCACCTGAACGACCCATCACGATTTCTGTTGGGTTACCTTCTGAATCTGTCGAACTTACCGAACGAACTTCTTCAAAATTGATGACACCATCAAATTTCGCTTTCACACTCGCATCCAAGGAAACGTTTTGTGCTGTACCACCCACGTGGAATGTACGTAATGTCAACTGCGTACCTGGCTCACCAATTGACTGAGATGCAATTACACCTACTGCCTCACCGATGTTCACCATACGAGCTGTAGACAAGTTACGTCCGTAACACTTCGCACAAACACCACTACGTGTTTCGCAAGTTAATACGGAACGAATTTCTACTGAATCGATGGCTGTTTCGTCAATTTTTTGTGCAGCCACCTCTGTGATTTCGTCACCAGAAGCAACGATTAATTCACCTGAAACTGGATCAATCACATCATGTACAGAAACACGACCTAAGATACGCTCTGATAATGGTTCGATGATTTCCTCATTGTCTTTCAATGGGAACACCTCGATACCACGTAAGGTACCACAATCTTCTTCATTCACGATAACGTCTTGCGCTACGTCATGTAAACGACGAGTCAAGTAACCCGCATCGGCTGTTTTCAAGGCAGTATCTGCCAAACCTTTACGCGCACCGTGTGTAGAGATAAAGTACTCTAATACGTCAAGACCTTCTTTAAAGTTAGAAAGGATTGGGTTTTCGATGATTTCACCTACTGAACCTTGTAAGTTCTTTTGAGGTTTCGCCATCAAACCACGCATACCACCTAGTTGACGAATCTGCTCACGAGAACCACGGGCTCCTGAGTGCATCATCATGTAGATCGCGTTAAATCCTTGGTTGTCTTCTTCCATCTGCTTCATCAAAGTCTCGGTAATTTTCGAGTTAACTTTTGTCCAGATGTCAATAACAGCGTTATAACGCTCGTTATCTGTAATTAAACCCATTAAGTAGTTATCCCAAACTGCTTGAACATCTTCCTGTGCTTTCTTCACTAAAGAAGCTTTTTCAGCAGGAATTTGTACGTCGCCAATACCCATCGATAAACCACCGTGGAAGGCTTGTTGGAAACCTAATTCTTTGATATCATCCAAGAATTGCGCTGTACGCGCCATACCACAGATCTTGTGAACATGTGAGATGATTTGTTGCAACTTCTTCTTCGTCAATAACTCATTGATGTAACCTACTTGCTCCGGAACACAAAGGTTGAACAATACACGTCCCGCAACAGTTTCCACCATTTCTTGAACCAATGTACCATCTTCCTTACGAACGGTAGCTTTCACCACGATGTTCGCGTGCTTAGATAATTTCTTCTCGTTCAAGGCGATAACAACTTCCTCAAATCCGTAGAAACGAGATCCTTCACCAGCTACTTTATGATCTGGCGTCGACTTACGTCCTTTTGTTACATAATATAAACCTAACACCATGTCCTGAGATGGTACCGTAATAGGCGCACCATTCGCAGGGTTCAAGATGTTATGCGATGCAAGCATCAATAAAGAGGCTTCCAAAATAGCTTCATGTCCTAGTGGAACGTGAACCGCCATCTGGTCACCATCGAAATCGGCGTTAAATGCCGTACATGTCAATGGGTGTAATTGGATCGCTTTTCCTTCGATTAATTTCGGTTGGAAAGCTTGAATACCCAAACGGTGAAGGGTAGGAGCACGGTTTAAAAGAACTGGGTGTCCTTTCATTACATTTTCCAAAATATCCCAAACCACTGGATCTTTACGATCAACAATTTTCTTCGCAGATTTTACCGTTTTCACGATACCGCGTTCGATCAACTTACGGATCACAAACGGCTTGAATAATTCAGCCGCCATGTCTTTTGGAAGACCACATTCATGCATTTTCAATTCTGGACCTACGACGATAACCGAACGACCTGAATAATCGACACGCTTACCTAATAAGTTTTGACGGAAACGACCTTGCTTACCTTTCAACATATCCGAAAGGGACTTCAAGGCACGGTTACCTTCAGAACGAACCGCATTTACTTTACGTGAGTTGTCAAATAAGCTATCTACAGCCTCTTGCAACATACGTTTTTCGTTACGTAAGATTACCTCTGGCGCTTTGATCTCGATCAAACGCTTCAAACGGTTGTTACGGATAATCACACGACGGTATAAATCGTTCAAATCAGATGTTGCAAAACGACCTCCATCCAATGGCACCAATGGACGTAATTCTGGTGGAATTACAGGAACCATTTTGATGATCATCCACTCAGGACGGTTGTCGATACGACCCACTGACTCACGGAATGCTTCTACCACTTTCAAACGCTTCAAAGCCTCAGCCTTACGTTGTTGTGATGATTCTGTGTCAGCCGAGTGACGTAAATCAGCTGATAAGCTGTCTAAGTCGATACGTGTCAACAACATATTTAACGCGTCAGCACCCATTTTCGCGATGAATTTCTGTGGATCTTCATCAGGAAGGTGTTGGTTCTCACGTGGTAATTTATCTAAGATATCTAAGTACTCGTCTTCCGTTAAGAAATCAAGGTATTGGCTACCAATCTTTCCTTCTTCCGCGTACATACCTGCTTGAACGACAACATAGCGTTCGTAGTAGATAATTTGATCTAATTTCTTGGTAGATAATCCAAGCATATAACCGATTTTGTTCGGTAAGCTACGGAAGTACCAGATGTGTGCTACAGGAACCACTAATTCGATGTGGCCCATACGCTCACGACGTACTTTTTTCTCAGTCACCTCCACACCGCAACGGTCGCAGATGATGCCTTTGTAACGAATACGCTTATATTTTCCGCAATGACACTCCCAGTCCTTCGTTGGACCAAAAATACGCTCGCAGAACAAACCACCCATTTCGGGTTTGTAGGTACGGTAGTTAATTGTCTCCGGTTGAGTTACCTCACCGTTTGAACTTTCAAGAATCGACTCCGGTGATGCCAATGAGATGGTCACTTTTTGGAAATCGCTGTTCAGTTTTCTCGTCTTTTTAAATGACATTTTCGATGTATTTAATTGGAAAATGATTTCTTTTTAAGGGCCAGGGTTAGCGGCCCGATAAATGATTACTCAAGTGTGATTTCAAGAGCTAAACCTCTCAATTCGTGAATCAATACGTTGAATGATTCTGGAATGTTTGGCTTAGGCATATTCTCGCCTTTCACAATTGCCTCGTACGCTTTGGCACGGCCGATCACGTCATCCGACTTCACAGTTAAAATCTCTTGCAAGATATTCGCTGCGCCGAAGGCCTCCAATGCCCAAACCTCCATCTCACCGAAACGCTGACCACCGAATTGAGCTTTACCACCCAATGGTTGTTGTGTAATCAATGAGTATGGTCCAATAGAACGTGCGTGCATTTTATCATCTACCAAGTGACCAAGTTTCAACATGTAAATGATACCTACAGTGACCGGTTGATCAAATTTATCACCCGTTAAACCATTGTATAGGTAAGTACGACCCCAATCTGGTAGACCAGCTGCCGTTAATTCTGCTGCAACTTCTGCCTCAGTTCCACCGTCGAAAATTGGTGTCGCATAACGCTTACCTAATTTTTGACCAGCCCAACCTAATACAGTCTCGTAAATTTGACCTAAGTTCATACGAGATGGTACCCCTAGTGGATTCAATACGATATCTACTGGTGTTCCATCTTCTAAGAATGGCATATCCTCTTCACGTACAATACGAGCTACAACACCCTTATTACCGTGACGACCCGCCATCTTATCACCTACTTTCAACTTACGTTTCTTCGCGATGTAAACTTTCGCCAACTTCACGATACCTGCAGGTAATTCATCACCTACTTCAAGAACAAAACGCTCACGCTTGAATCGACCAGCGATTTCGTTACGTTTCACGTTGAAGTTCTTAATTAAAGCCATGAACAATTTATTCAACGCTGCATCCGATGTAGCTTCTTCTACGATCAAATCAGAAAGCAAGTTTGCTTCTTCCTGAACAGCATAAGTAGACTCATCACGATACAAGTTTTTATCTGGGAATAATAATTCTTCGATGTTCTTCGCTGAGAATTTAACACCCTTCTCCACGATCACCGTGCCGAATTTGTGCTTAATACCCGCGCAAGTTTTACCAGCTAACAAAGCAACAGTCTTCTCGATCATTTGGCGACGAATCTCCAAAAGGTCTTTACTGTATTCCTTCATCAACTTCTTCAATTCAGCTTTCGATTTTTCACGCTCTTCTTTATCCTTTTTAGGACGAGAGAACAATTTCGTATCGATAACCACACCTTTTAATGATGGTGGCGCTTTCTTCGAAGCATCTTTCACATCACCCGCTTTGTCACCAAAGATGGCACGTAATAATTTTTCTTCTGGTGTCGGATCTGATTCTCCTTTTGGTGTAATCTTACCAATCAAGATATCGCCTTCTTTCACTTCGGCACCCACGCGAACAACACCGTTCTCGTCTAGGTTACGAACTGTTTCTTCCGATACGTTTGGAATTTCTGATGTCAATTCCTCTTCTCCACGTTTTGTATCACGAACTTCTAATTCGAATTCTTCAATGTGGATTGAAGTAAAGATATCGTCACGTACAACTTTTTCTGAGATTACGATCGCATCCTCAAAGTTGTAACCTTGCCATGGCATGAATGCCACTTTCATGTTACGACCTAATGCTAATTCACCAGCCTCTGTTGCATAACCTTGGCAAAGCGCTTGACCTTTCTTCACTTTCTCACCTTTGAACACGATCGGCTTTAAGTTGATCGTAGTATCTTGGTTCGTTCTGCGGAATTTGATCAATTCGTATGTTTTCAATGATCCGTCAAAGCTGATCAACGCTTCAGATTCAGTTTGATCGTAGTTAACAACAATTTTCAATGCGTCAACATATTCAATCACACCATCACCTTCCGCTACAACTAAGGTACGTGAGTCAATCGCCACACGGTGCTCAAGTCCTGTTCCTACGATAGGAGCTTCTGGACGTAAAAGTGGTACCGCTTGGCGCTGCATGTTGGATCCCATCAAAGCACGGTTGGCATCATCATGCTCCAAGAAAGGAATCAATGAAGCGGCAACCGAAACAATTTGGTTAGGAGCAACGTCCATGTATTGTGCATCCGATGGATTTACCAATGGGAAATCACCTTCAAAACGAGCCTTCACACGGTCAGATAAGAATTTACCTGATTTCATGTCGATTGGCGCGTTAGCTTGAACGATGTTTTTACCATCTTCCTCTTCTGCTGTCAAATATTGTACATTGCTTGATGTATCTACTTTACCACCATCGATTAGACGATATGGCGTTTCGATGAATCCCATTGAGTTCACTTTCGCGTGAACACATAGAGATGAAATCAAACCAATGTTGGGTCCCTCCGGAGTTTCAATCGTACAAAGACGACCGTAGTGCGTATAGTGAACGTCACGAACCTCAAAACCAGCTCTTTCACGAGAAAGACCACCAGGCCCTAGTGCCGACATACGACGCTTGTGCGTAATCTCAGCCAATGGATTTGTTTGATCCATGAATTGAGATAGTTGGTTCGTTCCAAAGAATGAGTTGATTACCGAAGATAATGTACGAGCATTGATCAAGTCAACTGGTTTGAAATCTTCGTTGTCACGAACATTCATACGTTCTTTGATCGTACGCGCCATACGTGCAAGACCTACACCGAATTGCGCATATAATTGCTCTCCTACGGTACGAACACGACGGTTAGATAAGTGGTCAATATCATCGACTACTGCACGTGAGTTGATCAAACCGATCAAGTATTTCACGATAGAGATGATATCCTCTTTGGTCAAGACTTTCACATCCATTGGGATATCATGACCTAATTTTTTATTGATACGGTAACGACCTACTTCACCCAAATCGTAACGCTTGTCTGAGAAGAACAAGTTTTGGATGATGTCACGTGCCGTTTGCTCATCGGGAGCATCCGTATTACGTAATTGCTTGTAGATTACTTCAACAGCCTCTTTTTCTGAGTTTGAAGTATCTTTTTGCAAGGTATTGTAAATGATATTGTAGTCAGAAACGTTCACGTCATCTTTGTGCAAGATAACGGTTGCAGAACCTGATTCTAAAATCGTTTCTACTTCGTTCTCTGTGATAACTGTATCACGTTCGATCAAGATTTCGTTACGGTCGATAGAAACTACCTCACCTGTATCTTCATCTACGAAGTCTTCTTGCCATGTTTTCAAAACACGTGCCGCCAAACGACGACCTACGATGCCTTTCACAGCTTTTTTATCAACCTTGATTTCTTCAGCTAGGCCAAATAAATCCAAGATATCCTTGTCATTTCCGTAACCAATGGCACGAAGTAATACGGTTACAGGGAACTTTTTCTTACGGTCGATGTATGCATACATCACATTGTTAACGTCCGTAGCAAATTCAATCCAAGAACCTTTGAATGGAATGATACGTGCAGAATACAATTTCGTTCCATTTGTGTGCTTCGATTGCGCGAAGAATACACCTGGTGAACGGTGCAACTGAGAAACGATTACACGCTCCGCACCGTTGATCACGAAGGATCCACGCTCGGTCATGTAAGGAATGTTTCCTAAGAAAACCTCTTGTTCGATGGTTTGGAAATCCTCGTTGTCTGTATCGTTACAGATCAAACGTAATTTCGCTTTTAAAGGTACTGAATACGTCAAACCGCGGTCGATACACTCATCTACCGAATATTTCGGTGGATCTACTGAGTAGTCGACAAACGACAAAACGAAATTTTCACGCGAATCCGCAATAGGAAAATTTTCAGCGAACACTTTAAATAAACCTTCGTCTGTACGGTTTTCCGCAGCTGTCTCAAGCTGGAAAAAATCCTGGAAGGATTGGACTTGGATATCCAGAAAATCTGGATAATTGATCACAGACTGCGTTTTCGCAAAGCTGTGTCTTCCTGTGGCAGTGATGTTACTCAAGGCTTTATACGTTTTAAATTAAAATGAAAAATGGCCCGTGGGCGCAATTTCTCGCCGTTTCCGACGAAAATTAAAAGCTGAATGCCTCGTAGAGATAAGATCGAATTTCCCTTTGCGCCTCCCCTACGATAAGAGATTTGTGTTTCAGAAAAACAATCTGCGGATTCGCCCGGAGGCGTTAATCCTAAAATAGCCTGCAAAATTAAGAAAAGTTTTTTACCGAACAAATAGGGGAGGGGATTTTTTTCAGTCGCTAGTCGTCAGTGGTCAGGCCGGAGGGAATTAGTCTGAAGTCCGAAGGGAAATAGTCCGAAGGAAATTGGTCTGAGTAAGATGTTCTCTTTTGTTGTGTCTTGGGACCCCATCTCTTAACTCTCACTCTTAATTCTTAACTCTTCATCAGTCCGAAGTCGTCAGTCTCAAGGTATATTGGTCTGAGTCTAGTTTTCTCCATTGTTGTGTCTATAAGATCCTATTTCTTCACTCTTCACTCTTACCTCTTACTTCTTAACTCTTACCTCTTGATTTGTTTATCAATTTGCTGATACAATGATTATAAATAAGAATCGTTTAGTAATTAAATTTATTTTGACTAATTCCCTTCGGACTTCGGACTATTTCCCTTCGGACTTCAGACTAATTCCCTTCGGACTGACCACTGCCCACTGATAAAGCTCCCCCGCCCCATGCTCCCTAGACTAAAATTCTACATCCGATTTACCTTAGGAATGACCCGACTAGAAATCCGAGGTATCTATATAATGTTAGGTTTGATCGTGCTCGGGATGGGAGTGCATGCGATTTATCAATATGTTGCATTGCAGGCAGATGCAGATTTAATTGAGCCGAAGCGATTTGAGGAAATTTACATGGCCCAAAAGGCCGCTCATCGAAAGTTGAATTTTGTCCATAAAAGCTATCCTATATATAAGCGAACATTTACCTATCCGCATTACATCAAAAAATCACAAGATTGGAAGATCAATATTAATGAGGCGGATTCTACAGCTTGGGTGGCTTTGCCGGGTATTGGGCCCGGTTTCGCCAAACGAATTTTGACTTTTCGGGAGCGCTTGGGTGGTTTTGCCGCAGCGGAACAATTGGCAGAAGTGTATGGAATCGATACGATTTGGATCAGGCAAAATCTACGAAAGTTTCAGGTAGGGAAGGGGGTATATCGTCCATTGTATGTGAATCGGGCGATTTGGAATGAATTCCGTCATCCTTATTTACCTTTTGCGCAGGCCAAAGTCGTTTTGAATTATCGTAAACAACATGGGATTATCCCCGATTTTGCTTCGCTGGTACAAATCAAATTAGTCGAACCCGCTGTTTGGGAGCGACTAAGGCCTTACTTGAATTTTGAACCTTGAATTTTATCTTAAAAGCCGTAATTTGCGAGACAATTACACATCAACAAATACACAAATACCATGTCAACAGGTTTCTTTCAAGTACCTACTCCAATTAATGAGCCTATTTTAGCTTATGCGACCGGATCGAAAGAGCGGGAGCAATTGCAAAATAAGTTAGCCGAACTTCGTGCCAAACAAATTGATATTCCCATGTATATCGGCGGAAAAGCAATTCAAGGGGCGCAAAAAGTTGCGATGACCTGTCCGCATGATCACCAACATGTATTGGGTCATTATTACGAAGGAGGGAAAAAGGAAGTTAGCCAAGCGATTGATGCTGCTTTAGGAGCGCATGCAGCCTGGTCGGCAACACCCTGGGAGCGCCGTGCGGCCATCTTTTTAAAGGCAGCAGAATTGTCGGCAACCAAATACCGCATGGATTTAAATGCTCGAACAATGTTGGGGCAATCTAAAAACGCCTTCCAAGCGGAAATTGATGCTGCTTGTGAGTGGGTAGATTTTTTACGTTTCAATGTGCATTATGCATCTCAGATTTATGCTGATCAGCCAATTTCATCGCCGGGCGTTTGGAATCGGGTGGAATACCGCGCATTGGAAGGTTTTGTGTACGCATTGACACCATTCAACTTTACGGCGATTGCAGGAAATTTGCCGGCAGCACCTGCTTTGATGGGGAATACGGTCGTGTGGAAGCCATCGCCTAGTCAGGTTTATTCGGCTGGGTTGTTGATGGATATATTAACGGAAGCAGGATTACCGGCTGGCGTGATCAATTTAGTATTTGCGGATGGCCCTGAGGCGGGAGATGTCGTTTTTAATCACCGAGATTTTGCAGGTGTTCATTTCACGGGTTCTACGGCGGTGTTCCAAACGATTTGGAAGAATATTGGTAACAATATTTCGAATTATAAATCCTATCCTCGGATTGTGGGTGAGACAGGTGGAAAGGACTTTGTGGTTGCTCATCCTTCAGCAGAGCCAAAGGCCTTGTCGGTAGCCATCATTCGTGGGGCTTTTGAATACCAAGGTCAAAAATGTTCGGCGGCATCGCGTGCCTATGTGCCAGCTTCATTGTGGCCAAAAGTAGAGGCTTATTTAAAAGAAGATCTGGCGGCGATTCGCATGGGAGGAACGGAAGATTTTGGAAATTTTGTGAATGCGGTGATTGATGCGAAGGCCTTTGCGAAGATTGCTGGATTTATTTCGGATGCGAAAAATGACGCAGATGTGACTGTGGTTGCGGGTGGAAATTGTGATGATTCGAAGGGTTATTTTGTGGAGCCTACCGTCCTTTTGACGAAGAATCCTAAATCGAGAACGATGGTGGAGGAGATTTTTGGGCCGGTATTGACCATTTATGTCTATCCAGATGTGGAATGGAAGCAAACCTTGGCTTTGGTTGATGAGACATCTGCTTATGCATTAACCGGTGCTATTTTTGCGCAGGATGCTTATGCATTAGAAGAGGCGAAGGCTTCACTCGTTAATGCAGCAGGTAACTTGTATTTAAATGATAAGTGTACAGGAGCCGTTGTGGGTCAGCAACCATTTGGGGGTGCGCGTGCATCGGGAACGAATGATAAGGCGGGGTCATACTTGAATTTATTGCGTTGGGTTTCGCCGCGTACGGTGAAGGAAGTATTTGTTTCGCCAACAGATTTTCGATATCCATTTTTGGGCTAGATTGAGCTTTTTAAATGGTAAGGAACCTTGCAAATGAAAATTTTGCAAGGTTTTTTGTTTTTTATCTTTGCTGATTTTCAGCGAATTACGGATTTTGGTAAAATATTTTTGTGTGTGGTGTTGGTATTTATAAATTATTCCTACATCTTTGCACTCCCAATCGCTAGGAAAAAGCTTCTAGCACATTAATGGAAGGGTTTGCTTGAAGGTTTCGGCTTGAGAGTGGACGTGGAAGTTGAAAGAGTTCTTTGACGTGTTGATAGAAATAAAGACGAGATTAATTCTTTAAATGAATTAGTCATAATAAGTAGCATTCA
>NZ_JBPXKP010000020.1:0-262 GCF_054558675.1 Aquirufa sp. TARAVU-A1A
AGCAATAGATTAAGCAAAACAATCCCTGGGGGATTAGCTCAGCTGGCTAGAGCACCTGCCTTGCACGCAGGGGGTCAACGGTTCGAATCCGTTATTCTCCACCAGAGTTTAATTAGAGTTTAGAGTTTAGAGTTAAGAGTTAAGAGTTAAGAGTTACAGATTAAGCGAACGAGTTTAATCAACAGATTGAAGGAGTAACTAATGACTAGCGACTAACGACTAGTGACTAGCGACTAAAAACACCACCCCTACCCTTTCCAAA
>NZ_JBPXKP010000021.1:0-255 GCF_054558675.1 Aquirufa sp. TARAVU-A1A
ACACGAATGCGTTGAAGGCTTTGACTATTACGAGTGGCGGCGAGGTTCAGTTCAATTCGGGTTTGACGATTCGTTTGGGTAGTGGCTATTATAATTATACGGGCTATGACTTAACGGTGAATGCAGGTGGTAGTGTTCGTATTGGGGGTGTTTTGGATGTGAGTGGACCGGATAATTCATCTTCGCAGAATTCGCCACGCGCGGGTAATGTGAGTATGGTAGTGGGGGGTGATTTGTTGGTGAGTGGCAGTGGTC
>NZ_JBPXKP010000022.1:0-248 GCF_054558675.1 Aquirufa sp. TARAVU-A1A
TTTGGAAAGGGTAGGGGTGGTGTTTTTAGTCGCTAGTCACTAGTCGTTAGTCGCTAGTCATTAGTTACTCCTTCAATCTGTTGATTAAACTCGTTCGCTTAATCTGTAACTCTTAACTCTTAACTCTAAACTCTAATTAAACTCTGGTGGAGAATAACGGATTCGAACCGTTGACCCCCTGCGTGCAAGGCAGGTGCTCTAGCCAGCTGAGCTAATCCCCCAGGGATTGTTTTGCTTAATCTATTGCT
>NZ_JBPXKP010000012.1:0-1527 GCF_054558675.1 Aquirufa sp. TARAVU-A1A
ATCCCGCTGTCGATAAATCACCTCCATTAAACATCACCGAACTGCTGTTGGCAATACGCTCATCGGCTCCCAATAATAAACTCCCACTCACCAATTCCGTTTGGCCCGTGTACAAAGCCTCACCCACAAACTCCACACTAGCTCCCGCAACTCCATAAATCTTTAATCCATAACTGCTCGCAGCTATCGCCGTTGTGCCCGTTAAACTCAACTTACCCGAGCCGCTACCTATCCCCGAATTCCCCGTTAAACTCACCGTACCACTCCACACATTATTGCCACTCACATTCCGAAAGCCACCCACAACCCCATTCCCATAACCCGATAAACTCAAAGGCTCACCCAACACACTAATACCACCAATAAGCTCCAGCACCCCACTGCCAATCACCTCAACTCCACTGCTCGTTGATCCTAATCCACCACCCGATCCTACCCGCAAGGTCCCATTGCCAATCACCCGCGTTAAACCACTGTATACATTATCCGCTAATAAATAAACACTCCCACTCCCATCATGCGTAATCGCTCCACTACCCAAACTCACCACACCTCCCACACTCAAAATACCACCGCCTCCAAACAACATACTCGCATTACTACCCGTAAATACACTCGCAGCTGTTAAGTTTAGCGTCCCAGCATTCGCATGCACACGAACACCCGTGCCAACTGTAACCGCACCCGCATAAGCATTCACCCCATTTAAATTCCGTAAAGCACCCAAACTATTATACCCCACGCCCAATAAACTCAAGGACTCCGATCCCACACTAATACCCCCATATAATTCCAAACTCGCGCCGCTGCTAACCTCCGTACCTGAGGATACTGCCCCCAAGCCCGTCGAATGACCCACACTCAACACACCCCCCAATACCTGCGTCAAACCACTATACGTACTCGCTCCACTAACACTCCAGGTTCCCGTACCAGCCTTAGCAACACGCAATACCCCCAAACCATCTTCCACAATACCACTATAACTCGTACTTGTATTATCCCCACCAGCGGTTAATACCACAGAGCCACTCACACTACTTGTCACCTTGCCACTGCCTGCCAAACTGCCCACCGTCTCACTCACTCCGCCCATGTCCAACACCGTCCCAGATCCTAATGTCAAAGCACTCGTATTGGGAATACTCTCCGATTGTAATAAATAAAGCTTCCCGCCACTCACACTCGTCGATCCCGTATACGCATTCGCACCCCCGATTCCCAACACGCCCACGCCCGACTTGCTCACATTCACTCCCTTCAATACTCCGCCCACCAAACCATCATTCACGCCACCGCCAGCGGTCAATACCCCATTGCCATCACTTAAACTAATATCGCCAGCTACGCCAACGCCCAAGCCCATACTCGCATTCACATCGCTGCGTAAACTCAAGCCCCCAAAACCCGAGATGCTAATAGTACCCCCATTGCCAGCCGGATAACCCGAAGCCGTATACGCATCCCCGCCAACACTGCTCATTACACCACTGTAATCCACATAACTACCACTACTACTCACACTCA
>NZ_JBPXKP010000023.1:0-240 GCF_054558675.1 Aquirufa sp. TARAVU-A1A
AGGGTAGGGGTGGTGTTTTTAGTCGCTAGTCACTAGTCGTTAGTCGCTAGTCATTAGTTACTCCTTCAATCTGTTGATTAAACTCGTTCGCTTAATCTGTAACTCTTAACTCTTAACTCTTAACTCTTAACTCTTAACTCTAAACTCTAAACTCTAATTAAACTCTGGTGGAGAATAACGGATTCGAACCGTTGACCCCCTGCGTGCAAGGCAGGTGCTCTAGCCAGCTGAGCTAATCCC
>NZ_JBPXKP010000013.1:0-1326 GCF_054558675.1 Aquirufa sp. TARAVU-A1A
TGAGTCGTCCTAAAATAGGTTGACAGTTTTAGATTGATTTTAAGGGGTCGGAGAATATATTTTCTTCGACTCTTTTTCATGAATAAAGTTAGGGGTTTTCATGTTTAAATTTAGGTGGGGTCTCTCATTATTGTACGTTTTTATAGATTCTTTAATTAATTTTTCTAGCTCCTTTCCTGTATTACATTTTTCGAACAAGAACTCTTGTTTGAGTATTCCATTCATTCTTTCTGCCAACGCATTTTGATAGCAATTTCCTCCTTCCGTCATGGAAGGGCTTATGAATGCCTTGCTCAAGGCATTTTGATAAACCGTTGAGCAATATTGTAAACCTCGATCTGAATGATGAATCAATGGCAAACTGGTTTTTCGGTTTTTCACTGCCATATTGAGTGCTTTTACAATGTGTTCACTACTCATATCATCACTTAATTCATAGCCCATAATTTTCCGACTATAGGCATCAGTCACTAGACTTAGGTAATGCGTTCTCTCCTTACTTTTTATGTAGGTTATATCACTTACAAATACTTGCTCTGGCCGCGTTAATTTACAATCTAGATAGAGATTGGGGTATTTTCGTAACCAATGATTTGAATTCGTGGTAATCGTATAATTTTTCACGCGTTTAATGAGCATGTTTTCCCATCTCAAATAACTAAACAAGCCATCGCGGCCAATTTTTATGCCGGATTGTTTTATGTCGTCTTTCAACATGGCATATAGTTTGCGCGTACCTACTCGAGGCATTAGTATGCGCTTACGCGTTATCATGGGCTTTAACTTGGCTAAGCTATCCATACGTGCGAGCTTTCGCTGTTGTGATTGATACAGGGCTTGCCTGCTAATCCCAAACAATCGACATGACCGAGAAATGCTTAAGGCTTTTTCTTGGTGGAAGTACTGGACTGTTTGGGCGAAAGCTTTTTTCTAATGGATGTCCCGAATTGACTATCCGCAACATCAATCATGCGATTCAAAATCATGTTTCGAAGCTTTTCATCCTCAAGTTCGCGCTCCAATCGCTTGATTTGTTGAGCAGGAGTTTCTTTTGAATTTGGACTGGACATAAAATGTAAGCTAGGTTTAGACCAGTCTAAGTTACCATGTTTTCGTAACCAACACAATACGGTGCTTCTTCCTTGAATACCATAGCGACGCTGGGCCTGTTTATAAGTCAATTCGCCTTTTTCAACTTGGGCGACTACCGATAATTTAAAGCCTAAATTGTAATCACGCTGATTGCGCTTTTGAGGTCTGACTTGATCCTCTGATGTATTCTTTTCCATAAGTCGATTTTATGTCAACTTATTTTAGGACGGGACA
>NZ_JBPXKP010000014.1:0-530 GCF_054558675.1 Aquirufa sp. TARAVU-A1A
GGTAGTGTTCGTATTGGGGGTGTTTTGGATGTGAGTGGACCGGATAATTCATCTTCGCAGAATTCGCCACGCGCGGGTAATGTGAGTATGGTAGTGGGGGGTGATTTGTTGGTGAGTGGCAGTGGTCAGGTCTTGAGTAAGGGTTGGCGGAATGTGGTAGTTGGTCCGAATTATAATGGAGGAGTAGGAGGAAGCCAGAGTTATGTGGTGAGTGGAGGAATTGAAATGGTCTTGGGTAGTGTGTTGAGTAGTGTAGGAGGCGGAGCCGATCGGAGTGTTGGTTATTCGACGACGGGCGGATCGGGCGGTAATATTAGTTTGAGTGCGGTGAATGGGGTGTTGTTGCGAGGCAGTATTCAGAGTGGAGGAGGTAGTGGTTACCGAGGCGGTTCAGGTGGAAGTTTGAGTGTGAGTAGTAGTGGTAGTTATGTGGATTACAGTGGTGTAATGAGCAGTGTTGGCGGGGATGCGTATACGGCTTCGGGTTATCCGGCTGGCAATGGGGGTACTATTAGCATCTCGGGTTTTGG
>NZ_JBPXKP010000001.1:0-3309 GCF_054558675.1 Aquirufa sp. TARAVU-A1A
GTGCAGGTCTTCTATAATAACTTGGAGCTTACTTACTTTCCCGGGTTTGATCCCAGTATCATCAGCGGTGCGGGGCTTAACTTCTCTGTTCGAGATGGGAAGAGGTGAACACCCGTCCTATCGGCTCCATACTTTTTACAAGGTCATAGCCTTTTTCCATATTGTGAGATAAAATAAACAGCAGTGTGTAAATTAATAAAAGGTAAGCTTTCGGGTAATTAGTACTACTCGACTTTGACATTACTGCCTTTACATCTGTAGCCTATCGACCGTGTCGTCTACACGGACCCTTCATGGAATACTCATCTTCAGGTCAGTTTCGCACTTAGATGCTTTCAGCGCTTATCTGGTCCCGACGTGGCTACTCAGCTATGCCCTTGGCAGAACAACTGATATACCAGCGGTCAGTCCAACTCGGTCCTCTCGTACTAAAGTCAGAACCTGTCAATATTCCTACGCCCACAACAGATAGGGACCGAACTGTCTCACGACGTTCTGAACCCAGCTCGCGTGCCACTTTAATCGGCGAACAGCCGAACCCTTGGGACCTTCTCCAGCCCCAGGATGTGACGAGCCGACATCGAGGTGCCAAACCTCCCCGTCGATGTGAGCTCTTGGGGGAGATCAGCCTGTTATCCCCAGAGTACCTTTTATCCTTTGAGCGATGGCTGTTCCATACTAAACCACCGGATCACTATATCCTACTTTCGTACCTGATCGACTTGTCGGTCTCACAGTCAAGCTCCCTTTTGCTATTGCACTCTACGCACGGTTACCAAGCGTGCTGAGGGAACCTTTGAAAGCCTCCGTTACTCTTTTGGAGGCGACCACCCCAGTCAAACTACCCACCAAGCAATGTCTCCCCTTTGGGGATTAGAATTCCAGTACAAGAAGGGTGGTATTTCAACGTTGGCTCCCCGATGCCTAGCGACACCGGCTCACAGCCTCCCACCTATCCTACACATCCAGTACCAAAACTCAATGCTAAGCTATAGTAAAGGTTCATGGGGTCTTTCCGTCCCGTTGCGGGTAAACGGCATCTTCACCGTTACTACAATTTCACCGAGCTCACGGCTGAGACAGTGCCCAGATCGTTACACCATTCGTGCAGGTCGGAACTTACCCGACAAGGAATTTCGCTACCTTAGGACCGTTATAGTTACGGCCGCCGTTTACTGGGGCTTCAGTTCAATGCTTCGCCTTGCGGCTAACATCCCCCCTTAACCTTCCAGCACCGGGCAGGTGTCAGGCCTTATACGTCATCTTTCGATTTAGCAAAGCCATGTGTTTTTGTTAAACAGTCGCCTGGGCCATTTCTCTGCGGCCTCGATTGCTCGAGGCTCCCTTTATCCCGAAGTTACAGGGTTAATTTGCCGAGTTCCTTAGCCGTGATTCACTCGAGCGCCTTAGAATATTCTTCTCGACCACCTGTGTCGGTTTACGGTACGGGTTACTTATCAGTTATACACGCCTAGACTTTTCTTGGAAGTTTACTCACTACACTCGTTTTGGCATTGCTGCCGCCTCTCAAAGACACTATTCCGTCAGTATCTGGTAACCTGTAATCTCCGTCATCTATTTGCCCAATAAGTAAGTGCAGGAATATTAACCTGCTGTGCATTAGGTTGTCGCTTTCGCTAGACCCTTAGCCCCCGACTAACCCTCAGTTGATTAGCATAGCTGAGGAAACCTTAGTCTTTCGGCGTGAGGGTTTCTCGCCCTCATTATCGTTACTCATGCCTACATTTGCTTTTCTGAACGCTCCAGCCAAGCTCGTCGCTCAACCTTCACCGCAGATCAGAATGCTCCCCTACCAGTATATAAATATAATCCAAAGCTTCGGTACTTTACTTGATGCCCGTTTATTATCGATGCCCGCCTCGCTCGACCAGTGAGCTGTTACGCACTCTTTAAATGAATAGCTGCTTCCAAGCTAACATCCTGGCTGTCACTGCAATCAGACTTCCTTAGTTCAACTTAGTAAAGATTTTGGGACCTTAGCTGTTGGTCTGGGTTCTTTCCCTCTCGGATTGGGACCTTAGCACCCCAACCCTCACTCCCGGGTATATTTTAAGCCATTCAGAGTTCATCAGGATTTGGTAGGATTTGACTCCCCCTAGTCCTATTGGTAGCTTTACCTGCTTAAAACTTAACCCCGAGGCTGTTCCTAAAAACATTTCGGGGAGTACGAGCTATTTCTCAGTTTGATTGGCCTTTCACCCCTACCCACAAGTCATCCAAATACTTTTCAACGTAAACTGGTTCGGTCCTCCACTCCGTGTTATCGGAGCTTCAACCTGCTCATGGGTAGATCACAAAGTTTCGCGTCTACTCCCACTGACTAAGCGCCCTATTCAGACTCGCTTTCGCTCCGGCTGCTCACATCTATATGATTAACCTCGCCAGTGAAAGTAACTCGTAGGCTCATTATGCAAAAGGCACGCCGTCACCCCAATAAGGGCTCCGACCGCTTGTAAGCGTATGGTTTCAGGGTCTTTTCACCCCCTTACTCAGGGTACTTTTCACCTTTCCTTCACAGTACTCGTTCACTATCGGTCTCTTGGTAGTATTTAGCCTTACCGGATGGTGCCGGCAGATTCAAAGGGGATTTCTCCAGTCCCCCCCTACTCAGGATACCACTACAATTACATAAGCTTACCAATACAGGGCTCTCACCTTCTACGGCCTGCCTTCCCAGACAGTTCTTGTTCCTTTATATAATCGATGTCGTGGTCCTACAACCCCAGTCTTGCCGCAACAACACTGGTTTGGGCTAATCCGCGTTCGCTCGCCACTACTTACGGAATCACTTTTGTTTTCTCTTCCTCTGCTTACTTAGATGTTTCAGTTCAGCAGGTTCGCCTTCTATCTTAAATAGAATAATAGATCTTCAATCTACTGGGTTGCCCCATTCGGAAATCTTCGGATTAAAGGTCTTGTGCACCTCCCCGAAGCTTATCGCAGCTTAACACGTCCTTCATCGCCTCCAAGAGCCTAGGCATCCCCCATACGCCCTTAATTCACTTACTCTTTTATAAAATATCTTCATCCCGAAGGATTCAATAATTCTAATTTGCTCTTACTCTTTACTTTATTCTCACAATATGTCAAAGAACCTTGTGTGAATTTTGATAGATCATTCCATCGCATTCACAGCGCTCCCGCTTCTTGCTTCCCACATTTGGAAAGGGTAGGGGTGGTGTTTTTAGTCGCTAGTCACTAGTCGTTAGTCGCTAGTCATTAGTTACTCCTTCAATCTGTTGATTAAACTCGTTCGCTTAATCTGTAACTCTTAACTCTTAACTCTAA
>NZ_JBPXKP010000001.1:5905-31001 GCF_054558675.1 Aquirufa sp. TARAVU-A1A
TTTGCTCGTACATCCAAAGCGCTTGAACGC
The DNA here is from genome assembly GCF_054558675.1 of Aquirufa sp. TARAVU-A1A. Classification (NCBI taxonomy): domain Bacteria; kingdom Pseudomonadati; phylum Bacteroidota; class Cytophagia; order Cytophagales; family Flectobacillaceae; genus Aquirufa; species Aquirufa sp. TARAVU-A1A. Next base: position 5,936 of record NZ_JBPXKP010000001.1, read on the forward strand.
ATGATGGAAATGTTCCGCAAACGCGATATCCAAAAAACCTATTGGGCCGTAACGCGCAAAAAGCCTTACCCAGAAAAAGGAAAGCTAACGCATTGGCTTTTGAAAAACGAAGCAAAAAATACCACCACGGCTTATGACTTCCCTGAAGACAAAGCCCTCAAAGCGGAATTGAACTACAAAGTTTTAGGAAAAATCAACTTACACTATTTAGTTGAGGTGGAACCTATCACCGGTAGACCGCACCAAATTCGGGTACAATTAGCCTCTTTGGGCTGCCCTATTCGTGGTGATATCAAATACGGATACGACAAACCCAATCCCGACGCAAGCATCAACCTACATGCCCGTCGCTTATATTTCATCCACCCGATCAAGAAAACACCGATCATCTGCAAAGCTTCTGTTCCCGAAAATCCTTTCTGGGAAGAATTCTTAGAATTAGATCCCGATGATTTCAAAATGAAAAATTTGGATTACCTATACGAATAAAAAAAGGAGCTTAAATAAGCTCCTCTAGAGTCGTCTTTTCCAAAACTGATAAATTGGCATCCCGCCATTTGGCCAATACCGTACGCAATTGGCATGTTTCCTCATCCGCACAATCATCGCACTTGCCATAAAAATGCAAGGAAACACATAATGCCGGCGCAATAGGACCGTCAACAATCCGAATAATCTTCGCAAATGTCACCTCACTCGGCGGAACACGTAAATAATAACCACCACCTTTACCTTTCTGACTTTGCAAAATTCCATGATTGCGCAGTTCCAACAAAATTGCTTCCAAAAATTTCTTGGGGATATGCTCCGACTCCGCAATGTGCGAAATTAATAATGGCCCTTTTTCATAAGCCTGAGCCAATACCTTTAATGCCTTTAATGCATATTTTGCCTTCTTCGAAATCATAGTTTTGTTGAATGTTAATCAAAGCTACTAATTTTTTATAAATACTCCACTAAGCCAATCGATTAACTAAGAAAGGACATAAAAAAAGGCTGCCCATAACTGGACAGCCTTTTGACATAATTCAATTGAATTAGAAACGGAAGTGAGAGAACGCTTTGTTCGCCTCCGCCATTCTGTGCGTATCATCTTTCTTCTTCACAGCTGCTCCCTCTCCTTTAGATGCTGCAATGATTTCATTCGCTAAACGATCCATCATTGTTTTGTCACCACGCTTACGTGCATAACCAATTAACCACTTCATTCCCAATGAAACTTTACGTTCAGCGCGTACTTCTGTTGGTACCTGGAAGTTTGCACCACCCACACGACGGCTCTTAACCTCGACAGATGGCATCACATTGTTTAATGCTTTTTTCCAAGTTTCTAAACCGTTTTCTTTTGTACGCTCCTCAACCTTGTCCAATGCATCATAAAAAATTGTAAATGCAGTTGATTTCTTTCCGTCGTACATTAAGTTGTTTACAAACTTAGTTACTAATACATCCTTAAATTTAGGATCTGGTAATACGTAGCGCTTTTTTGGTTTCGCCTTTCTCATGTTGTTAGTTTTTTAATTTCGACCCAACCTTCTGCCTTAACGAAGCATACTGGATCTTTCTGTTAATAAATTATTTCTTTTTACCTGTTGGAGCTGCTTGACCTGGTTTAGGACGTTTTGCACCATATTTCGAACGAGACTGTAAACGACCAGAAACTCCGGCAGTATCCAATGCTCCACGAATGATGTGGTAACGAACCCCTGGTAAGTCCTTAACACGACCACCACGAATCAAAACGATCGAGTGCTCTTGCAAGTTGTGACCTTCACCTGGAATGTAGGCATTCACCTCTTTTTGGTTTGTCAAACGTACACGCGCTACTTTACGCATCGCTGAGTTTGGTTTCTTTGGAGTCGTCGTGTATACACGAGTACAAACTCCTCTTCTTTGTGGACAAGAATCCAAAGCAGGTGACTTAGATTTCCAAGTCATTTGCTCACGTCCCTTGCGCACTAATTGCTGAATAGTTGGCATTTTAGCGTAATTACCTGTTTAATTATAAATTCATTTAATCCCTTCTATTGTGCAGCAAACCCAATTGAATTGAGTTATCCCACACTAATGGGGGTGCAAATTTAACAATAAGAAAGACAAAACAAAACGGTTTGGCAGAAAATTATTTCAAAAACCCCTCGATTCCCATTTCCAATCCCCGCAATTCCGCCAATCCGCGCAAGCGACCGATTGCCGTATAGCCCGGATTCGTTTTCTTGCCTTCCTGCAAATCATCCAACATGCGATGGCCGTGATCTGGACGGAATGGTAGTCGGTAATCCTTCCGACCAGCTGCTATCCGCTTCCTTTGCTCCTGAACTAAACCTTTCATCACGCCAAACATATCCACATCGCCATCCAAATGATCTGCCTCATGGAAATTGCCATATTCATCACGGCGTGTCGCACGCAAATGAATGAAGTTAAAGCGATGTCCCAAACGCTCAACCATACCTACTAAATCATTGTCAGCACGAACGCCATAGCTTCCCGTACAAAAACACAATCCATTGACATTACTTTCATAAGCAGCCAATAATTGCACCGCGTCACTTTCCGTACTTACCACGCGTGGCAATCCTAGGATTGGATACGGAGGATCATCCGGATGTATCGACAACTTGACCCCTGCTTCCTCAGCCGCTGGCGTTATCTCCCGGATAAAATCATATAAATTCTCACGCAGTTCCTTCTCCCCTATTTCGGCATAGGTATCTAAAGCTTCCTGGAAAGACTTCAAGGTGAAACTCTCCTCTGAGCCCGGTAAACCTGCAATGATATTGCGAATGAGCTTATCTTGCTGGGCCTGTGTAGATGCATCAAACCATTTCTTCGCACGTTCAATTTGCTCAGCTGTGTAATGTTGCTCCGCACCTGGACGTTTCAACAAGAATAATTCAAAAGCACAAAACTCAGCCGCATCAAAACGCAATCCCGTGCTCCCATCTGGGAAACGAAAATCCAAATCAGTACGCGTCCAATCCAAAATCGGCATGAAATTATAACACACCAAATCCAAACCTGCCGCTCCGACATTCCTTAGCGATGTCTTATAATTCTCAATGTATTGCTTGTAATTTCCTGAACGGGTCTTGATGTCTTCATGAACGGGAATACTTTCAATCACCGACCAGGTTAATCCAGCTGCCTCAATAATTGCTTTGCGTTCTAAAATATCTTTCAACTCCCAAACTTGCCCATTCGGGATTTGGTGCAAGGCGCTTACGATTCCCGTTGCACCTGCTTGTCGAACGTCCGATAATTTGACGGGGTCATTCGGCCCAAACCACCGCCATGTTTGCTCTAATGCCATATTTATTCGATTTTAAACTCTTTACGTCGGCAGGGTCCCCGCTACCGCTGCCAGGGTCTCTGACCCTGGCAGCGGTAAACTTTTCCGGAAATATTTTACGCTGCCGGGGATCTAACCCCGGCAGCGTAAACAAACACCCTCTAATCCTAAAACTACTTCACAAAGCCAGAAAAAGAAAAAACTTACTTGATAATTAATATCAGAATCTTGATAAAATAAAAAACCTTGCCCGTAAAACGAACAAGGTTTTTGTAATCAAGCATTTATATACTTCCTTCAAAATCTGCTGGAAGAGGTGCAAAATTAGGGATTTTTTATGAAGAGCAAAACCCTAAACATTTTGATGCGCCGGACGCAATAAATCCGTCACCGTTTTTACCGGATTAAATGTCTCCAACGGCACCTCGACAAATAAGGTATTCCAGTTGGCCATCGCACCATTCCACAAACCTGGCAACTCTTGCGCCTTCAACGATTTTCCATCCTTTGTTTTCTCTGTAATAAAACCCGTCGACATATCCCGAAACTCAATCAAATCACAGCCTCGTGTTGCACAAACTAAATCCACCGGATTAAAATGCGTCGAGCCAGCAAATAAAGCCTTTTGGTCTGCATTCGACATATCAACTTGCGCAGATTCGACCAATTGCAATGTCAAATTACCCGCAACATCCTGACACCAGAATGGACCTCCTCCCGGCTCACCCGTATTCTTTACCACCCCACAGATACGCGTAGGTCGAGCCAATATGTTCAATAACTCAGCCGCCTGAGCTTCAATAGCCAAAAACTGAAAATCAGCTGATACCTCAAATCCTAAATAGGTCTTGATCTCCAACAATGCCTCCTCAATCAAAGCTGGCTTCAACTCCCCCTTCAAACGCATTTCCAGATAATTAATCCCCTCCAAAATCCACAACAACAATCCAGCCAAAGCCTTCTTGTATTGAATGGTTGCCAATTTCAAATGATCCGGAACAACATTGTCAATGTTCTTAATGAATATAATATCCGCAGATAAATCATTTAAATTCTCAAGCAATGCTCCATGGCCGGCAGGGCGAAACAACAAGGAACCATCCTCCTCTCGGAACAAACTATTATCCATATTCACCGCCACCGTATCCGTAGCTGGTTTCTGCTCTGAAAATGTCACCTCAAATTCAATCCCAAAATGCGAAGACCAAATCGGAGACAGTCGCGCCACCAAAGCCTCGAAACGCCCACGATGTTCAGGAGAAACCGTAAAATGCAAGCGCGCCTTTTGGCCATCCGATGCATATTCAGCCGCCTCGACCAAATGCTCTTCTAAAGGTGTCCGAGCCCCCGATGCATACTTATGAAATTTCAACAAGCCCTTTGGCAAAGAACCATATTCCATCCCAGAAGCTCCAAGCAATTTCTTCAAAACATCCACTTCCGCTGTGCCTTCCGGTGCAAGAGACTTCAACTCCTCATAAAACGCAAATGACTCCTTTTGGCTAAAAAACAAATCAGACTCCTTATTGGGCTGACCCGAGGATATATATTCAAACAAGGATTTAAACATCCGCGTCGCAGCACCGGATGCAGGTACCATTTTCAACAAATTCAAACTCGAACGCCTCGATTCAAACCGTTCAATATGCGAAGCCAAATCCGCCTCCGAGAAACGGACAATGCCATCCCCGATTGTCGCCGACTTCTCTAAATTCATCCAAGGAAAGCCTTGTTTAAAATATTCAACTTGTTGATTAATTTCTTCTGGACGAATGCCCCGTGCTGATAATTGCAATAAATCGGATGGTGTTAACATAATGCTGATTTAAAAAAATAAAAATACAGTTTGCGCTGAATTTTCTCGCATAATCAAACAGATAATTTTAAAAATATTGACCGCTTGCTTCCTGCACAACTTTATCCTTCAAGCATTTTTTGGTAGATTTGAATGAACATGCAGGACATCCATCACATATTGCAACAATACTGGGGCTATACCAACTTTCGCCCTTTGCAACAGGATATCATCGAATCTGTCCTTCAAAAAAAAGATACATTAGCACTTTTACCCACAGGAGGAGGAAAATCCATCTGCTTTCAAGTTCCTGCACTAGCAACCGATGGCATATGTATCGTCATCACCCCACTCATTGCTTTGATGCAAGACCAAGTGGAACAATTATCAAAGCGAGGAATTCCTGCCATTGCCATCTATTCAGGCATGTCAAAAAAACAAATTGACATCGCCCTCGACAATTGCATCTATGGCCAAGTAAAATTCATTTACATTTCACCCGAAAGGCTCAAAACCGACCTATTTATCGAACGGGCCAAACAAATGAATATTTCCCTATTGGTCGTCGACGAAGCACATTGCATTTCTCAATGGGGGTATGATTTTAGACCTCCTTACCTTGAAATCAACAATTTCAGAGAGATTATCCCCAAGGTTCCTTGCATCGCTTTGACCGCCTCGGCCAATCAAGAAGTTAAGCTTGATATCATTGAAAAACTCGGATTTAAATCACCGCAGGTATTTCAAAAAAGCTTTACAAGGGCAAACTTATCTTATTCGTGTCGCTGGGAGGAAAATAAAGATCCCCAACTCGTTCAAATGCTTAAGAAGGTTGGCGGATGCTCCATCGTATACGCCCGTAATCGACGCAAGACGCAAGAAATCGCACAATTATTGCAAAAAAATGGGATATTGGCCGACTATTATCATGCAGGTTTAGCGACAGATGTGCGAACAAAGAAACAACAAGATTGGATACAAAATAAGACACATTGCATCGTCGCAACGAACGCCTTTGGGATGGGAATCGACAAACCAGACGTTCGACTCGTCGTGCACATGGACCTACCTGATACACTCGAGGCATACTATCAAGAAGCTGGCAGAGCTGGTCGGGATGAGAAAAAAGCCTATGCTGTAGTACTCGTAGAAGAGCAAGATATCAAAGACTTACACGCTAATTGGGAGAAAACCTTCCCTACTCCCGAAGTCCTGCGTAAAACCTACCAGGTCATTAGCAATTACCTTCAGATTGCTGAAGGAAGCGGAGAATTAAGCACCTATGATTTTGACTGGACCGAAATGGCCCGACGCTTCCAATTACCAGCATCGGAAACCTATTTTGCCATCAAGACGTTGGAAAGCGAAGGATTATTAATCTTAAATGACTCCTTCCAAAATCCGTCCAAAATACGCATTCAAGCAACGGCTGCAGAGGTATATGATTTCATGATTCGAAATGAGAAATTTGAGACGTTCATCAAATTCCTGTTAAGACATTTTGGAGGAAACCTATACACCCAGTTTATTTCGATTTCCGAAGTAAATCTAAGCCAATTGATAAAAATGCCTTTGGCAGATGTAGAACGAATCCTAAATTTATTAACCAAATTCGAAATAATCGAATACGAAAAGCAATCCGGACTACCCAAATTAACATTGCTTACTCCTCGTGCAAATACTGAAAATCTACCGATTATTTGGAGTGATTATTTAAAGAAAAAAGAACGAAGTCAAACCAAAATCAAGGCCATAGAAACCTATGTCCGCGAGAAAAAAACTTGCCGGAACCGACTGATTACGGCATATTTTGGAGAAGCCGACCAAGCAAATTGTGGCATTTGTGACAATTGCGTTCAGCGCAAAAAAGAAGCATCAGGCAAAGCCTATCCGGAAGGGATGGAAAAAGAACGCCAACTAATTTTGAATTACCTCAAAAATGGGGCGATGAGTCTACAAGACTTAATAGAATGCCTCCGCCCATTAACCCAGGCAGAGGCAGCTAAAATGATTCAATATTGCCTCGAAATGGGCGATATCGTTTATCAATCCACAGACGTTTTGGCCTTAGCCTCGTCTTGAAATACAAATTTGACCGGATTTTTTACTTGTTGGCCCAACAAAGCAATCGCCAACACCTCCGTTGCTTGCTCTACATAATGGAATTTCAAATCGGAAATGTAATGTGCTTCAATCTCCTCCACATCCTTTTGATTCTTGTTGCACATAATAATCTCCTTAATTCCTGCACGTTTTGCAGCCAAAATTTTCTCTTTAATACCTCCCACAGGCAAAACCTTTCCGCGCAAGGTAATTTCTCCAGTCATCGCCAGATTCGCCTTCACTTTCCGTTGGGTTAATGCTGACGCTATAGCCGTCAACATCGTAATACCCGCCGAAGGGCCATCTTTTGGCACCGCACCCGCAGGCACGTGAATATGCAAGTTGTATTGATCAAAAATCCGATAATCAATCTGATAATCATCCGCATGGGCCTTCAAGAAACTTAAAGCTGCCATCGCAGATTCCTTCATCACATCCCCCAATTGTCCCGATAAGGTCAACTGACCTTTACCTCGGTTCAACAAGGTTTCAATGAACAAAATATCTCCTCCTACCGGCGTCCAAGCTAAGCCGGTTACCACACCTGCATATTCATTGCTTTCATAAGAATCCTTGTCGAAGACCTCCTGGCCCAACATCCGTACAACATCCGCAGGTTGAATTTTACTCGGGTATTCCTCGCCAATCGCAATTGACTTGGTCATTTTACGAACCACACGACCAATTTCTTGCTCCAATTTCCGAACACCTGATTCGCGTGTATATCCTTCCACAACCTTTTGAATCGCGGCATCCGTCATCGTAAAGGCAATTTTATCCAAGCCATGTTCCGCTTTCTGTTTTGGAAGTAAATGCTTTTTGGCAATTTGAACCTTCTCTTCCATCGTATAGCCACTCACCTCGATAATCTCCATCCGATCTCGTAAAGCTGGATGAATCGTATCTAAATTATTCGCAGTTGCCACAAACATCACACGGGATAAATCATATTCAACCTCCATGTAATTGTCTAAGAAGCTATTGTTTTGTTCGGGATCTAAAACCTCTAACAAAGCTGATGAGGGATCGCCTCGTTGATCGGAACCAACTTTATCAATCTCATCTAAAATAAATACGGGATTTGAAGACCCCGCCTTCTTAATATTTTGAATCACTTTTCCTGGCATGGCACCGATGTAAGTCTTGCGATGCCCACGAATTTCTGCCTCATCACGTAAACCTCCCAAAGCCATACGCACATATTTCCGTCCCAATGCCTTTGCAATCGAACGTCCCAAAGATGTTTTACCTACACCCGGAGGGCCATATAAACATAGAATCGGCGCTTTCATATCCCCCTTCATCTTCAACACGGCCAAATACTCAATGATGCGCTCTTTTACTTTTTCCAATCCAAAATGATCGGCATCCAAAACTTTTTTCGCCTTAATCAGATCAAAATTATCTTTGGAATATTCGCCCCACGGAAGGTCTACTAATAGCTCCACATAATTCATCAACATCGGATATTCCGGCGACATCGAATTCGTGCGTTGCAATTTGCTCAATTCCTTTTGGAAAAAATCATTCACCTCTTTCGTCCACTTTTTCTTAGCTGCACGTGCACGCAAGCCATCCAATTCTTGCTCAGGACTTTCTACACCTAGCTCCTCTTGAAGCACTTTAATTTGTTGGCGGATATAATAATCGCGCTGCTGCTGATCAATGTCGCTCGAAGCTTTGCTCTGAATTTCACGCTTCAATTCCAATAATTGAATGTCCTTCATCATGTGCTCCAACAAACTCGTCGCTTGCTCTAATCCATTCAATTGTTCAAGCAATGCTTGTTTTTCAGGCAATTCAGCATTCACATTGGAAGACAAGAAGTGCACTAAATAGGAAGGCGATTCAATGTTATCCAACGCAATTTGAACCTCGCGAGGGATCTCAGGATTTAAATTCAGAATCTTGGATGCATTTTCTTTCAAAGTTGAAATCAATGCCTTGTTCTCACGATTAAGTTTCTTTGGGAATGTGTCTTCCAAATAATTAACTTTCGCAATCAAATTAGGCTCCGTTTTGATGTATTCCTTTACCTCAAAACGCTTTCTCCCTTGTACAATAATGGTCGTATTTCCGCCAGGCAAAACGAACATCTTAACGATGTGTCCTACCGTACCAATCTTATATAAATCTTCCGGCAATGGTTCTTCTTTGGAATGATTTGCCTGCGCTAATACACCAATCGTGCGGTCACCTTTGTAGGCTTTTTTGACTAAACGCACAGATTTTTGCCGACTAACCGTAATCGGAATCACCATACCCGGAAATAAAACAATATTTCGAATAGGCAGAATAGGCAACTCCTCTGACAAAACGCCCATTTTGTCATCACTCCCAGCTCCCTCACCACCGATCGGAATCAATTCAATATTCTCGAAGTCAGACATGTCTGACAACCTCAGATGCTTAAAAAGGTCGTTTGAATTATTCATACACACAATTTATAATATTCCCCTCGTAATTTATTCTAAAAGTATGGGCAACTAATCAAATATCATGCCACATGACCTTTTGGCAGACTGCCTTATTCAAAAACCTGAATCCATTTATTTGCTTGAAACAAATACGATTGCTTGTGTTCCCCACGGGCAACATGAAAGAGATTGGTCTGATCTGGAAAAGTATCTGCAAGCAAACTGTTTTCCCAAAACATCCCTTTCAAGTTTTGTTCAGTTGGAATCTCCACGTACACCCAAATCACATCCTTGACTGCCTCCCAGCCTAGATATCGGTAAGGCGTTGTGAGTTGTTGGTTTACTTGTACTCCCAAATGCTTCCGCAAATATGCATCAAGTACCTTATCGGTTTGAGGACCTTCTTGAAACACGAATCGTTTACCCGTAAATGCACTTAGTCCTTGTTCTAAATCGTCTTGAAACAAGCGAATGCTAATTTCCCAAGTTTTTTCTTTGGCGTTGTAGACACATTCTCCCACGCTGGAGTGGAAAGGATGAGCAAGCCCGAGCAAAGGCAAAACCATCAAAAGCAACAAGAAAATCCTTTTTTTCAATGCTAGAAAAATGCTTTAAATAAGTCGTTTCCGAAAGTATAGGCCATCAAGGCAAGTAGAATAATCATACCCACTTGTTGGGCACGTTCCAATACTTTTTCTGATGCTGGCTTTCCCGTAATCATCTCATAAATCAAGAAAATCGCATGGCCACCATCCAATGCGGGGATTGGCAAAATGTTCATAAATGCCAAAGCCATCGACAATAAACCCGTCAACATCCAGAAACGCGTCCAATCCCAAACACCACCAAACATCTGAGCAATTCCAATCGGACCACTCAATGCCTTTGACGCCGAGACATCGCCCGTGGCAATTTTCTTAAAACCACGAATATTATCAGATATAACAGAGAATGCACGACCCGTTCCAATGCTCAGTGACTGCGCAAACGTATAATCCTCATGGCTCGTCTTGATCAGTAATTCAGGAATAAATCCGATTTGACCACTCTTTGAAACGACCATCGATAAGGTATCCGATTGGCCTTGTCGGCTAATCACCAAACGAATTGCTTTCCCAGCTTCCTTCGCTAGCACTTCTTTAATTTCATGATAAAAGTGAATCGGCTGGCCATTCACCGCAGTGATGTAATCGCCGGCTTTTAAACCCGCTGAAAACGCTGGCAACAACTCGCCATCCTGACTTCCTGGTTCTTCTGGCGCAGCAACCTCAGCTACCTTAAACGCAGCCATAGGCTCAATGAAAGCAGCTTTTTTATCACTTAATTTCTCGATAAAATTTGAAGGAATTTTGACCACAATTTCTTGCCCATCACGCAAAACCGTATAAGACGAATTTTCGCCTAATAAGACATCAGATGTACGTAAATCGGCCAAAGATTTATAATCAGCTCCATTTACCTTAACAACTTTGTCCCCCGTTTTTAAGCCAATTTGCTTACCTAATTCCAAGGCTACAATTCCATTTTTATTCAACTCATCTTTGGAAATGAAATTATTCCCATTCGAAAATGTCAAAGCAATAAAAATAACTACACCTGTGATGACGTTAACAATAACCCCACCCAACATAACGATAAGTCGTTGGTAAGCAGGCTTAGCCCGAAATTCCCAAGGTTCAGGCTCTTTCGCTAACGTAGCGGCGTCCTGAGTTTCATCAATCATCCCGGCAATCGAGACATAGCCCCCAAGTGGAAACCAACCTAAACCGTATTCGGTATCGCCCACTTTTTTCTTAAACAAAGCGAAATTCAAAACCGTTGGAATAGGGAATAAAAAATCAAAAAACAGATAAAATTTATCCACACGCATCTTAAACCATTTGGCCGTAATGAAGTGACCAAATTCGTGTAATGTCACCAAAATCGACAGCCCCAAGATTAGCTGTCCTGCCATAATCAAACCTTCCATACCTTATTTATTTTGCTTTTTAACCCACATTTGGGCCATTTCTCTCGTTAATTTATCTGTTGTAATATAGTCCTCTAAGCTTGGATTAAGCAAAAAAGTTCCCTTGGCCATGCAATCCGCTAATAAATCGGACATAGCTAAAAAGCCAATTTCATCTTTCAAAAATGCATCCACCGCTACTTCATTAGCAGCATTCAAGATACAAGGCATGTTTCCTCCTTGATCCAAGGCTTGGAATGCCAGTCCCAAATTCCGGAATGTCTCCATATCTGGTTGTTCAAATGTCAACGAAGCAAAATCCCGAAAATCAAAACGAGGGAAATTGGCTTGCATGCGATTCGGATAACCCAGCGCAAACTGAATAGGCAATTTCATGTCGGGTAATCCCAACTGAGCCTTTATCGACCCATCTTCAAATTGCACCAAGGAATGAACAATGGATTGCGGATGTACCACGACATCGATTTGAGAAGCTTTCACATCGAACAACCAAGCTGCCTCAATAACTTCTAGACCCTTATTCATCAAACTAGCCGAATCGATCGTAATCTTCGCTCCCATCGACCAATTTGGATGTTTTAATGCCTGAGCCCGGGTTACTTGCTCCAAATCCGCCCGTTTCTTCCCACGAAAAGGTCCACCCGATGCGGTTAAAATAACTTTCTCAATGGGATTGTGTGACTCGCCCATGAGGCACTGAAATATTGCCGAATGTTCTGAATCCACAGGCAAAATAGGAACACCCATTTCGCGCGCCAAAGGCATGATCAATGATCCAGCAACTACAAGCGTTTCTTTATTGGCCAGTGCAATCGGCTTTCCTGCTTTAATCGCTTTCACGGTAGGCAATAAACCTGCGTAACCCACCAAAGCGGTCAACACGACATCGACATTATCCAAGCAAACTACTTCTTGTAAAGCTTCTGCTCCGGCTAAAACAGTAATACTTGAGCCGGAAAACGCATTTTTAACGAATTCATATTTTTGCTCATCCCCAATCACCACATGACTAGGATGGAATTGCAAAGCTTGTTCAATTAATAAATCTGCATTCGATTGCGCTGTTAATACGGACACTGAAAATGCTTCAGGATGCTGCAAAATCACATCCAATGCTTGCGTCCCAATGGAACCCGTCGAACCTAAAATCGCTATTCTTTTCATCCGAGCATGGCCATTATTTGTTGAATAAATTCAATCCACGTGGAAGGTCTAGTCAGCGTAATAAACAGCACACCAAAAAGTCCCCCATATAAATGCGCAGAATGATTCACATAATCGCGTCCTCTACGATCCATCGCAATGGAATACCAAGTAAATAAACCAGCATAGATGAAACCGGGAATTCCCACCACACCAAACAGGTAAATCTTCTCCGTCGGGAAGAACATAATCCCAGCGAAAATAACCGCCGAAACAGCTCCCGAAGCTCCCAAGGAATTAAAATAATGATTATTGCGCTGCTTGAAATAGGTTGGCAAATCGGCAACGAGTATAGCTAGTAAATAGAATAGCACATATACATATCCCCCAATTCCCGGAAATATGATGGAGAAAATATACTCCAATTGCGTTCCAAAAAAGTAAAAGGAAAACAAATTAAAGAACAAATGGGTGAAGTCGGCATGAATAAACCCCGACGACAAAAACCGCCAATATTCCTGTTTTTTGTTGATTCGATAAGGCGACATCGTCATCGCATCCATCCAAGCAGGCTTTTGCCAAGCAAGGAGCGAAATGCCGACCGTAACAGCCATAATCAAAAAACTGAGTGAATTTGAATTCCCCATGAAAATCGGGCCAAGCCCTTTAAAATTTAGCCTACAAAACTACATTAAACTTCCCGATCAACCAACCCTGCCAAAAATTTACCAAGGGCCTCTTTTTGCGCTGCTTGCAGGTTTAATTGATCTATCGACAGAAATGCCTGATCAAAATACTGATTAATTTTCGCCTCAGTCTCCTTGCGAATTCCTAAGTTGGTATAGAGCTGTGTGACCGCGGCCACTTTCTCAACAGGATTTGGATTCTCCATCGCTAACCAAGCTTGCAAATTCGTAAGGTCATCCCCCTTCGCAGTTTCCAAGGCTCGTATTAGCAGATACGTTTTTTTGTTGGCCAAAATATCGCCCCCCACTTGTTTTCCAAATTTCTCAGGATCCCCAAAAACATCGAGCAAATCATCTTTCAACTGAAATCCTAAACCAATGCATTCCCCAATCTCGTAAAGTATTCGTGCTTTTTCTGCTTCAACACCTGCCAGAATACCCCCCATTTCCATAGATAAACCTATCAGAACAGATGTCTTTAATCGAATCATTTCGATGTATTCCTCGACGCTAACTTCAGACCGACTTTCGAAATTCATGTCCATTTGTTGGCCTTCACACACTTCCGCTGCCGTCCGATTAAACCGCAACAAAAGGTGCTGAAATTCAGCCAAAGAAAGATGCTGGCATTGATTCAAATATTGATAGGCATTCACGAGCATCACATCGCCTGAAAGAATCGCGATGTTATCATTCCATTTTTCATGCACGGTTTGCTTACCCCGACGAAGCGGAGCCTTGTCCATGATATCATCATGCATCAAGGTGAAATTGTGAAAAATCTCAATCGAAAGTGCAGTAGACACAACCTTCTCCCAATCCGTCTTGAACAGGGAATAAGACAATAAACAAAGCACCGGACGAATCCGTTTGCCACCCAATTGCATCAAATAGCGAATGGGGTCGTACAATTCTTGTGGAGAATCTCCCAAAGATTGTTGTTTAATTTCAGCTTCGAGCGCGGGCAAAAATTGTTGTATCATAATTATCGATCTACTTCGCCCATGACTAAATCCATGGAACCAATGATAGCCACTAGGTCGGCTAAATAAGCACCTTTTGCCAAATCCGGAATCACCGACAAATGATGAAAAGAGCATGCACGTACTTTCATTCGCGTCGGGATATCTGATTTGCCATCGGCACGTATGTAAAACCCTAATTCCCCTTTCGGGTTTTCAGCTCGGGCATAAATATCTTGCGTGGCAGGTCTAATTTTCCTCGGAACAAATTCTTGTGGGTCAAATGCTTTCGTTCGGGCATGTTCGCTCGTTAATGCCGACAAACACTGCTCGATGATTCGAATGGACTCAATGCATTCGAGAACACGAACGTGGTTTCGATCCCAACAGTCGCCCGTTTGGCCTTTTAAACCTTCGCCAACGGGAATATCAAATTCCAATTCCGGGTAAACAGAATAGGCATCTACTTTTCGTAAATCATATGCCAAACCTGATCCGCGTAACACGGGCCCCGTGCAACCATAATTGATTGCTAAATTCAAGGGTAAAACGCCAATATTCGCAGTCCGTTTGATGAAAATAGAATTTTCTTCAACGATTTTTTGAACCTCAGCAATTGTATTTTTCATCACCGGAATTAATTCCGCTGTACGCTCCTCGAAGCCGACTGGAAGGTCATAAAATAATCCACCAACCCACACATAATTGTACAACATCCGAGCACCCGACAACCATTCCAACAAGCGTTGAATATGTTCGCGATCACGCATCAACCATAAAAAAGGCGTGTATGCACCGATATCCAACCCATAAGTTCCAATCGCCACAAAATGAGACGCGATACGATTCAGTTCTGCAACCAAAACACGAATGTATTCGATGCGTTTTGGCAACGTACCCGTAATTCCAAGCATTTTTTCAATTCCCATGACATAGGCATGCTCAGAATTCATGGAAGCCATGTAATCGAGGCGATCAACGTAAGGAATGATTTGATTGAATGGCAGAGCTTCGGCATGTTTTTCGAAACAACGATGAAGATATCCTAAATGTGGAACCACATCGACTACCAACTCCCCATCCGAAATAACTTCCAGACGCAAAACACCATGCGTAGATGGGTGCTGCGGACCAAGTGAAATCAACATTTCCTCTGATTTCAGGTCAGCAAGCTGATACTGATTCGGGTCGGAATCTTGAAAATTCTGGGGAAGAAATTCGTATTGAATGGAATTCATTGAACAAAAATGAAGAAAGTATCTCACATTTAAAAGCCTCGGAAGTTGAGTAGGCGAAGATTATCAATTATTTATCAGATATTTTGGGCAAACTATTTGGCAAAAAAAATATTTCTTATACCTTTGCATTCCGTTTCGAATCGAGGCGTAAACAGATTTTACAATTATGGCAAAGAAAGGAAATCGCATCCAAGTAATTTTGGAATGTACAGAGCACAAAGAGTCGGGTCTACCAGGGATGTCTCGTTACATCACGACGAAGAACCGTAAAAACACAACGGCTCGTATTGAGTTGAAAAAATACAACCCAGTATTGAAGAAAGTTACTCTACACAAAGAAATTAAATAAGGTTTTAATACCCACGAATCATGGCTAAGAAAGTAGTTGCAACACTAAAGAAAGAAGGCGGCGTAAAATACGCTAAAATCATTAAGGCGGTTAAAAACCCAACGACAGGAGCTTATACCTTCAAAGAAGAAATCATTCTTCAAGATGAGGTTAACGCTGCATTGAAAAACTAGTTTTTTCGTCGGCAATTTATCGCTAGCATATTGAAGTCCCTTTTTCGGGGACTTTTTTTTGTTTACCTTCAACACGCAAAAGACACGCACACGAATGGGATTATTTGATTTTCTCAAAAAGAAACCCGCTCCGGAGGAGCAAGCAGACCTGGAAGAGGCCTTGGAAAAAGGCTTGGAAAAAACCAAAGAAGGTTTTATTTCCAAGATGGGTCGTGCGGTTTTGGGAAAATCCAAAGTCGATGACGATGTCCTAGATGAGTTAGAAGAAATCCTATTAACTTCAGATGTGGGTGTTGCGACAACACTCAAGATCATTGAGCGTATCGAGCGCCGCGTGGAGCGCGACAAGTTTGTATCCACAGAAGAATTAGATCAAGTTTTGCGTGAGGAAGTCGCGGCATTGCTTGACGAAAACAAATCCTACGACATTGAAAATGCGTTTGCCGAGCCTAACCAAAAACCCTATGTGATCATGGTGGTGGGAGTTAATGGTGTAGGTAAAACAACTACGATTGGTAAATTAGCCTCTCAATTTCATCAAAATGGACTGAAGGTTGTTCTAGGTGCAGCAGACACATTTCGTGCGGCGGCAGTTGACCAATTGAAACTTTGGGGTGAGCGTGTAGGAATCCCGGTGATTGATCATGGTATGAACACGGATCCAGCCTCAGTTGCTTTCGATACTGTAAAAAAAGCGGTTGATATGGAGGCAGATATCGTCATCATTGATACGGCTGGTCGCCTACATACGAAGGTGAATTTGATGACTGAGTTATCAAAAATGAAGCGTGTGGTTCAAAAATTTATTCCAGACGCCCCGCACGAAGTATTGTTAGTATTAGATGGATCCACAGGCCAAAACGCATTCATTCAGGCGCAAGAATTCACTAAAGCCACAGAAGTGACGGCATTAGCCATTACCAAATTGGATGGAACCGCGAAAGGTGGGGTTGTAATCGGAATTTCGGATCAATTCAAAATCCCGGTGAAGTATATTGGAGTTGGCGAAAAAGTCTCCGACTTGCAAGTTTTTAACAAAACGACCTTTGTCGATTCCCTTTTCGCCAAAAAATAATTATTTCTTCTGCTCTTTTGCCCAGGTATCCTTCAAAGTTACCGTGCGGTTAAACACCAAATGATCTGGTTTAGAATCGCGGTCTAGGCAATAATATCCTTTACGAATAAACTGAACCGCTTCGCCTATTTTAGCTTGTGCTAAACTAGGCTCAACAAATGCATTTTCGATAATTTGCAAAGACTCAGGATTCACAAATTTCACAAAATCGTCACCTAACTCAGAGGCATCTTCTACAATTAGTAAACGATCAAAAAGACGAACCTCCGCTTGTACCGCATGTGGAATAGACACCCAATGGATTGTTCCTTTTACATGTATTCCAGAGGTATCTTGCCCTGATTTACTTTCAGGAATAAAGGAGGCATGAATTTCTTTCACAGATCCATCAGCATTCAACTCAAAATGGTCACAGGTAATGATGTAAGCGCCTTTTAAACGAACTTGCAAACCAGGTCCTAAACGGAAAAACTTCTTCGGAGGCTCCACCATGAAATCTTCACGCTCAATGAATAATTCGCGAGAGAAAGGAACGACGCGCTTGCCCGTTTCTGGATCTTCCGGATTATTTTCGACCATTAAATCTTCGGTCTGCCCTTCAGGGTAATTTGTAATAATTAATTTAACGGGATCCATCACTGCCATGACACGGTCCGCAATTTTATTTAAATCTTCTCGGATGCAAAACTCCAACAAGCTGATATCAATTAAGTTATCGCGCTTTGCAACACCAATTCGCTCACAAAAATTACGAATAGAAGCAGCTGTAAAACCACGACGACGAAGTGCCGAAATCGTAGGCATGCGAGGATCGTCCCAGCCTGACACGACTTTCTCATTCACCATTTGCAATAATTTACGCTTACTCATCACTGTGTGAGATAAGTTTAAGCGCGCAAATTCATATTGATGGGATGGGAAGATTTCCAATTTATTAATAAACCAATCATATAGTGGTCGGTGAACATCAAATTCCAATGTACAAATGGAGTGAGTAATGCCCTCCATCGAATCACTTTGCCCATGCGCAAAATCATACATTGGGTAGATGCACCATTGATTACCCGTTCGGTGATGCGGCACGTGGCGAATACGATACATCAATGGATCGCGCATGTGCATATTGGGATGCGCCATATCAATTTTTGCACGTAATACTTTGGCTCCGTCAGCAAATTCTCCATTACGCATAGCAGCAAATAAGGCTAAATTTTCCTCGATAGAGCGGTCACGATATGGGCTATTCGTACCAGGAGTTGTGGGCGTACCTTTTTGCGCTGCGATTTCCTCCGCAGAAGAATCGTCCACATAGGCAAGGCCTTTAGCTATTAATGAAACGGCGAATTGATAGATTTGCTCGAAATAATTGGAGGCATAAAGCTCATTTTCCCATTCAAAACCTAACCAAGCGACATCCGATTTGATGGAATCCACATATTCAGTTTCTTCCGTCATTGGATTTGTATCGTCAAAACGTAAATTCGTTTTACCTCCAAACTTCTGGGCTAATCCAAAATTCAAACAGATACTTTTCGCATGTCCAATGTGCAAATAGCCATTGGGCTCAGGCGGGAAACGCGTAAAAATTCCTTGTGGATATTTACCCGAAGCAAGGTCCGCTTGCACAATTTCCTCTAAAAAGTTTAACGATTTGGATTTGGATTCTTCCATGAATGCTTTTGGTTTGCTTGATTGTAAAATGTAAGAACAAAAATAAACATATTTTAGCTACGATGCACACTAAAATTTGAGATATCGCGTTAGTTAAAAAATGCCTAATAGCTACCAAATAATAATTTTTCTATTTAAATTAAAAAATAATTTTTAACTTGGGGTTTGAAAAAAATACCAACAGATTTTAACCAGAACATCTACTCAATTATTCCTTATCATAATGAATAAATTATTCAAAATTTCTCTCTCGATTGCCCTAACGTTAGTTAGTGTTTTCGCATTTTCACAGACAACTCCACTTATTAATGGCGCTTCAAGCGTTAAAATGAATGGAGTTAATACCTATTCGGTATTTTTTACCGTTTCGGGCTGCGCTGCTGGTTATGACTGGTCGGCGACAAACAATCAAGGAGTTACGGATAACCTAGCTTCAAGCTGGGATGCATCGTATGGCGCGCCTTCAACAACAACAGTTTCAACCGTTGCGCTTGGTAATAACGCGAACAATAGTTTCTGGATTCAAGATCCGAATTCGCCTTACCAATACACCGTTCAATGTGTTGGCCATACGGCTCCAACTGATCCAAAAGCAACTGTTCAGATTTACGTATTACCACAACCAGTCAACGAGTGGGCCCCTCCAATTGCTGTTGTAAGTCGTCAATGTGCTTACATTGACAATCCTACTGGAGGTGTACTTCGTTTGAAAGCAGATGGATGTTACGATGAGGTTGAATGGACAAAACCAGATGGTTCAACAGAAGTTGTTTGGGCTGAATTTGATGGTATTCTTACACTAAGTGGAAATTATGACGAGGGTGTATATCGTGCAAAATGTAAATTCAATGCGCTATACAAAGACAGCAACAATGCTACGGTGACTGTATACCCAGTTACGCAAGGCGGAAGTTCATTTGTAGGTAAAGAGTTTTATCCACCACAAAACGTTCGTTTGACATCAAACACGGCACTAGGATCAGATTGGACTGAAATTTGCGATGGTACATCAATTGATTTAAAACCAAATATGTCGGATGCCTACGCAGGAAAGATGACATATCAATGGTTCTTGAATAACAATTTAGTTGGATCAAATAACACAGGCGTATTCAACACGGGTGGTTCAGGAAATTACTTTGTACGCGTAGCTTCAAAAGGTGGCGCAGGTGCTTGCGGATTTTCAGATTCTAACATTTTCAGCATTAATAAAATTGCCCTTAACAAACCAGTCATTTTAGGGAATAACAAGTATTGTTTGGATGGCGTTACAACGTTAAATGTTGACTCAACGAGCTTAGTTAAACAAGAAGGTTATTTGATGCCGGGAAAACCAACAGCTCCAGCCAAATTTACTTGGTATGTAAACGGTGTTGCACAAAGTAGCCTGGGAACTTTATCAAGCATCAAGGCCAATACAAATATTTCCGTACAAGTAGCATATACGACAAACTACGGATGTAATTCTACTATTTCAGATGCTGTTGCGGTAACAAACTATGATCGTCCAGCTACGCCGAGCATTACAGCTAAAACGAAATTAGGTTGGTGTTTTGGAACCCCTATTGAAGCCGTGCTTGAATCATCTGATTTGCCAGATGGCTTGGCAACAAAATATGAATGGAGCAACAAAGCAACAGGCAAAACAGCTAACATTAACAAAGATGGTAGCTATACTGTAAGATTAATCAATCCAGACGGATGTTATTCTTTGGCGTCAAGTCCAGTTGTCATTTCAGTATTGCCATTGCCAGCAGCTCCTACCATTGCGACAGTTAACGGCGCATCACCCTATTTCTGTGTTAAATCAGAAACAGGTACAATCAATACCGTAAGCTTAGTAGCTACTTCAACAAACGATGTAATTTGGAGTACTAAATACGAAGGTAAAGTTTTAGCAGATGTTAAAACAAGCGGAACCTATACAGCGACTGCGCGTGATATCAATGGTTGTATTTCTTTAAACTCGAATGGAATTAAAGTTGTTGCACAAGTTAATCCAGCTTTAGCTTCTGATACAAAAATCGTAAAAGAAGGCGTATATACATTGAAAGCTACCAACTTCCCTTCTGCAGCAACTGTAAACGCAACAGGAGCTGGCGAATATGTTTGGAAATTTGGATCTGCATTATTGACTCCTAAAACTTACATTTCGAAAGTTAAAACAGCAGGTGATTACACGGTAGCTCGTAAATATCTATACACAATTGATGGAACACCATTAACTTGTATTACAGACGCAGTGAAATACACATATGCTGTTGACCCAGATTATTCAGGAGTTGCGGTTTATCCAAACCCGATTACTGCAGCATCAAGTTCAGATTTAACCGCTAAGGTTCAAATCCAAATCTTGGAAGATTGGACTAATGGAGAGATTACATTATTTGATATGGTAGGTCGTCCAGTATATGCAGGCAAAATCGCGAATACAGACGGAACATCTATCTTAGAAGTAAGTGGATTAGCGAATGGAATCTACATTTTACAAATCAAAGCTGATGGCGGTAAATCGTTCGTTGGCAAAGTGATTGTAAACAAATAATATCCAACACCTTTAAATTAAGCCGATCCGAAACGATCGGCTTTTTTTATGATGAAACATTTCACCTATCTCTTATTACTCACTAACATCCCTAGCTTCGCTCAATGGACTAAGGTTGATATACCAACAAATGCATCATTCAGAGCCTTAAAGTCGAAAGGCGAGAATATATGGGCAAGCGGAACGCAAGGAACAGTTGGTCACTCAACCGATGCTGGTAAAACATGGGAATTCAAACAAGCCCCACAAGCCGAGAAACTTGATTTCAGAGACCTTGCAATAATTAATGACCAGGAAGTTATGTTAATGAGTGCGGGGCCATCAGAGGAAGGGAAAGCCCGTATTTACCAAACGGTAGATGGCGGTAAGCACTGGGAAGTTATATTCCAATTGAATGAAGCTGGCTACTTCTTTGATTGCTTGCAGTGGGATGAGAAAAATAAACGGGCATGGCTATTATCTGATCCGATTAACCAACAAATGACCTTATTTTCCTATGCGAAAAAGAAATTCGAAAAGCTAGATTCGACCAATATGCCCTTGTTACAAAATAAGGAAGCATTTTTTGCCGCAAGTGGTTCTAGTATGATCATTTCAGAAGATAATATCCACTTTGTAGGTGGCGGGGCAGATTCAATTAACATTTACCACTACGATCTAGGCAAGAAAACGTGGAAAATCAATAAGCCCGGTATTGCTTCAGGAGAGGCAAAAGGCTATTTTTCCATCGGGGCAAAAAACAAAAAAGAATTTTGGGCCGTTGGAGGGGATTACCGAAAACTACATGAACTTAGCATACCCATTATTACCACAGTAGATGGTGGTGCGCATTGGAAAGCATTAACAAATACACCCACATTTTACATGGAAAAAGTGATTTGGGCAAAACCCTATTGGATTATAACAGGCCCAAGTCAAAGCGTAGCTTACCATGAAAAAAAGAGAATCTGGAGAAACTTAGGCAATACCAGTTTTCACAACATCATTCAAGTAGGCGATACGATTTGGGGAATTGGAGCGAAAGGCCAATTAGGTTACATTAGCCTTTCGTCCATCAATGATTTATTTCTTTCTAAAGAATAACGAAATAGGCGTCCCGTCTAATTTGAAATTCTTCCGCATTTGATTCTCCAAATAGCGCTCATAACTCTCTTTAATGTACTGAGGAAGATTACAGAAGAATATAAACGTTGGATACGGCGTAGAAACCTGTGTACAATATTTAATCTTAATGTATTTACCTTTCCATGCTGGTGGCGGATAGTTTTGAATTACCTCTAACATCACATCGTTCAACTTCGAAGTAGAAATCTTTTGAGAACGGTTCTCATAAACTTCCAGCATCATCTCCAGTACCTGGAAAATACGCTTCTTCTCCATCACGGAAGTAAAGATTACAGGCATATAATTCAAAGGCGCCATGCGCTCTTTGATGGCTTTTTCCAACTGGTTCGCGGTATTCGTATCTTTTGCCACCAAATCCCACTTATTCACCATCAATACAATTCCCTTTTTCGCTTTGTCAGCCATGCTGACAATGTTCATATCTTGGGCTTCTAAACCAGTCAATGGATCAATGGTCGTTGCGTCAATTAAAATGATCGCGATGTCACATTCTTCCAAAGCCTTAATCGAACGTAAAACCGAATAGTACTCAATGTTATCATCGATACGCGCCTTCCGACGAATACCTGCCGTGTCCGTAATGATAAAATCTTTACCATACAGCGTATAATGATTTTGAATCGCGTCACGCGTCGTACCAGCCATATCCGTCACGATCGAACGATCACGGCCTAATAAAGCATTTAAGAAAGATGACTTTCCTACATTTGGTCGGCCTAAAATAGCCACACGAGGAACACCTGCTTCTGGATTTTCAATCCCTTCATCTTTGAAATGAGAAATCATTTCGTCCAACATATCACCAGTTCCACTACCACTTTCAGCGGCGATTGGAAATGGTTCTCCCAAGCCTAATTCATAAAACTCGGCAGCAGCCATCGCTTTTTCATTGGTATCTGCTTTATTAGCGACCAAAATCACCGGCTTTTTAGAACGGCGTAATATATTGGCAAAATCCTTATCCAAATCCGTTAAGCCCGTTGTACAATCAACAACGAATAAAAGTACTGCGGATTCTTCAATCGCCAATTCTACTTGCTCACGAATCGCACCTTCAAAAATATCCTCGGATCCATGAACATAACCTCCTGTGTCAATCACAGAAAAGAATTTACCTGTCCACTGGCCATATCCATAATGTCTGTCACGCGTAACGCCTGACATATTATCCATAATGGCTTTTTTCTGTTCAATTAAACGGTTGAACAACGTTGATTTGCCCACATTGGGACGGCCTACAATGGCTACAATATTTGACATCTGTCCTATAAATTAATCGGGTGAATACCCGAATGATCGCAATTTATCTGCTTTTGCACGCCAATCTGGCTCTACCTTCACAAACTGCTCTAAAAAAACTTTTTTACCAAAGAAAGCTTCCAAATCGGCACGAGCCTGAATACCCACTTTCTTAATACTCTCTCCTTTATGCCCAATAATTATAGCCCGTTGAGAAACACGTTCTACATAAATTTCAGATGCAATGCGTAAGATAGTTGGCTCGTCTTTAAACGAAGTCACAACAACCTCACAAGAATAAGGAATCTCCTTTTTATAATTCAAAAATATCTTTTCGCGAATAATCTCGGCAGCAAAGAAACGCTCCGACTTATCCGTGAGTTCATCTTTATCGAAAAACGGTGGATGAACGGGTAAATTCTCGACGATATGCTTGAAGATTTGATCTAAATGCACATGCTCTTGCGCCGAAATGGGCAAAATTGGCTTGCCAGGAAAAATCCCTTGCCAATATTCCATGCAGGTTTGAAGCTTTTCTTCGGATACCAAATCTATTTTATTCAACAATACAACAATGGGGGTAGCTGTATGATCCTTCCAATTTGTTAGGAACTCCAAATCTTCATAGGTATCAAACACATCCGTCACATATAAAACCACGTCCGCATCTTCCAATGAATTTTTCACAAAAGCCATCATTGACTTATGCAATTCATATTTAGGCATTAATACACCAGGCGTATCTGAATAGATGATTTGGTACTCATCTCCTTGGTATTCACCATTCAACATGCCTAGAATACGATGACGCGTTGTTTGTGCTTTGGAACTTACAATGGACAAGCGCTCCCCAACCAAAGCATTCATCAACGTACTTTTGCCCACATTGGGTTTGCCGATGATACTGATAAAACCTGCTTTATGCTGCTGGGCCATGTCAAATAATATATTCCCCGAATGGGATATTGTGAATAATTTAACAAAGATACTTGTTTTTCCCGAAATAACCCTGCATATTTGCACTCCAATATATCGCGGGGTGGAGCAGTTGGTAGCTCGTTGGGCTCATAACCCAAAGGTCGTCAGTTCGAGTCTGGCCCCCGCTACTAGAAAAAAGACAAGTCGAAAGGCTTGTCTTTTTGTTTTATATGCCACAACTCACTGAATCATGTTCGTTACTTGTTTTATATTCAGCTACATTCGATAAAATTTATATCGGCTACACGTCTGATTTAATAAGCCGATTTCATTCACATAATTCGCTAGCAAAAAGCGGATATACCA
>NZ_JBPXKP010000001.1:31097-557352 GCF_054558675.1 Aquirufa sp. TARAVU-A1A
AGTTTTTCGATATCAAGTCAGATGCAATGAAAAGAGAAAAAGAACTAAAATCTAGTAAGGGAAGAGCCTTTTTAAGAAAGATCATATAAAATCGTTGGGCTCATATCCGTCGGCTGACGGACGTCTTTCGCGTCTGGCCCCCGCTACTAGAAAAAAGACAAGTCGAAAGGCTTGTCTTTTTGTTTTATATGCCACTACTCACTGAATCATGTTCGTTACTTGTTTTATATTCAGCTACATTCGATAAAATTTATATCGGCTACACGTCTGATTTAATAAGCCGATTTCATTCACATAATTCGCTAGCAAAAAGCGGATATACCATGCGATTCCGCCCCTGGCAAGTTATTTATGTTGAGTTTTTCGATATCAAGTCAGATGCAATGAAAAGAGAAAAAGAACTAAAATCTAGTAAGGGAAGAGCCTTTTTAAGAAAGATCATATAAAATCGTTGGGCTCATATCCGTCGGCTGACGGACGTCTTTCGAGTCTGGCCCCCGCTACTAGAAAAAAGACAAGTCGAAAGGCTTGTCTTTTTGTTTTATAAGTCTCCCACCCAATAACCCATCCTGTCTTGTGCTAGCTCTTAATCATAAAAAAATCGACCACTTAATAAATCTTTCTTTAGGTAAGCCTTTCAATTTCATAGGTTTGCATGGATTTGATTAATCAAAGCACATGAAAACCACCCTAAAACTACCTGATTTACAAACCTGTCTAATCGCTGATGTCCTGTTCATCGAAGGGAAAAGTAATTACAGCATTATTTACACTACAAATGCAGACCCGATCACGATGGCCAAAACGCTCAAGAAATTTGAGTCACAGTTGAGGCTTCATCCATTTTTGCGCATCCACAAGTCGTATTTAATTAATCAGGCGCATTTGACAAGCCAATCACTTAGTCCTGAAAATACCCTTCAATTGTCCAACGGCACAATCTTGCCCGTGTCAAGACGGAAGAGGGAACAGATAAAAAAATCACTATAAAAAAAGGGCTTCCAAAACTGGAAGCCCTTTTTCATGAAAGAAATTGCTGATTATTTAGCAGCCGGCGCAGCTAACAAATCAAAGAACTGATCCAATTTAGGTGTTACGATAATTTCCGTACGACGGTTTTGCTTACGACCTGCACGGCTATTGTTACCTGATTGTGGTTCAAATTCCCCACGACCACCTGCAGTCATACGCTCTGGATCTACCCCAAATTTTGTTTGTAACAAACGAACTACCGATGTAGCACGCATTGCACTTAAATCCCAGTTATCTTTGAATTCTGGCGTTGAAATCGGCACAGCATCTGTATGACCTTCAACCAAGATATCTAAACCTTTGTGATCATTAACCACTTTCGCAACTTTAGCTAACACAGCTTCAGCTTTCGTACTTACGCGTGCTGAACCAGATGCAAACATCAATTTGTCTGAAATTGAGATATAAACAACCCCTTTTTTCACCTCGATAGAAACATCATCATCATTTACATCAGCCAATGAACGCTTCAAGTTCATTACCAATGATAAATTAACTGAATCTTTCTTTTGAATCGAAGAGTTCAAATCTTTGATGTATTTACCCTGCTCATTTAAAGCATCCAAAGATTTGCGAATGCTTTCAGCACCCGATTTATTAATTACCGATAAGTCAGATAAACGATCTAACAAGTTAGTATTCGTTTTCTTCATGTAATCCAATTGTTCTTGCAATGATTTTAATTGACCATTTTTAGCCTCCAAATCCGCATCACGCTTCTTTACTTCACCTTGCAAACTAGCTGTTAATGATTGACAATCAGCCAAATCAGACTTTGCACGTGCAACAGCTTGATCACTGCTTGCTTGTAATTCCGTTAAACGCGATTGCAATTCTGTCATCTTTTTCTTGCTCGCACAAGAGGTAAACAAAAATGGCAATATCGCCAGTACCCAAATTAATTTTTTCATAAACGTATAATTAAAGGAATATGGTAAATAAGTATTTTAACAAAAGTAAAAATCAAAAATAGATATTTTGTCCTGAATAACGAAAAATTTAAAAAATATACCCGTTTTTTATAATCGCGGCTTGCGCTATTTGACGTCGCGCCTCAATTAAATTCTTTGCATCAATTTTGGTAAATCGTTTTAAACCTAACAACAGGACATTCAATTCATCTCCTTTAGCAAAACCCATAATCACTTCTTTCCCAGCATTTACAATCTTATCCATCGCTTCATGCAAATAAACCAAAGCGCATTCCCGCGCAATTTGATACTTTTCTTCTCCATCCCGCTGAATCAATTTATCCACACGGCATAATGCAGATTCTGCAACATACACCTCAATCATCATATCCGAAATACCCATCAGAATTTCTTGTTGGTGCTCAATTTCCGTTGTATATTTCTGAATAGCCGCACCTGCCGTCATTAAAATTGCCTTCTTCGCATTGGCAATGACTTTGTATTCTTTTCCAAACACACCTTCAGGAACATCTGTAGAGAAATCCGGCACGCCCAAAATTTCCTTCCCCACGGCCATCGCTGCAGGCATTAAATCAATCTCTCCTTTCATGGCACGTTTTAACACGGTGCCAACAGCCAGCAGACGATTGATTTCATTTGTCCCCTCAAAGATTCGATTAATACGAGAATCACGATATGAGCGCTCCATCGGAGCCTCGGCTGAAAATCCCATCCCACCATAAATCTGCACCCCTTCATCCGCAACATAATCCAAGACCTCTGACCCATGCACCTTTAAAATCGCACATTCAATTGCAAATTGCTCAACGCCCTTTAACTTCGACTCTGCATCAGCCATTCCCGATGCCTTCAAACTCGCAATGGATTCATCGATATTTTGACCGGCACGATAACATGCAGATTCCGATGCAAAGGTCCGAACAATCATATTGGCAAGCTTTGCCTGAATCGCTCCAAAATCATGAATTGACTTCCCAAATTGTTTACGTTCTTTCGAATAATTGGTCGCTAAATTAATAATCCCTTTAGCGCCTCCTATTACGGCTGCAGCCAATTTTATCCGACCAATATTTAGAATATTAACAGCAATCTTAAATCCACCTTCGCGTTTAAATAATAAATTCTCAACGGGAACTTCACAGTCCGTAAAGAAAATTTGACGGGTCGAACTTCCCTTGATTCCCATTTTATGCTCTTCTTCATTCATCGAAATCCCAGCAAAGGATTTCTCAACAAGGAAAGCCGTCAAATTTTTATCATCGTCAATTTTGGCAAATACGATGAACAAATCAGCGAAGCCTCCATTCGTAATCCACATTTTCTGCCCATTCAAGACATAATGCGTACCTGCTTCATTTAATTTAGCTTTTGTTTTCGCGGCATTCGCATCGGATCCCGAATCGGGTTCGGTCAAACAATATGCGGCCTTCCATTCGCCCGAAGCAAGTTTTGGCAAATAGGCTTTCTTTTGCTCCTCCGTACCATAGTAAACGATGGGTAAAGTACCAATACCTGTATGCGCCGACAATGCAACAGCGAACGAATGCCCGCCTCCGCAAGCCTCCGCAACCAACATCGAGGTATTAAAATCCATTCCGAACCCACCATATTCCTCCGGCACAGACGTCCCGAGTAATCCTAATTCACCAGCCTTATCCAAAAGGCCAACCATCACAGAGGAATCCTTTGCGAAATCAATCTCATCCAAAATGGGATTTACTTCCGTTCGGATAAAATCCAAACAGGTTTGGCTAATCATGCGTTGCTCTTCTGTAAAATCCTCAGGAATAAAAATTTCGGATGGCAACAATGGGCGAATCAAAAACTCACCCCCTTTAAATGCATTTGAACTACTCATGGCTATTGCTTTAGTTTGTTTGAAACTGACTCAAATATCGTATCAGACTCCTCATCTAATATTTTGTTTATCGACCCAATGACCTCAAAAAACGAAGAAAGTTTATCCTCACCTATGCGCTGATAAATTAACTCGTTAAAAATTAATACCCCTTGACGCGCCTGATCTCGCTTCTGCTTTCCTAAGTCGGTAAGGAAAATCTTAACTACGCGTTTATCTGCAAAATTTGCTTCCCGACGAATCCATTTCTTATCCTCGAGCGTCTTCAGCATACGCGTCAGACTCCTCGATTCTAAGCCTAAAGCAGGCGCAATTTTGGTCGCGGAAGTGCCTTCCTTATCGATGTGTAACAACACATAACCAATGGCCATCGTCATATCAAATTGTGCGGAATAGGTATTGTACATGCGACTAATCGCATACCAACTGGATTTAATCTGGAAGTCAACGGTTTTTTCTGCTTTCATAGGGCTTAAGGTATGCAGGCATACCTTTGTAAATTTGAAACAAAAAAAAATAGGATGCAAGCATCCTATTTTCAATTTTCTATAAAAGACTAATTATTTGATTCGATTTCCGCGCATCCGCTTGCTACTTACTTTCAAGCCAGAAAAGGATGACTTCATGATCAATAAACGAACTTTCTTTTTGTTATAGAGCAAATATTTATTGCCATCATACATTAAACGAGAGAAAGTTGGACTTCCTGACTCATCAACCAATTGGTAATAGTATTCGCCGCGTTCTCCCAATACAGGGGCAAAGTGTAAACTTTTTTCTTCGCCAGCTCCAGCCTCAAAGGAAATTAACAACTGATCTTTGGTTTCTTTCACCAAAACACCTGGCGTTTCTTGCTCCAAGCTTACGCGGTTAATCGACTTACCATTAACAATTGTAATCTTTCCAGATTTTACGTTCGCATCCGAAGCATTCAATTCTCTTTCTAAAAACAACGCATTATCATTGTAAAACTGAATCTTATCCAAGGGCAATTGGTTTTCTTTAATCAAAGTCATCAAAGAACCTGTCAATTGCGTCTTTTCAGAGCAAGAGCTCAACAAAATTACGCTTAGCAATAAAAAAACGAGCTTTTTCATAGAATTAGTTAACGCCTTCGGCAAGAATTAACACCTTATTGTTTAACACTTCAACGACTCCTCCTTCAATTTGAAAGACCTCCTTATCAGCTGATAATGTTCCCTTTTCCAAGGTACTAACTAAAGCCGCGTGATCATTCAAAATCTGAAAAGAACCATCCACGCCAGGTAAAGTCACCACTGAGGCTTCTCCAGCGAATACTTTACGGTCGGGTGTAATAATTTCTACAAACATAGTATTTCTTATTTAGCAGCTTCTGCTAGTAATTTCTCTCCTTTAACAACTGCATCTTCGATGGTTCCAACTAAGTTGAAAGCCGCCTCTGGCAAGTGGTCATATTCACCATCAATGATTGCGTTGAATCCTTTGATCGTATCGTTGATATCTACTAGAACGCCTTTTAAGCCTGTAAATTGTTCAGCCACAAAGAATGGTTGAGATAAGAAACGTTGAACACGACGAGCACGAGATACAACCAATTTATCTTCTTCTGATAATTCATCCAAACCTAAGATCGCGATGATATCTTGTAATTCTTTGTAACGTTGTAAAATCTCTTTCACACGCTGAGCAGTATCGTAGTGAGAATCACCTAATACTTCTGCAGACAGGATACGAGATGATGAATCCAATGGATCCACCGCTGGGTAAATACCTAATTCAGCAATCTTACGAGATAATACCGTTGTTGCATCTAAGTGGGCAAACGTTGTTGCCGGCGCTGGATCCGTTAAGTCATCGGCAGGTACGTAAACCGCTTGTACCGATGTAATCGAACCACGCTTCGTAGAAGTAATACGCTCTTGCATCGCTCCCATCTCCGTTGCCAAAGTTGGTTGGTAACCTACCGCTGATGGCATACGACCTAATAAAGCAGATACCTCAGAACCCGCTTGAGTAAAACGGAAGATGTTATCAATAAAGAACAAGATATCACGTCCTTGGCCTTCGCCATCGCCATCACGGAAGTGTTCCGCTACTGTCAAACCTGACAACGCAACACGAGCACGTGCTCCAGGAGGCTCGTTCATTTGACCGAACACCAAGGTAGCTTGAGATTTCGCTAATTCCGTTTGATCTACTTTCGTAAGATCCCACTCACCAGCTTCCATCGCATGCTTAAATTCTTCACCATATTTAATTACGCCAGACTCAATCATCTCACGCAACAAGTCATTTCCTTCACGCGTACGCTCACCAACACCTGCAAAAACAGATAAACCTTCGTAAGCTTTCGCGATATTGTTGATCAACTCCATGATCAATACGGTTTTACCTACACCGGCACCACCGAACAAACCAATTTTACCCCCTTTAACGTAAGGAGCTAATAAGTCAATTACTTTAATTCCTGTAAATAAAACTTCCGTCGTTGTTGCCAACTCATCAAACTTCGGTGCTGCACGGTGAATCGGCAAACCCTTATCTGATTTAGGTTGTGAAATACCATCAATAGCATCTCCAACTACGTTAAACAAACGACCCTTGATACCTTCACCTGTTGGCATTGTCATCGGAGTTCCTTTGTCAATCACCTCTTGACCTCTTTGAAGACCTTCTGTTCCTTCCATCGCAATCGTTCTTACACGATCCTCTCCTAAATGTTGTTGAACTTCTAAAATAAGTTCCTGACCATTTGATTTGGTAACAGAAAGAGCGTTTAAAATCGCTGGTAAATGAGATCCTTCTCCTTCGAAGCTCACATCGACTACGGGCCCAATTACTTGAGCAACTCTCCCTTTATTAACTGCGTTTGCCATTTGAAAATTAAATTTATAAAAATGAGATATCCATTCGGACTGCAAAATTAGTTCGGAAATTCCAATAAACAAAAATGCAGATTGTATTTTTCTCCTTTTTTTTAACAAAATCAGCCCAATTCTTTGAATGAATTAAAGTTTATGCAGAAATTGGCTTTTGAATAAACGAATGACTTAATGCCCAAAACCCCATTTGCCTTTTCCGCTTTTATCGGCACACTCTGCCTTACAAGCACCGCATTGTGGTTGTTTTTCTCGTATTCTCCCATCGAATTGCACGCCATCAGTGAAATCATTCCCGATCGCGCAATAATCGATGAAAATGGCACTACGCAGCTCGAAGGCATGGTTTATTTCGTCAGACAATCCTTTTTATCGGGAGCCAGCAATCCGCTCATTTGGCCCATGTACCTGTATTCAGGCCTTGCGCTAATGGCCATTGTTCTCATCCTCATTGGCCTCAAAAAATGGGCACAAATCCCCAGAAATTACTTTGTGGGTGGGTTTATCGTCTGGGCGGGACTTGTAGTTGGAACCAACCTACATCATTCCATCCGTGAAATCGGCCTAATCATCATCGAACAATTCAACGGCCTGGGCATCTTAAGCTTGATTGCCAGCGCCATTTTACTCTCAGCCGCGATTCCGCGCTTGCTTTTCCAGGTCGGCGATAGTAATCAATACCAACAAAGTAGGCGAAATTGGCTCATTCTCTTTGGCTTTTCCTTGTCAAATTTAATACTAACCTATGGTAAGGAGTTCTTAGGCTGGGATATCACCTTCGCTATTCCAGGATTAATTTTTATCCAAATTGCGTGGGTCGCTTATTCATTTCAAGCAGATTCGATGAACTCCTGGTTACGCTGGGGCATTAATCTACTAAGTCTCAGCACACTTCTCTATTTCCAAATCAGCGGAAATGATCCAGGTATAAACGCCTTTGTCCATGGGTCCCTGATTTGTCAAAGTGTGATGCTGTTCTTATTCCCATTGTTCATTATCAGCAATTTTAAAACGCCGATTCAACAACACTTACCTGTATATAAAATCATTCACAAAGCTCCTCATGTCGATTTACGCTTGATATACCTTGGCGTTTTCATCTTGGGATCCGCCTGGGTGTATGCCAAAAATGCGAGTGTGATTCACCAATTCCAAGCCGCATTTTACAATGAACGTGGGGACATGGAATCCCAAGCGGAAAACCGAAAATCGGCAGAATTTGCTTACCAACAAGCCATGCTTCATAGCAAATTGAATGCGAAGAGTAATTTAAGTTTAGCAGCTTTGGCTTTACAAGCAAATGATTATGAAACAGCGGCCTACTATTTAGCGACTAGTTTACAAAAACATGCGAGCGAGAGCGCCTATCTCGCGCTAGCCAATATTTACCTCAACAATGATCACGCTTTCGAGGCCTTGTTTATGTTGCAAAAAGCCCAACAGCAATTCCCTGAATCATTAGAAATCTTAACTTCGCTTGCCAAACAATTTGAATCCTTAAAAAGCATCGATTCGGCGAATTATTATTACCAAAAAGCTTACAAGCTTCACCCCAATAATTCCATTAGCCAAGGGAACATGCTTTACAGCGCGAAAATGCCGATTGAAAACAATGAGGATACAGATCCAGCCGTTGCGGCAAATAATTTAGCTATCGCGTTAAAATCAAAGAAATCCGTACAAATCCCAGCCCCTGAAACTACACAAAACCCGGGCCTAGATTTGCGCCAATGGGCATATGTTTATAATTACCAGCTATACGCTAAAAACCAATCTCCCGAATACCCAATTAGCCAATGGGTGAAAAACCCATTAACAGCCGCCGCATTCCCTGAATACAATTTAATCGAAGCTTGGCAAGCATATCATCATGGCAAACCTTTAACTGCGCTGCAAAAACTAGACTTACTGATTAAACGGGATACCACGGCCACAGGAACTGGACTTAAAAGTATGTTGGACTTTTGGAAAACAAGTTTACTTAAACCTCAAGCCACGCAACCCCTCACTACGCTTCAAATGGCGCAAAATGCATTAAGGCAATACCCTTTCCAGGTGGATGTACTCCAACAAGCTTTGCCACTATTAAACAAAAATAAGCAAGAAAAAGCGGGTTATGATGCCGCTTTGGCAGCACTTCAATGGAATGAAGGCGTACCCGTTTATTATTTAATATTTGCCATGCAGGCATATCAAATAGGCGAAATCACCTATGGAAATGAAGCAGTTCAGGAGTTGAAGAAACGAAACCCGACGATTTATCTGGCTAATCAAGCAATACTAGCAAAAGCATTGCAAGAAGCCATTCGCCGACAAAATTTCTAGTGAGCACTTGTGTATCAGATAATTATCCCGTAGTTTTGCAGACCAAAATTACATACATGGCGGAGTCAATGGTTCTTTCGACATGTATTCACCTAATGAACCAAACAAGATGAATCAAAAAATTCGCATCAAGTTGAAGTCGTTCGACCATACATTGGTTGACAAATCAGCTGAAAAAATCGTTAAAGCGGTTAAAGCTACAGGAGCAGTTGTATCTGGTCCAATTCCATTGCCAACTAAAGTTGAGAAATTCACAGTTTTGCGTTCACCACACGTGAACAAGAAAGCGCGTGAGCAATTCCAATTATGTACGTACAAGCGTCTAATTGACATTTTCTCTTCTTCTGCAAAAACTGTAGATGCTTTGATGAAATTAGAATTACCATCAGGTGTTGATGTTGAAATCAAAGTTTAACCTTCGGTTTCAAACACAAAAAGAAAACCTCTCCGAGCAATCGAAGAGGTTTTTTTTATGAGAATAGTTGGAAAATCTTTCTCAAAGGTTTCAAGGTAACGGTGAAGAAATAAGGCTTTAAGCCATTCTCTCGCCATGCTTTTCTATCTTCTTGGTTCGCGACCCAGCGGTGTTTCCAGGAAGCTGTGCTCGTCCCCCCAGTGCGCATTGTCATAAGCAGTTTGGGCAAATAGACAACCGAAATTCCATGCTTATAAAGTGCACGAAGCATCCATTCATAATCACCAGCACAGGTGTAGTGCGTTTGGTAATAACCTATTTGTTCATAAACGGAACGTTTGACAAAAAAAGAAGGATGCGGTGGCATCCAGCCCCATAACCAACTCGATTTCTTATAAGCCCCAGCCTTCCACTGTCGGACGACTTTTAGGCTAACAGGATCAATGAATTGCAAATCCCCATAGACAGCATCCACGTGGTTTTGTTCAAACGACTGAACAACTTGACTAATTACATCGTTGCTCGGATAAAAATCATCTGCCCCAATCACGCCCACCACATCGCCAGTAATGCGAGATAAGCCTTTATTGAATGCATCGTAAATTCCCTTATCTGATTCAGAAATAAAATTGATCCGCGGACCGAAGGACTCCAATAGCTCCTTGGTTCCATCCTTAGATCCACCATCAATCACCCAATATTCAATATTGGAATAATCTTGCGCAAGAACACTCTCAATCGTTTGCTTGAGGGTAGCCGCTGCATTGTAACATACCGTGATGATGGATACTTTCAATTGATGTGATTAAAAACCAAAGATATAAAAATCCCTCCCAAAGCTTAATTCGAACATTATAATATTTTTTTACGCGAAGACTTGACAAAAATATATTTTTCCGTACCTTTGCAAACCCAATTCGATTCTAAATCGGATTTTAATTAATAAAGCAATGAAAAGAACATTCCAACCCTCAGTACGTAAAAGAAAGAACAAGCACGGATTCCGTGAGCGTATGTCTACTGCAAACGGTCGTCGTGTATTAACAGCACGTCGCGCGAAAGGTCGCCATAAGTTGTCTGTTTCTGACGAAAAAAGAGGTAAATAAGCCATAATTTAGTTCAAGCTGATTGAGGCCATTTACTTATCCTATAAGTAATTATGCCATGAATTTCAGTTTCCCTAAATCCGAACGATTAACTCAAATCAAGGTAATCGATTCGTTATTCCAAAAGGATAGCACAAGCGTTTCACAACGTTTTGTCTATCCTTTTCGAGTTTTGTATAAGACCAATTCGGCCGCTAATCTGCCAGCACCCCAAATAATCATTTCAGTTCCCAAACGTAAATTCAAAAAAGCGGTAGACCGAAATCTATTGAAGAGACGAATTCGGGAGGCATACCGCTTAAATAAACCCCACTTTATCGGACCTCAATTCCAGAAATTACCGGAATACTTGGGTTTTGTTTATATTGGTTCTGTCATTGAACCCTATGCGAAAATCGAAAAAAGAGTCATTGGCATTTTAAAAGAACTCAGCACGCCTCAGCCATGCGAATAAATCCACGTTCATTTAAGCGTTCTTTCCTAGGGTTAATCCTCGTTTCGGGCTTATTCCTCGCCTTTACAAATCCGGGTGATCGATTTTTTGAAATTGCTAAAAACCTTGATATCTACGCAACCGTCTTCAAGGAATTGAATACCTACTACGTAGATGAAGTTGACCCGAAAAAGTCCATTGAAACGTCTATCGAAGCACTTCTTAAAAGCTTTGACCCATATACAGTCTATTATCCAGAAAGTGAGATCGACGAATTTCTCCAGATGACCACGGGGAAATACCAGGGAATTGGGATTATCCTATCCGATATCAACCAAAGCCATCGCATTAGTTTTATTGAAGAAAATAGCCCGGCAAACAAAGCTGGCTTAGGAATAGGCGATCAAATAATAAGCATTAATGGGACGAAATTAGGGGAAACACCCGAAACAGATCCCGCGGTACTCATGAAAGGAAGCGCCGGTTCCATTGTCAATATCGAAGTCTTGCAAGTTGGGCAAAGCACCCCCCAAACCTTCTCGATTAAACGCGAAACGGTTCAGATAAAAAACGTGGTCAACGCATCCATCATTCGACCTGGCGTGGGCTATATCTTGCTAGAGGACTTCAATGCCTCCGCAGCAAAGGAAGTGAAAACAGCCTTGCTTGAGTTGAAAAAACAAGGTATGCAAAAATTGATTTTGGATTTAAGGAACAACCCGGGGGGCCTTTTAACCCAAGCGATTGATGTATGCAATTTATTTATTCCAAAAGGTTCAAAGATTGTAGAGACGCGTGGTAAGGTAGAAGAATGGAACAAAAGTTACCAGGCACTCAATCAAGCCATTGATACAGAGACTCCCATCATCGTCCTAATCAACAACCGAACGGCTTCTGCTGCTGAAATTGTCGCAGGCGTATTGCAAGATTATGACCGAGCCGTGATTATGGGACAAAAGAGTTTTGGCAAAGGCCTCGTCCAAGTAACACGCGACTTGCCCTATCGAACCAAAATGAAAATTACCACGGCCAAATATTATATCCCGAGCGGGCGTTGTATTCAAGCTTTGGACTATAAAAATAAAAATGCAGATGGAACAGCTAAAGTATTTCAGGATTCTTTGGCCAACGTTTTTTACACAAAAAATGGGCGGAAAGTCGTAGATGGTGGAGGTATCTTGCCCGATCAGCCAACGGATAAAAAACCCTTATCTGCTTTTGCGCAAGCCTTGTTGAGTAAAGAAATGTTCTTCCTATTTGCTAGCGATTTTCATGGATCAAACAGTACAATTGGCAGTGCCGAAAACTTTGCAGTAAATGCCGAAATCCTCAGCCAATTCAATGTTTGGCTCACAAAGGCTCGATTCACATATGAAGCACCGGTAGAAAATCAGGTAAAAAAACTACTCGAGTCAACTCGAGACCAACCTGAATATTCAGAACTCCAGCAATTAATTCAAGCCCAATCCGGGCATTGGAAAACAAATTTGGAACGAGAACTAAAGCTTCATGCCCAAGAAATCACGCCCTTGCTTGAGCAGGAAATCATCATGCACTATTATTTGCAGAAAGGATTAAATACTTGGTCCACGCGCAAAGATCCGAGTATATTAGCTGCTATCGATTTATTAAGCAAACCGACTAAATTTGCATCTATTTTAAGTAGACGAGAGAAACCATGAGTTTGATTTTAAGTATCGAAACTTCCACCCCCTTATGTTCGGTTGCCCTGCATCGATCAGGCGAATTATTGGCAAGCCAAGAAACGCAGGAAGAAGGTGGACATGGGAAAAAACTAACCCGCTTAATTGAATCCTGTTGTACCATGGTTGGCATTTCCTTGCAACAACTTGATGCTATTGCCGTTTCAAATGGACCTGGATCATACACAGGATTACGGATAGGTTTGGCAACTGCTAAAGGATTATGCTTTGGCTTAGATATCCCCTTAATTACGATGAATACCTTGCAGGTTATGGCAAATGCTTGGACAGGCTTACCTGAAAACACGCTGTTATTACCTATGCTGGACGCCCGCCGTATGGAAGTTTATGCTGCCGTTTTTGATGGAAAAAGTAAGATTCCCATGACGGAAACACATCCCATTGTCTTGGAATCAACTTCATTTGAATCGTTGAATCAACCCAGCATTGCATTTGGGAATGGTGCATTAAAATGGAAAGATGCTTGCAAAAATCCGCACATTTCTTTTTCGGAAGAGCATCCTTTTCCACATGCCAAATTTATGGGGATAGATGCCGCGAGCGATTTTGCTGA
This sequence comes from Aquirufa sp. TARAVU-A1A, assembly GCF_054558675.1. Classification (NCBI taxonomy): domain Bacteria; kingdom Pseudomonadati; phylum Bacteroidota; class Cytophagia; order Cytophagales; family Flectobacillaceae; genus Aquirufa; species Aquirufa sp. TARAVU-A1A. The sequence goes on from NZ_JBPXKP010000001.1 coordinate 44,337, forward strand.
AAAGAAATTTGCATCATTGGTACTTACTGAACCAGCCTATCTAAAAGAATTCATGGGCACAAAACCCAAAATTAAATCATTGTAAGCATGGAAGAGATCGTCAACAAAGTCAAACAGAGTGGGCTTATTCAAATCGACTTAGAAAGCTTACGCCCGACAGGTGAACGGGTATTTTTCGACATAGCGCCCCAATTGTACATGGGCTTGGCCCTGCGCGAAAAGGACTTCAGGACCTTCATTAAAGAACACGATTGGTCGCAGTATACGGGTAAACATGTTGCCGTCGCTTGCACAACCGATGCAATTATCCCTACTTGGGCTTACATGCTCATTGGCTCTCAATTAAGCGGAAAGGCGGCTACATTAATTTATGGAAACTTAGCAGATTTAGAAAAACATTTGTTTGATCAAGTTATCCAACAAATGGATTTGACTGAATTTGAAGATGGCAAGATTGTCATCAAAGGTTGTTCGAAAGAAGCCGTGCCGCTAGACGCCTATATTAGCCTTACAAATCGACTGCGCCCTATTGTGCGGAGCATCTTTTTTGGGGAACCTTGCAGTACGGTACCCATTTATAAAAAAGCAAAATAGTCCATCCCTTTTCATAAATTTGCGCTTTAGCTGATTCGTATGTCCCAACAATCCCAAGAACAATATCAATTCATATCTGCCATCCTAACAAAACATTTAGGACCAGGAAATGCCATTGACGATCTTCAGTTTTTTTATGGCGGGAATTTCAATCTGGCGGTACGCGTCAAAACGGGGGCTTCCGAATATTTCATCAAATGGACGCAGAGCGAGCACCAAGGACTATTTGAGGCCGAAGCCAAAAACCTTCAACTCATTCAAAAAACAGGCGCGATCAACGTGCCCAATGTGTTAGGGGTAGGCACCCTAGATGAGAAGGAATACCTCATGCTGGATTGTATCCAATCGGCAGAAAAATCCACCAACTATTGGTCGGACTTTGGAGGTAAATTAGCTCACTTGCATCAACAGCATTCGAGTAAAGGTCATGGACTGGACTATGATAATTTTTTAGGTGCTGCCAAACAAGATAATACTTGGCAAATGGATGGCGTGGAATTCTTCATCCAAAATCGACTTAAAAAACAGGTAGATGCCGCGATCTATCACCGCAAAATTTCAGCGGAGATGGAAGAAAAATTCAATCTACTGTACGATAAATTACCTCAATTAATCCCAAATGAATCTTCTGCCTTGTTGCATGGAGATTTATGGTCGGGTAATGCGATGGTCAATGAAAATGGGGAAATTACACTCGTAGACCCTTGCTGTTATTTTGGACTTCGCGAAGCGGAATTAGCTTTCACAACGATGTTTGGTGGGTTTCCTACCGAGTTTTACGAGGCCTATCACCGGACTTTCCCAATCGAAAAAGATTTTCATCAACGTATTCCCTTGTACAATTTATACCCACTGATGGTGCATGTAAATTTATTTGGAGAGGGGTATTTACCGGCAGTCGCTAAGATATTATCAAGCTACTAATTGCGGTCAGCAATCCATTGTTGAATAACCTCGTCAGTATCAGCTGCCCCGGGAAAAAATGCCACAAGTTTGCGTAAAATTTCTTCCATAACGGCGTCTGGGCAAGACGCGCCACAAGTCAACAAAATCTTAACCGGGTGCTTAGTGGGGATATAATCTAGCGTTTGAACCTCTTCTTTCCTACGGTTATTATAATGCCATATTTCCGTAGGACTGACTAATTTGTCGGCCGACTTGATGAAATAAGTAGGTAATTTTTCTGCACATAAATCCACCAAATGGGCGGTATTAGAAGAATTATAACCTCCGGCAACAATGGCAAAATCAGCCTCCTCTTTCAATAAGCCATAAGTAGCGCTTTGATTATCATTCGTCGCGTAGCAGAGTGTATCGCGCGTATCGGCAAAATGTTCCGTTACTTGATCGGCACGTAATTGGTAAAATTGAATAATTTCTTCCCGGAGGTAATCGACAATTTCCTGTGTATCAGTCGCTAGCATTGTCGTTTGATTGACCACGCCAATACGCGCTAAGTCGGTATCCGGATTAAAACCCTTCGAAAATTGCCCTTCAAACTCATCATAAAATTCTTCCGCCGGCTTTTCTTTTCGAATGTAATTTGCCAATTGCTGGGCTTGTTGGAGATCTTTTATCACCAAGGTAGGAGTCACGGATTGAGAATGCGAAAATGTTGCCTTCGTTTCTTCATGACTGGGTTTCCCATGCACAATGACGGAATACGATTTTTGACCTATGGCACTAGCGCGATTCCAAACTTTTTCAACAAACGGACAAGTTGTATCGTACGCATAGGTATCGATTCCGATGGATGTTAATTTGGCTTGAATTTCCAGCGTTGTTCCAAAAGCTGGAACGATAACTATGTCGTTGGACTTTAATGCATCCCAAGGAATAATTTGCCCACCTTTGGTATCTTGAATAAATGAAACCCCGCGATCTAGCAAATCTGCGTTAACGGCAGGATTATGAATCATTTCAGAAAGTAGATAAATTTTCTTACCCGGATTTTCCTCAATGATTTTATAAGCGGTTTCCACGGCATTTTCAACGCCATAACAAAAGCCAAAATGGCGGGATAAATACACTTCGACGGGCCCAAAATTAAAATGCGATGGGCGATAGTCTTTCTTCAATTTATCATGAACACGCCTTTGTTCCTTGATGGCACCAATCAACGAACTACTGAATAAACTGGGAATTGAGAAAGACTTCATCGGAATGAATTAGACAATAAAATGTAAGAATAAAACACTTTTTAGACCTAAGTGTTTTCAAAAATACAAAACTCGACTTGGAAATAAGCATGTTGCAATCAATTACCATTAAATAATTGATTTGGGTAGATGTTGTGTAGTAATGAATTGTTTATGTTAATTTTACATTTGAATTTTCAACGAAATCAACAACCCAATACGAAAAAATGAACAAGTCTACAGCTGGCAAGTTTCGATTTTGGCGTTCTGTTCTATCCAATCCCTTGAGTAATGGATTGGTTTCGTTATTCCGAAATCCAATTAGCTTATTATATTTAGGGCTTTTTATATTCGCCGTTTTAATCAACATCGAACACTCATTCAGTGACACCCCGAAACAATCCGGCTATTTTAGCGGATCTGTTGAATTTGACAAACAGCCTGCCTACACAATTAATACAACAAAAATCAAGGCAGATATCACCCAGTTAGGTGGGGAACAAATTTTAGAAATAACCGCCACAAGTCTGAATGATTCCGAGACGGTTTACACGCAAATCAAGAATTTCAAAGGGGAAGGCACCTATTTCATTCCCGGTGATGGCTCTTCATCAAACATTGGTAACTTGATCAAAGATATCCAAGACTACCAAAATAAAAACAACTTTTACGAGGCTACAAGGCCGAACGCCGCAGGTATCGCCAACGGGGTTGGAAGAGTAAATATCACCACATATACACAAGATGAGATAGCAGGTGATTTAGTCTTAATTGGGAATAACCCAGCTGGGCAGCAAGCCATTTTAGGTGCCGCAAAATTCAAAGTTAACTTACAGCCTTAATGGAAATGATCGAATTTGAACCTAGTTTGGTTCAAGCCGCCTGGGAAGATGTCCTTGATTTTTTCGAAAAACAATTTCATAAACGTCCGACCGACTTAGAGTCCATTTTATTTTTAATTGGCGTGCAAGAATTGGGAATTGGTCACAAGGTTTTCACCAAAGAAGAAAAACAAGACTTAATGCACATAGCCACATGTAAAGTGTTAAGCTTTAGTGGTTTTTACGAATTGGAGGGGCTTGATGAAGCGGGCTGGCCGCATTGGAAATTGATCACCCCCGTTCCGTCCCTCAATTTAAAGGAACAGGATATTCTTTTAAAAGCACATATCATCCATTATTTCGAAACAGAAGTATTTTAAGCCATGATCAAAATCATCAGTTATAATGTCAACGGAATTCGCGCTGCCATTCAAAAAGGTTTTACACAGTGGCTCGCTGAACAGCAAGCTGATGTTATTTGCATTCAAGAATTAAAGGCTGAATTTGATCAAGTTGACACGAGCGAAATTGAGCAATTGGGCTATTCGGTGCATTGGCATTCCGCTCAAAAGAAAGGCTATTCTGGCGTAGCGATATTTTCAAAATTACAGCCCAAGCATATTGAAGTTGGTTGTGGCATCGAAAAATACGATTTTGAAGGACGTGTGATTCGTTTGGATTTTGACAATTTCTCTGTCATGAGCGTGTACATGCCTTCGGGTTCAAGTGGGGATGAACGCCAAGCTTTCAAAATGGAGTGGTTAGCTGATTTCCAACAATACATTCAGGCATTGCGCCAAGAAATCCCGCATTTAATTATTTCCGGTGATTACAACATTTGCCATCGCGCGATAGATATTCATAATCCAAAAGGCAATGCGAACAGCTCGGGTTTCTTACCGGAAGAACGCGAGTGGATGGAGTCGTTTGTTCAAGACGGGTTCATTGATACATTCCGTCATATTAACCCAGAACAAGTACATGCTTATTCTTGGTGGAGCTATCGAGCCGGAGCTCGTGGCAAGAACCTCGGTTGGCGTATCGATTACCACATGGCAAGCGAAGCATTAAAGCCGCGTATTGCAAATGCCTACATATTACCTGATGCGATGCATTCAGACCACTGTCCTATTGTACTTGAACTAAATCCCGCTTAAGATGCATTTCGAAAAACATGTTTTCATTTGTGCCAATGATAAAGATACACCCAAAAAATGTTGTGGTTCTGGCCATGGCATGCAATTAGTAGAGGCATTTAAGGCTGCCTACGCGGAAGCGGGAAGCCCTGCCAAAATTCGCATCCAACGCGCGGGCTGCCTAGATTTTTGCGGCAAAGGCCCAAGCATGGTCGTCTACCCAGAAGGTGTTTTCTATGGCAATGTGCAAATGGAAGATGTACAAGAACTCACCCAAAAACATTTAATTGAAGGCGAAATTGTTACACGCCTACAAATCGGATAATACCTGACGCATGCAATACCGTTTATACCCCACCCTCCTGAATTCATTTTCACTTTATCTCCAACAATCCCGCGACGCTGCAGGAAAAGTCATTGTAGATGAAATCGAAATGATCGAACGAATTAATCGGGTAAAAAAGCCAACGACCAAAGCCCAACAAAAAGGCATGGATTTTGAGCGTGCTGTTATTTTGGGCGAGGATGAAGAATTATTTGCAGAAGGCATCATTGACCAAGCTCGCCAATTGATTCCTGAAAAATACAAAACGCAGTATTATGTTGAATCGCGTTACAAAAATGCGTTGATTTATGGCTATGTGGATGGCGTGGGAGATCAAGTAGCCTTTGATTTGAAAAGTACCTCCTTTTACGAACCTGGTCGATTCGCTAAAAATCACCAAAACCTGTATTTATTGGGATTACAAAAATTAGGCATAGAACAACTAGACTATGTAATTACCGACTTTAAGGCTGTATATAAAGAAACCTATTATTTAAATCAATATGATTTCAGTCCATTGTATGACCAAATCGAACAATTTCAAGCCTTTTTAGAAGAGAACAAGAAATTCATTCGTGACAAAAAGATCTTTGATCGTAAATCGAATGATAATCAATTATCCTTATTCGAATAAATCAAGTAATTCCTTTAATTGACTTATTTGAATGTTAGCCGAAACATCTTCTGCGCGAAAGTTCAAATGAATGGCTGGAATACCCATTGCTTCAGCCGCTTGCACATCGATGATCGGGTGATCGCCAATCATGACTACTTCAGAAGGCAGGCAATTCGCCTGTTTCAAAGCAAATTCAAAAAACGCTGCAGCCGGTTTTTTACACCCAGCCAGCTCTGAGGTGATGACTCGCTCAAAAAAATGCGTCATTCCAACCCCCGCAATTTTAACATGTTGAATGTCGTCGAAACCATTGGTTAACACATAAATTGGGTATTTCGAGGCAAGAGCTTCTATGACCTGGAAGGCGTCAGGGATAAGATGCGTTTTCCTCGGGGTTCGTTCGAGGTAGCTATCTGAAAATAAAGTGGCATTGCCTTGAATCCCTAATGCCTCAAAAAAAAGCTCAAAGCGAGTTTCACGTAAGGTTTTTTGATCGATACGTCCATGCTGATAGTCATCCCACAATGCATCATTGATACGCGTGAATTCTTTCCAAATAAGCTCTTGACTATGTGAAATGGACCCTAAAAGCGCAAATTCTCCGAATAATTCTTGGATAACTTCGGAAGCATTTCGGTCGTGGTCCCAAAGTGTATGGTCCCAATCAAAAAATATGGCTTTTGGTTTAAATTTCATCGAACAAAGGTAATAATAAGCTACCTTTGTCCCTATTAATTTCTGATAGGCCATGGAGCACCAATTACAATTAAAAAAACCCTTAGCATTTTTCGATTTAGAAACTACCGGCATTCAAGTGAATAAAGATCGGATTGTCGAGATTTCTATTGCCAAAGCGAATATCGATGGCACAGTCGAAGTCAAAACACGACGCGTAAATCCAGGGATTCCTATTCCTTTGGAGGCATCATTGGTTCACGGCATTTATGATGCAGATGTGGCGGATGAACCCAACTTTAAGCAAGTGGCCAAATCGTTGGCGGGATTTTTAGATGGCTGTGATTTGGCAGGGTTTAATTCCAATCGCTTTGATGTTCCGATGCTCGTGGAAGAGTTTTTGCGTGCAGAAGTTGATTTCGATATGAAAAACCGCAAATTGGTAGATGCGCAACGCATTTTCCACATGATGGAGCCTCGAAATTTAACGGCAGCCTATCGTTTTTATTGTGATAAGGAATTGGTGGGAGCCCATGGTGCGGAAGCCGATGTATTAGCTACCCTTGAGGTGTTAAATGCGCAAGTAAAACGCTATGCAGCGACAGCGATGAAAGATGCAGAAGGTAAAGAATATTTCCCGATCCAGAATGATGTTAATAAGTTACATGAACTGAGCGCATCTAACTCGATTGATTTTGCAAATCGCATGGTTTATAACAAAGATCAAGTTGCTGTGTTTAACTTCGGAAAGCATATCGGTCGGCCAATTTTAGAGGTATTAAAATCTGACCCTTCCTATTATGACTGGATGATGAAGGGAGATTTTCCGATGGACACGAAACGAAAATTGACCGAAATTAAATTACAAGGTTTTCAACGCTAGGGGCTTAAAAATTCAGTTTAATTCGTATTTTTGCCTCGCATAAATGCATTCCAACTAATAACTATGCAATCGATTCCAGAAGTATTACGTACGATTCCGCTCACGCACTACATTTTATTTAGTTCTGCACTTTTTTGTATCGGAATTTTAGGGGTTTTGACACGTCGCAATGCGATTATCGTGTTCATGGCCATAGAACTTATGTTAAATGCTGTCAACTTATTGTTAGCTGCATTTTCGTCGTATTATGCTGATCCAGCTGGACAGATTTTCGTGTTCTTCATTATGGCGGTAGCCGCAGCAGAGGTAGCTGTGGGACTCGCAATTATCGTGATGATTTACCGCAATATTCAAAGTATTGATATTGGTGTACTTAATAAAATCAAAAATTAATTAAGCGCCACAATCCATCAGAATTCTTATGTCATTATTCTATTTAATTCCCTTATTACCGTTTCTTGGCTTCGCCATAAATGGTTTAGCATTCCCAAAACTAAGTAAATCTGTTGCGGGTATCATTGGTACCATTCCGCCATTGGTGGCTTTTGCCTTGTCGCTTCAATTGTTTTTGAACTTTGATGGTCAAGCGCAAATTTATACGCTGGCAGAGTGGATTAAGGTAGGAAACCTATCGATTCCATTTGAATTCCAAGTCGACCAATTATCCCTATTGATGCTATTGATAATCACGGGAGTAGGCACTTTGATTCACGTGTATTCCATGGGTTACATGGCACATGATGCAGGTTTTGGCAAGTTTTTTGCCTTTTTAAACCTATTCGTTTTCTTCATGTTGATCTTGGTTTTAGGGGCCAATTTTACCGTATTGTTTATCGGTTGGGAAGGCGTAGGGCTTTGTTCTTATTTATTGATTGGATTCTGGAATCAGAAAAACAGCTACGGGGATGCGGCACGCAAGGCCTTCATCATGAACCGTATTGGTGATTTAGGGTTCTTGGTAGGTATATTCTTATTGATTCAAAACTTCAATACGACGAGCTACTCTGTTATTTTCGAAGAAATTGCAGCAGGAAACGTTCCTGAGAACGTCGGCTTAATCGCCTTTTGTTTGTTCATTGGAGCGATGGGTAAATCAGCACAAATTCCATTATTCACTTGGTTACCCGATGCGATGGCGGGACCAACACCCGTTTCTGCCTTAATTCACGCTGCAACCATGGTTACAGCTGGTATTTACATGGTGATTCGTGCGAATGTGATTTTCGAATTAAGTCCAGAAGTATTACACTTTGTTGGTTGGATCGGTTTAGCAACTGCTTTATTAGGAGCTTCCATCGGATTATTTCAAAACGACATTAAGAAAGTATTAGCCTATTCAACAGTTTCCCAATTGGGTTACATGTTCATGGGCTTGGGAGCTTCGGCATACACGGCATCTTTCTTCCATGTCATGACGCATGCATTCTTCAAAGCGCTTTTATTCTTGGGTGCGGGATCTGTGATTCATGCGATGTCGGATGAACAAGATATTCGTAAAATGGGAGGCTTGAAATCCAAAATGCCTATTACCTACATCACCTTTTTGTTAGGTACTATTGCCATAGCAGGTATTCCACCGTTCGCTGGTTTCTTCTCTAAAGATGAAATTCTTGCTCATTTATATCACCATGATTTTGTGATGTGGTGTTTGGCCATTGTAGGTTCTGCATTGACGTCATTCTACATGTTCCGTGTGTTTATTTTAACTTTCTTTGGTGATTTCAGAGGTACGGAGGCACAAGCACATCATTTGCATGAATCCCCAATTTCCATGACTTTGCCATTAATGGTATTGGCTGTATTATCCGTTATGGGTGGTTTGATCAACCTACCACATTTTGCGGGAGGCAACGAATTCTTAGCGCATTGGTTAGCGCCAATTTTACCTGCAGCTGGGGAAGCTTCTGAGGTTTCCTTCTTAAGTTTAGAAATGGGTGCACCATTGCTAGCCGCATTTTTACCCGCATTTTTCGCGATTTATTTATTTGGTGTACAAAAATCTGTTCCTGCGGAAGATGAATCTATTTCAGGAATCCAAAAGGTGATTTACAACAAATTCTATATCGATGAATTATATGATGTCATTATCGTAAAACCGATTACAGTCTTAGGTAACTTCTGTTTCCAAGTCGTTGAATTCTTAGTGATTGATTTAATCGTTGAGGGTGTTGGCAGAATTGTAGCCTATGCATCTACGGAGTTCCGTCGGATTCAAACCGGGAATGTTGGTTATTATATTTTCATCATGGTTATATCCATTGCTGTCATTCTCGCGGTGAGTTTACGCACTTGGATCTTGTAATTTAAAATAGAACAAAAAGGTATGTTATTACTATTTATACTTTTATTTCCTTTGGTACTAGGCGCTGGCTTGCTGTTAGCAAAACCAAGTAAACCATTTGCTATTGCGCTAGCAGGATCTATCATCGAGGCCATCGCAATTGCCTATGCACTTTGTCCGGCTGAATCGGCCAACTTGCAATTTAGTCAGGCTTGGATTCCAGAAGCGGGTATCAGCTTTACCCTTTGGATTGACGGTATCAATGGAATTTTAATTGGATTAACTGGCTTATTAATTCCCTTTATTATTGCATCGACAACAAACTCCGACAAATCAGAAAATGCTTCTTATTTGGGATTAATCTTAGCTATGCAAACAGCGCTATTAGGAGCTTTTTTAGCTAAAGATGCCTTTTTGTTTTATTTCTTCTTTGAAGCATCCTTGTTGCCTATTTACTTCTTGGCGGCACAATATGGAGGAGAAAACAGAACAGCCATCACGTTTAAGTTTTTTGTCTATACCTTATTCGGGTCTTTGTTTTTATTGATTGCTTTGATCTACGTTTACTTGCGCACACCTGGTGAAACACACTCTGCCGACATCGAAACACTTTATTTGACTGCACGTAATCTAAGTGCAGAACACCAAGGATTCTTGTTTTTAGCTTTCTTTATCGCATTCGCGATTAAAATGCCAGTATTCCCATTTCATACCTGGCAACCTGATACCTATACGACATCACCCGTTCAAGGCAGCATGTTGCTAGGTGGTATCATGTTGAAAATGGGTACCTATGGTATGATTCGCTTAGTTATCCCCATGTTTCCATTGGGTATAGCACAATGGGGATTAACCGTATCGATTTTAGCTATTATCGGAATCATTTATGGTTCGGTGATTGCGATCCAACAAAAAGACGCGAAACGCTTACTTGCTTATTCTTCTTTTGCGCACGTTGGCTTAATGGCAGCTGGAATCATGACACAAAGTGTCGATGGAATTCAAGGCGCTTTATACCAAATGCTTTCGCATGGTATCAATTTAGTTGGTCTATTTTTTGTGATTGAAGTGATTGAACGTCGGACGAAAACTCGTGAATTAGCTCAATTAGGTGGCATTACACAATCATCCTATGTACTGACAGTCGCGTTTATTGTCTTGAGTTTAGGTTCAGTAGCACTCCCATTAACGAATGGTTTCATCGGTGAATTCTTATTATTGAAAAGTGTATTCGACCAAGAAATGTACTTGGGAATCATTTCAGGAATCACGATTATTTTAGGCGCCGTTTACACTTTGCGTTTGATTCAAAAATCAATCTTTGGCAATGTATCCAAAGTGACGAAAGACTTTGAAGATCTTTTGATCGGAGAAAAACTAGTATTAATACCTTTAATCCTCTTGGTAATATTGGGCGGTTTGTTCCCTCAATATGTCTTATCCTTTAGCGCAGCAAGCGTAGAAAAACTTGTCGCATTACTTAACTAAGTGGAATTTTAACAACAGCAAAGCAGAATTATGACAGCTATCATTGCTTTATCATTATTTGGAATCAGTAACCTATTTTTAGGGTTTTGGTTATCGCGTAAAATGATCCAACAAATCACTTTGTTATTCCTTGCTATCGGTATGGGGATAACAATTGCGGATTGGAATCATGAGTTTTTGTGGTTTGGAAATATGTTCCGCACCAACAACACATCAATCAATTTTAGTATAATTATTCAGCTTGCGGCATTTTTTGTCGTTGCTTTCTCGAATGCATTTGGTCAAGATGACGAGCATACGCATCCAGCGGAATACTATGCGATTTTGTTATTCTCTACGGTAGGAGCTATTATCATGGTATCATTTGACCATTTGATGATGTTATTCGTAGGGCTCGAAATTCTCTCGGTAGCCATGTATGTGCTTACGGGAACCGACAAGCGAAATTTACGTTCGAATGAAGCAGCTATCAAGTATTTCTTAATGGGTTCATTCGCCACGGGGATATTGTTATTTGGAATAACGTTAGTTTATGGCGCAACGCGTACATTCTACATTTCTAGCATGGTGAATGCGATTGCAAATACGGCTCCAGAGTCAATGCCGTCATTCTTATATGCCGGAGTTTTATTAATGTTAGTTGGGATGTTATTCAAAGTATCTGCTGCTCCATTCCATTTTTGGACACCAGATGTATATGATGGGGCCCCTACCATCTTTACCATGTTCATGTCAACCGTTGTAAAAACGGCTGGATTTGCAGCTATATATCACATTTTTGCAGGCGTATTTGGCGGGCTTTATTCGACGTGGGTCATGCCCGTATATTTCATCAGTATGCTCACATTAGTGATTGGAAATGTAACGGCAGTCTACCAGCAAAGCATTAAACGCATGTTGGCCTATTCCAGCATTTCACATGCCGGCTATATGTTATTAACGGTATCGGCAAGACAAAGCAGCTCCACTTCCAGCATCTTGTTTTATTCATTGGCCTACACATTGGCTACTTTAACAGCATTTGCGGTATTTAAATTGGTATCTGAATACCAAACTGGAAGAACAGAGAAACCTGCTAATTTCCAATCGTTTGAAGGTTTAGCAAAAAACAATCCATTTCTAGCTTTTTGCTTTACGGTATCCCTATTATCACTTGCGGGGATTCCCTTAACAGCTGGCTTCTGGGGAAAATTCTTCGTCTTTACAGATACATTTAATCGGAACATTGTTTACCCAATCATCCTGGCTATTTTGATGTCGGCAGTAGGTATTTATTACTATTTCAAAGGAATAATTGCTGTTTATTTCAAACAAGGAGATATTCAAAAAATTGAAATTAGCACGCTATATCAAGTTGCCTTAGGCTTAACAACCTTAGCAACTCTGGTACTAGGCTTATTTCCTAACCTAGTTAAAAGCCTATTTTAATTGAAGCAAAAATCAGAACTCTTTAATCGAAAAGATTTAATCGCCTATTTCCTGATTGCGGGAACTGGCGCACTGATTCAGTTATTAGCTGGGGCATTACTAAAAGATTGGTTTCATTTAGCCTATGAATCAACGATTCTTCCGGCTTATTTCATTTCGTTAATCGCGGGGTTTATTTTGACCAAGTTATTTGCATTCAATGCAAGGCAATCCCAACAGACCCGAAGGGAAATGATCAAATTCATGATGGTGGCAACATTTTCAGGTTTTGTCACTTGGGGATTTAGCATTCTCCCTTATCATATCATCCACGCGGGATATAACGATTTATTCTTTCAAATCCCTTATTCATTCAAAAAGGTAAATGTTACACAAATCAGCACAACCTTAAATGGCATGGGATTCAGTTTTGTATCAAACTATGTTTTACACAAAACTTTTACCTTTAAGAGTAGTGGTTTTTACGACCGATTCAAGGACTTAATCAAGTAACACTTCGCTAAATCAAGCTACAAGTATTAGATTAATCTTAATTTTCTTAAGATTTGAAGTGGCCAATAGGCGCAATAGAGGGCATTTTATTGAAAAAAGCATCCAATTCTTAAAAAAATCTTAAAATTTTTGCCAGATAGTTTGCAATTAAAAATATATCCCGTAGTTTTGTAGCTCAAACCTTAAAATATTACAAAAATGAAAAAAGTATTCGCTTTAGCTTTCGTTGCTGGTATGGTAACTTTAGCATCTTGTGGTGAGAAAAAAACTGAGGCTGCTGCTGATTCAGTTGCTGCTGATACAGCTGCTGCTGCACCAGTTGATACTGCTGCTGCTGATACAGCTGCTGCTGACACTGCTGCTGCTAAATAATTTTAGCCAGTCTCACAAAAGAGTCCTTCGCATGCGAAGGACTTTTTTTATGCCCCAAAATGAACAAGAACAGAAAAATAGCATCATTCCTAGACCACTTTCCTCCGAAAGTAGCAGAATATTGCTTTAATCTGTGGGATGAACATCGATTTGACTTTATTGTCTCAAAAAAACGGGATTCCAAATTAGGCGATTTTCGTTATTCCCCAGATAAAGGATTTCAAATTACCGTTAACAACAACCTTAATCCCTATGCATTTCTTGTAACCTATTTACATGAAGTTGCACATCTCACAACGTATCTTAAATACAAAAACAAGGTTAATCCCCATGGACAAGAATGGAAGGATGCATTCCTTGAATTATTTGATCCCATATTAGATCCCGAATTATTACCCCAGGAACTTGTCAACGTCTTAACAGCCTATTTAAAAAATCCCGTAGCTACATCCAATGGCTATACCCCTTTAGTAGAAACTTTGAAAAAATTTGATGCCCCAAGCGATGAGGATATCATTTTACTTTTCAACCTTCCTGAAGGAAAAACATTCAAATTAAAAAACCTCACCCTGCAGAAAGGTAAACTACGCAGAACACGCTACATTTGCCAAGAAGTACATTCCGGCAAATTATACCTCGTTGCAAAAAATGCACAAGTACAAACACTCGAAGCATAAGTTCTATTCAATCCTGCTTTTGTTGGTGCTTTTACTAGCTATCTTTCGAGTTCACGGACAATCCATTTCTCCCCTAAAAAATGGGAAATGGATCAAAGTTGCAGTCACCCAATCAGGTTTCTATCAAATCAATCAGACCTGGCTGAGTAAACACAATATTGAAAACATTAGCCCGGATAAAATCTGCATTTATACAGGAAATATGGGCATGTTAAACCCAGTTGATCCCTATCAAAATGGATTACTGAAACCCTTCCCTTCCTTTTATCAATCTGGATCCAATGGTACTTGGAACATTATGTTTTGGGGAGAAGCACCCCACAGCATTCGACAAAATGTAACTTGGCAACAAGAAACAAACCGCTACGCTGATTCTACATTTTATTTTATCCAACTAGACGCAAGCAAAACAAATCCAATCGCAGAAATTGAAAATTCGATTTCAAATGCCCCCCATTTACCCTTCGCCTGGTCACTAAAACATTATGAGCCTGAAACATATAACCTGATTCAATCAGGTCAAACTCGGTTAGGCGATGCATTTTATGGCAATTCAAGCAAAATCCTTCAATACTCGCTTTCTGATTACATGGCAGGCCAAGCTGCCTATTTGAAAATTAAGCTCTATGCCGCCAGTATTTCGCCGAGTACTTTTTCAATCCCTGTGATTGACAAAACCCTCAATATGACCCCTATCCTAGGAGGTCGTTATGATCAAAAAGCGACCAGCAATGAAATAAGTGTTTGGACCAAACCCGTGCTGAGTAACAATACGTGGAATTGGCCGATTAATTATCAAAGTACGAGCGGAACAGGCTACATAGATTTCATAAGCCTCATGTATCCCAAAGGATTCGATGGCAAAAATGATAATCCGTTGTATCTACTGCCTAACACAAGTGATTCATTACTTCGTATTGATATTCCTAATTTGCGTGCAAGCCAACAAATATGGATAAACAATGGCGGGCTAACATGGCAAAAACTCGCAAAAAATGCAGAATTCACCTATAAATTCCGACCCAATAGTCAATTGGCCATTGCCGATTTGGAAAAAGCAAATGAGCCTGCCTTTTGTGGCTTAATAAAGAATCAGGACACATTTGAAGTACCAGCAGAAACGGAATTGATTATCATTTCTAGTCCAGTCCTTGAAACAGCGGCTAGCAAGCTCGCGACTTACAAAAACGTACAGCGAAAAATCAAATCAAAAAATATCAGCACCCAAGCTATTTATCATGATTTCAGTGGCGGGAAACAAGATGTCACAGCCTTAAGGAACTTCATTCGTTATCAATACCAAAAACCAGGATCCAACTTAAAATACATTATTCTCTTTGGGGATGCTTCAATAGACTACAAAGGACAAAATCCCGTGTCATCCGCTTTGGAGAAATCATGTTTTGTCCCAACCTATCAAAGCGAAGAATCCTTCCAACCGCTAATGAGTTATGCTTCAGATGACTACTATGGTAATGTATCGCATCAAGAAGGGCCATGGAATGAAACAGAACCTTTGCCAATAGCGATTGGTCGGATTCCTGCAAAAAACCCGCAAGAAGCCAACATGTTTATAAATAAATTGGCAGACTTTGAATCCAAACCCAACACGAGCATCCCCCGATTTGCTTGGGTAGCTGATGATGGAGATTCGAACATCCACATGCAGGATGCGGAAGATTTTTCAACGATGCTACAGAAGGCCCTATTACCCGTTCGACAAGAAAAGGTTTATGTGGATCAATATCCCATGCAGCAAGCAAATGGAGTTTATACGAGCACTGCCGCAAAACAAGCTGTTTTAAAGCTTTTTGATGAGAATGCGGATTTTATTCATTTTATGGGACATGGATCTGAAAGCGGTTGGACGGATGAAAAAATTCTCACAATGAATGAACTTGTCAACCTTAAAAACAGCAATCATCTACCTATCTTACTAACTGCCACATGCCAATTTGGACGATTTGATGACCCCAACATTCTTTCAGGGGGCGAGGTGAGCTTAATGTCAGATCAAGGTGGTGCAATCGCATTAATCAGTACGACAAGACCTGTATTTCAGAGCAGTAACTACCTCTTTGGCCAGGCCTTCTATCAGGCAATGTTGGAAAACAAGGATAACCAAAACTATCGTTTAGGCGATTTATTCCGGGATGCAAAAAACAAAAGCCAGTCGGGCGATATTAATCGCAATATCGAGTTAATGGGAGATCCGACACTCGAATTGCCTTGGACAAGAAAAAACGTACAAGTCACACTTGATAGCACCAAGCAAGAAATTAGACTTTCTGGCTTACCTGCACAAGGAGGGAAGATGCAACTTTCGCTCCTACGGACAAGTGACCCGGCAAAAACATTAGGAACAAAAAATACGGCCTTTCAGTATACAAAAATGAGCCCTATACTTTGGCGGTCAGCGGGATCCAGCACAAATAATGTGATGACAATCAGCCTAAAAACTATGCCAAATTTGACAGCTGGGCAGAAATATCAATTACAAGCCTGCTCGAATGACATTGCCCAGAACTATGCATTTGCGATAGATTTGGCATCTTGGAAAAACAAACAAATGCTTGAAAAAAATCCGCCAACGCTAAATATCGATCTACCTAATGAGGATATAAAAGCTACGAGTCCCAATCCTTGGGTGACAATTTCCATCGCTGATAGCTCAGGGCTACTTTGGCAAAATGCCTCGGGAAACATGTCCAGTCTCATCGTAGATGACAGTATTCGAATTGAACTAGCTAGTAAATACATCCCCGCCCTTGGGAATCCAACGCATGGCGAAATCCAAATTCAATTAAAATCACTAACGCCTGGCTTACATAAAATTCAAGCATTTTGTTGGGATATCTACAATAATTACGGCGAAGCCACGTTAAGTTTTCAAGTAAAGGGTGATGAAACTGCAAATTTGCATGGATATGTTTATCCAAATCCATTAGCCAGAACTTTCCACTATGTTTTTAAGCAAGAAAAGCCGTGGAATTTAATGCCTTATGAAATCAAACTTTACGATATACTAGGCCGATTAATTACTACAAAAAAAGGATTAAGTAACTATTATTCAGACAACAAAGGCATGATCGAATTTGAATGGCAGGAAGATGAGTATGAGCAACTTAATTCATCCTTGATTTTGGAAATTCAATTATGGGACAGCTTAACGAATGAAATTAAAACGCATCGAATCAAAACAAGTACCCTAAAATAAGTTTTCATATTTTTTTTGCAAATCCCACATCCATTATCCTAAAAATTGCCTATTTTTGACTTTAGCTTTTTTGAATAGAAAGACTCTCTTATAATTAATATACAATGACAAAGAATTATTCAATTTTCCACAAAGCGCTATATACAGCATTAACTGTTTGCTTCGCGACAGTTGCTTATGGCCAAACATTGGTTTCTGGACAATTAAATTCAGGCAGAATTCCAACACCAACCATGTTGTTTCTAAATGTGGCACCAGATGCTCGTTCAGCGGCTATGGGAGATGCAGGTGTGGCTATTTCATCCGATGTAAATGCGATTTACTGGAATCCAGCTAAATTAGCGAGCGCGGACAAAGACCTTGGGTTTGCTATTTCTTACACCCCTTGGTTGCGTAACCTTGTAAACGACATGGCCTTGTATAACATTGCTGGTTACAAGAAAACAGCTAAAGACCAAGCGTTCGGTTTTTCAATCAACTACTTCGACCAAGGACTTTTTCAAGCAACCTTAGCTAACGGTACAAGTGCAGGAAACTTTAATTCAAAAGAATACGCGTTGTCATTAACACATGCTAGAAAGCTTTCTAACAGCCTTTCTTTAGGTGTAAATTTAAAGTATATCAACTCTAATTTACTTGGTAACTATCAAGGAACTTCGGGTACAGGAGTGGCAATGAAGCCAGCTCAAACCGTTGCAGCTGACATCGCTCTTTACTGGAATACGAACTCTGAGAAAAACTGGAAATACACTTACGGTTTAGTTCTTTCTAACATTTCAGGTAAGGTTTCTTACGGTGGAGCAGAGAAAAACTTCATCCCTACAAACTTGCGTGCAGGTGTTGCTGCTGTGAAAGAAATCGATGATAAGAACAAATTTACATTCACATTAGATTTTAACAAATTGATGGTTCCTACGCCGCAATCGATTGATGCTAATGGTAATAAAGTGGGAACGGACCCATCTACTACATCCGCAATTGGTGGTATTTTCGGATCATTGTTTGACGCGCCAGATGGATTTGGTGAAGAGTTAAAAGAAATTACTACTTCCGTTGGAGCTGAATACTTATTCAACAACACATTTGCAGTTCGTGGTGGTTATTTCAACGAAAGCGAAATGAAAGGAAATCGTAAATACTTCACGATGGGTGTTGGCTTCAAATTGGATCAAAAATACGGTTTTGATTTTGCCTACTTAGTACCTACAGGAACAAGTAGCCCATTGGCTAATACATTACGCGTAACTTTGTTGGCAGCTATCAACAACGACAACGGTAAAAGATAATTAAACAGATTTCTTGTTTGACAAATGACATTCCGTTGGAATGTCATTTGTTTTATAGACCTATATATGCTGAATCGAACCATTGCCCCAGCGGCTTATCCGATTGAACTCATTAAGTTTCCACATGTCACGACCACTAGCCTGACCAATGGCATAGAAATTCAATCTTTATCACTCGGCGAGCAAGCAGTCTTTAAATTAGAATTTACAGTTCTGGCAGGAGCAAGCGTAGCCGAAAAGGCAGGAATCGCAAGTTTAACGAGTTCGCTCATGAAGCGAGGAACGCAACAACGCGACGCAACAGCAATTCATCAAATTTTCGACTACTATGGTGCATTTTGGGATGTACAAACCAATTTAGATAATGCTACGTTTGTACTCTATGGGCTAACCAAGCACTTAAAATCTTTGTTGCCCTATATGCTTGAAATCATTCAAGAGGCTACTTTCCCTGCAGAAGAGTTCGAGAAAGAAATCGCGATAGAGGTTCAGAAAAACAAGCTTAATTGGCAAAAAACGGCCTTTTCGGCGAGTCAATTATTGCGCAAACAACTCTTTGAAGGAGACAATTACGGTCGCATTGCAACGCAAGCGAGTATTGAGTCCATTCAGCGATCTGAGCTAATCCAATTTCACCAACAAAATTGGCTCGGGGGAATGCCCCAAATTTTCCTTTCAGGAAACATTGGACCGAATGAATTAGAAGCAGTACAACAAACATTTGAGCAACTACAAACACAGCCCGCAACATCAGTGCTAGCTTACAACCTACATGCTCATAAACCCGAAGTAATTCATGAATTCCGGGACAATGCGCTGCAATCCTCCATCCGCTTGGGTATGCATTCGATGACACGGAGTAACCCCGACTATTTTAAATTCAGCGTTTTGAATACCTTATTTGGTGGGTTTTTCGGTTCTCGCTTGCAAAAGAATATCCGGGAAGAAAAAGGATTTACCTATGGAATTTCATCATCAATCATTCCCATGCAAAGAGCGGGTTATTGGGTTGTAGGAACCGATGTAGCCAATGCGAAAGTGCAAGTAACCTGTGACGAGATTCGTAAAGAAATGCTACGCTTACGGACGGAAAAAGTTGCTCACGAAGAACTTGATCTAGTAAAAAATTACCTAATGGGAAGTTTTACGGGCGAGCTTACTCAAGCATTTGATATTGCTGAAAAGATAAAAGTCATTCAATTGGAAAATCTTCCTTTGGATTTTTATGATCAGTTTCAAGCTCAGATTCTTGCTTGTACTTCTGAAGATTTGCTGGAACTAGCTAATAAATACCTAGACCCAACAAATCTCCATGAAGTTATTGTGGGAGGTCGTTAAAAACGAGCCAATTCCCGGAATTCATTTACGCGACCTTCTAAATCTTGATCGGTAATTTCAAGCAAACGCTCTGTACCAAATTTCTCCACACAGAATGATGCCATGGCAGAGCCATAAACAATTGCCTTACGCATATTTTCAAAAGATATGTCATCTGTTTTGGCTAAATATCCGATGAATCCGCCAACGAACGTATCCCCTGCTCCAGTCGGGTCAAATACCTCTTCCAATGGCAATGCAGGACAATAGAACATGTTTTCATCTTGGAATAATAAGGCTCCGTGCTCCCCTTTCTTGATGATTAAGGTCTTTGGACCCATGGCCATAATTAACTTCGCTGCTGTACGCAATGAGTATTGTTCAGATAATTGACGCGCCTCTTCATCATTGATACAAAGCACATCCACCATTTTCAAGACACGTTTCAAATCGTCCATCGCCACATCCATCCAGAAATTCATGGTATCCATCACGATTAATTTTGGACGCTTGGCTAAGCCTTCGATTGCCTCAATTTGAACTTGGGGTGTTAGGTTTCCCAACATCAAATATTCACAATCTTGGTAAGAAGCAGGAATTACCGGTTTAAAATCAGCCAAAACATTCAAATCCGTCACCAAGGTGTCACGAGAATTCATGTTATTATGGTATTTACCCGCCCAGAAAAAGGATTTTTCACCTTGCTTAATCTGTAGACCTTCTAAATCAATGCCTTTGGAAGTCAAGGTATCCATGTAGGCTTGTGGAAAATCATCCCCTACCACAGCGACAACATTTACCTTAGGCAAGAAAAACGCAGAAGAAAGCGCAATATAGGTACAAGAACCTCCGATAATTTTATCGGTTTTTCCATAAGGAGTTTCTAATGCATCGAACGCAACCGTTCCAATTGTTAATAAGCTCATAAATAAAGATTTAACCAACCTTCGGACAACGACTGAAAGGCTGATCTGGATTAAAAAATAAACGATAAGTAATGTAAGTTTTTTCGTTTGTCGCTCCCAGTTGGGAAACAAAGCGAAGCATTTTCGGATTAAAATCTCCCACCCAATTCATGTCCATCGTCTCATAGGGATAAAATGGATTTTCCCGAGCAGCTGTCCGAAAACGTAAAGCAATGGCTGATTCTACTCCCTTGCCTTGATGATCCGGCACGACACCGAATATCACCCCGCATGCGCGTGTCAAAGCCCCTCGCATTTTCAATAATAAAAATTTAATCATACCCCACCAATTCAAACGCCCATTCAGGTGTTTAATGATTTGGTTTAAATCAGGGATAACAATAAAAAACGCCACAGGATCTCCCGATTGTGTATAAGCAAACCAAAGCAATTGCTCATCGATAATCGGCTTCATAGTTTTCACTAAGCGCTGAGCTTGTTCCGAGCTCATTTCCTTTACGCCTGGGAATTTAGCCCAAGCTGCATTGAAAATAACCTTAAAATCCTCTGCATATTTTGAAAGATTCGACTTTTCAATATGCCGAAAAACATATTCTGGATTTTGGTAAATGCGATTAGCCTTTTCTTCTATCGCGGGACTTACGTTCGCTCCCGTAATTGAAGAGACATAAACATATTGCTGGAAGTAATCCCGGAATCCATACTTTTCAAAAAAATCAATGTAATAAGCTTTGGTCCAAGGCATCTTGTAAGTAGGCTCATATTCCCAACCTTTCACCATCAATCCCCAAAAGCTATCGCGCTCTCCAAAATTAATCGGGCCATCCATGCCTTGCATGCCCTTGGAAACCAACCAAGATTTACATGCATCGAAAAGCAAAAATGCGGCCTTTTCATCCTCAATACATTCAAAAAAGCCCATTCCTCCCACCGGCACTTCATCCTTACTCGTTTCATAAAATGCCGCCACTCGACCTATCGCCTCCCCTGCATCATTGAATAAAACCCAACGAATTGCTTCGCCATGTTTGAAATGCCCATTCTTCTTCGGATCAAAAACGGATTCCACATCGTTATCCAAGGGGCGAATCCAATTGGAATCCGACGCGTATAGACGAACAGGGAATTGCAAAAAAACACGTTGAAGCGATTTGTCCTCGCCTACTTCCTTTAACACCATGATGGATTTTCAAAAAACACACAAAGATAACACAATCTGAAAAGAATCGTTTGAAATTGTCAAAATGCTATGTTTGGTGAATTAAAAGAATCAGCGTAATTTTAATTCCTTTTTGAGGACTCTACAAAAGCACCTAGGATTCATGCAGCCATTAAAAATCTACAATACGCTCAGCCGAGAAAAAGAAGTATTTACTCCCATCAACGCCCCGCATGTTGGACTCTATGTCTGTGGACCTACCGTGTACAATTTTGTTCACCTGGGTAACCTGAGAACATTTACTTCCTTTGACATTTTACACCGATATCTGAAATTCATCGGTTACCAGGTTCGCTATGTACGAAACATAACGGATGTTGGCCATTTAGTAGGAGATGGGGATGAAGGCGAAGACAAAATTGGCAAAATGGCCAAATTAGAGAAATTAGAGCCCATGGAAATTGTTCAACGCTATACGAACGACTTTCATGATGTGTTGACTCAATTTAATTTGTTGCCTCCAAGCATTGAACCAACAGCCACGGGACACATTGTGGAGCAAATTGAAACGACTAAAATCTTATTGGATAAGGGCTTAGCCTACGAATCGAATGGCTCGATCTATTTCGATATTGAAACTTACAACAAACAAGGTGGCGACTATGGCCATTTATCGGGTCGCGTTTTAGACGATTTATTGACCGAAACCCGCGATTTAGATGGTGTAGGGGAAAAGCGCAGCCCTTTGGATTTCGCGCTTTGGAAGAAAGCATCACCAGAACATATCATGCGCTGGCCATCCCCCTGGGGAGATGGATTTCCAGGATGGCATTTGGAATGTACCTGCATGAGCCATAAATACCTAGGCGATACATTTGATATCCATGGCGGTGGAATGGACTTGAAATTCCCGCATCATGAATGTGAAATTGCACAAGCAAAAGCAGCGCATGGGCGCGCGCCCGTTCGCTATTGGATGCACACCAATATGTTGACAGTAAACGGTCAAAAGATGAGTAAATCCTTAGGCAACTCCTTTTTGCCAAGTGAATTAATTGCCGGAGCTCACCCGCTCTTGGAGCAGGCTTACAGCCCGATGACTGTTCGCTTTTTCATGTTGCAATCGCAATATCGCAGCACCTTGGACTTCTCGAACGAAGCCTTAAAAGCAGCCCAAAAAGGCTATAAGCGCATTGCGAATGGCTTGCGCATCATCAAAGGCATGGAATTTGAAGGAGAGGCAATGGCCATCGACGAAGCACAAGTTGGCGAAATCGACACAGCCATTCAAGGTTGCTATGATGGAATGAACGATGATTTGAATACGGCTGTAACAATTTCACACTTGTTTACGTTATTGAAAAAGATTAATCAATTGCATACGGGCCAACTGGCATTTGGGCAATTAGGAAAGGATGTTTTTGATCGATTGAAGTCAAATTACATCAACTTCTTGGAACAAGTATTAGGGCTTCGTGAGGAGTTTCCAGCTAATCAAGAAGCCTTAATTAAAGGAATGTTAGGTCTATATGCGTCCTTCAAAGAGAAGCGGGAATATGACAAGGTAGACGAAATTCGCGCAAGTTTTAAAGCGATGGGTCTATTAGTAAAGGACATGAAAACACGTATTGATTGGGCTTACGAAGAATAAAACTATGTTTAGAAATTTAACTCCTACTGTACGAAATTTGATATTCATCAACGTCGCAATTTATGCGCTGGGTGGATTTTTGCCCACGGACTTGTTGAGTTTACACTATTTTCAAGCCAAGGATTTCCATATTTATCAAGTTGTTAGCTACATGTTTGTTCATGCAAGTCTGATGCATTTGTTGGGCAATATGTTTGGCTTATATATGTTCGGTTCTTTGCTTGAACGAATGTGGGGAGCTCAGCGGTTTTTATTTTTCTATTTCTTCTGCGGAATAGGTGCCGGCTTATTGTACATGGGTATTCAGCATTTTATCGATTTTGCGGATTTTCGTCGGGCGACAGAAATCGTATTGAGCGACCCAAGTTCCATGCATTTGTACGATTATGCCCAGCACTATCAGGTTATTTCCCTACCCGATGGCAACGTAAATATTGAATGGGCGCGTGAAAATTATGCGGAATATGTAAATCGGAGCCAGCTAGCTGGAGCATCTGGTGCAATTTTCGGAATTTTGATGGCATTCGGTTATTTGTTTCCGAATTCAGAAATGTTCCTTTTTCCCTTCCCTATACCCATCAAGGCAAAATACTTTGTGAGTTTTTATGGTCTTTATGAATTGTATCAAGGGATTCAACAATATCAAGGGGATAATGTTGCTCACTTCGCGCACATCGGCGGGATGATTTTTGCTGTCATCTTATTGATGGTTTGGAAGACCAAACGCAATCATTTCTATTGATATGCGCGGATTTTGGCAAGACTTTCAACGCTTAATTCAGCAGCCCGGCGAGGGTTTGTTGAAAATCATTGCAGTGAATTGTTTGCTATTTCTTGCCTTGATGCTGTTCCGGATCGTAATGATTATCAGCGGCAAAGCCTATGTTTATGAATTGCTATTGGAGCAATTGACACTATCCGCCAACATCCAATCCAACCTCTTACATCCTTGGCGATTCATCAGCTACTTTTTTGTGCATGTGGAAATTTTCCATTTGGCCTTCAACATGATGTTCCTTTATTGGTTCGGGAAAATTCTGCAAGAGGTCATCGGGAATAATAAAAGTGTGCAAACTTTTTTCTTGGGTGGCATCATGGGGGCTATCGCTTTTTTGTTGGCTTATAATTTCATTCCTTTTTTTGAGCGCCAAGGTGGGAGTTATTTATTGGGCGCTTCGGGGGGAGTTTTTGCTATCGTTTTGGCTGCTGCCACCCTCCGACCGAATTTCGAGGTCCATTTATTTTTAATTGGTCCCGTTCGCATCAAATACATCGCGGGCTTTTATTTAATTTGGTCACTTTTAGAGACCGTAGGTACAAACGCAGGAGGTCAAATTGCCCATTTAGGTGGTGCAATGGTTGGCTTTTTCATGGGTTATCTGCACGAACATCCCATAAATTGGGAAAGATTTAGAAAAAAAGAAAGCCCATTCATTCATGCCGACTTAACGCGTGAAAAAAAGCCAAGAAAACAAGCAGAAAACATCGATGAAGAAGAGCTGAATCAGATTTTGGACAAAATATCGAAGTCGGGCTACGACAGCCTCAGCAAAACCGAAAAAAGAAGATTGTTCAAGGCAAGTCAAAAAAATGAGTAAGCGTCAAAAACATTTTTACCTTTGTAGAGTTTTTCTTTCACTTGAATAAATTATTTGTGTCAACTCAATTCCCTGCCGGCCCCTTACTAAGCAAGATTCAGGCACCTGCCGATCTGCGTAAGTTACAAGCCAATCAGCTTCCAGCTGTTTGCGAGGAATTGCGTCAATACATCATTGATCATGTCTCGGTTAATGGAGGACACTTTGGCGCTTCATTGGGTGTGACCGAATTAACGGTAGCCTTGCATTATGTGTTTAACACGCCCTATGACCAATTAGTCTGGGACGTGGGACATCAGGCTTATGGGCATAAGATATTAACGGGCCGACAAGGCGTTTTTCACACAAATCGTTTGTTGGGCGGAATCAGCGGATTCCCCAAAAGATCCGAAAGTGAATATGATGCATTTGGTGTAGGACATTCATCCACATCCATTTCAGCCGCCTTAGGCATGGCTGTAGCGTCCCGCTATAAAAAAGAATTTGATCGCCAACATATTGCCGTGATAGGAGACGGTTCCATGACGGCAGGTATGGCATTCGAGGCGATGAATCATGCCGGAGATATCCCAAACAACATGATTATCATTTTAAATGATAATTGCATGGCGATTGACCCCAATGTGGGCGCTTTGAAAGAATATTTAACCGACATCACGACGTCCCATACTTACAACAAAGTGAAGGATGATGTTTGGAACCTACTAGGCAAGATGTCCCGCTTTGGGAAGTCGGCGCAAGAAATCGTATCCAAAATCGAGAATGGGTTAAAAGCTACCTTGCTGAAGCAAAGCAATTTATTTGAGTCGTTCAATTTGCGCTATTTCGGACCCATCGATGGACATGATGTAGAATACCTAGCCACTGTTTTGCGTGACTTAAAAGATATTCCCGGCCCTAAAATTTTACATTGCGTAACTACGAAAGGCAAAGGATATTCGTTAGCTGAAAAAGATCAAACACTTTGGCATGCCCCGGGTAAATTCGATAAGCTAACCGGCGAAATTGAAAAGAAGACCTACGACAATCCGCAAGCACCCAAGTATCAAGAAGTTTTCGGACATACATTATTGGAACTTGCTGAGCAAAACCCTAAAATCATGGGGATTACTCCAGCGATGCCTTCCGGTTCATCATTGAATATCATGATGGCGGCGATGCCGGACCGAGCATTCGATGTGGGAATTGCCGAGCAACATGCCGTTACATTTTCGGCGGGATTAGCCACCCAAGGATTGACTGTATTCTGTAATATCTACAGTTCCTTTATGCAAAGGGGCTATGACCAAGTTGTACATGATGTGTGTTTGCAAAAGTTACCGGTAATTTTCTGCCTAGACCGTGCAGGTTTAGCAGGAGCAGACGGCCCTACGCACCATGGGAATTTGGACATTGCGATGATGCGTTGTGTACCTAACATGATTGTGGCAGCACCACGCAATGAGCAAGAATTAAGAAATATCATGTACACAGCTTCGCTAGATTCATTCAAAGAACGAGGAGAAGCCATCAGCATTCGTTATCCAAGAGGCCAGGGCGTTATGCCCGCTTGGCGTACAAATTTTGAGCAAATTGAAATCGGCTCTGGCGTTCAACTTACTAACGGCGAAGATATCGCCATTTTAAGCTTAGGACATATCGGGAACGAAGCGATTAAAGCCGTTGAACTATTAGCCAATCAAGGAATCCAAGCAGCATTATATGACATGCGCTTCGCCAAACCTTTAGATGTAAAACTTTTGCATGAGATTTTTAGCAAATTTAAGACCATCTTAACGGTAGAAGACGCATCCATCGTTGGCGGTTTTGGTTCTGCCATTGCGGAATTCATGGTAGATCATCAATATCAGGCCAACATGATCCGTTTGGGAATCCCAGACCATATTGTGGAGCATGGCGAACAGAGTGAATTATATGCACTTTGTGGGATTGATTCGGTCGGAATTGCACAAAAAATAGCTGAGCAATTAGGCGCGAAAGCAAGCGTCAAGGCATCAAAGGCCCTGACGGAATAAATTCCCCGCAGCTGATTTTTAATCAATTAGCACTTTTCAAAGAAATAATCCGTACCTTTGCACCTTAAATTCCCCGACTTGGGAGAATTTTAATTCATTCAACGCCTACATTTTTATGCAAAGCATTCGTAACATTGCCATCATTGCCCACGTTGACCACGGTAAAACGACACTTGTGGACAAAATTATTCATGCCTCTAAAATCTTCCGTGAGAACCAGGAATTTGGAGATTTGATCCTAGATAATAACGACTTAGAACGTGAACGCGGTATTACGATTGTTTCTAAAAACGTATCGGTTCGTTATAATGGAGTAAAAATCAACATCATTGATACACCAGGTCACGCCGACTTTGGCGGTGAAGTGGAGCGCGTACTTCGTATGGCGGATGGTGTTATTTTATTGGTTGACGCCTTTGAAGGCCCGATGCCACAAACACGTTTCGTATTATCAAAAGCAATCGCTTTAGGTCTTAAGCCTATCGTAGTAGTGAATAAAGTAGATAAAGAAAACTGTCGTCCAGATGAGGTACACGAAAGTGTATTTGACTTGATGTTCAACTTAGATGCAACGGAAGATCAATTGGATTTCCCATGTGTTTACGGTTCATCGAAACAAGGATGGATGAGTGACGATTGGAAAAAACCAACCGACAACATCATCCCATTATTGGATGCAATCATCGAGCACATCCCTGCATCTAAAGTTCAGGAGGGAACACCACAAATGCAGATTACGTCTTTGGACTACTCTTCATTCGTAGGTCGTATCGCGATCGGACGTTTAGAGCGTGGAACGTTGACAGAAGGAATGCAAATTTCTTTATGTAAAGCAGATGGCTCGACGAAGAAAATGCGTATCAAAGAACTTCAAGTATTTGAAGGACTTGGCAAAGTTAAAGTTGACAAAGTAGAATGCGGTGAGATTTGCGCAGTAACAGGTATCGAAGATTTTGAAATTGGTGATACAATTGCTGATGCAGAAAATCCAGAGGCATTAGAGCGTATCGCAATCGATGAGCCTACGATGAACATGTTGTTCACCATCAATAACTCGCCATTCTTTGGTAAAGAAGGTAAATTAGTAACATCTCGTCACATCCGTGAACGTCTATTCAAAGAGACGGAGAAAAACTTAGCCTTGAAAGTAGTTCCTACAGAAAGCGAAGATAAATTCTTGGTATTTGGACGTGGTATTCTCCACTTGTCGGTATTAATCGAGACCATGCGTCGCGAAGGATACGAATTACAAGTAGGTCAGCCACAAGTTATCTTCAAAGAAGGTCCTAACGGTGAGCGTTTAGAGCCCATTGAATCTTTAGTAGTAGACGTACCTGCGGAAGTTGCTGGTAAAGTAATTGAATTAGCCACACAAGGTAAAGGTGAGTTATTGATCATGGAACCGAAAGGTGACTTGCAACACTTAGAATTCAACATTCCATCTCGTGGATTGATTGGTTTACGTTCGAAAGTGTTAACAGCTACATTTGGTGAGGCAATCATGGCACACCGTTTTATTGCTTACGAAGAGTTCAAAGGAGCTATTCCAGGTCGTATCAACGGATCATTGATCTCGATGAATACAGGCCCTGCGATTCCGTATGCAATCGATAAATTACAAGACAGAGGGGTGTTCTTCATCGATCCAGGTGAAGAAGTTTACACAGGAATGGTTGTAGGTGAGCACAATCGCCAAAATGACATCGAAGTGAACCTTCAAGCTTCGAAGCAATTAACGAATATGCGTGCTTCAGGTACGGATTCAAATACCAAAATTGCTCCGAAATTAAACTTCTCATTAGAAGAGTGTATGGAGTTTATCCAAAAGGATGAATACTTAGAAATCACTCCGAAATCTTTACGTATGCGTAAGATCTTCTTAGATCCAAACGAGCGTAAACGTAACGAGAAGAAACCTAGCTAATCTTAGAAGGCTGCCTAAACGGGCGGCCTTTTTTTATGGAAAACGAATTGCTGCTTGCTCGGCTAAATAATATACTTTTTTAGGCCAAAAAGGCTTGAGTTTAGCCATTCGATATTTGCTCGGTTTACGAATAAAATACCAAGTTGCCCCCTGCCAAGATTTCAAAAATCGAGGATCTCTCAAATCTAAATCTGCGGCTAAAATCAAATTGCTTTTGTGAATATTTCGTTGAACACTCGGTTTCGCCAGATAAACAAATTCATTGCCCTGATACTTCCACTGAAAACTACCTTGTGGCCATTTTCGAGACAAGGTATCAACCACTTGATTCCTTGCCCACCAAGGACTAGCATTTGCCTGTAACCATGCTTCACTCACTGCGCCATAGCTTTGCCCATATATCCCTTTAGTTCTGAGAAATACCAACTGCTTTTCTGCCACGGTTAAATAGGCTTCATCCTGCCAAGGCTCCATCAAACGATAAATCAGAACAAAGCTCAAGAGGCCTATTCCAAGGTAGATCACCCAGACCCTGCGCATTGCCCACCAATACCAAATCAAGCTGATTCCCAAATAATAGGCTCCTAATTCAAATCCATTCATTCGGACAAAGGAAATCACTGTCTGAAAGCGCCCCGTGGTATAAAACATGAGGCCATGTAAAAGCTCAAAACTGAATAAAAACAAATGACCTAAGGCAGAAAAAACGAATGGTATATGACTGATGAAAGGAGCTAAAATCAGATACAAAAACCCCATTCCTAAGGTGAGTGTTGAAAGCAAAACCAATGCCGGGTTGAGCAAAAAGAAATAAAAAGGATTTGGGAATTGATGAAAGTAAAAGATAATTAAGGGCCATGTGAAAATTTGGGCACTAATGGCGACACAGGTCAACTCCCATGCTTGTTGGGCTAACCAAGTTTTTGGCTTCCATAATTGGACGAGTTTGCTTTGAAATAGAATTAGTCCAAGCACGGCCGCATAAGACAGTTGGAAACCCACTTGAAACAATTCATTCGGTTGAATCACGAGGATAACTAAACAAGAAAACGCCCAAATATTCAACGGATGTGATCGCAAGCGAAACACCTGCGCAAAGAGCAATACCGAAAACATCCAAGCCGAACGCAATACGGGTGCAGAAAATCCTGACATCGCCGCATACGTCCACAAGACAAGCATAATCAGGGTAAAATAGGTATGTGGGCCATAGGGCCGAAAACGCGTTAAGAACCCAAATAAGAATTGCAAACCCAAATAAAGTAAGCCAACGTGCATGCCAGACACCGACAAAATATGAATCGCCCCTAATGCCGCATAGGATTGTCGTGTCTCAAAATCGATTGTGTTTCCAATTCCTAAAAACATTGCCTCAGCCACATTGCGATGAACGCCTACCGGCAATGCTTGATGCAAATAAAATACGGCCTGATTTCTAAGCTTATCGATAAAATGGATACGAATTTTTGCATCTCGCAACAAGTTCATACTTTTCGATGCGACAAAACTTGTGGCATAGATTCCTTGTCGGGCATAATAAGTCTTCCAATCAAATGCCCCAGGCAACAAAGCCTCTCGTATGGGTTTCAAACTTCCGTAAACTTGATATACCTGGCCACTCCGGGGTGCAAATCCCTTCAGCGGAACATATACGATGGATGCAAATTGAACTTGAATCCATTGATATTTATGTCGAACGGAAATTACCTTCGCCCGAATTTTCCAAGATTTAGCTCCAGCAACAGGTTCCTGGTCGATTTGAAATACAAAGGAATCGTGATTCGGAATAGAGGACTTTCGTTCAGCGAGTTGGGCAAATCGAACATAGGATACGCCCATAATAAATATAAGGCTAAAAATTCTCCACTGTCGGAAGACCAGCAGTAAGCTCAAAGCCAATGCAACCAATCCGTAAGGACCGACCAAAAAGCCGATGATCCACAGGCCTAAAATTCGCAGAAAAGGGAAAGGACTAAAAAATGAAAACACAGCTTAGGCGAAAAGGCCTAAATGTAGAATTTTTTTGATTGGATTAATTCCTCCACGGTATCAGGAACTAGATATTTTATCGACTGACCTTGTTGGATACATTGCCGGATATACGTCGCCGAAATTTGCAATAATGGCGCTTCAATGCGTGTAACCTGCGGATGCTGCCACAGATCACTCTGTTTTTGCTCACCGCGGGGATAAACGTAGAGGCCAAAATAATCAAGTATCTTATCGTAGTTCTTCCAACTTTTGAATTGCTCGAGGTTATCACCTCCCAATATTAAGCGAAATGAATCGTTGGGAAATTTCTCTGATAGATGCGTCAGCGTATGTATTGTATAAGAAGGCTTGGACAAATGAAATTCGATATCAGAGCTCTTAAAATGATAATTATCTGCGATGGCACGATCGACTAAATCCAATCGATCGAATTCGTGCAAAAGTGTTTTGCTGTGCTTATGCGGGTTTTGAGGAGAAACAACGAACCAGATTTGGTCTACATCCGTTTGATTTAATACTGCTTGAGCAATAATGAGGTGGCCATGATGAATGGGATTAAATGATCCGAAAAATAGGCCAATCTTCATTTTATCGCGTAAAATTATCGAATAAACTTTGTGCCTCTTTGACGGCATCCTCTAATTTGTCGTTCACGAGAATCACATCAAATTTGTCTTGGAAAGCCCATTCAAATTTCATCTTGAAAATTCGTTTAGAAAGTGATTCTTCGGTTTCGGTGCCGCGCGCACGGAGACGATCTTCGAGCATTTCGAGGGTAGGAACTTTGACAAAAATGGCTAATGCACGCTCCTTGTAATAGTTTTTCAACGCCAGACCGCCTTTTACATCCACATCAAAAATGACATGTTTTCCTGATGCCCAGATGCGCTCAATTTCAGACTTCAATGTCCCATAATAAGCGCCAGGGTAAACTTCCTCCCACTCGACAAATGCATCCTCATCGATTTTGGCACGAAACTCATCAGGTGTCATGAAATAATAATCCTGACCATTCGCCTCGGCACGTCCACGTTTATCTCGTGTACAAGCGGAAATAGAAAATCCTAAATTGGGATTATTGGCCAATAATTCTTTTACGATGGTTGTTTTACCGGATCCGGATGGGGCAGAAAAAATAATGAGTTTACCTTCCAAGTGCAGCTTGATTTAATTAGCTAGCAAAATAACGGAATAAGTATGGAAATAAGGATTAAAACGACAAAAAGTTTTGATTTGATGCGTGCGAAAAGTGCTTCAGGACATTTGCTAGAACAGCTTGATTTAATCGCATTACGCAAAGATTGCTCGAGTTCATATCCTTCTTGGCAAGGGATACATTGTTCCTTATTGGCTAGAAAAGTTGCCTCCTCTTCGGGCGAAGCTTCACGGTCGACGATACGTTGAATTAACTTTAAACAATCAGCCTGATGGTTACAATTCTTTTTCATGAGTTTACATGCTTAATGCACTATTTTTTTAACAACGAGGAAGGGATAAAAAGTTCATTTGCTTACGGGTGACACATTGTCAGTGATAACCTTTACTTTTTGCGTAAGAGGCTAAACTCTCTTTCAAAATGGCACGTGCACGATGGAGTCGTGAACGAACAGTTCCAATCGGAATATCCAATATACGAGCCATTTCCTCGTAACTAAATTCTTCTAAATCACAGAGAATAATAATCATTCGAAAGTCTACGGGTAAGGCTTGAATGGCTGCCGTAATTTCATCGCCAAGCATCTCATTAACCGTTTCCGCATGCAAGTCGGCATGCATCGCAGGTTCTTGATCTTCATCACCCGAAAAGGATTGCTCAACCCATTCAAACTCCACTTTTGAGGGGCCACGCGATTTTTTCCGGTAATCGTTAATGAAATTATTTTTCAGAATTCTGAATAACCAGGCTTTGGCATAGGTTCCTGGTTCGAATGAATCGATGAACCGAAAGGCTTTCATGCAGGTATCTTGAACAAGATCCTGCGCATCATCCTCATCATTAGTAAGTCGGAGAGCAAAGTTATACATCGCATCAAGATGCGGCATAAACTCTTTCTCAAATAAGGCTTGCGCATTATTTTGAGGCATCGAAACTGTTATTGTAGGTGTTTCCATGGTAGGCAATTAAGCACATCGAATTTGATATGTGCATACGAATGCCTACAAATCTAAGACCAAAAATTAATCTGCCAAAAAGACCTATTCCGGTCGGTTGAAAAATTCTAAAATTCCAAAGACTGCCATGCCTAATAACGTAGATGATAAGGCTTTCAACAGACTAAAGCCCAATAGGGTCCAGTCTCCTGCTTCCAATATAAACAGCAGTAAATGATGCGACATCAACATGAGGAATAAATAAGGAAAGAACCAAAGCCACTTCATTTCGGCTAATGAAATGCTGGAACGCTCATCGTAACCATTCGCCGGCGTAAGAATTCGGAAATACACAGGACGCAACCAAGCCACTAAAACACATGCGAAGGCATGCATGCCATGGGTATTATAAAAAATATCGATTAGCCATCCTACAAACATTGAACCTACTAATAAGATCCATGTATTTGTTTGCATAGGCGCTTTTACCAAAAACCAAATATAGATAAAACAGAAGGCTACATTCGCAATGGCAATATCTCGTAAGAACAATACCTGAATTGCAATCGCAAAAACGACCGAGAAAAACCATTTAAAATTAAATGTGAAATTCATGTTATTCTGCTTTCGGTTTAGTCGTTTCTAATTGAGCTTGTTGGCCTGCCAAACGATTCTTGATAACATAGACATATTGCAGCGTAGCGAACTGCGTGAACAACATAACTTTAATGTCATGGAACGTATCGTCCTTTTCGAGACCTACTTTCGCGACGATACCAATGGGAATATTGGGCGGAAACACGGCATTATAATCAGAGGTAACAACGGTATCACCCTTGACAACTTTTTTATATTTGGAGACATCCATCATGTCCGCAACCTCACTTTGATAACCAGGCCATTTAATGTAGCCTAATTCCCCGCTGCGCTTTAATTTGGCCGAAACTGAGTTACTCGTATGCAGGATGGATACAACCAAAGCTAAATTTTCCGTACAAGACATGACTTTCCCCACAACACCGGTGGACGAAATGACGGCCATTCCGGGCAATATACCATCTGCGCGCCCTTTGTCTATGGTTAAATAGTTCTGCGACATGCGTGTCGATTGATCAATAACGCGGGTGGCAACAGCTTGATAGCGATTCAGCATCGCCTCAGAAACATAATAGGGAAGTTTTGTCAATGGCTGTTGTTGGCTTTTCAAACGCAACAATTCAGTCCGCAAACGCGCATTTTCTTGGGCGAGTGTACCGTTAACAATACGCAGTTGATGATAGGTTTTTACTTCTTGTGTCGTAGACAAAATGGAAGCGGCCCATAGATTTGTCGTATTAAAATAGAGCGAATGCTGGTATGCATTGTATTTAAATACGGCCCAAACATTGACCAATTCAAGCAACAAGAACAAAAGGATAACCCTTTGACGCGCTAAAAATTGGAACAATTGAATCATGAGTTATCGCGATTGAAAACTAGGTAATTAAAACAGGTTTGTATTTCTCAAGGTTCTTCAAAATTTCACCCGTTCCGCGTACAACTGCTTTCAATGGATCGTCAGCTACATGGACTTTCAATTGCGTTTTCTTTTCGATACGTTTATCTAAACCATGTAACATCGCACCACCACCGGCTAAGTGAATACCATTGTGGAAAATATCACCCGAAAGTTCCGCTGGAGCTCGTTGTAAGGTTTCCATAATCGCTACCTCAATTTTCGTGATTGACGAATCTAAAGCATAGGCGATTTCAGAATAATTGATCAAAATTTCTTTCGGGATACCCGTCATTTGATCACGACCACGAATTTCAAAATCGGCTGGTGGGTTTTCTAATTCAGGTAATGCCGCTCCGACTTGAATTTTAATTTGCTCTGCAGAACGCTCACCGATAACCAATTTGTGTTCGCGCAACAAGTAATCTTTAATGTCACGTGTAAATTCATCACCAGCCACACGAATCGAGTTTTCCACCACGATACCGC
The DNA here is from genome assembly GCF_054558675.1 of Aquirufa sp. TARAVU-A1A. NCBI lineage: Bacteria > Pseudomonadati > Bacteroidota > Cytophagia > Cytophagales > Flectobacillaceae > Aquirufa > Aquirufa sp. TARAVU-A1A. The sequence continues at coordinate 79,423 of NZ_JBPXKP010000001.1, forward strand.
TCAAGGAAATAATAGCAACCTCCGTGGTACCCCCTCCAATATCTACAACCAATGAACCATTGGGCTGTTCAATGTCTATTCCGATACCAATCGCAGCAGCGATAGGCTCATGTACCATGTAAACTTCACGAGCACCTGCGTGCTCCGCTGAATCCTTTACCGCACGTTTCTCTACCTCCGTTATACCTGATGGGATACAGATCACCATGCGAAGTGCAGGTGAGAAAAATGAATTTCCACGATCCAACATTTTAATCAACCCGCGCAACATTAATTCCGCTGCGGTAAAGTCGGCGATTACTCCATCTTTCAATGGACGAATCGTTTTGATATTATCATTTGTCTTTTCGTGCATCATCATCGCTTGTCGACCTACAGCTAACACCTTGTTTGTGTTACGGTCTAAAGCAATAATCGACGGCTCGTCGACAACAACTTGATTTTTGTGAATAATTAAGGTATTCGCTGTACCTAAATCAATGGCGATGTCCTTGGTCAGGAAATTAAATAGTCCCATGGTGTTTCAAATAGGGGAAATAATAAAGCTATACATGCTCTAGAAAACAAATTTACAGATAAAAAATGACCTAATGATTGATTTTATATCAAATTTCTAATCTCCCTAAAAATAATTATAAAAAACAGATTAGCACAGAATTTCAAACCGCTCCCACCCCGCCAGCGGGATATATAGGTATATTACAATTAATGCTGGTCGACACATTTCGCCAAATGGACAAAAATTAACATAAAATAATTTGGAATTATTATCTGATTTATTAGTTTTGTCCAAATTAAAAAGTTAAAACCGTGTTTTTCGGTGGATAATCAGGAATAAAATGGAAGATTACAACAAGATCATTGAGTCCCTTGGGGTCAAATTCATCAAAGCACGCAACATAAGAATATTACAACCTATTCGTATTAAGAATTACTACGATGTGGAAAACTCGCTCTTGATATTGTACAAAGGCGAAGTTTCTTTTGGTGAGGAAGATACCCCAGTAGAGGAAGGCGACATGCTTTTTATCCCTGGAGGTAAAATGGTCAGCGTAACTTATGGAAACGCTGAAAAACCAAAAGCTGTTAACAATGAGGAGTTCATGACCCACCGCGAAATGTACTTCGACTTGAACATGGATTCGCAAAATATCGGTAGCCATGAAAATTCTTTCGGAATGGTTGCCTTTGAAGCGAAAGTATTTGACTCTGTCAACTTCTTCACCTCTTTAGATATCCCTCCTTTTTTAATCAAGAAGGATGAAAAATTAGCTCAAACAATCAAAGAGATTTTGTTAGAGGATATGTCTGATGAGATTGGTAAAGGCCGTATCATCAAAATTAAAACGGAAGAAATCGTGATTGAGGTCATCCGTTACATCATCCAAAACCGTCTTTTCGTTGAGCAATTAGCCACAAACAGCACCTATTTCAAAGACCCTCGCTTAATCGATATTTTTGCCTACATCAAAGATCATATCGGAGGTGACTTATCTAACAAGGTCCTAGCAAACGTCGCGAATGTATCTGAAGATTATGTAGGTCAATATTTCAAAATGTTGACTGGTATTAATCCACAAGATTACATCGAATACCAACGAATGGAAGCGGCTGTAGGCTTATTACGAACAACCAAGAAATCCATCCGTGCGATTGGTTCAGAAGTTGGCTACAAAGACACCGCCTATTTCTGTCGTCGTTTCAAAATGATGTTTGGAATTCCAGCAGGAAAAATGAGACGCCGCGAATCGTTGATGAACATCTAAGCGATTCCACTATAAACATAAAAAAGGCCCAGTTTTCACTGGGCCTTTTCTTTTGCAAATACTATAACAAGTATTTCAACTTCACTAACTCGCGCTCTGTTAGGTAACGCCAGCTGCCACGAGGCAAATCTTTTTTGGTCAAGCCCGCAAAGGTTGTTCGGTCAAGTTTGGTTACTTCGTAGCCCAAATGTTCAAAAATACGACGAACGATACGGTTCTTACCTGAGTGAATTTTCACCCCAATCACATAACCGTCTGGTGTAACTTTGGCCAAATCATCTACCTTAATTTCACCATCTTCCAATTTTAAACCCGCAACGATTTTTTCAAAATCCTCGTCGGTCAATGGCTTATCCAATTCCGCTTGGTAAATCTTTTCAATTTCATTCGATGGGTGCGTCAATTTATCCGCTAATTCGCCATCATTTGTCAATAAAATTAAGCCTGTTGTATTTCGATCCAAACGTCCAACGGGATAAATACGAGATTCGCCCGCATTTTTCACTAATTCCATCACCGTTTTACGATCTTGAGGATCTTCCGTCGTAGTTAAGAAATCTTTAGGCTTATTCAATAAGACATAGGCAGGCTTCTCGCGATTCAAACGACGATTACCGTATTTCACGACATCCGTTGGAGCCACTTGGTAACCCATTTCCGTAACAACCTTATTGTTCACTTTAATTTCACCCGCTTCGATCAACTTATCCGCATCCCGACGAGAACATATACCTGCATTCGCGATGAAACGATTTAATCGAACTTCATCACCACGACGCTCAGTCTGCGCAATTTTCTTTTGAATTTTAGCAGGAGCATTTTCTTTGTAACGATCTAATTTATAGGCTGGAGAAAAGGCTGGTGCCTGATCATGGCGATTACGCGATTTGAACGTATCGCGCTTCGAAAACTTGGCTGTTCGTCCACGATCATCTTCCCGAGGGGTAAATTTACGTTCCTCTCGAGCTTCAAAATTACGAGGCGCCTCATCGCGTACTGGACGCGGTGAAAAATCACCACCCGTTCTTCTAAAAGGTGCGCGTGGAGCTTCACCCTCTTCACGAGGAGCACGTGGCGTATATGGGCGATCGCTAGATCCCTCACGATTGAATGGACGACGCTCACTATCTTCGCGAGGTGCACGAGGTGTATATGGACGATCATTCGATCCTTCACGATTGTAAGGACGACGTTCGCCACCTTCACGAGGTACACGTGGCGTATACGGACGATCGCTAGATCCCTCACGGTTGAAAGGCCGACGCTCACCCTCCTCACGAGGTGCACGAGGAGTATATGGACGGTCGCTAGATCCTTCACGGTTGTAAGGACGACGTTCGCCACCTTCACGAGGTGCACGTGGTGTATACGGACGATCGCTAGATCCCTCACGGTTGTAAGGACGACGCTCAGCACCTTCACGTGGTGCACGAGGCGTATATGGACGATCACTAGATCCTTCACGGTTGTAAGGACGACGCTCAGCACCTTCACGTGGTGCACGAGGTGTATATGGACGATCTCCACCTTCAAAAGGTTTACGGTCACCTGCAGAAGCCCGATTAGGCCCTGAAGAACGATCACTAAAATTTCTTGCTGTTGAGCGACCACCTGAATTACTACGTGGCGCATCTGAACGACGGTTGTCGTCTTTCTGAATTCTTTTTCTCATAAAATATGCAACATCACTGCTGGATTTGACAAGGATTTATTTCCTTGACTGATTGATAATTTATGCAAAGGTACATCAAAAAAACGAGCATAGCTTATTACATTTGAAAGATCTTTAAGGGCCATGCTAGCAAAATCAACTCAAATCGTCCGTTTACTCGCTTTTTTTATCGTTCTCACAACGATATTTGGCTGTAATCCTACGCGTCAAACAAGCAAAAAAGGCTTGAAATATTTTGAAAGAGGCGAATATGAATGGGCCATTCAAGCGCTCAAACCTTTGGCAGATCAAGGTATCGAAGGAGATAAAAGCGCCTATTATGTGGCGGAATCTTACCGACTCTCTAATCGGATTGGATTGTCGCTCCCTTATTACCAAAAAGCCCAATCAAAAGGAATCGACGACATTTTAGTCAATTATCACATTGCACTAGCAGCAAAATCGCTAGGAGATTATTCCCTATGCAAAACTTATTTGACTAAATTTCTTCAAAGCAAACCGAACCGCTTCTACCAAATAAAAGCTGAAATTGAATTAGAGAATTTGGATAAAATCCCTTCCCTCGTTCAAAAGCAAAGCCCAGTTGCCCTCTTCCCATTATTGGGGAATACGTCTAAAACAGAATTTGCAGCCCAAAAAATAGGCAACGAATTGCTCTTCACCAGTTCAAGCAAACCCTTGATTTACAAAAACAATGGACTTCCTTTCTTGGGTTTATACAGCGCCCCCTTGTTAAAAGAAAATGAAATCACCACGCCACATTTATTTAGCGATAAACTTTACAAAGAAAATGCCAATGACGGAACTCCAGCGTTTTCGCACGATGGCACAACAGTTGTTTTCGCACGTGGAAATACCGGCAAAAGCAAGGACCCTTCTCCCGATGTAGACTTATACATTTCGAAAAAAAATGGAAAAGATTGGTCGGAGCCGGAACGCTTAGCCATCTCAGATTCCATTGCATGGGATGGTAGCCCCTGTTTTTCATTTGATGACCGAACGCTCTATTTCAGCTCAAATAGAAGAGGCGGCAAAGGGGGACTAGATCTATATCGCGTACCGATTGATAATTCAGGCCGCTTTGGCAGACCGATTAATTTAGGTTCCATCATCAATACGCCCGGCGATGAGATATTCCCTTTTGTGAGTGAGAATGGGAAACTCTATTTTTCTTCGGATGGACATCCGAGTATTGGCGGCTTAGATCTTTATGTAGCGAGTCGAAATGACAATGAAATTAGTATTGAACATTTAGGCGTTCCCATGAACTCAATCGGGGATGATTTTGCCATCAATCTTTCAGACCCAGTTTCTGGCTATATCAGCTCCAATCGTCCAGGAGGCAAAGGAGATGATGACATCTATTTCTTTAAATCTAGCGGGAATGAGGATCATTGGTGGTCAAATGACAGCACAAAAACAGCTACCAACCAGACCTTGAAAACGGTTAATTATTCCCTAGCCGTCCAAGTCGTACAACCTGATGGGAAACCGATTCAAGGCGTGCAGGTGAGTGCCCGAAGAAATGGGGAATCAAGTGAGGTTTTCACCAGTGACAAGCTAGGCAATATTGATCCATTCAGTCTAAATTCAGGCGATGAAATTCAATTCAAACTTGAAAAAGATGGATATATTTCCGCACGTTCAAGCTTTTCGTTGGAGGGCAGAGAAATTCCTCAAGCCTTGCTAAAAAAGGAACTTACGGACACGACATTTGCGTTTAAGATCGTGATGGACCAGCCAGAAATCGGGAAAGAAATCAGTCAATTTTACCAGTTAAATTCCATTTATTACGATTTAGACAAAGCAGATATCCGACCAGATGCAGCTGTTGAATTAGACAAAATCGTCAATTTCTTGCTGGACAATCCTCAAGTTAACTTAGAATTGGGTGCCCACACGGATGCGCGTGCAACGGCAGCATACAATCAGAAATTATCACAACGCCGCGCGGAATCAGCTGTAAAATACATCTTGCAACGCGGAATTGCGAAAGACCGAATCAAACCGAAAGGGTATGGCGAAAGCCAATTAATCAATGAATGTTCAGACGGCGTAGATTGCCCAGAGGAAATGCATCAGCAGAACCGTCGGACAGAGTTTAAAATCATCCAAATAAATCAGGAATAATATGTCGGCATATTTATTGAAAAATGGTCAAATCGTCAACGAAGGGCAAATCACGACCGGAGATATTCGTATCAAAAATGGCCGGATTGAGAAAATCGGAACAAGCATAAGTCCGGAAGGAAACGAACAGATCATTGAACTGAACGGCAAGCATGTTTTTCCGGGTATGATTGATGACCAAGTTCATTTCCGTGAGCCTGGGCTAACACACAAGGCCACTATCGCGAGCGAAGCACGCGCGGCAGTTGCTGGGGGAGTAACGAGTTTCATGGAAATGCCGAACACCGTTCCGAATGCGCTGACGCAAGAATTACTTTCAGACAAATACCATATAGCACACGAGAGCTCATTGGCCAACTACTCCTTTTTCATGGGGGCTGCCAATGACAATTTGGAAGAAGTATTAAAGACGAACAAAAACAATGTTTGTGGGATTAAGGTATTTATGGGCTCCAGCACGGGAAACATGTTGGTCGATAATACAAAAACCCTCGAAACTCTTTTCAATTCCAGCGAATTATTAATTGCAACGCATTGTGAAGACGAAGCGACCGTTCGCGCGCGATTGGAATTATTCAGAGAAAAATACCCAAGTGAAGATGCGCCTGCTTTTATTCATCCGTTAATTCGTAACGAAGAGGCTTGTTACTTATCTTCATCCATGGCGGTAGATTTGGCGAAAAAATCAAATACGCGATTACATATCTTACACATTAGTACAGAAGAAGAACTAGCCTTATTCGAAACCGGGAAGGCTGTGAAAGACAAACGAATTACGGCTGAGGCCTGTGTGCATCATTTGTGGTTCGATGCATCTGCTTATGAAAGTTTGGGTAATCAAATCAAATGTAATCCGGCAATTAAAGACGCAAGACATCGCACGGCGATTCGAAAAGCACTGCAAACGGGAGCCATTGATGTGATTGCCACCGATCATGCACCACATACCTGGGAAGAAAAACAACAAGGATATTGGAAATCACCATCTGGCCTTCCCTTGGTTCAGCACCCCTTATTGATGCTCTTAGAAATGAGCCAAGATGGCGTATTAAGTTTGACACAAATAGCAGAAAAAACAGCGCATAATTTGGCGGAGTGTTTCCAAATTCAAGATCGCGGATACATCAGAGAAGGCTATTGGGCTGATTTGGCCATTGTGGATTTGCAGCAATCGCATGAGGTGGCAAAATCATCGTTACATTATCAATGCGCTTGGTCACCCTTGGAGGGGCACCAATTCCCCGCGAGCATTACACATACCATTGTTTCAGGGCATTTAGCCTATGCAAATGGACAATTTGACATGAGTAAAAAAGGAGAACGTTTGCTATTTGAACGATAATCAAATTAGAGTATATCGTCAAAGAAAACACGCATATAGAAGCCTAGCGATTGATTATATAAGGATTTAGAATCCGTAGCGATGTTCATCAGTCCGGCTTGGTATGTTAAACCTACCGACACAAAATTTTGCGAGACTACGCCAACGCCCACTTTAAAGCCCATGTCCAGTCGGCGAATGTCACGTGAAAAACTTTCTCCTGAAGTCGTGTTCAACACATAGGCTCCTGGTTTTGTAGGGTTCGCGGTACGGATAGTATAAGAAGCATTATCCCATAATCCGACACCCATATAAGGGCCGGCCCAAACTGAAAAACCTGTCGAGTACTCTGAAACAGAACCTAATTTTATTTCGAAATTAGGACTAATATCGAGGTAATTTAAGGACAAATTACGTTCCGTGTAGGTAGAATCTGAGTAATTTGTCTTGCCGTGAAATCCTTTTTGCGCCAAGGTTAATTCCGGATTAAAACTCACACGGGATGTTAATGGGTATTTTATTCCAAAACCAACTTCAAACGCGGGTTTAAAAAAATAAGTCTCACCGCCCACACCATCACCGCTGAATCGAGCCGACTTCGCTTCGAAATGAAAGATCTTTTTAGTTCGACTTTTCTGAGCAGACACAGAGTTTACCAAAAGGCAGATACCTAAAAAAGTGAAAACGAGGTGCTTGATCATAGGAGGAATCTTTGAAAATAATTAGCAATTTTAAGCCATATTTGTGGAAACACCAACAAAAATCATCATTCGACCTGAATTATGTCACGAATCAAACATGCTTTGTTGCCCTATTTTCAACCTGAAGGGATAGAAGCAGGCCTCGATGAGGCAGGTCGTGGATGTTTGGCGGGCCCGGTTGTTGCAGCGGCAGTAATTTTACCAAAAGACTTTCATGACAAACTATTAACTGATTCCAAACAATTGAATGCGAAGCAACGTCAGCAGTTAATCGAAGTCGTCAAAAATTATGCCATTGACTATGCAATTGCAGAGGTCGATCATGCGATGATTGATCAGATAAACATCTACAAAGCTAGCGTGATGGCTATGCATCTAGCAGTAGACAAACTTCGGATAAAGCCAGAGCATTTGTTGGTCGACGGAAATCGCTTTATAAGCTACCCATTTATCCAGCATACCTGTGTCGTGAAGGGAGATTCCAAGTACTTTTCCATTGCTGCAGCATCTATTTTAGCTAAAACCCACCGAGATGAATGGATGCAAAAAGCCGCAGAAAAATACCCAGGTTATGGCTGGGAGCGAAATGCGGGCTATCCAACCTTAGAACATCGAAAGGCTGTGCTCTGCCTAGGGCCCACAGAAATCCACCGAAAAACCTTTCGTGTAGAATTAAAGGAAAAAGCCTAAATTAGTTCTTTGACCACACCATGCGACCACAAAACATACGAGCGATACTGATTGTGATGCTTGTTTTCTCCCTGAGGATTCAAGCCCAACATGATTTATATACGACGGAAAACAAAAGACGTATTCAAGCGTATGCGGAGGATTTCAGCAGAGAACAAAGCAATCGCTATACCCAAAGTTTGAACTTAGCCAAACAAAAAGGGATAAAGGTCGAAGATCAAGTGGGTGATCGAAAAATAACACTTCAACAAATTAATTCAATTGGAGAAGCACTTTATTTAGGTGTTGAGTCGAATAAAAGGTCAGCACAAATCACCCGCACCGATCAACTATATAGTACGGGCGGATTAGGCTTAGCATTAACAGGAAAATCAGATACATTAGCTGGAAAACTAGCCCTTTGGGATGGCGGAGGTGCTATGACGACGCATCAGGAATTTGGCAGTCGCATAAAATCACAAGAGAGTGCAATAACTTCCGACCTGCATGCGACGCACGTAGCGGGAACGATGATAGCAAGTGGCGTAATTGCTTCGGCACGTGGAATGGCATTTGGAGCCGATTTAAAAGTGTGGGATTATAATAATGATAATGCAGAAATCAGTACAGCTTCGCCCAACTTATTGATCAGCAATCACTCCTATGGATACCAGTCAGGCTGGGTTTATGATTCAACGAAAAACAAATGGCAATGGTGGGGCAACGATGCAATCAGCACCTTAGAGGATTATAAATTTGGCTTTTATGACAGCAACACGCAAGCATTGGACAAGATCGCTTTCAATGCTCCTTATTACCTCATTACTAAATCAGCAGGGAATAGCCGTTCCGAAAATGGCCCTGATTTTACCAAAGGTGAATACTATTTTCTCAAAAACACACGGGATTCAAGCAATATCATTCGGGCCAAAAATGATGGCTATGATATCATTTCAACCACAGGAACCGCCAAAAACATATTGACCGTTGGAGCGATTGAATCCATCCAACAAACGCCTAACCTTGCCTCTGAAATCCGCGTAAGTAATTTTTCAAGTTGGGGACCTACCGACGATGGCCGCATCAAACCAGATATTATGGGTGTAGGAACCGATATATTATCGACAAGCAACACATCCAACGCCGCATATACAACCCTGGACGGGACATCCATGTCATCGCCACAAGTTGCAGGATCATTACTTTTACTTCAGCAATTATACAATCGTCTAAATAAAGGTAAATTCATGCGCTCTGCGACACTGAAAGGACTCGTCATTCATACTGCCATGGATTTTGGCCCTGAAGGACCCGACTACCAAAGTGGATGGGGGCTTTTAAATGCCGAAAGTGCTGCGAAAGTCATTCAAAACACCGACAAAACACATGCAATACGTGAACTGAGTTTAAATAATGGCACATTATATACCGAGAAATTCATCGCGTCGGGAGCTGGTAATGTCCGTGTAACCTTAGCTTGGACGGACCCAGAAGGCAACGTATTGCCATTAATTTCAAGCAGCTTGAACAATCGGTCTCCCCGATTAGTCAATGATTTAGATATCAAAATTCAAGATAGTAAAGGAACCTTTCTCCCATTTACCCTAGACCCGGATAATCCAAGTGCTTTGGCGAAGACAGGGGTTAATAATTTAGATAATGTTGAAAAAATAATTATTCCACAAAGTATCCCTGGAGAAACCTATACCTTAAGCATTAACCACAAGGGGACGCTAAAAAACAATCAACAAGATTTTTCTTTACTCATCTCCGGCATTGGAGGCAATGCCTATTGTAACCTAAACCCCAGTACGAGCAATATTATTCTCACAAAATTAATGGTTGATAACAAAGCCGTCGCTAACACGCTTGACAGTTCCGGAACAGCCTTAATGATTGAAACGGGGGAAACGAAACCTGTGAACATTCAATTCAGTAACACAACAACAAAAAACATTCGGGCTGTGGTAGACTGGAATCAAGATGGTGATTTTGACGATGTAAACGAATTAATAAATACCACGACAAACATCACGGGTAACAACTTCAACTTTTCAATCACCTCGCCATCTGGCGTTGCGGTAGACAAGCGCTATAAACTTCGTATTATTTGTTCCAATGATCCAATCACTAGTAATTGTGGATCGTTTTCAAATGGGAATAGTTTGGAAGCAAGTATTCAGATTTTGCAAGCATCCAATGACATTGCAGCGATAGGCATATCAACTACCGTAGGCAATTTCTGTCAAAATACCGGTACACTCAAACTCATTGCGCGCGTGAAAAACACAGGAACAAAAGCGCAGCGCAATCTCCCCGTGACGATATTAATTTCTTCGAATTCCCTAACGATAGGCCAACTAAAAGGCACAATTGAAAAAATCAATGCGGGATCTGAACAGGAAATTGCATTGCAAGCCGACGTTGCTTTGGAGGCAGGAAAAATTTATTCTTTTGAACTAAGTCATCAACTAACTAACGACCAATATCCACAAAACAATAATTTCCAATTACAACAAAAAATAGAAACTCCAAGTATACCTTCGGCCATTGGAACGCAGTGTACACCAGGCACTTTGGTCAATTTAACGGCAAATAGCGAAGGGGCACTTTGGTATACAAACAATACCTTAGTGGGTGCCGGAGCAAAAATTAGCCTACCAGCATCAGCTACATATAGCATTGCGCAGGCCGACTTTTCAGGTGGATTAAATCCAAGTACGAAGGCCGCATTCGGAACGGGGACCTACTATGAAAATTTTGGTCCGCAACCTATTTTGGAAGTCAAAAGCCCGATTGTATTGGAAAGTGCGCGCATCTATGTAGGAACAGCGGGCACAATTACATTCAGCGTTTACAACAAAGACAGTGGCGAACTTGTGGGGTCGGTTACCAAAGTTGTGGAAGCAACGCGCACACAAAGCAATTTAACCAGGGTGGGAGGCCAACTTATTGATGACAAGAATGATCCAGGACAAATTGTTTACCTAAATCTACAATTCCCCAAAGCTGGTAGTTACGTGATTGGACAAACTTGCTCCAATGGTGCAAGTATTTTCAGGAGCAACAGAAGCCTCGCAGATACGGTTAATGCCCCGGTCAACTTAGGCTATCCGTATACTATCCCCAACATTGTTTCAATGACCGGAGCCAAATATAACGGCGCGCCCATTACTACAGGATACTATTATTTTTATGACATGAAATTCCGATCCATCGGATGTCCTAGCCCACGAAGCCAAGTTGGCGTTAACACGAGCCCAAGCCCAACTGTTGGCATCACACCCACAGGCTCATTAACAGCTTGTTCTAGCGAGACAAAAGTTATTACAGCAACCTTTAGCGACAATGCATCTATTCAATGGTTATTAAATGGTGCCGCTATCACTGGGGCGACACAAGCATCCTTGTCAATTACTAAATCAGGGCAATATCAAGCCCAAGTGAGCAACACAAATAATTGCAGCGCTGTGAGTAGTAGCTTAAATTTGACTATTTCTGCCCCATTATCTCCGTTGGTGTCCTATTCGAATGGGGTGTTAAAATCTTCCGGAGGGAATAATATGCAATGGTATCTCAATGGGAAAGCCATCACAGGAGCAACGGATGCAAATTATGCTCCTACGCAATCAGGGACTTATGCTATCAAATTGACAGACATCAATGGATGCCCAGCAAGTTCAGAAAACTTTATCATAAGTATCTTGGCGAATGACGAACTTAATCCATTTGTACAAATAACTGCTTTCCCAAATCCTGCACAAAATGAAATCAACCTTGGCATCCCGGATAGATTGCAACAATCAGGACCATTGAAAGTACAAATAGCGAATACATTGGGACAATTAGTTCAAACTACGACGTATGAGATACCTTCAAGACAAGTTACCTTAGATATACGCGCCATTCCAAATGGTATTTACATAATTTCATTCCCAGAAATCTCAAATCAACCTGGTATTAAATTTGTTAAATTTTAACGAGATAACGTCCACTACTATTCCCGGATAACATTTTCTCAAGTATGGCAGGTACCTCCTCAAGATTAATTTCTTGACTGAGGCCTTCCAAGTCGACTGACCAGATTTCAGCTATTTTATCCCACAAAACCTGTTTATGGGACAAAGGAGATTCAGCAGAATAAATGCCAAGCATCCGCGTGCCTCGCAAAATAAATGGATAGACTTGGAGCGGTAATTCAACCCCCGCAGCCATACCGCAAACAGCAACGGATCCGCCAAATTTCAATCGTTTTACGACTTGAACAAGGTAATCTCCGCCCAAGGTATCAATCGCACCGGCATACTCCATAGGATAGAGCGCTTTAACGGGTTCTTCAGCAAATTGTTGCCTCGAAATCACGCGCGAGGCCCCTAATCCTTTCAATGTTTCCTCCAACGCAGGTTTACCACTTAACGCAACAACGGAATAACCTAAATGGCTCAACAAACGAATACTAATCATCCCCACGCCTCCCGTTGCACCCGTAACCAATACGTCCCCTTTTTCAGGACTTAACTGATTAGCAATCAAGGCCTCCACGGCCATGGCAGCAGTTAATCCCGCAGTTCCCCATTGCATCGCGATGCGCGAAGGTAATCTTGCTGGAATTTCGATAACCCAGTTGGCTGGCACACGAATATACTCCGACAAACCTCCATGCGAATTCATCCCCATATCAAAGCCGGTGACCAACACGCGAGTGCCTGTTGGGAATTTCCCTGAAACATCAGATACGACGACACCCGCTGCGTCAATTCCAGGAATGTGTGGAAAATTTCGGGTAATGCCTTTATGGCCGCTTGCCGACAAAGCATCTTTATAATTCAAGGATGAATATTCAACTTTTATGAGAACATCTGATTCCGACAAAAAAGTTAAAGGTAACGTTTGAAGTGCAGTGGACGCCTTGCCTTCAGGACTAATTTCCGTTACGAGTGCACGAAAAGATTGCATAAGCCTTATTTCTTAGCCCAGAAAAAGATCATTCTAGGGGATTTTTGTTCATCAAACTTAGCTAAAGAATAGTCACCCGCCAAATTGAGAAACTTCAAGCCCGCTTGTTCCGCATAAACCAAAAAATCATCTTTTGAAATCAATTCAACTTTCTCTTGAAAAGCATAGGATTGACCTTGATCCTCGAATGCAATGGATTTGTAGAGATAGCCATTTTCTTCCCAACGCTTAATATGAAACTTAATAGCGCCGCGTTTGACAACTTCTTCCGGAACCAAATTCGCAAGAATATAGATGGGGTTTAGAAAATCCATGACCAAAATTCCATCTTTTTTTAATCCTCCAGCAAACGTTTGGAACGCTCGAGCATTATCAGAAGGTTCATCGAAATAGCCGAAACTCGTAAAAAAGTTAAAAACAACATCGTAATGTGCTTGTTTCGGCAAGGGTTCACGCAGGTCGTGGACAAAGAAATGTAAGTGTTTATTGGCCAAACGATTCGCCTCCTCAATACTACTCGGGGACAAATCAAAACCCTCCACATGCATCCCGTGGCGCTGTAACATTTTGGCATGACGACCTTTACCACAAGCCGCATCTAAAACAAACGCTCCGGGAGCAATTTTCAAATAAGCCTGTAAGCTTTCAATAAAATGTTTGGCTTCTTGGTCATCCCGACTCGCATACAATTGATGATAGTAAGGGGAATCAAACCAGGTACTAAACCACGTCGTTTTTTCCATTACTTGCGCAAAGCGAGGTTTTGTAAAAAATCTTGATAGGCCAAACGAATTCCATCCGCCAACTCGATATGGTGCTTCCAGCCTAACTGATGTAGCTTTGAAACATCCATCAATTTACGTGGGGTACCATCGGGCTTGGAGACATCCCAACGAATTTCACCGCCAAAACCCACAATTTTTTGGACCGTTTCCGCGAGTTCTTTGATTGTAACGTCTACTCCCGTACCAATATTCACCAATTCAGCGTCGCTGTAATTTTCCATTAAGAACAAACACGCCTCCGCTAGATCATCTGCATACAAGAATTCGCGCATGGGAGATCCCGTTCCCCACAATTCCATGGTTGCGTCCCCTCGCTCTTTCGCCTCATGAAACTTCCGAATCATCGCAGGCAACACATGCGAATTCTGCAAATCATAATTATCATTGGGACCATATAAATTGGTTGGCATTACGGATATAAAATCACAACCATATTGGGCGCGGTAAGCCTCGCACATTTTTATACCAGCTATTTTGGCGATCGCATATGGCTCATTGGTTGGCTCTAATTCACCGGTCAACAAATATGACTCTTTCAGTGGCTGAGGCGCCATTTTAGGGTAAATACAAGAGGACCCTAAAAACATCAATTTTGTTACTTGATTTAGATAAGCCGCATGAATGACATTATTTTGAATTGCTAAGTTTTCATATAGAAAATCCGCACGGTAGGTATTATTCGCGACAATCCCTCCTACTTTGGCTGCGGCTAAAAAAACATAATCTGGCTTTTCTTGTTGGAAAAACGTTGACACAGCTTCCTGATTCCGCAAATCCAATTCCTTGGATGTCCGAACAACGATTTGTTGATAACCGTGAGCTTGTAACTGTCGAACGATGGCAGATCCCACCATTCCACGGTGTCCTGCTACATATATTTTAGCTTCCTTTTTCAATGATTGACTGCTATGCGATAATTAACGCGTGAAAAACCTCGCAAAAATACATAAACTACCTAAGCTAATCATTTAAATTCCTATTTTTGGGAAATTTTTTTGAGCGCTTAGCGTTCTAAAATGCCATGAAAATCAAGTTCCTTATTTTTTGTTTCCTTGTTGTAGCTGTCTTTTCAAGCTATGGTCAGGCGCAGGCGGTCATTTCTACCAAAAAACCTTTGACAGACTCAAGCGCTCAAAAGGGATTTCTTGGAGGTCGACTTAGCACGGGCTTGGAGGAACAATTGGAAGGAGCAAAAAAAATCAAATCGGAGGGGAAAGCGATCATTGAGGATTTAGGAATCAAAAACCTGGGCATCAAAGCGAGTATGCTCGCAAGAAGAGCGGCCAAAAAATCACCCCCTAAAGATGAATATGCTGGTGTTAAAACCGAACGCCGATTGGGCAATTATGGCAGTGGAAGTCGGAACACACAGGAAGAAATCAATGTAGTCAAATATGTAGAAGACGAGGCCGTTAGCCCGTATGTGACTGAAATTTGGTGGTTTGACCCCGCACAATCGCGCATTGTTACTGGATCTCTGAAGGATAATAAATCGGCACAAATCTGCCACGGCCCCTTCCGACGTATCGTCAACCAAAACGTGACGGAGCAAGGCTTTTTCTTCATGGGAGCCAAAGATGGTCGCTGGGAAACTTATGGCCCGGACGGGGAACTCCTGAACAAGCAATATTATCACCACGGATTTCCCGTGGAATCTACTGTTAGCTATTACGACACCGAACAGAAGAAAATCAAAGAAGTTATTCCCATTGTATACGGAAAAGTACGAGGACAATACCGTGCATTTTATGCGAGTGGCAACTTGAAAGAAGAAGGCATGCTGGACGATAGCGTGCGTATAGGCCGCTGGCGTGAATATTATGAATTTGGTTCGGGCGGCCGATTAAAGAAAGAATGGCGCTACGGAAAAGACAAATTTGACACTCAAGAACCGGAATTGGTTCAGGAGCGTGATGCACAAGGGAAGATTATTTACCAACTCAAAACAACGCTAGACTGATGGTGTGGCTATTGATTTTATGGGTAAAGTTTATGTCGGGGTTTTGTACGGCACAGGAACCGACGATGCCCTTAAATCCCTTTGATGGTTACCGTTTTCAAGTCAAACATACAGACCAACAGGCTACATTAATTAATTATGCTCCTGTCGATTCGGAAGAAGATTCGGAAGACTCGGACGATGATCTAACAGATTCTGCTTATGTCAATAAGGCGACTTTAGAGACTTTCATCCCCCATTTTACACAAAATACCTTACACTTTTACAGCTATCAAGATCGCTTAAGTCAAGCGCATCTTTGGCCCATTTTAACTCCACCCGATACACATACAAATAGTTAGATTGTTGTTTTAACACATTAATAAACGTTTGTATGAACTTTCAATATTATCGTAAATCTCTTATCGCAGGAGATTGGAAATCGGGTATATCCGTATTTCTTGTTGCCCTTCCTTTATGCCTTGGCATTGCTTTAGCATCAGGTGCCCCGTTGATGGCAGGCCTAGTTGCGGGCATTATAGGTGGAATGCTCGTTTCGCTTCTTTCGGGATCAGAACTTTCGGTCAGTGGACCGGCAGCGGGTTTAACCATCATCGTTGCGAATGCCATTCATCAGTTGGGTAGCTTCGCGGGATTTTTAATTGCAGTCATTCTGGCCGGCGTGATTCAAATCATCCTGGGCTTGATTAAAATGGGGAAAATTGGCGGATTTTTCCCTTCATCGGTTATTCGAGGTATGCTTGTGGCTATTGGTATTGTTATTATATTAAAGCAGATCCCGCACGCGTTTGGTGATGACTTAGACTTCATTGGAGAATTTGAATTTTCACAAATTGCAGACGGTCAAAATACCTTTACTGAATTAATGGCATCATTCCGCGATATTAAACTAGGTGCATTAATCATTTCTGGTTTGGGATTACTCATCTTGTTCATATGGAATTCAGTCGCAATTAAATTACGCTGGATGCAAGCTTTACCTGCTTCACTCATTGTGGTATTGTCTGGGGTCATATTGAATCTTTTTTTCGCTGGGTACGCCCCTCAATGGTATCTAGGCAACTCAGCGGAACACATGGTGAGTCTCCCGGTATTTAAGAACATGAATGAAGCAATTAACGGACTCGTACTACCGGATTGGTCCTTTTTCACAAACCCCAAAGTATATACGATCGCATTTACCTTAGCAATTGTAGCCTCTCTTGAGAGTTTATTATCCTTAGAAGCAACAGAAGCATTAGATCCGCAGAAACGAATTGCTTCAGCAGATCGCGAATTGATCGCGCAAGGAATCGGCAATATAAGTAGTGGCTTATTGGGAGGCCTCCCTATTACTTCGGTTATTGTGCGTTCGTCTACGAACATCTATGCAGGTGGAAAATCCCGCATGTCTGGATTCGTACATGGCGTCTTATTGCTCTTGGCGGTTTTGGCATTACCCATGTATTTAAATAAAATTCCGCTTGCCTGCTTGGCCAGCATTTTGCTATATACTGGATATAAATTAGCCCATCCAAAGGAATTCAAAAAAGTACTTTCTGAAGGTTGGAAACAATGGGTTCCGTTCCTGATCACCATTGCTGTCGTAGTTGGGGTTGATCTCCTTTGGGGCATATTCATCGGTACGGTTATCGGCCTCATTTTTGTGATCATCACGAATTACTCCTCCGTTTTTTCCGTTTTCCAAAATGGGAACGAGGTGTTAATCAAGTTTCAAAAGGACGTTACATTTTTACACAAAATGGCAGTAAAAGAAGCTTTAAGAAAAATTCCGCAGGGGTCGGATGTGTATATTGACGTTTCGAAAGTACATTTCATGGACCATGATATCACCCAATTGATTGAAGAATTTATCGCAACAGCACATGAACGCGGCATAGAAGCCGACCTAAAAAAGAGATAACATGAAAGAGTATAAAAAATTATTATTGAGTAATAAGGCCTGGGCAAGTGAGCGCCTTGAACTTGATGCACATTATTTCGATAACTTATCGAAAGACCAAAACCCGCTTTTCCTTTGGATTGGATGTGCGGACAGTCGGGTACCCGCAGAAGAAATTACCCATGCTGACCCAGGAGATATATTTGTCCATCGAAATGTGGCCAATATGGTTGTTCATACTGATATCAATTTATTGTCAGTATTGCAGTATGCGGTTGAAGTTTTAGAGGTCAAACACATCATCGTTTGTGGACATTATAATTGCGGAGGCGTAAAGGCGGCCATGACTAACCATGATTTTGGCTTAATTAATAAATGGCTTCGCAACATCAAGGAAGTTTATGAGAAACATTTTTCAGAACTACATGCGATTGATGACGAACAATTACGCTTTAATAAGTTGGTAGAACTCAATGTAGCCGAACAAATTCAAAATTTGGCTAAAACGACAATCGTTCAAAAAGCATGGGCAAAACGACAATTTCCCCATTTACATGGATGGGTTTTCGATATCCATCATGGACAAATTAATGAAGTCTTGAATATAAATGCGGGCGAATGGGAAAGCCCTGTGTTTAAATATGAATTTTAAACACTTCTATACATTAGCTTTGGCAATCCTTTGAGGTTTGCCAAAGCTACGAGGGAAAGGCGACATAAGAGTCGCTAAAACTTATAAATTCGTTTTAATTTTCAACTCATCCAATTGCGCCTGCGCTAACGGAGATGGTGAATCAATCATCACATCACGACCCGCATTATTTTTCGGGAATGCGATGTAATCACGAATAGATTCTGTTCCACCGAACAACGAACATAAACGGTCAAAACCAAACGCCAAACCACCATGTGGCGGCGCTCCATATTCAAACGCATCAAGCAAGAAGCCGAATTGTGCCTTCGCCTCCTCCTCGCTAAATCCTAGGACCTCAAACATTTTCGATTGCAAATCTTTTTGGAAGATACGAATCGAGCCTCCGCCCACTTCCACGCCATTCACAACTAAATCGTAAGCGTTCGCACGAACTTTACCCAAGTCCCCAGCTTCCATCAAAGCGATATCCTCTGGCTTAGGGCTAGTAAATGGATGGTGCATCGCGAACCAGCGGTCCTCTTCTTCTCCGTATTCCAACAATGGGAAATCGACAACCCAATGCACTTTATAATTGTTCGGATCACGCAATCCCATGCGCGTTCCCATTTCGAGACGAAGCTCATTTAATTGCTTACGCACCTTATCTCCATCTCCTGACAATACCAAAATCAAATCTCCTGGTTCCGCATTAAATGCTGCAGCCCAAGTAGCTAAATCTGATTCTGAATAGAATTTGTCAACCGATGATTTCACGACGCCATCCGGCTGAACGCGTGCATAGATCAATCCTTTAGCCCCAATTTGCGGTCGGCGCACAAAATCTGTCAATTCATCCAATTGTTTACGCGTATATTCTGCGGCTCCTTTCACACATATCCCAACAACCGTATTCGCAGCATCAAAAACCTGAAAATCTTTTCCGGAGGTCAAGTCAACACCTTCCCCTTTCAACTCCACAAACTTCATATCAAAACGAATATCCGGCTTATCAGAACCGTAATATTTCATCGCATCTGCATAAGTCATGCGAGGAACTTCGCCGATATCCAAACCTTTGACCGTCGAGAACAAATGGCGAATTAAGCCTTCAAACATGTTCAAGATATCTTCTTGCTCCACAAATGACATTTCACAGTCAATCTGCGTAAACTCTGGTTGGCGATCCGCGCGTAAATCCTCATCACGGAAACACTTGACGATTTGGTAATAACGATCAAATCCCGAAACCATCAACAATTGCTTGAAGGTTTGCGGCGATTGTGGTAAGGCATAAAATTCACCTGGATTCATCCGAGATGGCACAACGAAATCACGTGCCCCTTCCGGCGTAGATTTGATCAACACAGGCGTTTCCACCTCAATAAAATCTTGCTTATCTAAATAATTACGCACTTCACGACCTACTTGATGGCGCAAACGAAGACTCTCACGAATCGGGTTACGACGCAAGTCCAAATACCGATACTTCATGCGAATATCATCGCCACCATCCGTCTCATCTTCGATCAAAAATGGAGGTAATTTGGCTGGATTTAAGATGCGTAAATTGCTCACCTTAATCTCTACATCACCCGTAGGTAACTTGTCATTCTTTGCCAAACGTTCTACAACAACTCCTTCTGCTGCGACAACGAACTCCCGACCCAAGCCACGGGCTAAAGTCAAGGCCGACGGATCTGATTTCCCTTCTTCCAACATTAATTGGGTGATGCCATAGCGGTCGCGTAAGTCGATCCATAACATGCCTCCCTTATCACGTGTTTTTTGAACCCAACCACATAAAGTGACTGTTTGGCCCACGTGCTCCATTCTCAATTCGCCGTTCGTGTGTGTACGTAACATAGTTTATTATAAAAATTCGTGCAAAATTACGGAAAAGAGTATGTAGTGTAAAACATTTACCTGTTTATTCTTATTTAGTTAATTTCACGGGAAATTAAATTGACATGTCAACAGTCGGAATTGTCGGATCAGGTATAGGAGGAATTGCATTTGCGATTCGTATGCAATTGTTAGGTCATGAAGTGACGGTTTTTGAGGCAAACGAACGAGCAGGGGGCAAACTAGGCCTACTTGAAATCAATGGATTCCGATTTGACACGGGGCCGTCCTTGTTTACCATGCCTAAGCTGGTTGATGAATTATTTGAAATGGCCGGGAAAAACCCACGTGACTATTTTAATTACGAACGTTTACCTGAGATTTGCCGTTATTTTTGGGATGATCAAACACGCTTAACGACGGTTGAGGACCCTGCAGAGACAGCGGCATGCATGGCGGATGCCTTACAGGAGGATGCGCCAACGATTTACCGCTATATTAAAGAGGCGGGTGAAAAATACAACATTGTCAGTGACTTATTTTTGGATGATTCCTTGCACAAATTCAGCACATGGACGAGTAAAAAAGCGATGCTAGGCTATGCGAATTTACATAAACTAGGGCTCTTTCAGACCATGCACCAAGCACATACTTCGAAGTTCAAAAACCCGAAAACGGTGCAATTATTTGATCGCTATGCCACGTATAACGGCTCCGATCCCTACCAAACACCTGCTACCCTTTCCATCATTCCGCACTTAGAATACAATTTAGGGGCTTATTTCCCCAAAGGAGGGATGATCGAGATTCCTCAGGCACTCGTTCGTTTAGCCAAAGATTTAGGGGTCAAATTTCACTTAAATGAAGCCGTCGAAAAAATTCGTACAACAGGTAATATCGCCAATGGAATTGTAACTAAAAAAGCTTCCTATGATTTTGATTTCGTAGCGAGCAACGCGGATATTCGCCCGAGCTACCAGCAGCTATTACCCGAAAATCTTCGTCCCAATAAATTACTAAATCAACCCAAATCAAGCTCGGGGATTATCTTCTATTGGGGGATTAACCGCGTATTTGACGAATTAGGAGTTCATAACATCTTATTTTCGAAGGATTACCAAGCTGAATTTGAAGCCATTTTCAAAACAGAAAACTTATGGAGTGATCCCACCGTCTACGTCCACATTTCCAGTAAAGTTGAGCCCAACGATGCCCCATCAGGTTGTGAAAATTGGTTTGTCTTAATCAATGCCCCGGCAAATTCAGGGCAAGATTGGGATGCATTAATCAAGGAATGTAGAGAAAATGTGATTCATAAAATCAATCAGGTATTGGGAATAAATTTGGAAGAACACCTCGTTGCGGAGGACTACTTAGACCCTCGGCGGATTGAATCCCGCACCTCTTCAGCGGGAGGCGCATTGTATGGAAACTCCTCCAACAACAAATTTGCAGCCTTTTTACGCCATCCGAATTACCGATCCGCCATCAAAAACATGTATTGGATAGGTGGCAGCGTTCATCCGGGAGGAGGAATTCCATTATGCTTAAGTTCAGCTAAAATTGCCGCCAAGCTTTTTCAAGAAAATGCTTAATTTCGTGTGAAAATTAAATAAACATGATTCAAAGACCTCAAACAATCTTCCTAGTCCTCGTTTTAGTTGCCAATTGCCTTGTCTCACTCGGCTGGAGCATTTGGGCGAAAGTAGGGCAAGCAGGCCAAAGAGCCGAATTATTTTTCAATGAGTGGACGCTGACGGATGCCGGGAAAACGACTTCATCAAGCGCAATGGCCATCGTGATTTTATTGACTTTATCGACAATCATCACTTTAATTACCCTCTTCTCATTCAAGAATCGCATCCGCCAAATGTTATTGGGGCTGATCAACTCACTTTTGTTAGCTGGTGCGATGGGCTATTCGTTTTGGGTGATTTTCAAAGAGGCGATGCCGAGCTTTGAACCGGAAGCACAAGGAAAATATGGCTATGGGTTCTATGCAATGGTCGTGGCGTTATTGGCCAACATGATCGCAAATCGATTGATTCGTAAAGATGAAATGCTCGTGCAGTCCTCGAACCGCATGCGCTAAAATTTAGACGATACCCTCTTTTAATAGGTCGTGGAGATGAACAAATCCCACGGCCTTTTTATTTTCCGTGACGACCAATTGAGTAATATTCATCGATTGCATAATGGCCAACGCCTCGGTAGCAAACGCATCCGCTTCAATGGTTTTGGGCGTACGATTCATCATATCGGCCAATTGGATTTCAGACCAGTTGGAGTGTTTTTCTAGCATCCGACGAACGTCGCCATCGGTAATTATACCAACAAGTTGATTATTTTCTCCTACTATGGCTGTCGCGCCTAAACGCTTCGAACTAATTTCGTGGATAGCTTCTTGAATACTCGCTTTTGGCGTAATGACGGGAAATTCGTGCTGCGGATAGATATCACTAACCTTCAAATACATCCGTTTCCCCAACGCGCCACCCGGATGGTATTTAGCAAAATCCTGTGCGGTAAAACCTTTGCATTCCAACAAACAAACGGCAAGTGCATCTCCTAAAGCTAGTGCAACAGTTGTGGAAGTCGTAGGAGCTAAATTCATCAAATCAGCCTCTTGCTCCGCCAATGCATGCAAGATAAAATCTGCTTGCTGGCCTAAATAAGACTGTTTATTCGATACCATCGCAATCAAAGTAACCCCCGTTCGCTTAATCAGCGGAACTAAAACCTTAATTTCAGGCGTATCCCCAGATTTGGAAATACAAATCACAGCATCACCCTCTTGAATCATCCCCAAATCTCCATGAATCGCATCCGCAGCGTGCATGAATAATGCCGGTGTTCCGGTGGAGTTCATGGTCGCCACAATCTTTTGGGCGATAATCGCCGACTTCCCAATTCCCGTAAAAACGATGCGCCCTTTGCTAGCTAGCAAATGCTCAACACAGGCTTCGAATTCAGAATCTATTCCATCACGAACGCGTAGAATTGCGTCAGCTTCTTGGCTTAAAACTTTTTTTGCTGTGCTTTGGATATTTTTGCTTAATTTCAATGTTAGTAAGAATTGTGGGACCCACAAAGATAACCAATTCTTACCCAATAACTGAAACACTTACGCCACGATAAAAATTATGCCGACTTCCATTTCTAGTGAGGTATTGAAGGAACAGCTCAAAAAGACCTTTGGCTTTAGTCAATTCCGGGGTGAGCAAGAAGCGATCATTCGTAATACGATAGATGGCCGAAATAGTTTCGTTTTAATGCCGACCGGAGCCGGCAAATCACTTTGTTATCAATTGCCCGCAATTGTGATGCCTGGAACGGCCATTGTCATTTCCCCATTAATTGCGTTGATGAAGAATCAGGTTGACCAAATGCTTGCATTTGGCATCAATGCGCAGTTCTTGAACTCCTCGTTGAGTCGGGCGGAAATTAATCGCGTCAAAGCGGAGGTCATTAGTGGCAGTGTTAAATTGCTCTACATAGCTCCTGAATCGCTGAATAAACAAGAAAATCTGAATTTCTTGCAGCAAGCAAACATATCCTTTGTTGCCATCGATGAAGCACATTGTATTTCGGAATGGGGACATGATTTCCGACCGGAATACCGGAAGATTCGTAACATCATCGAATCGATTGATACGAAATTACCCATCATTGCGCTAACGGCCACAGCTACACCCAAAGTGCAGCAGGATATTCAAAAGACATTAAATTTAGAGGATGCTACTGTTTTCAAGTCTTCATTTAATCGGAAGAACTTGTATTACGAGATTCGTTCGAAAAAAGATATTGATAAGCAATTGATTCGCTACATCAAAAGCCATACAGGCAAAGCAGGAATCATCTATTGCTTGAGCAGAAAGCGCGTGGAAGAGGTTTCTGAATTACTAGGCGTCAATGGAATTAAAGCGCTTCCTTACCATGCAGGACTAGATCCACAAGTACGCATGTCGAACCAAGAAGCCTTTTTGAATGAGGAGGTTGAGGTGATGGTTGCAACAATTGCCTTTGGCATGGGAATTGATAAACCGGATGTTCGTTTTGTCATTCACTACGATGCTCCTAAATCCTTGGAAGGTTATTACCAAGAAACAGGACGTGCCGGCCGGGATGGTTTGGACGGAACTTGCATTTTGTTTTACACCTACGATGACATTTTAAAATTAGATAAGTTCAATAAGGACAAAGCTGTTTCTGAAAAGGAAAATGCCAAAATTCTATTGAGCGAAATGGTTTATTATGCCAATTTAGGCGTTTGCCGTAGAAAGCAACTCTTAAGCTACTTTGGCGAACACATGGGTGAAAATTGTGGTTTTTGTGACAATTGCATGCACCCTACGCCTACTTTCAAAGCGGAACAAGAAGTATCCTTGGTACTCGAAGCCGTCAAACAAACAGGCGAAAGATTTGATGCAGAACACATCGCGGATGTATTGGAAGGAAAAACGAATCAATACACACAAAGCTATGAGCATGAAAAACTAGCGGTTTTTGGGAAAGGCAAAACGGTTTCATGGGCTATCTCAGATGAAGATGAGGATGAGGACGATGATGATGAGGATGTAGATGGCGAAGAGCAAGCGCCCAAAAAACAAAAGCTGCGTAAAAAGAAAAAAGAGGTTAATCCCGAAGATGAAAAATCGCCTTGGATCTCATTCATTAAACAAGTTGTTATTTATGACCTGTTGACCAAAGACATCGAAAATTACGGTGTTCTACGTCTAAGTGAAAAAGGAGAAGCGTTTTTAACAGACTCACATCCGTTAACATTCTCGCGCGATCATGATTACGAACAAGAAGCAATCACGGCTGAGAATGATGAAGAAAATGCAGCGGTAGGCGCAAAGGCCTATGACGATGCGCTCTTTGAGATTTTGAAAAATCTTCGTAAAAAGGTTGCCAAGGAGAAAAACTTGCCACCTTATGTGATTTTTCAGGATCCTTCTTTGGAGGAAATGGCTACAACCTACCCTACTACGCAGGAAGAAATGGCGCAGATCAATGGCGTAGGGATGGGGAAAGTCGTGAAATTTGGGAAGCAATTCTTGGACGCGATCATCCGTTATGTAGAGGAGAACGAGATTGAAACTGCCAAGGAGGTCGTCGTAAAATCGACTGTTAATAAATCCAAGATCAAGATTTACATCATCCAGCAAGTGGATCGTAAAATCGATTTGGATTTAATAGCGGAACAGAAAGAATTATCGATGGCCGAGCTGATCGAGGAAATTGAAACGATTTGCTATTCGGGAACAAAATTGAATTTAGATTACTTTATCAACCAAGTAATTGAACCTGATAAACAGGAGGAAATCTACGATTATTTCATGTCGGCAGATACCGACAACATCACACAGGCCTTGGATGAATGTAACATTGAGGATGTGAGTGAAGAGGAGTTGCGTTTAATGCGCATTAAGTTTTTGAGTGAATTAGCCAATTAATAAAACAGATGAATGTATTAATTATCGGGTCTGGGGGGCGTGAACATGCTTTTGCATGGAAAATAGCTCAAAGCCCACAACTAAGTAGTTTATTTATTGCCCCGGGTAATCCTGGGACAGCCAGCCTTGGCACAAATTTATCCATCGGAGTAGCAGATTTAGTCGGCATTGCGCAAGCAATTCGGGAACATCAAATCGATTTAGTTGTTGTAGGCCCCGAGGAGCCCTTGGTAAAAGGTGTTCGGGATTACATCGAGTCGCAAGAGGATTTGAAGCATGTGGGCATTGTAGGCCCGGGATCAGAAGGAGCTCAATTAGAAGGAAGTAAAGACTTTTCAAAAAATTTCATGCACCGTCATGGTGTGCCAACGGCCGCTTCGCAGACCTTTACGAAAGAAAGTATTGACGCAGGTTTGGCCTATTTAGATACACAATCTTTGCCGATTGTCTTAAAAGCCGATGGCTTAGCGGCAGGGAAAGGGGTGATTATCGCCTTGACACTTGAGGAAGCCAAAACTGCTTTGCGTGAAATGTTACTGGATTCCAAATTTGGAGCGGCATCCGACAAGGTCGTTATTGAGCAATTTTTACGCGGAATTGAATTATCCGTTTTCGTGCTGACTGATGGTGAAAATTATGTTGTTTTGCCCGAAGCGAAGGATTATAAACGCATTGGCGAAAACGACGAAGGATTGAATACCGGTGGAATGGGGGCCGTTTCTCCCGTACCATTTGCGACAGCTTCTTTCATGGAACATGTCGATAACAAAGTGATTAAACCTACGTTAGCAGGATTAAAAGCGGATGGCATTAAATACCAAGGTTTCATCTTTATCGGGTTAATGAACCACGAAGGGGAGCCTTATGTCATCGAATATAACGCCCGCATGGGTGACCCAGAAACAGAGGTCGTTTTACCTAGAATCGAATCAGATTTCTTATCTTTGCTTCTTGCGGCTGCCAAAGGCACTTTAGACAAAGAGAAAATTGAAATCTCAGAGCAATATGCCGTTACAACCATGGTTGTCGCAGGTGGATACCCGGAAGATTACCGCAAAGGAGATGCCATCACAGGATTAGATCAAGTAAAAGACGCGCATATTTTCCAAGCAGGAACGCGCGAAGAAGGAGGCCAACTCCTAACAAATGGCGGTCGGGTGATCGCCCTAACAGGAACTTCGAATACCCTGGAAAAAGCAATTCAAAAGTCCCAAAAGGCTGCGCTTTCCATCCAGTTCGAAGGTAAAAATTTTAGAAGAGATATTGGCTTAGACGTCCTCCGGTATAAAGGATAATTAGCTAATCAAGCATATATTATGGCATGTAAATCGTGTTCAACGGGTTCTTGTGGATCCAAAGGTGTATCGGGCGAAGTCGCAGGCTGCCAAAGCAACGGAGGTTGTGGCTCAGGTGGCTGCAATAAAATGAATGTCTTTGATTGGCTTTCCGACTTAGACGTGCCTCAGTTTCAACGTTTCCATGTCGTAGAGGTTAAATTCAAAGGAGGTCGGAAGGAATATTTTCGCAATGTAAACAAACTTGAACTACACACAGGGGATGCTGTGATGATCGAGTCAAGCACAGGAATTCATTTAGGTGTCGTTTCCCTCCAGGGCGAATTAGTTCGTTTACAATTATTGAAAAAAAGCATCAAAGACGATGATAATTTAAAGTCAATCGTCCGCCTTGCTACAGATAAAGACCACGAAAAACACGAGCAAATGATTGCGCGTGATATGCCTACGATGTACCGTGGCCGGCAAATCATCGGGGATTTAAAATTGAACATGAAACTGTCTGACGTGGAGTTTCAGTCGGACGGCACCAAAGCCGTGTTTTATTATTCCTCAGACGATCGTGTCGATTTCCGGGAATTGATTAAACTTTTGGCAACAGAGTTCAAAGTACGTGTGGAAATGAAACAAATTTCCTTGCGTCAAGAAGCGGGCAGATTAGGGGGCATTGGGGTTTGTGGACGCGAACTATGCTGTTCAACTTGGTTAACCGACTTTAAAAACGTGACAACCTCAGCTGCTCGTTATCAAAATTTGTCGTTGAATCCCGTCAAATTGAGCGGACAATGTGGCCGCTTGAAATGCTGCTTGAATTATGAATTAGAGACTTACATGGATGCATTAAAAGGCATTCCTACGATTGAAGGTCGCTTAAAGACGAAGAAGGGAGATGCCATTCTTCAAAAGACGGACATTTTCAAACGGATGATGTGGTTTGGCATTGTAGGTGAAGAGTCCATTTGGATTCCGGTGAGTTGTGATCGTGTCGCAGAAATCATTGAATTGAATAAGCAGGGAATTATTCCGGAATCCTTCTCGGATTTAAATCCAGATGCTCCGGTAGCAGAAAAACCATCGCTTTCAGAATTAAATTCTGATTTGGAGCGCATGGATAAGAAATATGGCGGCAAAAAACCGGCAAACAAATCTGGAAATAACCGTGGCGGTCGTGATCGTTTTGAGAATAGAGGACCACGGGAAAACCGAGGACCAAGACCTGAAGGACGTGATAACCCACGTGGTCCACGTCCAGATAATCGTGGACCGAAACCAGCAGGCCAAGGTAAAGAAGGCGAGGCAAATCGCGGACCTAGACCGGCTAGCCCAGGAAAAGAAGGCGAAACAACCCGTGGCCCAAGACCACAACAAGAGCGTAAACCTAGACCTGAACAAGGTCCGAAGCCGGAGGGTTCAGCACCCGTAGCTGACGGAGAAAATGCTACACCGAAACCATTTAAGAAGAAGTTTAAGAAGAAATTCAAACCACGCCCACCGCGTGAGGGAGGATCTTCTGAGGGACCAGCAGCACAATAAGCCATGTATTACAAGCGCATTATTCTTTTCATGATGGCTTTATTCGCGTTTGCTTGCCAAAACGACACTTTGGTCGATCAAACCGTTTCCTTATCGGAACAAGGTTGGTTACAAAAAAACAAGATCTTGATTGATTTTCAAGTCACAGACACGACGAAAGCATACGACATGCGTGTGGCATTTCGTCAGTCAAATGAATATCCGTATTACAACCTCTATTTTGTTCCGAAAATTATTGATGCAAATGGATTTGTATTAAAACGCGCCTTTGCCGAAGCTTTTTTTTATGATGCGAAAACAGGCAAACCGAAAGGAAGTGGTTTGGGCGATATGTACAGCCATCAGTATACGCTATTCAAAGGGCTGAAATTTACCCGGCCTGGGAAATATCAGGTTAGTTTAGAACAATATATGCGAACTGACACGCTAAAAGGTATCATTTCCGCAGGAGCATCCATCATTGAAACCCCAACAAGCGATGGCCAAAATTGATGATATCGATAAACAAATTTTAGCCTTTTTGCATGAAGACGCATTCATGTCCAATAAGGAAATGGCATCAAGGCTGGGCTTGAGTGCAACTCCTGTTCATGAGCGAATCAAGCGCATGGAGAAAGAGGGCGTCATCACAGGTTACAAAGCGACAATCAACCCGAACAAACTAGGCAAATCGCTCACCGTATTTTGTGACATTTCATTGAAAGAACATGCCGCAGAATATTTGAATCAATTTGAAACCGATGTCATGTCATTGGTGGAAGTACAAGAGTGCTATTGCGTTTCCGGGCATAGCGATTTTCTATTAAAGATTGTCGTTTCCGACATGGATGAATATCGAAATTTCATTCTCCATAAACTAGCCAGCATCAAAAACATCGGAAATGCCCAAAGCCACTTTGTGATGAATCAGATTCAAAATGAACAAATATTACCTTGGTTAACCAATAAATCAACCCAATAAACCTACAATTTAGGACAGCTAAATGTAGGAAAATATGTAATTTGAAGTTCTTCTAAACCGAATTTAAATCCCATGAATAAAGTTACCAAAACAATCGTCTCGCTTGCATCCATAGCCTTGATCCTTGGACTTGCATTTTATCCTAAAATCAAACAAGCTATCTCTAAGAATCCGGAGGAAGAAGCAAAAAAAGAAAAGGGAGGCCCTGGAGGAAAAGGGGGTGGCAAAACGGCTGTTGTGGTTTCAGTTGTAAAATCTACCCGTCTTGACGACATGTTGAATTCAACAGGTAGTATTTTGGCAAACGAAGAAGTAGAAATTAGATCGGAAATTGCAGGTCGAATAATCTTATTAAATATCAAAGAGGGTGATGTGGTTCAAAAGGGCACTGTCCTTTTTCGAATCAATGACGATGATTTACAAGCTCGCTTACGCAAATTAGGCTTTAACAAAAAATTAGCTGAGGACAACGAAGCGCGTCAAAAAATCTTGTTACAAAAAGAGGCTATCTCCCAACGAGAATATGATATTGCGGTCAATTCAGTCAACACCATTGAAGCCGATATCGAAGATTTGAAAGCTCAAATCATCAAAACAACCGTAAAAGCACCTTTCGCAGGAACCATAGGTTTCCGTTATGTAAGTTTAGGAAGTTACATCTCACCTACGACAAGAATTGCGACCTTAACAAATACAAATCCAGCGAAAATCGAATTCTCTATCCCTGCGAAATACGCAACTGCTATTCGCAAAGGAAGTACAGTGGAATTCCAAACGGAAAATGAAGACAAAACGTTTATTGGTAAAGTTTATGCGATCGATCCGAAAATCGATCCTTTAACGAGAACGTTGCAAATTCGCGCCTTAGCGGCAAATCCGGGTAACCAATTGGTCCCAGGCGCCTTTGCTAAGGTCAATTTGATTTTAAAATCAAAGGGTAGCGCAATTCTTATTCCCACAGAAGCCGTTATCCCCGAAGCATCTGGGAACAAAGTATTCATCGTAAAACAAGGAAAATCAGTCCCTGTAAAAGTGAAACTCGGAAATCGTGGCGAGAAGAATGTTGAAATCCTATCTGGACTTTCCATTGGTGACACACTGATCACGAACGGCGTAATCCAAGTAAAACCAGAAGGCGAAGTTGAAATTAAAGAAGTGGTAGAATAAAGGATTTATGGCGTCCATCTACATGAGTCGGTCCTTATGGGAATACAAATTCCGTAAACTAAGCTATTGGTTTTCGGCATGTTTTTCCTATGCCCAACTTTACCTTATGGTACGCCTAGCCCGAATTTCTCAGCCTGTTGTTGGGATTTTATTAGCCGAACATTTAGGCGACATTGTAGCTGCGGAACCCATTATTGCTGCATTGCGAATTAAGCATCCGAAGGCACGCATCGTTTGGATCGTCAAAGATTTGTACCAAGGCCTTTTGGAAAACCACCCTCAAATTGACCAAGTCGTCTGCGAACATTCAATTTTAGCTAGTTCGTGGTTATGCCAATATTCACCGTTCTCGCACTTTTATAATTTGCACATGAACGAATTACGCGTTGATCCCTATTTCAAGCTTTCCCTTTTCAATGAACAAGCTGAAAAAATCGGTTTAAACAAGCATAATTATTACGAACGGGGTAATTTGTTGAAAGGTATATTCGATTTGTGTGATATCCCCTATCGAGAATCTTTACAACCCAAATTGTATCTGGGAAAAGGAAAATCATGGGATTTACCAGGAAAATACTGGGTGATACATCGGAAATCGAATGGTGCCGACCGTGAATGGCAGGACCAACATTGGATCACCTTGATTGACCAAGCAATTGCGACTTATGATATTTCCATCGTAGAAGTAGGGGCATCTGATGGCTTAGCCATTAAGCATCCAAAATTCATTTCGATGGTTGGGAAAACAAGTGTTGCCGATATGGCAAACATCATCTCAGGCGCTCTATTTTTTATTGGCATCGATTCTGGCCCGGCACATATTGCGAATGCCTTTGAAATCCCAGGGCTACTATTAATGGGAACGTATAAAAACTTTAAAAACCACATGCCATACTCAGGCTCATATGAACAAGGTCGCGCGATGATTTACCATAATCCAGATGGTTCGTCGGCCGACATTTCATTCGAAACCGTGTGGCAACAACTAAGTACATTAAAACCAATTCCTCAAACGCAATTGGCCTAAACCTATTCAACCTATGGCATCATTATCAGACATCAGCATTAAACGCCCCGTACTATCTATCGTCATGTCCGTGACGATTATCGTATTTGGCTTAATTGGCTATTCCTACTTAGGAATTCGTGAATATCCATCGGTTGACCCTCCCGTCGTAACCGTCCAAACGAGTTATACAGGTGCGAATGCAGACATCATTGAATCTCAAATTACGGAGCCATTGGAGGAATCCATCAACGGAATTGCCGGAATTAAAACGCTCTCGAGCTCGAGCCGAGACGGTCGGTCTAACATCACCGTAGAATTTGACCTAGCGGTTAATATTGAAGATGCGGCCAACGACGTACGTGACCGTGTTTCACGTTCCATGGCCTTATTGCCCAAAGATGTGGACCCTCCTGTCGTATCCAAAGCAGATGCGGATTCCAATCCGATTTACAATTTAAATATTTACTCGAACACGCGGGATTTGTTAAGTCTCAATGAGATTGCTACACGTAATGTCAAAGAAAAGCTACAAACTATTCCCGGCGTAAGTTCCGTTCAAATGTGGGGCGAAAAGAAATACGCGATGCGCTTGCACATTGACCCAGAACGTTTGGCATCATTCCGTTTGACAGCACCCGATATTGTTAATGCCCTAACAAAACAAAACATTGAACTTCCCTCAGGAAGTATCGAGGGAAATAACACCGAATTAACAGTTCGTACGCAAGGTCGTATGACCTCTGTGGAGGACTTTAACAACTTGATTATCCGCGAGGAAGGCGATCGTTCTGTTAAATTTTCAGACGTAGGAAATGCAGAACTTGCCCCTGAAAACGAGAAGACATTCTTTAAGCGTGATATGGTACCTATGATTTCGATTGCGGTGATTCCCCAACCAGGGTCAAACCAAATTGAAATTGTCGATCAAATCCATCAAAAATTCAAGCAGATTCAAACAACCATCCCAAGCGATGTGATTTTGAAAGAAGGATTCGACAACACGAAATATGTGCGTAAATCAATTGAAGAAGTTGAAGAAACCATCTTAACCGCAATCTTATTAGTAACCATTGTGATCTTCTTGTTCTTGCGCGATTGGCGTTCGACAATCATCCCATTGACGGCCATTCCGGTTTCCTTGATTGGGGTATTCTTCTTTATGTATCTAGCGGGTTTCTCCGTAAACGTATTGACTTTGTTGGGAATCGTGCTCTCCATTGGACTTGTCGTGGATGATGCCATTGTTGTTTTGGAGAACATATATACCAAAATCGAAGAAGGTCTTTCCCCTTGGGAAGCAGCATTAGCCGGATCAAAAGAAATCTATTTTGCTGTAATCTCAACAACCGTTACGTTGGCGGCCGTATTCTTACCTGTGATTTTCTTACAAGGTATAACGGGCCAATTATTCCGCGAATTCGGTATAGTTGTTGCTGGTTCTGTGATCATTTCGGCATTCGTTTCGTTAACCTTAACGCCGATGCTTAGTTCTAAATTATTAAAAGGAGGACATAGCAAACCATGGTTCTACAATGTGACAGAGCCTTTTTTCGTTTGGATGACCGCAGCCTACGAAAACTCATTAAACGCATTTTTACGCGTTCGCTGGGTGGCATGGGTAGTCATGATCGGATTAATTGGTGTCATTTACACCTTATTCAAAACAGGTGCTATTCCATCTGAATTAGCCCCTTTAGAAGATCGAGGCCAAATGCGTATTAGCGCTACGGCACCCGAAGGGGCAACTTTTGATTATATGTTGAACTTCACCGATGAAATCACCCGCTTCATTATGAAGGAAATTCCAGAAAAAGAACGCAATGCAATTTATACCATTACGTCCCCTGGATTTGGTAATGCAGGTTCGAATTCGGGTATGATTCGTGTGTTGTTAAGTGATTCCAATGCGCGGAGAAGCCAACAAGCCATCGTCGATGCGCTACAACCCAAGGTTAAAAAATTCCCAGGTGCGAAGTCGATTGTAATTCAGGAGCCAACGTTACAGACAGGCCAACGAGGTGGTGGAGGTTTGCCGGTGGCTTTTGTTGTTCAGGGACCCAACTTTGAGAAGTTGAAGAAAATGATGCCACAATTCATGGCGAAGGTTCGCGACTCCCCTAAATTCGAGGTGTCGGATATTAACTTAAAATTCACGAAGCCGGAATTACGTTTAGAAATTGACCGTGAAAAAGCACAAAACTTGGGGGTATCCATTCAAGATGTAGCGCAAACATTACAACTAGGACTTTCCGGACGACGCTTTGGCTATTTCATCATGGATGGAAAACAATACCAGGTGATTGGACAAATTAATCGGTCACTTCGAAACGATGTGAATGACTTGAAATCGCTTTATGTTAAAAATAACCGCGGGGATTTGATTCAGTTAGACAACATGGTTAAGATCACGGAGCAAAGCACGCCACCACAATTATTCCGTTTCAATCGTTATTCTGCAGCGACTGTAACTGCCCAAATGGCGAAGGGAGTAACGTTAGGAGAAGCATTGGATGAAATGGACAAATTGGCGAAAGAGACTTTTGATGAATCGTTCTCAACTGCCTATGATGGACAGAGTAAGCAATTCAAGGAATCAAGCTCATCATTATTGTTTGCATTTGCCCTAGCGATTTTATTGATCTACTTAATCCTTTCGGCACAATTCGAAAGCTTCATCGATCCGTTTATCATCTTATTTACGGTACCACTAGCCGTAGCGGGTGCCTTATTATCACTCTGGGATTTTAGTCAAACGTTGAATATTTTCTCTCAGATTGGAATCATTGTATTGATTGGTTTGGTAACTAAAAATGGTATCTTGATTGTGGAGTTTGCCAACCAGAAAAAAGAAGGGGGATTAACAAAATTGGATGCTGTAAAAAGTGCAGCTACAGCTCGTTTCAGACCGATTATCATGACATCTTTGTGTACGATATTGGGTATTTTACCGATTGCCTTGGCATTAGGTTCAGGATCAACAAGCCGTGTTTCCATGGGTATTGCCGTGGTAGGCGGGATGTTGTTCTCAACAACTTTAACGCTTTATGTCATTCCTGCGATTTATAGTTATATGTCGCGTAATGTAAAAACATCTCATGCCGACTGATGAAATATGGATGCAACGAGCCCTCGACTTAGCCCAGCTGGGTGGAGGCTTTGTTGTTCCAAATCCATGGGTAGGTTGTGTTATCGTGCGCGATAACGTTTTACTCGGTGAAGGATTTCATGCACAATATGGTGGTCCGCATGCCGAAGTAAACGCGTTTAAGGATATCAAAGACGCGCGCGGGGCCACCGCTTATGTGAGCTTGGAACCTTGTAGTCATACGGGCAAAACGCCTCCTTGTGCCGACTTATTAATTAAGCATCAAGTATCCCGCGTAGTCGTATGTAATTTAGACCCCAATCCACTTGTTGGTGGCCAAGGTGTCACTAAGCTTGAAGCAGCAGGAATCGAAGTACATGCAGGTCTATTAGCCGAAAAGGGGGAATTGATTAACCGTCGGTTTTTCTATTTCCACCGGAATCGCAGACCTTATATCACAGTCAAGTACGCGAGTTCTGGTGACCAATTTATCGCACATCCGAATGGAGATGCTCACCTATTTTCAAACCCTATCAGCCAACAGCTCGTACACCGTTTACGGGCAGAACATCAAGCCATTTTGGTAGGAGTTAATACGGCTAATGCAGATAATCCAAGTCTGACAACTCGTGTTTGGCCAGGTAATTCTCCATTACGATTCGTGTTGGATCCACAAGCGCGCATGGATGAAAAGCTTCACCTATTGCAAGATGAATTCCCAACCTACATTTTCACGCATGGAGTGGCAAAATCAGAGGGAAATAAACACTGGATCGCCCTTGGCGCTGAAAATTACTTGCAAAAATTCATGGGCTATTGCAAGGAGAAGGCAATCCAATCCATTTTAATCGAAGGTGGGACAAAGACCATTGAAGCGTTTATTCAAGAAATCGATGTGCAAGAAATCATTCACATCGAATCAACCGAAGTTTTAGGTTCAGGCATAGCAACGCCAAATGTCCCATTCGTGGACGAAAGAACCTATCAACTAGGAAATGATAACCACTGGAAAGTTCGATTAGGCGAAGAAAATTTGGCCTAATAAATAGCAGTTCAGCGAGAGAATAATCGCAGAAACGACCCAAGCCAACCAGGTCATCCAGGTAGGATTCACAAATTTCCCCATCCGATTAGCGTCACTCGTAAACCAAACTAAGGGAATCACAGCAAAGCTTAATTGCATGGACAAAACAACCTGCGAAAGAATCAACAATTCATTGATGTGAGATTCGCCCCAAATCCACGTAACAAAAAAAGCGGGTACGATGGCGATCAGTCGGGTGATTAAACGCCTTAACCAAGGCTTCATTTTCAAATCGATAAAACCTTCCATCACAATTTGTCCGGCTAAAGTTCCAGTCACTGTCGCATTTTGACCTGAGGCTAATAAGGCCACCGCAAATAATATACTCGCCCATTTTGTACCCATGACAGGGTCCAACAATAAGAATGCGTCTTGAATATCAGCAACATCTTGTCGGCCATTCCAATGAAACGCCGCAGCTGCCAAAATCAGAATACTCGCATTAATAAAAAAGGCAAAGCTTAACGAAATTGTGGAATCCCAGGTTGCGTATTTAATCGCTTTTCGCCGGTCGGTATCATTCTGTTCAAAAGCTCTTGTCTGCACAATGCTCGAGTGTAAATAGAGGTTATGCGGCATGACCGTTGCCCCTAAAATACCGATTGCCACATATAGTTGATGCTCATCCATGACGATGCTCGATTGCGGAAGTAATCCGCTCAAAACATGCGAAACGGCTGGCTGGGCCACCCAAATTTCATAGCCAAAACACAAGGTAATCACCGCCAACAAGGCCATGACGATAGATTCCAAGACGCGAAAACCACGATTCTGGAAATAGAGAATTAAAAATACATCGAGAATGGTAATGAGAATACCGGCCAAAATCGGGATGCCAAACAGCAAATGCAAGGCAAGTGCCGAACCAATTACCTCCGCTAAATCGCAGGCAGCAATGGCTAATTCACAAATAATCCAAAGAAAATAAACAACGGGTTTTGAAAATGAATCGCCACAAGCTTGAGCTAAATCGCGCCCCGTAGCCACACCTAATTTCAAAGCCAAATGCTGCAAAAGAATAGCAAATAAACTCGAGACAAGAATAACGGATAAAAGCGTATAGCCAAACTGAGCGCCTCCCGCTAAATCCGTTGCCCAATTCCCTGGATCCATATATCCCACGGCCACCATAAAACCTGGCCCAATAAATGCGCGCAAATTTTTCCAGAATCCTCCTCCTTTCGGAATGGGTATGGAAGCAAAAACCTCACTCATTGAGTTTTCTTGATGTGATTTGCGCCAAGAGTTGGACATAATTCGATTTTAACATCCAAATATACAAGAATTATGATGATTCAAAAATATTTTTTAGTCGGGTCTAAAAAAATAATTTAAACAAATAAATGCTTATTTTTGAGCTCTAAATTCGCACAAATGTCCACCTCCTTTGCAGAAGAGAATTATCTGAAAATTATCTATCGCCTTTCTGAAGGTCACGATGACGATATTTCAACCAATGCTGTGGCAGAATTAACGCAGACAAAAGCGGCATCCGTAACCGATATGCTACGTAAACTCGCTGAAAAAGGCTGGGTACATTATCAAAAATACCAAGGCGTACGTTTAAGCCCTGCTGGAGAAAAGATCGCTTTAGGAATTGTTCGAAAACACCGACTTTGGGAGGTATTCCTTGTAGAAAAGATGGGCTTCAACTGGGATGAAGTGCATGAAATCGCAGAACAACTAGAACACATCGAATCCGATTCGCTGATCGATAAGTTAGATGAATTCCTCGAGTTTCCTAAAACAGATCCGCATGGAGATCCAATCCCAACCAAAAATGGGGTGATGCCTGAATTAGGCTATTTGCATCTCTCCGACATCAAAGCAGAGAAGCGTTGTGTGTTGATGGGCGTTGCAAAAGATTCGGCGGTATTTCTCCAATTACTCACAAAAATGGAACTGAGTTTAGGTGCGGCATTACATGTCCAAGAAGTGAATGCGTTTGACCGTTCGATTTCAGTGTCGATAGACAATGCTCCTGCTGTCTTCATTAGTCATGAAGTAGCGAAAAACATCTTGGTCAAATTAGCTTAATAAATCCAAGACTTCGTCCTCACTTAAATTTCGCAAGATACTTTCGTCGGAAGTAACCAACTCATTTGCGAGATCCAACTTACGTTGTTGCAGGGATAAGATTTTCTCCTCAACCGTCTCTTTCGAGATAAATTTATAGGTAAATACAGTCTTCTTTTGACCAATCCGGTGCGCACGGTCAATGGCTTGCGCCTCCGCAGCAGGATTCCACCATGGATCTAATAAAAAGACATAATCCGCAGCCGTCAAGTTCAAGCCCACTCCCCCCGCTTTTAATGAAATCAAGAAAACCGATTGTCCATCATCCTTCTGGAAACTCTCCACTTGACCTTTCCGATCAGCAGTACTTCCATCCAAATAAGCATAATCAATTCCACGCTCATCCAAAGCCTTGCGAATCAATCCCAAATGCTGAACAAACTGGCTAAATATTAAGACTTTGTGATGTTGCTCGAGTACAGTCTCCAACTTCTCTAAAACGGCTTCCATCTTACCCGATTCTCCTTCAAATCCATCTTCGCACAAGGCTGGGTGGTTGGCCAATTGGCGTAATTTCGTCAAGCCTTGTAACACAGAGAACCTTGATTTCTGTAAGCCTTCGTCTTTGATCTGTTTCAATAAAACATCACGGTAGAAGGACTTCGTTTTATCGTATAGTCGCTCCTGTTCCTCCGACATCGTGCAATAGGTTATCGACTCCATTTTCTCAGGTAAATCCGCTGCCACTTGTCTTTTTTCACGACGCAACAAATAGGGCTTAATTAAGAAGTATAAGCGCTTTTTCTGGTCACCATCCGCTTTCTTTTCAATAGGAACCTGGAAATGATCTTTGAAATAGCGTTGTGTTCCCAACAATCCTGTATTCACAAAATTCATTTGTGACCACAAGTCCATTGTCGAATT
Source organism: Aquirufa sp. TARAVU-A1A (assembly GCF_054558675.1). Lineage (NCBI taxonomy): Bacteria > Pseudomonadati > Bacteroidota > Cytophagia > Cytophagales > Flectobacillaceae > Aquirufa > Aquirufa sp. TARAVU-A1A. The sequence continues at coordinate 118,274 of NZ_JBPXKP010000001.1, forward strand.
TTCCAGCGGCGTACCTGTCATCACTAAACGGAACTTCGCATTCAATTTTTGAACAGCCTTTGTGATGTTCGCCAATGGATTTTTTATCGCTTGCGACTCATCCAAAATCACATAGCTAAATGCTTGCTTCTCGAACCAATCGATGTCGGAACGAACCATTCCAAAGGAACATAAAATCAAATCCACCTTGCCAATTTGCGCTTGCAATTTCTCCCGCTGAGGTCCACTGTAAACCAAAACACGCAATTGAGGGGTAAACTTTTTGGCCTCCATCTCCCAGTTATACAATAAGGAAGTTGGCATCACCAACAAAGATGGCAAAGTCTCGCCTTGCTCTTTTAAACTCTGTAATAAGCAAAGCGTTTGAACCGTTTTACCTAGACCCATGTCATCGGCTAAACAAGCACCTAAACCCGCTGCTTGACGTGTACGCATCCACCTGTATCCTTCCAATTGGTAGGGACGTAAAGTTCCTTTGAAGTTCTTCGGAACCGGAAACTCTTTTGTTTCGAGTTTGAGATCATTGAGTGTTTTAGTGCGTAAGTTCGTTTTCACCAACTCTTGATTCTCCCATTCCTGAATTAACTGGAAGTGCTGCCGACGTAAGAAGACACCATCTTCACCTGGACGGGTTTCTGAGAAATAGAACAAATCTTGATAATCGTGGAACCAATTATCGGGTATGATCGCAATCGATCCATCAGGAAGATGGAACTCTTTCTTTTTCTGTAGAATTAATTGGCGAATCTTCAGAAATGGAATTTGGAAGCTACCAAACGAAATCACCGCCTGCACGTCAAACCAATCCAGTTTTTCACCGATACGAATCTTGATTTCTGGTTTTCCTAAGAAATACCTTGGCGCAGATCCATCGCCTTTAAACTGTACAGAGAACGCTCCCTGATCTAAATCTTGCTTATGTGCCGTGAGCCATTGAACTGCATCCGAACGCGAAATCGTTGCGCGGCCATCTGCTTCCATGGGTAATCCCATGGACTTCAATGCTTGAAAAGCACGCTTTTCCTTGGTCAGCGAACGCATGATTTTTTGAAAAGCATAGCTGTCGCCCTTTTTCTCGAAAAGGACATTGGCCTCCGCCGAAAGTCCATCCCAAGGGAAACGGTTATTACCGTATTGAAAAGAAAGGACAAATTGCCAACGGTCCGCAGCTTCTAAGGCTTTTTTGGCGGATACTTTTTCCTCCTCGTCCAGCTTAGGGGTTATCGGTCCGTAAGACAATAAATACTGGCAATTCTTCTCTGTATTCGTGATTTCAAAGCCTTTGGCATGTACGGGGTAACGCGCAACCATGGCTTTTACGAATTTCCGGAAATAATCTTCTTCCATGTTTCGCGGGATAACCACGAATTTTTTATTCAAAAAGGCGCGTAACTTCTTGCCTTCTAATTGCGGTTTGAAATGATAAAGCTTTTGATTCAATAACATCCATGCCGGCTCATCACAAAGAATCAAAGCATCTTTGTATTGAAATTCAAGCTTGTTCCCCTTGTATTTTAACGTTGGGAAGTAATGTGTATTCTCTTCATTTCGCATGAAATGGAAAAGGACCTCAACGGCTTCCGCCTGAATCTCGACAGATTGACGCATCGGATTTCCGTCGTTCCCCATGATGAAAAGCGTCTTATCTGGGCAAATCAATTCAAAAATCTGTGCACGGCGCTTTTCTACCACGGCGTGAACCGCTTCTTGGATCTCCTTCTCCCCTTTTTCCGCATCAAAGGTTTTTAAGTAAAATTCTTCCATGGTCTTACGCTTGGAAGTATTAAACTTTTCAAAAATCGCAGCAGGCTTCATTCCCTCAACCAATTTCACGGCAGTCTCATCACGCTCATCTAAGCCATGTGCAAACTCATGAAAATTGCGGGTTGTCAATGTTTGATACTCCCATGTCAATTGTCCTTTATCATTCAATTGAACAACAAAAACCTCGAACAAATAACCGAGGCATTCATGAGACAATAAGGAATAAACAACCTGAAAAGGTTTGTTTGGAGAGATCTTCATGTAGCTATTAAGAACCCGATTTAGCGAGTTCTATGAGTAAAACCTTCAAAAATAAGGTTTTTTCACGAAATAATACACAAAAAACAGAAATTATACGATTAGTTCTTACGAAGTCGGAGGCAAGCCCAATTACGCAAATTTGTTTCAGCCTCTAATACTAAGCCTAAGGGTTGAGCTGCTTGAGTTAGAAAAGGTATATCTTCCGCATAGAATCCGCTCAACAGTAAGTGACCGCCTGATGCCAAACGAACTGCATATTCGGCAATTTCATCCAACAAGATATTCCGATTAATATTTGCAATAACAACATCGTAGATCGTAGAGGGCTCATCCCGAATGGTACCTTCCTGAAAAGTTGCCATTTCACAATCATTCAAAGCGGCATTCTCAATCGAATTTTCGACAGACCAAGGGTCAATATCAAATCCATGTACACGCGAAGCACCCAGTTTCAAGGCGATAAAAGCAAGGATTCCCGTTCCGGTCCCAACATCCAACACCGATTTCCCTGCTAACGAAATCTCAAACATCGCTTGCACCATTAAAGTCGTCGTTTCGTGATGTCCAGTACCAAAAGACATTTTGGGATTAATAACAATATCCATCTCCACACTCGAATCCGGCTCATGAAAACTTGCGCGAATATTTACTTTATCCGAAATGCGGATTGGGTCATAATTGGTTTCCCAAACAGCATTCCAATTTTGTTTTTCGATTTCGGCCTCCGCAACATCAATCGGGCCCAAAAAACGATAGCGCTCAATAATTTCATGTGCTGCAGTCGAATCATAAAGGTCCATTGGACAATAAGCATTGATGCCTGAAGCGGTATCTTCGAAAATATCAAAACCAATTTCACTTAGCTCTGCCATTAAAATATCCGTGATCTCGACAGCCGCCGAAATTGTCAATTGCTTAGTCGCCATGCGATGGGTTTATTTATTGCGTTACCGCTTTGGAATCTTTTTTCCCGAAAACCGAGAAGTGAATGTAGCGCTTCGGCTGGGTACGGAAGTCGATGAGCAACTTATCTAAATCCAACAAGGATTTATTCAAGCCATTATACAAAGAATCACTCGTCAATAACTTCCCTGCGCTGCCTTGTCCTTGTTCAAGCTTCGTCACAATCTTCTGAAGAGACTGAATTGCTTTTCCCGCCTCTTGTAAGGTTTGACCTATGCGAACGGCTTGTAAAGAGTCTGCGACCGAATTGAATTTCGTCAACAATGGTTTCAATTGCTTTTCGGTTTCTGTTAAGCTTTGCGTCAATGATTTCATATTCGACGTAATTTGCTTAACGTTTGCCTTATTATCGCTTACGAGTTCCGTCACAGAACCATTGATGTTGGTCACCGCGGAATTCGAATTCTTAATTAACTCATTTAAATGCGTCCCTGTATGTTCGAATTTAAGACTAATCTTACGGAAGGAAATGAGGAGCGAATCGGCATTAGACAAAACAGGTAACGCACGCTCTTTTAAAAGTGCAGAAAGTCCTTTCTCCGTGGTTCCTTGAATGACACTTTCCGTAGGCAATGACCCTTTGCCCAATAATTCTAAACGCATTACCTTACCACCCAACAACGCGCCATCAGAAAGAACAACCAGCGTTTTATCCGGGAGAATCAAGTCCTTATTAATCCGTAACGTAACCTTGATTTTATTCCCATTTTCTGGCAAAAGCTCTACTTTTTTAACCTTACCTACCTCGATACCATTCAAAAGCACTTGATTGGAAGGCGTCAAACCATCGACATTGTCGTAGGTTACATAATAGATTTTGGAAGATGAAAACACATCATTCCCCTTTAGGAAGTTAAACCCAAAATAGAGGATCAGGAAGGCTATGAGGGCCAAAAAACCAACCTTTAATTCGTTGCTTTGAAACATAATGGGTTTATTTTTCGATTTCGTCTTTATACTTTTTGAACGCTGCCGTGATGGCATCAGCGACTTCCGCTTGGCCTTTTTCAGAATTCAAATATTCCTCTTCATTCGGGTTTGTTAAGAATCCCGTTTCCACCAATACACTGGGCATCGCTGTCCGCCAAATCACTAAAAAACCAGCTTGCTTAACCCCAAAACTCTTACGCTTGAAGGTCTTTGAAAACTCATCTTCCACATGGGAAGCAAACTTAACCGAGTTAGCCATGAAGGCACTTTGGTAATTTGCCATCATAATGTGCGCAAGCGGAGAGCTAGGATCAAACCCATTATAGGAAGTCTGATAATCCTTCTCTTGCAAAATAACGGAGTTTTCTCGTTTGGCTACGTTCAAATTCCCATCGGTTTTATGAAGACCCATGGTATAGGTTTCCGTCCCATATGCCGATTTATTAACCGCAGCATTGCAATGAACTGAAATAAATAAATCTGCTTTGTTACGATTTGCTATATCTGCCCGTTCAAACAACTCAATAAATTCATCGGTTTCTCGGGTATAAATCACCTTCATATCTGGGTATTCAGCTTTTAAACGTTTTCCCAATTCTAAGATGATTTTCAAGGTAACTTTCCCCTCTCTCGCTCCCGTAGGCCCCAAACATCCTGGATCCTTCCCCCCATGCCCTGCATCAAGACAGACCGTTTTGATGAGATTCTTTTTAACAGATCGAGTGGGCTCAACCGTCGGCATGGTCGCCGAAATAATTGACAACGCAAGCCCAATAACAAAAATAACTCGGATGGATGAAAACATTATTTTTAGATTATTACACTTAGGTACCACGCAATGATGTAATTTTGCAAATTCATTACAGAAGACAAATATAATTTTTAAATTCCATTTGGTAAAGAAATCCACATATTACCTTTTACTATGCTTTGGCCTATTCTGCGTCTTACCGACGATGAATGCCCAGCGGGTAATTTTGGCGGATTCAACGCAAAAGAATTTGGCCAAATCGGATAGCCTTGCGAAACAACAGCAGGACCTCCAAACAACCGTTTTTTATTCTGCCGTGGATTCTACGGTCCTAGATGCCGACAAGCAAGTGGTTCACCTGTATGGAAATGCCAAGGTAAAATATGGAGATATTAGTCTCGAGTCGAGTTATATTCGATTGGATTGGGACAAAAATGAAGTATACGCGATAGGCAAATACGATTCTACATCTCACAAAATGAATGGCTTACCCGTGTTTACGCAGGGAGCCGACAAATACGATTCGGATGAGATACGCTATAATTTCAAGACGAAACGCGCAGCGATTAAGGGGATTGTTACCCAGCAAGGCGAAGGTTTTGTGCAAGGAAAAACGGTCAAGAAGGACGAGGAGGATAATTTATATATCCGAAACGCCATCTATACAACGTGTAATTTAAGTCATCCACACTTTCATATCAAGGCAAGTAAAATCAAAGTCGTAGGAAAAAAAGAAATCATTTCTGGTCCTTTCCATTTTGAACTAAATGACATTCCATTGCCCATTGGTCTACCCTTTGGTTTTTTCCCATATTCGCAGCCGAAAGAAGCGGGGAAATCGGGAATTTTAATTCCAACCTATGGGGAAGAGCCATCCGGGAGAGGATTTTATTTACGTGAAGGAGGTTATTATTGGGCAGCGAGCGAACATATTGGAATCCGTTTCACGGGTCAAATTTATTCCAAAGGTGGCTGGGGATTAGGAGCGAATTCGCAATATAACAAGCGGTATCGTTATGCTGGAAGTTTTAACGTCGCATTCAACCGAAACTCAAATGGGGATGAGTTCAATCCTACAAAGCGTACGGATTTTGCATTACAATGGTCTCATAGCCCACGAAGTTTAGGTAATTCAAGCTTCTCGGCTTCCGTGAATATTGCGTCCAACTCGTATAACCAATACAATAATTTTAACACGCAGCAGTATTTGTCAAACACCATTGGGTCATCTGTTCAATACACCAAAAACATAGGCCAAACGTTTCGAAGCAGCATCAGCCTTCGGATTAATCAAAATACGACAACACGTGTTTTCGACGCAGGCACAGAATTCAGTTTAGGACTGAACCAATTTCAACCCTTCAAGCGAAAGTCGAGTGTGGGCGACCGTTTTATGGACCAATTTCGCGTTGGACTTGACTTCTCAGGTGGCATTTCCTTAACGAATCAAATTGAAGACCCCTATACCCGCTACGAGTTTGATGTATTTCCACGCTCGACCAACAGCCAGCGCGGAATTATTCAAAAACCGTTTATCCCAACGAACGCGGATGATCTTCCACCCGGTGTCGTGGCCGTAAATGCAAGCACCATTCCGATGTTATGGGAAAAAGCACAAACGAAATTTAATTATAGCCTTCCTATTTCGTTACCAAACATCAAGTTAAATCGGTATGTCAATATTACGCCCGGCATTTCGTGGTCGGGAAATATGTATACACGTTCCTACAAATACACCTACATGAAATCGGATTCGACCGTTCGCATCGATACCGTTGGGGGACTACCTAAATTTAACTCCCAGATTTCGTTTTCTGCAAGTATGAATACACGTGTTTTCGGAACAGCACGGTTTAAAAAAGGCCGCTTGGAAGCATTGAGACACACGATGGTACCAACCGTCAGTGTAAGTTATACGCCAGATTATTCGGATCCAGCCTACGGTTATTTTCAAGATGTACGAATCAACAACCGGAAATTCATCAATGCAGAAGGGGTGGAACAAGTGGGTGATATCCGGCGAATAAGCACATTTGACCCACGTATATTATCGTATGGAGGTGCATCTGGAGCCATTAGTTTTGGGATTCAAAATACGCTTGAGGCTAAGTTGAAAACCAAGTCGGACACCGCAACGAAGCAAAATGAAAAAATCAGTTTGATCGATAATTTCGGTATTAACGGGAGTTATAACTTACTGGCCAAAGAATACCCCCTTTCAAACATTGGTTTCAATGCGAATTCCCGCGTGAAAGAATTCGATATCAACATCGGCGGAAGTGTAGATCCCTATTCCTATGTACAAGATGCGGCCTTCTTTGATATGGGTCGGCGAACCAATGAATACATGTTCAGTAAGGGGGAAGGATTAGGAAGACTTCAGTCGTTTAATTTATCAATTGGTCGGCGATTTGCCCCGAGTGCGGCCAAAAAACCTAAGACGAGTGAGATGGGGTCAGAAGCCCAACTCAAGCAAATAAACCGAAACATGGATGATTATGTCGATTGGAATGTACCATGGACATTTTCATTTTCTTATCAATTTAGTTATAACCGGATGGGCTTGGCAGATCCACAAAAAATCAGTGGCTTAACCTTTCAAGGGGATGTGAGCCTTAGTGAAAAATGGAAGTTCTCAGTGAGTTCAGGCTATGATTTTAAATACAGTGGTTTGACTTACACAAATATGTCGGTGCACCGCGACCTGCATTGCTGGGAAATGAACTTCAATTGGACGCCCATTGCAAGCCCATTCTTTGGCCGGGCGAGTAACTACTCATTTGACTTGCGTGTGAAGTCAAGTTTATTACAAGACTTGAAAATCTCACGCCGCAGAAGCTTCTACGATAAGGGTGGTTTTTAATTCAATTTATCCTTGAAAGCCTTCAAGAATTTATCCATTTTGGGCTTGATGACAATCTGGCAATAAGGCTCCATTCCGTTTTGATTGTAATAATCTTGGTGATAATCTTCGGCCGGATAAAAAGCTGAGGCATGTGTTATCTCCGTTACAATGGGATTAGGAAACACATGTTTAGCATTTAAGTTTTCTTTCCAAGATTCCGCCTGTTTCAATTGTTCTTCATTGTGCGCAAAAATCGCGGAACGATATTGCGTTCCTACGTCAGCACCTTGTCGATTTAATGTTGTTGGATCATGTGTCTGCCAAAAAACCTCTAATAAGGTTTGAAAAGATATCACGTTGGGGTCATAGGTGATTTGGCAAACTTCGGCGTGACCGGTTAGGCCCGAACAAACTTCGCGATACGTCGGATTTTTAAGCTTACCGCCCATGTAACCTGAAGTTACCGAGTGGACTCCTTTTAGCCGCTGATAAACAGCCTCTACACACCAAAAGCACCCAGCTCCGAAAGTAATTGTATCCATTTTTGTAGTTGTCAAGTTGGTTGATGAAGCCTTTGTTTTCGCTGAACTTCCGCACGAAATGTGAGCCAATGTGATGGAAATAAGTCCAATCATCGCAATATTTTTTAGCAGCTTATTCATTTCAGTTTAAATTTAGCGTAGTTTTGCGCTCCGTTTTCAAGGCTATAACGACAAAAATACATGAAAGGTTTTGAACAATCCATCGAAATAAATTGGACTGCCGCATGGCAAGATAGCCGATTTCGTTGGCAATTGATACTCGCAATCGCTGTATTTGCCATCTTCCCTTGGAAAGCTGACGACTATTTTCAATGGATTCAACAGCGCGAAGGAATCGTGATGCAGGATGTGATTTTGGCACATATTCCAGCTAAAAATGTTTCGATTCCCATATTTGCAATCATTTACTTAAGTGTCGCTTACCTGATTGTCCGAATCATTCGGCAGCCGAAGCACTTTCTCTGGTTTGCGTGGGCGTTCAATATAGAAACCCTCATGCGATTTACAAGCATATATTGGGTCGCATTAAATCCGCCTACTGGCTTAGTCGATTTACATGACCCCATTGCTGAAATGTTTATCTATGGTGAAAATTTAGCGATTACGAAAGACCTATTCTTTTCTGGGCACACGGCTACGATGGTCTTTGTTTGTTATTTTCTCCCTAGTGCAATAGAACGAAAAATTGCAGTGGTGTTAACGAGTGTATTGGGGTGCTTACTACTTATTCAGCACGTACATTACAGCTTGGATATTCTCGCAGCACCCATCGCGACGTGGATAGCCATTCGATTGGCAAGACGACTACTTAGCTGATTGAGAACGTTTATTCGTTGCCGACTTTACATCTAGTTTTTCAAAAACGGAATTATTTGAAATGTATTCGGGTATTACGTCCTTTATTTTAGCCACCAGGTTATTGGAATCTCCAGCGTTTAATAATTGACCCATTTCTAGCATCTGAGATTCCATAAATGCATAGCTAGGCGAGTTTACCTTGGCGACCAAAATCTTAGGATGATGCGTTGGAAGCGTATTCTCATCCGTATTCAACAATTCTTCATATAGCTTCTCCCCAGGACGAAGTCCCGTATACTTAATTTCGATATCACGATCAACCCGAAGGCCACTCAGCGTAATCATTTTTTTAGCAAGGTTGACAATCTTAACAGATTCCCCCATATCAAATACAAAAACCTCTCCTCCCTCACCCATGGTTGCTGCTTCTAAAACAAGTTCACAGGCTTCTGGGATTGTCATAAAATAGCGGGTGATTTCTGGGTGCGTAACGGTAACGGGCCCCCCTCGCTCAATCTGTTTTTTAAACAAAGGAATAACAGACCCACTAGATCCCAACACATTGCCAAAACGCGTTGCAATAAATTTCGTTCGAATGCCCTCTTTCCCGTTCAAGGATTGTGTGTACATCTCGGCAAAACGCTTCGTTGCACCCATCACGTTGGTCGGATTTACCGCCTTATCCGTAGAAACCATGACGAACTTTTGGACGGCATGCTCAGCCGCTAAATCTGCCAATACCTGTGTTCCAAGAATATTTACCTTAACCGCTTCATAAGGATTCTTTTCCATTAATGGCACATGCTTGTAAGCTGCAGCATGGAATACAAATGCGGGTTTATGTGCTTTAAAAATAGCTGATAGGCGCGTTTTATCCGTCACATCGGCAACCTTAACAACTAATTCTGTATTGGAAGGCATTACCCCTGATAACTCATATTCTAGATCAAACAGGCCCGATTCAGATTGGTCAATCAGGATAATTTTCGCCGGGAAATAAGCAATCAATTGGCGAACAATCTCACTACCGATCGAGCCCGCAGCACCAGTCACCAACACGGATTTTGAATTAATTTCTTGACTGATTTGCTTGTTGTTCATTTGAATTTCTTCACGGCCCAACAAGTCTTCAATTTTGACATTATGAATTTGGTTTAGCGCAAATTCTCCATTTACCCATTTGTCGACGGGAGGAAGAATTTTCACCACAACACCCCGGTCAAGAAACACATCGGAAATTTTCCGTTTGGCTTGAAGGCCAATGTTATTAATTGCCATGATGACCTGTAGTCCTTCGTAATGGTCTACAAATTTTTCCATGGCTTCTGACAAACTGAACACACGAATACCTTCGATGGTCTTATCGATTTTAGAAGCATTATCATCAATAAATCCAAGCACTTGATAATTTACACCTCGGTCATTTTGGATGACATTTTTTGTCAACATGCCCGAATAGCCGGCGCCATAGATTAATACCCCTACTGCCGGTTTAAATTCATTAATGAACGATTCGTAGAAAGACTTCACAAAAAAGCGAAGGGAAACCATCAAGAATAAACAGATAAAAAAATCAATCGCTAAGATGGATAGCGGGACATAAAGCAAGGTATTAATTCCCGTATAATAGCGAAGGCTTAACGAAAATAACCCAGCAATGGCTGTCCCAGTAAAAACAGCTTTTAAAATCAACACAGCATCTTCGATACTGGTGTGCCGGATAATGCCCGTATAGGATTTAAACCAAAGGAATACCCCTAGGCGAATGACAAATAAAAAGACAAAATGAAATTGAAAGCTATATAAGTCGATTTCGCTGTAGTGAAAATTCATCCGCAATAAGGACGAAAGCGAAAATGAAAACATGACAATCACCAAATCAATAGCAAGTACGAGCCATCTAGATAGAAAGCGATTCGAATACCTACGAATGAACAGCGATTGTGTCATGAAAACCTCTATTATTTATTCCACCTACAAATTTACAAATAAAGCAATCCGAACGACGAGATACTTAGCAAATGGCAATTTATTCCAAGCTGTAGTTCTTCAACATGTCCACAATTGCTTCTGGATTATTCCACATTAACACATCAATCATCGAAAGTCCAGGCTCAAAACTTGCTGTCTTGCCTTGGCTGTAAGGAATGAGGGCTGGCTTAATGAAAGACAATTCAACTCCATGAGTGGCAAAAAAAACCTTTTCATAGAGGCTTTGGCCATTTAATGCATTTATGTAATGTGTTGAGCCTAAGCTTTTCGTCAAATGTATCAATCGTTCAGCTCTCCCATCTGCCTGATTATCGGGTAGCTGAGAGCTGTAGTGAAAACGTTTTTCCAAGCCCAAATATTGCCAAACCAATTCTATGCTTTTACCTGCTAATTCAGCCATGCTTACAGGCTTTTGGGCAAAAAGTGCTTCAATGCGGGGCATTACTTGATCAAAAAAAGGAGCCTTTTTATAGGCTGCATGCAACTGAACGATCAACTTAGTTGGAAATTCTGGTCCCCAAGCAACATTCGATTCGCGAATAGTTTTATTTTGACTTTGCTTTTCTAGGGGAATCGTAAACAAGAATTCTTTGCCTTGCATGAGTATACGATTCCGATTAATCCATCCCTTTTTAATAAACATGACGTCATCATAAAACACAAAATCATCCACGGCTTGAACTAACTGAAAGTAGCCCAAGTAAGGGAAGAAATAAGGTTGCATGATCGCTACTGACATGGCTATTAATTAAAACCGGGTGCAGTCAAATTCACAATTTGGTCTGATTTCATAACCATAACCTTTTCGTTTTTTAGGTCGGTCATGTAACCAATCGCTGTCACATCCGCAATTTTTTCCACTTTTTCAAAATCAGCTTGAGACACAGTAAAGACTAATTCATAGTCTTCACCCCCATTTAAGGCAGCAGTTAATGGACTTAAATTAAATTCAGTCGCCGCCAAATAGGTCTCATCATCAATCGGGATATTCTTTTCAAAAATACGTGCTCCTGTACCTGAGGCTTCGCATAAATGTAGAATTTCTGCAGCTAAACCATCCGAACTATCAATCATCGAAGTAGGAACAACACCCAATTCTCGTAATTCGTGAATGATGTCAAAACGTGCTGATGGCTTCAATTGGCGCAATACCACATAACTCTTATTATCCAATTCTGGCTGCATGTCTGGATTTGCCAAAAACACTTGTTTCTCGCGCTCCAAGGATTGAAGTCCCATCAAGGCTCCTCCAAAATCCCCACTTACACAGATAACGTCATTTGGTTTCGCATTCGAACGTGTAACGACTTGAGTCGAGTCAACCACACCATTGGCGGTAACGGAAACAATCAAACCTTGTGGAGATGCGGTTGTATCTCCACCTACTAGGTCAATTTGGTAATCTTCGCAAGCGGTTTTGATCCCTGCATATAATTCGTCCACGGCTTCAACCGAAAAACGATTACTTAAACCAATACCTATCATCACTTGCGTAGGAATAGCATTCATCGCAGCAATGTCGGATACGGCAAGCGTGACAATTTTATAGCCCAAATGCTGCAGTGGCGTATATGAAAGATCAAAGTGAACACCTTCGATTAATAATTCCGTCGAAGTGACCGTTAATTGATTGGCGGCTTCCAATAAGGCTGCATCATCCCCAATCCCTAATTTTGTCCAACCTTGATGTTCCGTGAAAGGCGCTGCCAAGTGTTTGATCAAACCAAACTCTCCTAGCGTGCCAATTTCTGTTCTTTTTTCCATATAATAAAAAAAGCCGCCTCGTGAGACGGCTTATCTAATGTCGAATTGATTATGGGTTAACTAAAGCTAAGCTAACTTTTTTATTGCTTGCTTTGATGTATGTCGTACTAGTTTCTATGGTCAGTGCAGTGGCCGTTGGCGTGCCAACGATATTAAATTCCAAAGTTCCGTTCGTGCCCGATGGAGCTCCTTCTGAACTAGTCAAGCCATTTAAGGTAATTTTCTTATTGTCAGTTGACAAAGTATAAGTCCCCGTGAATTTCCGTCCATCGAATTCCGTTAAAGATGCAGCGGTTGAGCTTGTCAAATCCAATTTGAATTGAGAATATCCTGATACCAAATTGCTTGTTGCCCCTTTCGAGTATTGGGTAACACCGTCCCAAGTTGCAGAGCTTACGCTCCATGATTTGCTGACCAATTGCGATACTGTTGGCTGCGGTGTAGGAGCAGGATCAGAACCTGAGGAAGAACCGCAAGAGAGCAATTGAACACTTAATAAACAAATGAGTAAGCCTTGTACGATTTTCATAAAATGATTCCGTTTTTCGTAAATGTAAAATTAAAAATCTTTACTAAAAAAACGGTCTTTAATCCTTTTTATTTAGCTTCGTAAAATAATAAACATCGTTTTGTCACAAGCATTAAATTCCTATACACGATCTCAATTAGCGCTCAGAAATGGGCAAGACCGGCCAGAAATTTGGGTAGCATTTCGTGGATACATTTATGACATGACGAATTCCAAACTCTGGAAAAACGGAAAACACTATGAACATTGGGCTGGTCAAGATTTGACAGCAGAATTGGCTGACGCCCCACACAGCGAAAAAGTATTTGAAAAATTCACCCCGATAGGACTGTTACAATGATACTACTAATTGAAAGCGGGTCTACGAAAACAGCCTGGCGTTATATCACGCAGGCAAATGAGGCTTTTGAAAGTTTCCAATCGGCAGGCATCAACCCCTATTACCAAACAACGGATGAAATTCGCGAAGCACAGGCAGAAATGCTCCAAAAAATTCGGGACATGCAACTCCGTTTTGTCTACTATTTCGGGACGGGGATAACCGATGAATCAAAAAAAGAGATGATAAGGGCCTTGTTAACGCCCGTTATCGGGGAAGCCCAACTCCATGTTCATAATGATTTAGTCGCGGCAGGCTTATCCCTATGTGGACAAAAACCTGGTATAGCCTGCATCCTTGGGACAGGATCAAATTCCGGTTATTTTGAAGAAGGCGAAATGCAACATCAAGTTCCGCCACTTGGATTTTGGCTAGGTGATGAGGGAAGTGGGGGGCACTTAGGTAAAAGTTTAGTTTTGGCATATTTGCATCATGAATTACCGGGTGACTTGCGCGCTATTTTCACGAAACGCTTCGGAGAAATGGATCGCTTAACGATATTACAGCATGCTTATAAAGGTGAATTCCCGAATCGATGGTTTGCTTCCTTTTCCAAATTCTTATTTGACCATCGGAAACATCCATTTTGTTATCAATTGATTGAAAAATCCTTTCAGTCATTTTGTGACTTGTATGTGTTGAAATACACACAATCAACCCAGGTACCGATTCACTTCACGGGTTCGGTGGCATTTTATTATGCCGATATACTCCAACGTGTGTTAAAATCCAACCAATTGCACGTGGGAATCATTAGCGAAGGGCCAATGGCAGGATTAACGATGTATTACAAGGAAAAACACCGCGACCTATTTTAGGATTTTTTCAAGAATCGCTACCATTGCATGCGAATATTTTTTAACTTGCTAATGCCTAAGCAATTCATCATCAAACCTATTCGCCGATGACCTCCGTATTAAAATCCATTGGAACGAAACAAAAAGCACTGAAGATCAATTTAGATCGGAGTATTTATGGCTCTTTCGCCGAAATCGGGGCAGGACAAGAAGTAGCAGCCAACTTTTTTAAGGCGGGCGGAGCATCTGGAACCATTGCCAAAACGATCTCAGCCTATGACATGGCCTTTTCTGACGCTATTTATGGCGAAGAAGAATCTGGTAAATATGTGTGCGAGCCGCGATTAATTAAAATGTTAAATCGCGAGTACAAATTACTTCAAGTGCGTTTGACAGAAAGTGCAGCAGAGAAGCGTTTCTTCGCTTTTGCAGATACCGTCTCCGCATTAAATTATCAGAAGACGAACGATGCCCATGGCTGGATAGGTTTACGCTTTCAATTGCGTCCAAATGGACCCGTAAATAGCGTTGTCATCCACGTAAATATGTTGGATAATGACAATATTCTCCAGCAACAAGCTTTGGGAATCATTGGAGTCAATTTGATTTACGGCTGTTATTTCTACCACGAAGATCCAGAGAAACTCTTGCTTTCATTATTGGATGACTTATCACGTGATCGCATCGAAATCGATATGATCCGATTTGAGGGGGCGGATTTCAAAGAGGTGGACAATCGCTTGATGTCCTTGTATTTAGTGAAGCATGGCTACACACAGGCAGCGGTTTTCGGACCCGATGGAAATGTGATGCAACCTTATGATGCCCTAGCAAAGAAACATATCGTGGCGATTCGCGGGCGCTTTAGACCGGTGACCAACATCTTTTTAGATATGTTGAAGAAAGGACAATCGCAATTTGAACAGGAAGCGGATGTAGATGATGATAAGGTTTGTGTATTATCCGAATTGACTTTGCGTAGTTTGGAGGATGGGACACATAACATCAATGAAAAGGATTTCTTGGACCGTGTGGACATCTTATGTTCCTTAGGCCAAACCGTTTTGATTTCCAATTTCCATGAATATTTCAAATTGGTTGCCTTTTTAAGCCAGTTCTCGAAACTTAAAATGGCTCTAATCATGGGTATGCCAAATCTCGAATACATCTTTGACGAGAAACATTATACCCATTTAGAGGGCGGCATATTAAGTGCTTTTGCAAATCTATTTGGGCATAACATTAAATTATATCTATACCCTACAATCGATGATCAAGGGGCTGTTTTGAATCTGAAATCATTCAAACCTGAACCTCATCTGAAGGGATTATATCAATATTTGATCGACAATTCGAAATTGGAGGACATCAAAAAATCCGATGAAAAACTCATGAACATCCGTACGGACAAGGTATTAGATATGATTCAGCAAGGTCCGGGTGAATGGGAAAAATTGGTTCCTAGTTCGGTGGCTGCGATGATTAAGGAAAATGCGTTGTTTGGCTTTTCTAATCAGTAGTTAGCTTAGCTTTGGCAAACCTTAGAGGATTGCCAAAGCTAGTGTTTTAAAGCATAAAAAAGCCCAACCAAACGGATGGGCTTTCATTTTATCAGTTTTTACTTCAATAAATCAACAAACTGATCAAATAAGTAACGGGAATCATGCGGTCCTGGAGAAGCTTCTGGGTGATGTTGCACCGAGAATGCTTTACGACCTTTCACACGCAAGCCTTCGACCGTTTGGTCATTCAAGTTGATGTGTGTTAATTCTGCTTTTTCAGAGCTCTTCAACTCATCCATTTTCACGGCAAAACCATGATTTTGGGAGGTAATTTCAGAAAGGCCTGTTACAAGGTTTTTAACAGGATGATTTAATCCACGGTGACCATTGTGCATTTTGTAGGTAGACAAGCCACATACTTGCGCTAAAATCTGATGTCCTAGACAAATCCCGAATACCGGTTTATCCGAGGCAAGGAATTGTGATACCGTTTCAACGGCATAAGGCATCGTTGCTGGATCACCAGGACCATTGGATACAAAGTATCCATCTGGGTTCCAAGCCGCAATTTCCTCAAAAGGTGTTTTAGCAGGAAAGACTTGCAGGTAGCAATCGCGCTCTGTGAAGTTCGACAAGATGCTTTTCTTAACACCTAGGTCTAATACCGCAATTTTGTAAGTCGCTGAAGGATTCCCTAAGAAATAAGCTTGTTTGGTACATACTTGTGAAGACAACTCCAATCCTTCCATCGAAGGAATCTTCGCCAATTCCGCTTTCAAGGTCGCTAAATCTGAAATCTCGGAAGAAATCAAACAGTTCATAACCCCTTGCGTACGGATGTGACGTACGAGTGCGCGGGTATCGATTCCAGAGATACCAACAATCCCAGCGTCCGCCAAATAATCTTGTAGCGAACCATCAGCAGTAGCACGCGAGTGTAAGCTGGCAAATTCGTTACAAACCATTCCGGCAATTTGAACTTGATTGGATTCAGCTTCGTCTTGATTGATGACACCGTAATTTCCAATGTGTGCAGTGGTGTTAATAATTACTTGTCCACTATAGGAAGGATCCGTGTATATTTCTTGGTATCCTGTCATACCCGTATTGAAGCAAATCTCACCGCCATGCGTGCCAATTTTACCTAGGGCTTTGCCGTGAAAAAGGGTTCCATCTTGAAGTAAGAGTACTGCCGGTGTTGACTCTGAAACTTTCATAAATATTAATCAAAAATGTAAAAATCCTAAAAAAAGGGCTTCAACTAAACGTTGAAGCCCTTCAAAAAAATGTAAGAAAAGAATCTTAAGCGTCTTCTCCTTTTTCTTCTGTAGGCTCCTCTGTTGCAGGTGCTTCAGGAGCATCTTCTACAACTTCAGCAGAAGGAACTTCAGCAACTGGAGCAGCTGCTACTGTTTCTTCTTTCTTAGCTCCAGCACGGCGACTACGACGAGTCTTACCAGCTTTCTCAGCAGAAGCAGCTAACATTGTTTCGTTGAAGTCAACTAATTCAATGAAGCAGATTTCCGCGTTATCACCAAGACGATTACCTAATTTGATAATACGTGTATAACCACCAGGACGATTAGCAACTTTTTCAGAAACGATGCTGAACAATTCTTTGATGGCATCCTTATTTTGTAAATAAGAGAAAACTACACGACGATTGTTTGTGCTATCTGTTTTTGATTTCGTAATCATTGGCTCAATGTATTTACGCAACTCCTTTGCTTTCGCAACTGTAGTTTCGATACGTTTGTGCAAGATTAACGAAGAGGCCATATTAGATAATAAGGCTGCTCTGTGGGAAGCTGTTCTTCCTAAGTGATTGAATTTTTTACCGTGTCTCATTTTTGTATTTCGTAAGTTAAAAGCTCTTTCGAGCTGCGGTTAGTTTACGACCTGTAAACCACCTATTACTTTAGTTTAATTATTAATCTTCGTCTAAGCGATATTTAGATACATCCATTCCGAACGTAAGACCTTTTTCTTCGATCAATTGTTCTAACTCGGTCAAAGACTTTTTACCAAAGTTACGGAATTTCATCATATCTGAAATCTCCAATTTCGCTAATTCTCCAAGTGTACGAACATCAGCTGATTTTAAGCAGTTGTAAGCACGAACAGAAAGGTCTAAGTCAGCTAATGAAGTCTTCAATAACTTGCGCATATGAAGCATTTCTTCATCAACAACGTTATCTTCTTCCGCTTTTGGCGTTTCGAACGTCATTGTTTGATCAGAGAACAACATAAAGTGTTGTATCAAGATATACGCAGCACCTTTCAATGCATCTTCTGGGTGGATAGAACCATCCGTTTCGATATCTAGAACTAATTTCTCGTAATCTGTTTTTTGTTCTACACGTGTATTTTCGATGCTAAATTTAACATTCTTAATCGGTGTGTAGATGGAATCGATAGCAATGTGACCGAAAGGAAGCTCGTTTGCACGAGGCTCATCTGCTGGTACATAACCACGACCTTTTTCGATGATCAATTCCACTTCAACTTCTTTCGAAGCATCTAAGTGACAGATCACTAAATCAGGATTTAAAATTGTGAAATAAGGTGTGAATTTAGCGATGTCACCAGCAGTAATGGCTGTTTGACCTTTTACTTTTAATGTCACCTTGTTATCTAAAATCTCTTGTGCTTTTTTGAAGCGAACTTTTTTCAAGTTTAAGATGATTTCAGATACATCTTCATGTACACCTTCGATAGCAGAAAACTCGTGAAGTACACCAGAAATCTTTACGCTCGTAATTGCATATCCTTCTAAAGAAGAAAGCAAGATTCTACGAAGCGCGTTACCAATGGTAACACCGTAACCTTTTTCGAGTGGCTTGAACTCAAATAACCCGTGAAAGTCATCGGCTTTCTCCATCACAACTTTTTCGGGCATTTGGAATGCTAATATTGACATATTTCGTAGCTTAAAATGATACTGAAAAAACGTTATTGGTACTGTTAATATTAAGAATAACCCTAGGGATTATTTAGAGTACAACTCGACAATCGCTTGCTCGTTGAAGTTCTCTGTGATTTGATCTCTTTCTGGGTAAGCCAAGAATTTACCAACCATATCACTTTCAGACCACTCTAACCAGTTGTAACGCTTTGGAGAACGTCCAGCCAATGAGTTAGTCACAACTTCTAACGATTTTGATTTCTCACGAACACCGATCAATTGACCTGCGCGCAAAGAGTAAGATGGCACATTTACTACTTCACCGTCTACAATGATGTGTTTGTGGATAACCAATTGGCGTGCAGCACGACGAGTCGGCGCAATTCCCAAACGATATACTGTATTATCTAAACGTGCTTCACACAATTTTAACAAGTTCTCACCTGTGATACCCTCTTTTACAGCGGCTTTGTGGAATAGGTTCTCGAACTGACGCTCTAAGATACCGTACGTATATTTAACTTTTTGCTTCTCCTTTAATTGAACAGCGTATTCAGAAACTTTTGAACGTTTCCCCTTACCGTGCATACCTGGAGCATAATTTTTGCGAGCTAATGCTTTGCTCGGACCTAAAATTGGCTCGCCGAAACGACGCGCAATCTTGGATTTTGGACCTGTGTATCTAGCCATTTTGTTTTTAAAGTCAATGCACCTCTTATGTGCAGTGAAGTAATTAAATTGTGAAAAAAAGCGGGGGAAAATAATTACTAATTACCCCTGCATAAAAATTATTATACGCGACGACGTTTTGGAGGACGACATCCATTGTGAGGCATTGGAGTGATATCACGGATAAGTGATACTTCGATACCTGAGTTTTGAATGGTACGGATTGCAGACTCACGTCCAGCTCCCGGTCCTTTTACAAAAACTTCCGCTTTCTTCATTCCAGCCTCTACAGCTACTGCTGCACAGTTAGATGCTGCCATTTGAGCTGCATAAGGAGTGTTTTTCTTAGAACCACGGAAACCCATCTTTCCTGCTGATGCCCAAGAGATCACTTGACCTGCTGAGTTTGTAATGGAGATAATGATGTTGTTAAAGGAAGCTTTGATGTGTACTTGACCAACTTGCTCAACTACAACAACCCTTTTCTTCGCTTTATCTTTTCTTTTTGCTTGTGCCATACTATTTGATAAATAAAATTGGGTGTGAGGTATTTCCTCTACTTATTATTTAGTTACTTTTTTCTTGTTAGCAACTGTCTTACGACGTCCCTTACGAGTACGTGAGTTGTTCTTCGTGCGTTGACCACGTACTGGAAGACCTTTACGGTGACGCAATCCACGGTAACAACCGATGTCCATCAAACGCTTGATGTTCAATTGAACTTCAGACTTCAGCTGACCTTCTGTTTTGAATTCTGCTGCGATGATCGCACGAATAGCATTCGCTTCCGTGTCGTTCCACTCACCAGCTTTCTTATCAAAAGAAACTGCTGCCTTCGTTAAAATCTTTTGAGCAGTGCTGCGACCAATACCAAAAATATAAGTCAATGCAATCTCTCCTCTTTTTTTGTCGGGAATATCAACCCCTGCAATACGAGCCATATAGGTAATTAATTGTTGTGATTAATCAATTTAGTTTGAATTATCCTTGTCTTTGTTTGAACTTCGGATTCTTCTTGTTAATAACGTAAAGCTTACCGTGACGACGAATCACTTTGCAGTCCGCACTACGCTTTTTAATAGATGCTTTAACTTTCATTTTATTTAATTTTATGGGTCAAACCCTATTTTTACTTGTAACGATAAACAATTCTAGCTTTACTCAAATCATATGGAGACATCTCCAACTTCACCTTGTCACCAGGTAGAATTTTAATGTAGTTCATACGCATCTTGCCCGAAATGTGAGCTATCACTTGATGTGTATTCTCTAATTCTACTCGAAACATGGCGTTCGAAAGAGCTTCCAAAATAATTCCGTCTACTTCGATCGAAGATTGTTTAGCCATAATATTTTTAAATATTCAACAATACTGTTGAGGTTTTTAGTACTTCTTCTATGTAAGCAAAAGTTGTTAATGCTTTGGGACCCGCTGCTGTTACGCCTACGGTATGCTCAAAATGTGCACTCGCCTTACGATCAATTGTCCGGATGGTCCAACCATCTTTATCAACTGAAATTTGACGCTTGCCTAAATTGATCATCGGTTCAATGGCAATGACCATTCCTTCTTTCAATTTAGCTCCATCTCCTCGCCGACCGTAGTTAGGAACTTCTGGACTTTCATGCAGATTTTTACCTACACCATGACCTACTAGTTCCCGAACGACTCCATAACCCAGTGATTCCGTATACACTTGCACTGCGTTACCCACATCCCCTACTCGCTTACCTGCTTGGGCTTGATTCAAACCCAAATACAAGGACTCTTTCGTCACTTGCATTAATTTCTGTACCTCAGCATCTACATTTCCTATTCCGTACGTATAGGCGCTATCGGCATGAAACTTATTCTTATAAACACCTGCATCTATTGAAATGATGTCGCCTTCTTGTAAGACTAAATCACCTGGCAAACCGTGTACAACCACATCGTTTACCGAAATACATAGTGAATAAGCGTACTTCTTATTTCCTACTTGGTAGTTTAAGAAGGATGGATGTGCTCCATTATCCTTAATAAACTCATAAGCAATTTTGTCTAATGCTAAGGTCGTAACACCCGGCTGAATGGCCTTCGCTACTTCCGCATGACATTTCCCTAAAATCTCGCCATTCGCTTGGATGATGGCCATCTCTTCGGGAGTCTTCAGGTAAATCATCCTTAACGACCGATCACTTCTGAACGTCCTTTCACACGTCCTGATTGCATTAAACCTTCATACTTACGCATCAACAAGTAACTTTCAACTTGTTGCAATGTATCTAATACGACACCTACTAAGATCAACAATGAAGTACCTCCAAAGAAAGAAGCAAATCCACGTGTCACGCCAAACAAGTTGGCAATCGCAGGAAGAATCGCAATGATCGATAACATAATTGCACCTGGCAAAGTGATACGATCTAAAATGCTTGCAATAAAACCAGCTGTCTCTTCGCCTGGCTTAACACCTGGAACGAAACCACCACCACGCTTCATATCGTCTGAAATTTGCGTTGGGTTGATTGAGATAGCTGTGTAAAAGAATGTAAAGACAATAATCAAGAATGCAAATAAAGCATTGTATTGCCATGTAGTAAAGTCCCCAAACGATTGAGCAACCGAAGCTGCAAATTCTGATTTCTCAGCAAACGATTGTGCAACTAAACCTGGAATAAACATTAAAGCTTGCGCGAAGATGATTGGCATAACACCAGATGCGTTTAACTTCATCGGGATGTATTGACGCTCACCACCTACAGCAGCAGCTGAAGTTTTGGCTCCTACTACTTGTTTCGCATATTGAACCGGAATACGGCGAACTGCTTGTGTAACCATGACAGCACCCATTACTACAAAGAATAATGCGATAACCTCAATGATAAATAACAAAGCACCCGACATGCCACGTGAACCAGCTTCTTGCAATAAAGAAGAAGGGAAACGCGATACGATACCGATCATGATCAACATCGAAATACCGTTACCAATACCTTTGTCGGTGATTTTCTCACCCAACCACATACACAACATCGTACCGCCCACTAAGATGGCAACTCCGTAAAGACGGAAGAACCATGGATCAACCATGATTGCTTCGGAAGGAATCGTTACTTGAAGGTAAGTAAAACCTTGTGCCGCAGTAACAAAGATTGTTAGGATACGGGTAATTTGGTTCAATTTTTTACGACCAGATTCACCATCTTTCTGCATTTTTTGGAAATACGGAAGGGCGATAGTCAATAACTGAATTGCGATAGATGCCGAAATATACGGCATGATACCTAAAGCAAAAACAGAGGCGTTGCTCAAGGCACCACCAGAGAACATATTCAACAAGCCGAATAAACCACCATCTCCACCTTGAGATAATTTAGTCGCATCTACACCAGGTAAAACGATAAAAGATCCCAAACGGAAGAAAGCAATGAAGAGAAGCGTATTAATAATACGGCCTCTCAATTCTTCAATTGCGAAAATATGCTTGAAAGTTGTTATTAACTTGTTCATTCGATTAGAATAGAGGATTAACCAACAATTGCTTTACCGCCAGCAGCTTCGATAGCAGCTTTAGCAGCACCTGAGAAACCTTTAACAGTTACTTCCAATGCAGTAGTAACAGCTCCACGGCTAAGGATTTTCACTAAGTCAGACTTAGATACTAAACCGTTGTTGTATAAAGTTTCAAATGTGATTACTTTCGAACCTGTTGCGTCAGCTAATGCTTGTAACGTATCCAAGTTGATTGCTTTGTATTCTACGCGATTGATGTTCTTGAAACCGAACTTAGGAACACGACGTTGGATCGGCATTTGACCACCTTCAAATCCACGCTTACGTGAGTAACCTGAACGAGACTGAGCTCCTTTGTGACCACGAGCAGAAGTTCCACCTAAACCAGAACCTTGACCACGACCTACTCTTTTTCTAACTTTTACTGAGCCTTCAGCAGGCTTTAATGATGATAATTTCATTGTAATTGGGGCTTAACGCTGCTATTGCTAGCAACTCGCGTGTTTATTAAATATTTTCTACAACAATTAAGTGGTTTACGGCACGAATCATACCAGAAATAGCTGGATTTAATTCTACCTCAACGCTCTTACGGATTTTACCTAATCCTAAAGCTTGGATCGTACGTTTTTGTACTTCCGGGCGCTTAATTGCACTTTTTACTTGAGTAATTTTAACTTTAGACATCTTCTGTTCTATTAGTGAGGCTTGAAGCGCTCGGATTATCCATTAAATACTTTCGCTACTGAAATTCCACGTTGGAATGCAACACTGTGAGGTGCACGCATCTTCACTAACGCATCAATCGTTGCTTTAACCACGTTGTGTGGGTTAGAAGAACCTTTTGATTTTGCTAGGACATCATGGATACCTGCAGATTCCAATACAGCACGCATCGCACCACCGGCGATCAATCCTGTACCAGGAGCAGCTGGCTTCACTAAAACGAAACCACCCGAGAATTTACCTAATTGCTCGTGAGGAACTGTTTTCTTCAACAAAGGAATTTGGAACAAATTCTTCTTTGCATCTTCGATACCTTTTGTGATCGCGTCAGTAACCTCGTTTGCTTTTCCTAAACCGTATCCAACGATCCCGTTACCATCTCCTACTACAACGATAGCAGAAAAACTAAAACGACGACCCCCTTTTACCACTTTGGCAACACGGTTGATGGCTACTACCTTCTCCTTCAACTCACCCTCGTTAACCTTAATTGGTTTTGCTTGTAAATGCGACATATCTTATTAAAATTGTAAGCCACCCTCGCGAGCGCCTTCAGCTAATGATTTAATTCTTCCGTGATATAAATAACCGTTACGATCGAAAACTACTTTCGTAATCCCTGCAGCAGCAGCCGCTTTCGCGATTGCAATACCTACATTTTTCGCAGCTTCGATGTTATTGTTTACTTTGTCCTTCTTGTATGAAGTCGCAGAGAACAATGTTTTACCAGCCAAATCGTCTACTAATTGAGCATAAACTGCTGTATTAGAACGATATACTGTTAAGCGAGGACGCTCAGCTGATCCAGCTATCTTAGCACGAATCGCACGCTTAATGCGGGTTCTGCGTAAATCTTTTGTTGTTGCCATTGTTTAACTTGTTTGTGTGGATTTCCGGCCCACGCTTATAATTTATTTCTTACCGCCTGCTTTACCAGCTTTACGACGAACTTGCTCACCCAAGAAACGAACACCTTTACCTTTGTATGGTTCAACTGGACGTAATGATTTAATTTTAGCAGCTACTTGACCGATCAATTGCTTGTCGATACCTTCTAAAATAACCATTGGGTTTTTACCTTTTTCCATCGCCGTTGCTACCTTAATTTCAGCAGGGATCGACATGAAAATAGCGTGAGAATATCCCAAGCTTAATTCCAAAATATTTCCTTGATTAGCGGCTTTGTAACCAACCCCGATAATCTCTAAATCTTTCTTGTAGCCTTCACTCACACCCACAACCATGTTGTTGATTAATGAACGATATAAACCGTGCATCGCTTTGTGACGCTTTTGCTCTGTTGGACGAGCTACTGTCAACACACCATCCTCAATTTTAACGATGATATCTTGATCAATTTGTTGTGACAAAGTTCCTTTAGGACCCTTCACTGTTACCAAATTACCAGCACTAACTTCTACTGAAACACCAGCAGGCAATGTGATAATCTTATTTCCAATTCTAGACATAAAATAAATATTAGCTTAAATTACGAGTTACCCCCTTTCAGCGTGAAACAATTAATATACGTAGCAAAGTACTTCTCCACCTACGTGAAGCGTACGAGCTTCCTTATCTGTAATTACTCCTTTCGAAGTAGATAAGATAGCGATACCTAAGCCATTCAATACACGTGGTAACTCTTCAGCACCATTGTATTTACGAAGACCTGGTTTAGAGATACGAGTCAAGTTAACGATAGCCGGTTGCTTCGTTACTGAGTTGTATTTCAAAGCAATCTTGATTGTTCCTTGTACGGAAGAATCATCGAACTTATAGTTTGAAATGTATCCTTTATCAAAAAGCACTTTCGTGATTTCCTTTTTAATGTTGGAAGCAGGAATTTCAACTACCCTATGGCGTGCCTTAAGCGCGTTTCTCAATCGGGTTAAATAGTCTGCTATTGGATCTGTCATTGTTTTTAAATTTGCCGCATTCCGAAAACCGGGATGCAAAATTACAGAAATGAATTTAATTAATCAAATTTTATCTTACCAGCTTGACTTAGTCACACCTGGAATCAATCCGTTTGAAGCCATTTCACGGAACGTAACACGGCTAATTCCGAACTTACGCATGTATCCACGAGGACGACCTGTTAGTTTACAACGGTTGTGTAAACGCACTGGAGAAGCATTTTTAGGCAATTTATCTAAACCTAAGTAATCTCCAGCTGCTTTCAAAGCGGCACGCTTCGCTGCATATTTCGCAACTGCTGCTTCGCGTTTTCTTTCTCTTGCTTTTACTGACTCTTTAGCCATTTTGTAAAAATTTTAAAGGGGTTATGAAGCCTTACGGCAATTATTTTTTAATATTTGAAAAAGGCATTCCAATTGCTGCTAATAAAGCATAAGCCTCTTCATCTGTTGGTGCAGTCGTCACAAACGTGATATCCATACCTGAGATTTTAGA
The DNA here is from genome assembly GCF_054558675.1 of Aquirufa sp. TARAVU-A1A. NCBI lineage: Bacteria > Pseudomonadati > Bacteroidota > Cytophagia > Cytophagales > Flectobacillaceae > Aquirufa > Aquirufa sp. TARAVU-A1A. The sequence continues at coordinate 144,299 of NZ_JBPXKP010000001.1, forward strand.
AACTTTATCAATTGAAATTTCAGGGAAGATGATTTGTTCCTTAACACCTAATGTATAATTACCACGGCCATCGAAACCTTTCTCTGAAACACCTTTGAAGTCACGTACACGAGCCAAAGAAACCGTAGTTAAACGATCCAAGAACTCATACATACGATCACCACGTAACGTTACTTTCACACCAATTGGCATGTTCTCACGCAATTTAAAGTTGGAGATCGCTTTCTTAGAAATTGTTGCTACCGCTTTTTGACCAGCGATTTGTGTAATTTCTTCCACTGCAACGTCTACTAATTTTTTGTCGGATACTGCCGCTCCAACACCTTTGTTGATTACGATTTTAGTAATCTTAGGAACTTGCATTACTGATTTGTACTCAAACTTAGTTTTCAAGCCAGGTACAACCTCTTTCAGATAACGCTCTTTTAATCTAGGTACTGCCATGTTCTTATATTTTGTGGATTTCCGACCCACGTTTTACATTCTTAATTATGCGATAAACTTACCTGTTGCTTTTGAGTAACGTTGTAATTTACCTTTCTCGTTTAGCTTACGTCCTGTGCGAACAGCCTTTCCATTTTCTACAACCATCAGGTTAGAGATGTGGATTGAACCTTCACGCTTTTCGATACCCCCTTGAGGATTGCTCGCAGAAGGCTTAACGTGTTTTGTTTGAAGGTTAGCACCTTCCACAATTGCACGAGATTTCTCTGTGATCACTTCTTTGATAACACCCGTTTTACCTTTTGCGTTACCAGCGATAACCATCACTGTATCACCTTTTTTGATGTGCAATTTTGTTTGCTTGATAATTTTCTTTTCCATTGTATGATTCTTTCTATTGGTTAACCCAATATGTCATCGATCTTATAAAACTTCAGGGGCTAAGGAAACGATTTTCATAAATCCTGCCTCACGCAACTCACGAGCAACTGGCCCGAAAATACGTGTTCCTCTTGGCTCATCATTCGCGTTCAATAACACGGCTGCGTTATCTTCAAAACGAATATACGTTCCATCCTTACGACGAATTTCTTTTTTCGTGCGAACAACCACCGCACGAGAAACCGTACCTTTTTTCATATTTGATGAAGAAAGAGCTGATTTAACTGAAACGACAATTTTATCGCCTACAGAAGCATATCTTTTACCAGTACCGCCTAAAACGCGAATTACCAAAACTTCTTTTGCTCCAGAATTATCCGCTACACCCAATCTTGATTCCTGCTGTAACATTATCTTTGATCTTTAAATTTTAAAATTGAATAACAAGAGGGGTCTTATTTCGCTTTAGCGATAATTTCGACTAATCTCCAACGCTTATTTTTTGAAAGAGGACGTGTTTCCATCACTTTCACTGTATCACCGATACCACAATCATTATTTTCATCATGTGCCATCAATTTAGTAGTCTTTTGTACGAACTTTCCGTACAAGGGGTGTTTTACCTTACGGTCAACAGTTAATGTGATTGATTTATCCATCTTATCACTAACTACTTTCCCAATCCTTACCTTTCTTAGATTTCTCTGTTCCATCGTTGGTTTGTTAACTTGTTAAACAATTGACCGTGAGCCGTATGTGGACACGATCTATTAAAATTAATTTTTACTTATGCGTTTACTGCTTTTGTAAGAGCTGTCTCTAACTTAGCGATAACACGACGAGTTTCACGAATACGCATCGGATTCTCGATCGGTGAAATAGCGTGTGCTAATTTCAAACGAGTCAAGTTCTCTTGCTCAGCCGCAATGGCTTTCTTCAATTCGTCTACTCCTAATTTGTTTATTTCTGCGTTTTTCATAACAATGCTATTTGGATGTTTAAACCATCAGGCCTAAAACCTATTCTGAATAATCTCTACGTACGACAAACTTCGTGCGCATCGGCAATTTTTGAGCTGCCAAACGCAATGCCTCTTGAGCAATCGCTAAAGGTACACCCGCCGATTCAAACAAAATAGTTCCTGGACGAACGTTAGCTACCCAGTACTCTGGAGCTCCCTTTCCCTTACCCATACGAACCTCTGCAGGTTTTTTCGTAATTACTTTGTCAGGGAAAATACGGATCCAAACTTGGCCTTCACGCTTCATAGCACGAGTAACCGAAATACGAGCAGCCTCAATTTGACGTGCTGTAATACGTCCCGGCTCTAACGATTTAATAGCGAATGATCCAAAATCAATTTCGTGCCCACGAGTGGCAACACCTCTTACGCGGCCTTTTTGGGACTTACGAAATTTGGTTCTTTTTGGTTGTAACATCTTCTTAAAAGTCTAATATCTATTTCTTGATTTATTTTAGGCAATTAGCGTTTTCCACCACGTCCACGACCACCGGCACCTGGACCACCTGCCTTGTTACGATCTCCACCTTGATCACCATCTGGACGACGTCCGCGACCACCACGGTCACCTGGACGACCACCACGGTCACCTGGGCGAGAATCTGCTGCTGTAGACTGCAAGCCCATGTTCGCATTTGGCGACAAATCTGGCTTACCGAAAACCTCACCACGGAATACCCATACTTTGATACCGATCTTTCCGTATACAGTTAACGCTTCTGAGATCGCATAATCAACATCCGCACGAAGCGTATGAAGAGGAATACGTCCCTCCTTATATCCTTCAGAACGTGCCATTTCAGCACCTCCTAAACGACCTGATAATTTCAATTTAATCCCTTGTGCTCCCACACGCATTGCCGAAGCAATTGCTTGTTTCATCGCACGACGGAATGAAATACGAGCTTGTAATTGTTGAGCAATCGCTTCACCGATCAATTTAGCATCAATCTCAGGACGCTTGATCTCAAAGATGTTGATTTGAACATCCTTGCCAGTGATGGCTTTTAACTCTTCTTTTACCTTGTCTACCTCAGCACCTTGCTTTCCAATAACAACACCAGCACGAGCCGTATTGATTGTTAACGTGATGCGCTTTAAGGTACGCTCAATAATAACTTTAGAGATAGATCCTTTTGGAATACGAGCAGCTACATATTTTCTGATTTTCTCGTCTTCAACTAGTTTATCAGCAAATGTTTTGCCTCCGTACCAGTTAGAATCCCAACCTCTTACGATACCTAATCTTAATCCAACGGGGTTAATTTTTTGTCCCATTTCTTGTTTTATCTAATAGTTAATTATTCTGCTGTTGTTTCTTCCAAGATAGGAGCTGCCGAAGAAGCTACTACGAGGGTAATGTGATTCGAACGCTTCAAGATGCGGTGCCCACGTCCTTGCGGAGCTGGACGTAAACGCTTGATTGAAGCACCTCCATCGACGAAGATCGTCTTGATGTACAAGTCAGCCTCCTCAATTTTAGCATCCACATGCTTGTTTTGCCAGTTAGAAACGGCTGAGAGCAACAATTTCTCAATAGCCTTCGCACCAACTTTGGGCTCAAATTTCAAGATACCCAATGCTTTGGATACTTTCTGTCCACGTACCATATCTGCGACAATACGCATCTTCTGTGGTGACGTAGGAACATTTCTTAATTTAGCAATTGCTTCCATTTTACAATATCTGATTACAGGACCCGAAGGTCACCCTTTTTACTTTTTACCTTTGTCTTTCTTCGCAATGTGACCACGGAAGTTACGCGTCGGAGAAAATTCTCCCAATTTGTGACCAACCATGTTCTCAGTTACATAAACTGGGATAAACTTGTTACCATTGTGAACCGCAAATGTGTGACCAACGAAATCTGGAGAAATCATTGAGCGTCTTGACCAAGTTTTGATTACTGACTTCTTGCCAGAATCATTCATAACTTGAACCTTGTTATCAAGGCGGTAATCAATGTAAGGACCTTTTTTTAGTGAACGTGCCATCTACTATTTTTTTCTTCTACTGATGATAAGACGATTAGTGTTTTTCTTTGGATTACGAGTTTTCTTACCCTTAGCCAATAAACCAGTACGTGAACGTGGGTGACCTCCTGAAGAACGACCCTCACCACCACCCATTGGGTGATCAACTGGGTTCATAACAACACCACGAACACGTGGACGACGACCCAACCAACGATGACGACCTGCTTTTCCTAAGTTCACGTTCATGTGATCCGAGTTAGATACTGTCCCGATTGTTGCAACACAACGAGCTAATACCATACGCATCTCACCTGAAGGCAACTTCAACGTAGCATATTTTCCATCACGCGCTAATAACTGAGCATACGTTCCAGCCGAACGAGCCATTTCAGCTCCTCTTCCTGGTTGTAACTCAATGGCGTGAACCAAAGTACCCAAAGGGATATTTGCCAATGGCAATGTATTACCTACTTCTGGAGCAACTTTCTCTCCTGAAATAACTGTTTGACCTACTTGAATTCCTGCAGGAGCTAAGATATATGTCTTAACACCATCAGCATATTCGATCAAGGCAATACGTGAAGTACGGTTCGGATCATACTCAACTGTCAAAACAGTTGCAGGTACATCAAACTTCGCACGTGTAAAATCAATCACACGGTAACGACGCTTGTGACCACCACCGATGTAACGCATCGAGCGACGACCATCCGCATTACGACCACCTGTACGCTTAATAGGCTCCAAAAGGGGCTTATACGGCTTATCCGTAGTAATCTCCTCGAACGTCGGCGCAATACGCTGACGCTGTCCTGGAGTTGTTGGTTTAATTTTTTTAATTGCTGCCATTTAATTAGTTCAATTTATCGGGATGAACCCCCTTAATTATTTTTATTAAATTCCTTGGTAGAAGTCAATTACCTCTCCCGCTGCTACTGTAACGATCGCCTTCTTGTAAGTTGACGTGCGTCCTGAAGTAACCTTTGTACGTGTGCTCTTGGACTTAACTTTTCCAATTTGACGCATTGTTTGTACATCTTGTACATCAACTCCGTACATTTTTTTAACCTCCTTGGCAATTTCAATCTTGTTTGCTGTCAATTCAACTACAAACACGTATTTGCCTTTTTCTTGCATGGCTTGCGACTTTTCAGTCAAGGCCGGACGTTTAATAATGCCCATTGTTTATTTCGTTTACACAGAACCGAAGCTCCGTAAATTATTTACTAAATGTTGACTCAATTTTTTGGATTGCATCCACCGTAATTAACAATTTCGATGCATTAACCAAATCGTACGTATTAACGTCTGCCGCATTTGATACCTTTGTTTTAGGTACGTTACGTCCTGACAATACCACGTTCTTGTCCACTTCATTCGTGATCAACAACGATTTTGTGTTATCCAAAGAAAGAGCTTTCAACATCGCTAAATATGCTTTTGTTTTTGGTGTATCAAATGATACAGTATCCAAAACAGCGATATCGCCTGATTGTGCTTTAGCTGCTAATGCCGACTGGCGAGCCAAAGATTTAACTTTCTTGTTCAATTTGAAATGGTAATCACGTGGACGTGGACCGAAAATACGACCACCACCTTTCATCAACGGCGATTTCATTGAACCCGCACGTGCGCCACCTGTACCTTTTTGTTTCTTCAACTTACGAGTTGAACGTGAAACTTCTGCACGCTCCTTCGCTTTGTGAGTACCTTGACGTTGATTAGCTAAATATTGCTTCACATCTAAGTAAACCACATGCTCGTTTGGAACGATTCCAAAGATCTCGTCAGAAAGGGTTACTTTCTTTCCGGTATCTTTTCCTGCGATGTTATATACTGATAATTCCATACTTCAGAATGTCTATAGGCTATGCCCGAATTTTAATTTTCAATGATTACGTATGAGTTCTTTGCTCCTGGTACCGATCCCGATACAACCAAAAGGTTTTTCTCTGGATAAACTTTCAAAACCTGTAAGTTTTGAACCTTTACACGATTACCCCCTGTACGACCCGCCATACGCAAACCTTTGAATACACGAGATGGGAATGAACACGCACCGATTGAACCTGGGTGACGACCACGGTTATGTTGACCGTGTGTTTGTCCTCCTACTCCGGCAAATCCGTGACGCTTAACAACACCTTGAAAACCCTTACCTTTAGAAGTACCTACCACGTCAACAAACGTTTCTACCTCTAACATCTCTACCGTCAAAACATCCCCTAATGCTAAAGGTTGCTCAAACGTGCGAAACTCAACAAGTTTTTTCTTAGGAGTGGTGTTTGCTTTTTTGAAGTGACCCAACAAAGATTTTGTCGTGTGCTTATCCTTCTTCTCACCATAACCGATTTGAACGGCGTTATAGCCTTCTTTCTCAACGGTTTTTACCTGCGTTACCACGCAAGGTCCGGCTTCAATCAGCGTACATGCGACAGATCTCCCGTCTTCCATGTATAGGCTGGTCATTCCGATTTTTTTACCAATAATTCCAGACATAGTATTTTATATTTATTAAAAAATATGCTTACAAGGCGATCGAGGCTTGTTGTAAGACTTTTATTCAAAATCGTTTCGCAACGATATAGGAATCACATTAAATAAAAAGCAGAATTGGTACAAGGCGACAAAGTGGAGTCACTGTGGATAACAGTGAAAATCACTCTGTGTAGCTTAATATTCAATTAATACGTTGGGCATTCAACTTGTACTAACCAATACCAGTTCTGACACAAAAATCGAGCTTACCTCAATTTAAACCCTGTTTCGACCCGCATTTTTGTGTTTAAAATAAATTCGAGAAGTTCTGCCAACCTCTTTCGGAATTGAAAACTGCGTTTGTCGAACGGGAGTGCAAAGGTACAGAAAAAAATAATACGTGCAAGAGGTTGAGTAAAAATATTTTGAAAATCAGGGAATTAGGGGAAAGTCGCTAGTCAGTAGTCGTCAGTTGTCAGTCCGGAGGGAAATAGTCCGGAGGGAAAAAGTCCGAAGTCCGAAGGGAGTTCAGTAACCTGTAAGTGCTAATAACTATTATACATTAATTATAAATGGCGTCACAAAAGATTCTTTATTATTTCCTTCTGGCTACTGACAACTGATTCCGGACTTCGGACTGATCACTGAACACTGAACACTGACTACTAGAGACTGACTGAACTATCTCCCTTCGGACTGACCACTTACTTCGGACTATCTCCCTTCGGACTTCGGACTCCTGACTGATCACTGCCTACCGACCACTGTCAACTGCCCCCATCGCCTAAAATTGTATTTTTCTCATTTTGATACCTAGAAATTGAACTTATTTTAGTATTTTTGGGCATTACTTGCTGAATATCAGGTACTTTATATTTATTTCCCAAGAAAAAAAATCATTATGTCAAGTTTATCCACTCAAAAAGGAGTATTGCATGGAGATGCGGTTCAAGAGTTATTTGAAATCGCAAAGAAAAATCAATTTGCATTACCTGCAGTAAACGTTACCGGTACAGATACAGTAAATGCTGTATTAGAAGCAGCTAAAGCTGTTAACTCTCCAGTAATCATTCAATTTTCAAATGGTGGCGGTATTTTCTACGCTGGAAAGACCCTTTCAAACGAAAATCAAGCTGCTGCTATCGCAGGTTCTATCTCAGGTGCTTACCACGTTCACCAAATGGCGAAAGCTTACGGTGTTCAAGTTGTATTACACACGGATCACTGTGCTAAAAAACTTTTACCTTGGATCGACGGTCTTTTGGACGCTGGTGAAAAATTCTTCGCGGAAACAGGCCAACCATTATTCTCTTCGCACATGATCGACTTGTCTGAAGAGCCTTTGGAAGAAAACTTAGAAATCTGTGCAAAATATCTTGAGCGTATGTCTAAAATGGGCATGACACTTGAAATCGAATTAGGTGTTACAGGTGGCGAAGAAGATGGCGTTGATAATTCTGACGTTGACTCATCTAAATTATATACACAACCAGAAGAGGTTGCTTACGCTTACGAAGTGTTGAGCAAAATCTCACACCGTTTCACAATCGCTGCGGCATTCGGAAACGTACACGGCGTTTACAAACCAGGTAACGTAAAATTACAACCGGTCATCTTGAAAAACTCGCAAGAGTTCATCAAAGAAAAATATAGCCTTGCTGCTGAGAAGCCTATCAACTTCGTATTCCACGGTGGTTCAGGTTCTTCTCGCGAGGAAATCCGTGAAGCTTTATCTTACGGAGCTATCAAAATGAACATTGACACAGATACGCAATGGGCATTCTGGGAAGGTATCTTAAACTTCTACAAAGCAAACGAAGCTTATTTGCAAGGTCAAATTGGTAACCCTACAGGTGACGATGCTCCAAACAAGAAATATTATGACCCCCGTGTTTGGTTACGTAAAGGCGAAGAAACTTTGGTTGCTCGTTTAAAGACAGCTTTCGAAGATTTGAACGCAACAAACGCAAATCAATACTTATAATCTTTCGAGGTTTTTAATTCAAAAGGGGGCTGCTGCGCAGCCCCCTTTTTCTTTTACCTTTGCCAATCCTCCAAGGTTTGGCAAAGGTACAGGGAGGAAAGTTTTTTTAATCTTCATCATCTGATAAAAATGAGCGAATATCAACTTCTTGATTTTCTTTCAAATGAAATTGTTGGAATTCATAAAGACTCCCAAACCATTCAATCACAAAGTTCCGATCTACAACAGAATCACTTGGCTTAACAATATATTTGTATGAACTCCAATCCCAAGTTCTAAAATCAGCACACAGCTTATTCTTCTCAGGATTCACATGGATATACTGAATCAGATAAGTCAAATAATGATTATCTCCAATCAATACCCGCTTAAATGGCCCTTCGAACAAAGACCCAGTCCGCGTATGCCGCTTATTAAACGCCATTGCATAAGTCCTGAAAAATATTTTTAGCCGCTCAGCGACCAACTCATGCTCCGTGCGTCCCTTCAACTGTTCTGCACTAAAATACCGCACCCGAACCAAAAAGTGAAAATGATTCGCATTTAGACTGTACGAAATTACATCCAAATACCCACCCAGGTAGCGTTTCCACAAATGCATAAAATAATGATAATTCGAGCGCGACTTGAACATCAACTTCCGATCAATCGCCCGATTATAAATATGATAATAGTTCCCCGAATGAAATCGAGTCAAATAATGTGATAAATGTGACATAGTATAGTGATTAGATTTTCACTAAAACTAAGCACCTCACGCGAAAAATAAATACTGTTAAATCAATTTACCAAGAACTTGGTAATCACACTGAAATCAAAAAAATATCGAAGCTCTCCCGTACCTTTGCCAAACCTTGGAGGATTGGCAAAGGTAAAGGGACTACTTTCGAAAAACTAAGTCTTTCGTCAGCTCATTCAAGGCCTTAATCTTTGCCTGAAAATCCCCCTTAAGCGTCTTCCGCACTGCCTCCATCCCCTCCAGACCCTCTTGTATCTCCTCAGGAATCACATCCTCCAAAAATCCTCGAATTCGCTTCGCCAAAGTAGGCGACTTCCCATTCGTAGAAATCGCAATCTTCAAATCGCCTTTCTGCACAATCGAACCTAAATAAAAATCACATAGATCCGGCGTATCCGCCACGTTACACAGTAAATGACGTTCCACACAAGCAGCCTTAATCTCTACATGCAATTCCCGATTATCCGTCGCACAAACCACTAAGTCCCGACCTTCCAAATCCGAAAACTCAAAAGCCCGCTCACAAACCTCTACCTGCGGATAATCCTTCAAAAACGCCAACGTCTCAGCCCGAAACATGGGCGCTACCATTGTCACTTGAGCACTTGGTGAATTTCGCAACAAAGCCGAAGCTTTTTCCAAAGCCACGTTCCCTCCACCCACGACGAGCGTGTTCAAACGGTCCAACTTTAAAAATATGGGGAAAAGCTCGTTCATGGCTTATTTTTTACCGGCCAACTGCCCGCAGGCCGCATCGATATCTTTGCCTCTCGACCGACGGACATTCACAATCATCTTCTTACTCTCCAAAAATGCCGTAAACTTAGCCAACGCATCCGCCTCCGCATTCACAAAATCCGCCTGCTTAATCGGATTGTACTCAATAATATTAATCTTACAAGGCAAATGACGCGCGAATTCATACAACTCCTTCGCATCTTCTACTGAATCATTGAACTTGTTAAACATGATATACTCCAGCGTAATCTCATTCTCCGTCTTCTCGTAAAAATACCGCAAAGCCTCCGAAAGGGCCTCCAATGTATTCGACTCGTTGATCGGCATAATGCGATTCCGCTTCTCATCATTTGCCGCATGTAATGACAGTGCCAAATTAAACTTTACCTGATCATCTCCCAACTTCTTGATCATCTTCGCAATTCCAGCCGTTGAAACCGTAATCCGACGAGATGCCATCCCCAAACCTTCCGGCGAAGTAATCATCTCAATCGAAGCTAACACATTGGCATAATTCAATAAGGGCTCCCCCATCCCCATATAAACAATATTGGTCAAAGGAATCCCATATTTCTCCTGCGCCTGATCACGAATCAACACCACCTGATCATAAATCTCAAATGCCTCCAAATTCCGCTTCCGATCCATGTAACCTGTCGCACAAAAGCTGCAGGTCAATGAGCATCCCACCTGCGACGAAACACAAGCAGTCATACGCTCACGCGTCGGAATCAACACCCCCTCAATCAAATGTGCATCATGTAAGGCAAAACTTGACTTAATCGTCCGGTCCGTACTCACCTGCATCTCCGCAGTCGTCACACATTGTAAATCAAATTCAGTCTCCAACCACTCACGAGTTGTTTTTGGAATATTCGCCATGGCTTCAAACGAGCGCACCGACTTTTTCCAAATCCACTCATACACTTGTTTGGCACGAAACGCAGGCTCCCCGTGCTGAAGCATTTCCTGCTTCAACGCATCCAAACTCAAATTCCGTATCGCCCGTTTCTTCAATTCCATCTATTTTTTCAATAATTCGCCTACCTTCACTGAAATCGCCTTCCCATCTGCTAAACCGGCTAATTGCTTCGAAGCAGCACCCATCACCTTGCCCATATCAGCTGGGCTCGTAGCGCCAACAGCCGCAATGATTTCGGCAATGCGCGTCGTTAGTTCCTCTTCAGATAATTGTTTGGGTAAAAACTCTTCGATAATTGATAATTCCGCTTGTTCTTTCTCCGCTAAATCCGGACGATTTTGATTTACATAAACATCCAATGAATCTTTGCGTTGCTTTGCAGCCTTCATTAAAATCTTCATTTCTGCATCTGCCGATAGGCCATCTGCATTCGAGCCCGAAGTCTCCTCGAGTAAAATCATCGATTTAATCGCACGTAACGCACGTAAACGATCTGCATCTTTTGCACGCATCGCATCTTTGATGCCTGCCTCAATTGTTTCTTTTAAAGCCATGTTATTGATTGATATGAGCCAAAACTCCTTCTAAAAATTCGCGGTGATTACTCAAACGAGGCACCTTGTGTTGACCCCCTAATTTACCACGACTCCGCATCCAGCCATAAAATGTTCCTGCCGGCGCTTCATGAATTTTAGGGGACCCCAAAACCAAATCATAAGAACGTTTCGCATCATAATCCGAATTGTTCGCACGCAAGGTTTCATCCAACACAACCGCAAAGGTACGCAAATCTTTTGGCGCACGCGAAAATTCAATCACCCATTCGTGACTTCCGCGTTTTCCACCATCCATATAAGCCGGTGCCGCCGTATAATCCTTGATTTCCGAATCAGTCGCCCGACAAGCCGCCGCAACAGCCTGCTCCGCATTTTCAATGATTAATTCTTCTCCAAATGCATTAATAAAATGCTTGGTTCTTCCCGAAATCTTTACCCGATAGGGACTCAATGACGTAAATCTTACCGTATCTCCAATCTTATACCTCCACAAACCCGAATTCGTCGTAATCACCACGGCATAATTCACTCCCAACTCAACCTGCTCCAAAGGAACAATCGAGTCATGCTCCTCCCCCTTTTCACCCATCGGGATGAATTCATAAAAAATGCCATAATCCAACATCAATAGCATTTCATCGGGTTTATTCAAATCATCCTGAATGCCAAAAAAACCTTCTGATGCATTATAAATCTCCAAGAATCTTACTTCCGAAGAGGGGAAAATATGCGTTTGAAATAATTCCCGATAAGGTCCAAATGCGACCGCACCATGAACCAAAAATTCAAAATTTGGCCAAACTTCCAGAATAGATTGTTTACCCGTTATTTCCAAAATCTTCTCGATCAACACCAATGTCCACGTAGGAACGCCTAAAATACTCGTCACATTTTCCTGTGATGTCTCCAGCGCCATCTTCTCAATCTTCTGATCCCAATCGCCCATTAATGCGACGTCCAACGAGGGCGTCCGAATCATCTGTGCCCAAATAGGCAAATTCTTCATCACCACTGCAGAAACATCCCCCATCAACATACTCGAATTCATGGAATCCGAAGTTAAACTTCCTCCAATCGAAAGGCCTTTGCCTTCAAAAATCTTCGTCTCGGGCTTATTTTGAATCAATAGCGTAATCATGTCCTTCCCGCCCATCATGTGACACTCTTCCAAGGATTCCTTTGAGACAGGAATAAACTTACTCCGGGCATTTGTGGTTCCCGACGATTTAGAAAACCAGTTAATCGGCGAAGACCATAAGACTTGCTGTTCCCCTTGCATCATCCGCTCGATGTAGGGAAAAAGCTCTTCATAGGTTGAAATGGGTACCCTTTGGCGAAAAGTCTCATACGAGTTAAAATCCTCATATCCGTATTTCTTTCCCCATTCAGTTTCTCTTCCCTCCGTAATTAATCGACGCAATCCATCAAATTGCAAATCCAAGGGCCGTTCATAAATTGCCTCAATCCGCGGCATCCGCCGCTTCATAAACCACAATAAAGTCTCGTTAAACAAGGACATAATTATTAATGAATCTTGGGCGCGCGATTTGGATAGTCGGTAATGATTCCATCAACACCCATGGCTACAAACTGCTTCATTTGGTCCGTGGTATTAATCGTCCATGGAATCACCTGCATGCCTTTGGCGTGACAAAACTGAATCATTTCTTCCGACAAATATTGATAACTAGAACTGTAAATCGATGGGATGAACCCCAAGGTATCCAATACAAATTGTGGCTTTTCAGATTCCACTAGGGCCGATAAGCGCACTTCCGGATAGGTTTGGTGATAATAGGCCAATACTGACATGTCGAAACTTTGCAAAATCACAAATTCATTCGCCACAGATTGACGAATCTGCCCCTGCACCACATCAGCAAACTCCTTCACCGTTGCCGGTTGGGATTTACCATATTCCCCTGGCTCCGACTTGATCTCAATGTTATAATAGACTGCTTCACCTGTTTGCTTGCGAAACGCCTCACCCATTGCGAGAACTTCGGCAAGCAGAGGTTTGTAAGTTGGCATTGCCTTTTGCTCCAAAAACAAGCTATTTCCTCGCTTTCCCACATCAAATCGTTTGATCTCCGAATAGGGCATTTGGTATAAATTCAAGGACGATTCTTCCGATCGAATGACAGCTTCTCCCGAAGGATGGCTCGCATACCGCGCATTCATATAGGGTTCATGACTCACGACCACTTTGCCATCGGCAGACAAGACGACATCCATTTCCAACACGCGCACACCCAATTCCAGCGCATGCGCAAAAGCAGGCAAAGAATTCTCTGGGAATAATCCCCGACAACCGCGGTGACCTTGAATAAATGGAATTTGTGCCATGATAGAAGTGCTAAACAAGATTAAAACAATGAGAATTTTCATCCTATTTTTTCATTTGTTGCTTTTTCGCCAAGGCCGCATTAACTCGCTTGTACAAGTCGATAAAATCCTGAGGCTCTTGAACATATTCTGCAAAGCTTTTGGCAAAACGAGTAGAATCAACCCCGTGACGTTTTAACGTGGCCCGCTCCAATTGATTATAAAGGATAACCGAGGTATCCACGCTGACGATATTCAATGCGCTAATTTTCCCTTCATCCAAATGAATATCGGCCAAAATATCGGCCATTTGATCCTCAGGAAGTCGATTCGTGGGCTTCGAATCTGAGCATGCCACACAGGCCAACAAGAGAATTGTGATATAAAATCGCATAAATCAAATTTGATACAAATTAGAAAGCTTTTCTCGCTTTTCATCCAAAGTGCTCAAAAAATCGGTAATTTAGCAAGATTCTAAAGCTAAATTTCGGCAAAAAGAAGTGGATATTCGATCATTCCTTACTCATATTGTGCAATTGGAAATTCGCATTCGTAAAGCGATAAACACGCAAATGCACGGCAACTTTTCCTCTATTTTCAAGGGGTCAGGCTTGGAATTTAGTGACCTGAGACAATACCATTATGGCGATGATGTACGCCACATCGACTGGAATACAACCGCGAAAGGGCATGGCACATTTGTAAAATTATTCAAGGAAGAGAAAGAACAAACCGTCTTTTTCTTGTTGGACGTTAGTGCCTCTCAACTCGTGGGCAAACGAAATAAGAGCAAACTTAACACCCTAAAGGAGGTAGCAGGCGTACTCGCTTTCTCCGCTATGCAAGAAGCAGGGCATATTGGTTTTTGTGCCTATTCCGACCAAAATGAGAAATTCATCGCCCCAGGTGCTGGCAAAAAACATGGATACAAAACCATTTCTGAAATTTTTAAATTGGCTCCATTAGCCTCAGGTACGGATTTAAAAGCTGGACTAAAATTCACGCTACAAGCATTGAAACGTAAGAGTTTGGTTTTTGTCTTATCAGACTTCATCGACGAAAATTATGAGGATTTACTTCGTGCATTAGCTCAAAAGCATGATTTGGTCGTTGTTCACCTACAAGATAAACTAGAGACGGCATTACCTAAAATGGGCATCATTCCTGTTTATGATCCTGAACGTAAGCAAACCACTTGGATGAATACCTCAGCTAGTACATTTCGCGAATTATTAAAAGCAAACAATAGTGATTACACACAATTAAAAAACCAATGCAAGCAATGGCAGGCGGATTACGTAGCCATTCCTGCCGGCGAAGACTTTGTGCCTGCCTTAGTGAAACTTTTTAATGTGAGAAAATGATACAGCAAGGACAAGCCATTCGTGTACTAGGTCGTTTTTTAGAGGATTCTGCCAAAATTGGGCAAGATATTCATTATGTGTTACGGGTATCACATTCGCCCCAACAGGAAATCTTTTTCCCAAGTATCAATCATGCTTTTGGCGTATTTAAGCCCATTAAAAAAGATTATTACCCAACAAAAACAAGTAGCAAAAACATAAGTATTGATTCGGCGGTGTACACATTTCGCCAATTTCAAATTCAGGATTTTCAGACCTTACGCATCCCCATCGCGGTTCAAACCGAGTTAGACTGTACCCTTGTATCGCCCTCACAAGACACCATTTATCTGAAGCGTTTAATGCCCAATGCGAAGGAAATAAAAATCGATTCATTAATACAATCCATCCCCATCAGTCCATTAAAGCCCAAACCTGATGTTCGAAACTTGACCCTTGGGGCGATCACCGTGCTCATTGCCATCGGGCTTATTTATTGGTTATTGGGGAATCGGATCCGACAAGGCATCAAACTTTACTTACTTTGGAGGAAAAACCTAGAATTTAGACGTGCTTACCAGCGGCTTATGCGGAACATTTCAAATTCATCGAAAGGTTTACAGAATTTAGAGAATGCAACTGCGCTTTGGAAAAATTATTTGGAAAAACTGACTGACATTCCATTTGCCACCTTCACAACGACAGAAATGGTTGATAACCTACCTGACAAGCGCTTGGAAAAGACATTACAGGAAGTAGATTCAGCCATTTATGGAGGTAATTTTTCGGCAAAAACCCTCGAAGCCATTAAAGTTTTGCTCGAAATTGCAGAAACCGTTTACATGCAAGAACGGGCAAAAATTAATCAAGAAGTCAAGCGATCATGAAATTCAACCTCTTTTATTCTTGGCATCAAGTAAAATCTATTTTTTCCTATTCCTGGGAAAATACAATATTTCTTTATCTCATTCCATTACCCCTGCTGATCATTCTTATTCGACTATTAGTCAAAAGAAAGAACCAGTCTCGTGTCGTCTTATCATTCAAAGCCCCATTTAAACAACACAAATTAACCCGCATCTTAACCTTTTTGCCAGACACTGTCTTGAGCCTTTGCATGATATCGCTCATCGTTGCACTTGCAGATCCCTATAAGTCCATTTACCACACGCGGATACAACAAGAAGGAGTAGACATTGCCATAGGCCTGGATGTTTCCTCATCCATGTTAAGCAAAGATGTACAGCCTTCACGATTAGCCGTTGCAAAACAAACGGCTCAAGCCTTCATTGCAGGACGGAAATTTGACAAAATTGCGCTCGTTGCTTTTGCCGGAGCCCCCTATTTATCGAGCCCAATTACGGCAGATAGTAGCTTTTTATCGTTTTCACTCCGCGCGCTATCTCATGAACAAGTTGCAGAAGAAGGGACAGCTTTAGGCGATGCTTTAGGGATGTGCATCAACCAAATTCGAGAAGAAGCTAATCCTAAAAAAATCATTATTCTCATCAGTGATGGGAATAATACAGCGGGTAATTTAGACCCATTAACATCCGCAGAATTAGCAAAAACTTTTAAAATTAAAGTATATACAATTGCTGTAGGAAGCACAAAAGCTAGCCTAGATCCCGTAGATGAAAGTACGCTTCGGATGATTGCCCAACAGGCAAATGGTCGCTTTTATCGTGCTAGGGACAAACAAACATTACAAGCCATTTTCCGTGAAATTGATATCATGGAAAAATCTCGAAAATTACTCATCCAAGAAGTGGAACATAAATCCGCAGCCCAAGTATTTTTCCAATTGGCCTTTTTCCTATTCTTCATCAATCTACTCCTGAAAGTTCTAGGAATCAGTAACACCTTAGAAGACTAATTATGATCTTATTTCCAAATGCCAAAATCAATTTGGGGCTTTATGTTACCGAAAAAAGAACGGATGGTTTTCACAATCTATCCACGTGTTTCTATCCTGCGCCATGGTCAGATATTTTAGAAATCACGCCGAGCAGCACCTTTGAATTCAGCACATCGGGATTAGCGATTTCGGGAACATTGGAATCTAATTTATGCTACCGAGCATTTATGCTCTTAAAAGAGGCTTTCAACATAGCCCCTGTTCATATTCATCTACATAAAGTTATCCCCATGGGAGCAGGCTTAGGAGGCGGATCATCCGATGCGGCATTTACACTAATGGGACTTCGGGATATGTTCAAACTTCCCTTGACGAATGAAGATTTAATCCCTTATGCTCAAAAATTAGGAAGTGATTGTGCCTTTTTCTTATTCAATCAAGCACAGTTGGGTTCTGAAAAAGGAGATGTTCTCGCCACGATTGACCTGACATTAACAGGAAAGTTTTTGGTGATGGTTTACCCCAATTTTGGCATATCGACGCAAGAAGCCTATGCCGGAATTAAGCCTAAAAAAGCCCGTAAAAACTGGGAGAAGCAATTAACAAAACCCTTAGAAACATGGAAAGAGACCATTTCCAATGATTTTGAAAATAGTCTCTTCCCTGCTTATCCACAATTAGCGAATATCAAAAATGAATTATATGCCCTAGGAGCACAATACGCGGCGATGAGTGGCTCAGGCTCGACAATCTTTGGTTTATTTGATCAAGAGGTCAAACTGCCTGAAAGTTGGAAAGCCTTTCAAACCTGGTCGGGCCAATTGCCTTAGTCTTTCGCAAAAATAGCCTCCAAAGCTGATGCCCCCTGAATAACAACTTTTCCTTCAGGCAATTCTTTCGTAGGTCTAATTCCCACCCACTCCATATCAGCGCTTCGGATCTCCACCGGAATTTGTGCCATCGTACCATCTGTTTTCTCAACATAAATGTAGCCTCCTTTGCCCACGCGTGCCAAGCCCGCTTGCGGAATGCTCAAAACCTTTTGTTCGCCTACTTGAATGATAGCATTGACAAATTGGCCTACGGTAAACTTTTGCTCATCCGCGTCAATCGTAAAATGACCATGAACAGGTGTCAGGCGTGTATTCATATCCACTTGCTTGCCTACTAAGAATACTTTCCCCGTCGATTTGTTGCCGTCACCCTCAAATTGAATGGTTTGGCCTATTCTAAGTTTAGCGAGATCTCGCTCAAAAACCTTTAGTTCCACATGCTTGTGCGCTACGCCAACAATCTTAACCAGAACATCCGTTGGCGTAATGTATTTGCCTATCGCCAAAGATTGATCCTGAATAAAGCCATCAATAGGTGACTTCAGCGTCAGGTTCGAACTCATTTTCCCTTGCGCCAAAGCTTGCATATCACAACCTAAAATTTCCAATTTCATCGCTAATGCACGAGAAATCGCTTGTAGATTCCCTAATTCCGCCTCAGCTTGTTGGAATTTCTTTTTTGAACCAACCTCCTCTTGCTGCAATACTTGCTGCCGCGAACGTTCACTTGTCAACAAATTCATTTGGCTTTGTGCTTGCAGATATTCTTGTTGCATCTGAATGTAATCCATGCTTGTGATGGTGGCCAATACCTGCCCTTTAGAGACCTGCTTACCGGGCAAAACCTCAATCGTAGACTTGACATAACCCGCAATAGGCAAGGATACCGAAGCCAATGAAATAGGGGGAACGTCCACTAGACCTGTACAGAATACACTTTCGGCCATCGATTTTTCTTCCAATGTCCCGAACTGAATGCCAGCATTTTGCTTTTGCTCGGCTGTCAATTTAATGGCAGTACTAACTGCGCTTGTTTCCGTGGCTTTTTCTTTTCCACAGCTGGCCAACAAAATGACCAATGATAATGCGATTAACTTATTCATTTCCTAAGATGGTTTCGATTTGTACGATTGACTGATTATAAGCCAATACTTCTTGTAAATATTGTTCACGAATTTGCCAAGCCTGCTGCGTGTTTTGCAACATCTCCACATATTCAATTTCACCCTGTTGGTAACTTTTCAAGGCGGTTAATTCCAACCATGCCGCTTGTGCTAAGCCGGTTTGTTGGTAATAATTAATCCCATTTAAATGCTTTTCCAAAAGCGTGAACTGACTTGATAATTCCGCACTGAGCTGCGCAATTCCTTGTTCTTTTTGACTAGCTAGGAACAACTCATTGCTTTCTGCCGCCTTGACTCTAGCCTTTTGTGCTTTGGCAAAAATGGGAATGGAGATCCCCGCTTGGATAAAATTTTGCCCCGCGTAATTTTCAATACTTTGCGTAACAGCTCCTACTCTTATGTCGGGCAAGAGCTTGTGACGTTCTACATCCGTCAACAATTTTCCGTGTTGAATTTGTTCGTCGAACAACTGAATGGCCGGCATAGAGGCAATATCTTTCCCTTTTTGTAGGGTCATTGTGATAGGCTCGTCTCCTTGAATTTCAAAAGGGTTGGGGTGATTCGTCCAATAAGCGAGTTGGGCATAATTGGCCTTCATATCCAAGCTCAAAGCAGCTTGTTTTTGTTGGAATTCACGCAAGCGTGCCTCCGCAGCAACAAATTCCAATTTCCCCGTTTCCCCTTCCTTATACTTCAAACTTGCCGCTCGGCGCATTTGAACATATAAACTATCTTGTTGCTTTAGAAAGGCCGCTTGTTTTTGTTGGACAAGCAATTGATAATAATACCATTTCACACTCGCCGCAACGAGACTTTTGGTTACGGCTAAACGCTTTTCAGCAATCATTTTTTGTGAGCTCAAAGCTTTCACCTGTGCTTTCAATAAGGACGGCCAAGGAATACTTTGGTTAGCCATGACCGTGTAGTCTTGACTAAAGTAAGTTTGCGTTTTGCCATATTGAAAATCAAGTGTCCCCTTGGGAAGTTCACGACCTGTGGCAATGAGCGCATCAGCCGTTTGAACCTCCAAACCTCCCGAGCGAATCAAACTGTTCTTTTGCAACGCCTCTGCTACACACTGATTCAAACTTAACTTAGGGGTTTGTGCTTGAGCGTTTGATAGGCCTAATCCTAATAAGAATAAAACCAGTAAAGCACTTGTTGCTTTTCGTTCTTTTCTACCCATCAAAATCGAATAAACCACCGGAATCACAACCAAGGTTAAAAAAGTCGCTGTGATCAATCCTCCGATCACGACAGTTGCCAAAGGTCTTTGCACCTCCGCACCTGGCGATGTACTTAGCGCCATCGGCAAGAAACCTAAGGAGGCAACAGCTGCCGTCATAATAACAGGGCGGAAACGCAAGGCTAGGCCTTTTTGTAATCGCTCCTCAACGGATAGGCCTTCATTTGCCAACTGCTTAAAGAAGGATAATAGCACAATTCCATTCAGCACCGCGACACCAAACAAGGCGATAAAACCAATGCCCGCTGAAACGGAGAAAGGCATTCCTCGCAACCATAATGCCCAAATTCCACCGATTGCCGATAAAGGGATGGCCAAATAAATAATAGAGGCTTCTAGAAAGGATTGGAAGGTAAAAAACAAGAGCACGAAGATTAAGACCAAGGCTATAGGCACAACGAGGGCCAACCGGGATTTCGCGGCTTGTAAATTTTCAAAGGTTCCTCCATAGGTCACATAATAACCTGCAGGCAATACCACTTTTTCTTTCATGACTTTTTGAATATCCGCCACAACACTTTCCACGTCGCGATTTCGAACATTGATTCCAATCGTAATTCTGCGGTGCGTATCATCGCGAGAAACCTCTACAGGTGCGTTTTCAAAATCAACCTCAGCTACCTCTTGTAATGGAATCTGCCCTCCATTCGGTAGCTCAACATACAATTCGCGGAGATTTTGGATGTCTTGTCGGTGCAAGGAATCCATCCGTACAACCAAATCAAATCGCTTTTCTCCCTCCATCACAATTCCAGCCGTTTCACCAGCAAAAGTTGTTTTAATCAATTGGTTAATCGCCTGAACATTCAGTCCATATTGAGCTAATTTAGTCCGATTAAATTTCACGACCAATTGAGGGATACCGTCAATCTGCTGCACTTTGATATCGCCTACCCCATCAATTTTGCGAATGTGTCGTGCAGCATCCGTGGCATGCTCGAACAACAATCCTAAATCTTCCCCGAAAATCTTGATCGCGATATCTGACTTAACTCCCGCGATTAATTCATTAAAACGCATTTGAATCGGTTGGGTAAATTCGAAATTAACCTCTGGAAAAACATTTAAGGCTTCATCCATTTTCGCTTCTAACTCTTCAGGACTATGCGCTTTTTTCCATGCTGAAGGCTCTTTCAAAATGATTAACAAATCGCAAGCATTAATTCCCATGGGATCCGTAGGTATTTCAGATGCTCCAATACGAGAAACAACTTGCTTGATTTCATCCGGAAATTGCTTCATCAATAGTTTTTGAGCCTCTGTGTTGACATGAATACTTTGACTCAAGGATGCGTTGGTTGGTAAGACAACCTCCACCGCAAAATCTCCTTCATTCAATTCTGGAATAAATTCTCCCCCCAAGGTCGTAAATAAACCAATACTTCCTACAAGCAGCACAGAAGATAGTATCACAATGAGTTTGGGTTTGCTCAATGCCCAGTCGACCATCGGTTTATAACGACTAAACATCGCATTCATAATTCGATCTGCAATCGTCACTTTGTGGTCAATCTTTTTGCTTAAAAACAAAGCAGATGCCATGGGCACGTAGGTTAGGGAAAGAATCAATGCTCCTACAATGGCAAAACTCACCGTTTGAGCCATCGGTCTAAACATTTTTCCTTCAATTCCCCCCAATGCCATGATGGGGAAATACACGATCAAAATGATGATGACGCCAAAAGCTGCCGACTGGAATATCGCTTTGGCAGAAATTCCCACCTCTTCATCCATCTCATGTTGCGAAAGGACTTCGCCCTTCTTGTGCGCATGGAGTCGGTGAATAATGGACTCGACAATAATGACGGCACCATCCACAATCAATCCAAAGTCAATGGCCCCTAAGCTCATTAGGTTGGCCGAAACCCCAAAAATGTGCATCATCGCAAAGGCGAAAAGCAAACACAAGGGAATTACAGACGCCACAATTAAACCTGCACGGAAATTACCAAGCAATAAGACCAAGATGAAAACGACGATTAATCCTCCTTCGATTAGATTCTTTTCAACTGTGGAAATGGCCTTGCCGATTAGAACGCTACGATCCAAAAAAGGAACGATTTTTATCCCTTGTGGCATCGTTTTCTGAATTTCTTCCATGCGGACTTTCACATCTTGCACAACCTCATTCGCGCTGGCTCCTTTGAGTAATAACATCACCGCACCGACCACTTCACCCTCTCCATTTCGTGTCATGGCACCGTATCGAACCGCTTTGCCGAACTGAACCGTCGCAACATCCTTCACACGAATGGGCGTTCCGGCAGGGCCTCTTTGATCTACCACGACATTCTCTACATCAGCTAGGCTCGCGAGCATACCTTCCGTTCGGATGAAATACACATCGGTCCCTTTTTCGAGGTAACTACCCCCTGAATTGGAATTGTTGTTTTCTAAGGCGGTAAAGATTTGATTGACCGTCACATGCATGGCACGAAGCCTTTCAGGATTAACCGCAACTTCGTATTGCTTCAAATTTCCTCCAAAAGAAGAAACCTCCACAACGCCAGGAATTCCTAATAATTGGCGCTTAACTATCCAATCTTGGTATGTCCGCAAATCTGCGAGTGAATATTGATCCTTAAATGCGGGATCCACTTCTAAGGTGTACTGAAAGAACTCACCAAGACCTGTTGTAATTGGGGCCATCTCGGGAACGCCGGCACCTCGCAGTAAATACGGTTCTGCCCCCTTAAGCTTTTCAGAAACTTGTTGGCGCGCCACTTCCATGGCGACGGCATCATCAAAAACAACGGTAATGATGGACAATCCCATACGCGAAACGGAACGAATTCCTTTGACGTTTGGAATAGTCCGCAACGATATCTCGAGCGGATAGGTGATGAATTTCTCTACTTCGGAAGCTGCGAGTGCGGGCGATTGCGTGATGACCTGCACTTGATTCGAAGTGATGTCCGGAAGGGCATCGATAGGCAACTTACTAAGGGAATAGCCTCCCCAAAATAATAGCCCTAAGACAAATAAACCGACAACCAATTTGTTGCGGATACTGAATGAAATGATGGAATTAATCATAGTGTATTATTACGTAAGAAAATTGAAAAACAATCTTCTTATGCCCGGGGAGGCGCAATTAATACACGTTCCAATGAAAATTGGTATTGATTTTCCCAAAACGTTCGTAAACGGCGAATCGCTAATAAAACGAATGGAATCAGTAAGAGTAATTGAAAAACAGGAAGCACAAAACCCGCGGTACCCGAGAAATCAAAATGCGGCAAACTAGGATGTTTGGTCGTTTTGTTGTGCTTAGAATCTGCGGCATAATGCATCCAAAGGAAATCGATGAAGCGGAAGGTAGCGCCGGAGATTTTTTTGTGATCTTGAAAATGTTTGAGTAGTTCATTCGCTTTAAAAGATTGCTCCAAGCCCACTTTGGGAATAAGACTCCCAGAGAAGAAAAGCATGAACAAGAAAAAAGCGATTACATTTTTCATCTCTCAAATGTAGAAAAAATTCGAAATTTATTGGATATTTATGGGCTCAATTTATTTAAACAATTGAGAATTAGGCCAAACCCTCCTGAGGAGGGGAAAAATTATGGATGAAATAAATCTTTTGTGGCATCAATTAACTGATTCAGAAACAATCATTCGCTCCGGCCTTTTTGTTATCACCTGCATCGTATTTGCTGAAAATGGCTTGTTTTTCGCCTTTTTCCTTCCAGGGGACTACCTATTATTCCTCACAGGAGTATTTGGAGGAACTGGTGTCTTGAAAGAACCTTTGACGACCATTTTATTAAGTATCTTTTTAGCTGCCGTTCTGGGATCCTTGCTTGGCTACCTTGTCGGGCGATTCTTCGGAAAATCCCTTCAGCGAAGGCCCGATAGCCTTTTCTTCAAAAAGAAACATTTAGATTCCACCCGTGAGTTTTTCGAAAAATATGGTTTTATGGCTTTAGTCATCAGTCGATTTCTCCCAGTCGTTCGTACGTTTACGCCCATTTTAGCTGGAATAAGCCACATGGCTTGGTACAGTTTTATTCTATTGAATTTAGTTGGCGGCGCCATGTGGGTAGGATTATTGGTTGCCGGCGGATATTACATGGGACAATACTTCCCTTGGATCATCAATTATGTTCAATACATCATATTATTTTTCCTAGGGATTACGACATTTACCCTGATCAAGGGCTATTTGAAATTACGCAAATGATTGAACAATTTGGATATGTAGCTGCTTTCCTCCTGGCAGGTATCGCCTTTTTGGGTTTGGTGCTAAAGCTTGCGAGTTTTATTCGACCCAACCGACCGAATGTAGAAAAACTAAGCACCTACGAGTCCGGCGAAGAACCTGTGGGCAATGCAAATACGCGCTTCAATCCACGTTTCTACGTAATTGCACTACTCTTTGTTCTATTTGAAGTTGAACTAATTTTCCTTTTCCCTTGGGCCGTTGTTTTCAGCAACAAAACACTACGTGCCATTCCAAACTGGTCTGCTTATGCCTTGTGGGAAATGTTTTTGTTTGTTGGGATTCTAAGCCTAGGCCTCGCATTTGCTTGGAGACGTGGATACCTCAATTGGGAAAAACCCGTTCAAGAATTAAAGGATATCGAAAGTCCTATTCCAGAAAACGCTTACCAGCGATATAAAAAGAATTAAAAAGCAGGATCTACACTGTAAACCTTATTCCTGAATTTCAGCGCTAACACCAGCTCGTGAGAGCCAAGGGATGTTTTCATCGGACCATTTGAATGAGTCTCATAAGAATAGGTCATATTAATTTGTTGGCTTATGTGCATCCCAAACATTAAACCAATGGCTTCATTGTGGCGATAAGTCGCACCCGCCCAAATCGCATCATTAAAGGTCACGCGCATATTGGCCTCCATCCCTAATGAAACCCCTTTCATATACTTCACCAATAAGGAAGGAGAATAGGTCCAAAACTCTCCGGACTTAATTTCCATACCTGTTTGGAAGAAGATATTGGGTGCTGTGCTTCCCAACAAGAGTGCTTGATAGGTTTCGGCCTTATCCGGATTCATTAGTTTTCTCGATAAGGTATCAGAACCGTCGCTCGACCGGAGGTAGCTGAAGCTATCAAAAATGAGTTGATTAGCCGATAATCCCATGTAAAAATTACGATTGTAATAAAGCATGCCCACATTGACCAGGGATTGTCCCCCTGAAACTTGACCACTTGGGGTAAGGGATGGCAAATTTTGATCTTGATACATGATGAAAGGATCACCGGGATCTTTCACGTTAAATCCCGTCATGTTCAACGTGCGGAAATAATATCCTGCCGTGGCACCTACCGCGATTTTGTTTTCCCCTCCTACGGAAAGATGATAGGCATAGGTTCCTGCGAGTGAATTACTTGTCAGTCCCCCTATTTGATCCGAATATGCTTGAATACCGATGCCTTGATGAAAGCCGCTACGTTTGGTCTTTTGGCGGATATAAGTGGGCGAAAAGTTTCTACGTATCGTTTTCGACATGAAAGGCGTACGACCGGTGGACGTGCGGTCCGATTTATCTAAGGCCAAATTTGCGGTCACATAGGCCGTTTTATTTGCTGTATTTAGCCCAGTCCATTGCGTACGGAATCCTGATTTAATGTCTATATAATCCTCAAAACCCGCAAAGGCAGGATTATAAACATATTTATTCATCATAAACTGCGTAAACTGGGGCGTTTGCTGCGCAAAGCCTACAAAAGTTAGCATGAAGAATAAAAGGAAAATTAAAAATCTCATTCGATTGGTATAGAACCACAAATTTCGCTTAAATATATTTAATTTCGTTCGAACTTTCCGGAAATCTATGGGGTTTTTACGGAATGGTTACCAACATAAAAGGCCAATGCAAACTCAAACTTATCCGCTCGATCAAATAAATGGCTTCGGTAAACTGCTAAAAAACTATTTAGCGGGTGATTCAGCATTAAAATCCTTGTATGGTAATGCACCAACCCTCGCTTCTTTCCAGGCACAAATCGATTCTAAAAAATCAGTTAACAGGTCGCTGTTAGTTGAAGTATTAACAGATCAATACCAAGGGCTATCCAATAGCCCCAATATCAATAGTTTAGCAGATTCAAACACGTACACCGTTACCACAGGCCATCAACTGAACTTATTTACGGGACCACTTTATGTGATTTTCAAAATCGTCTCTACGATAAATCTAGCGAGACAACTGAAAAAGGCCTATCCCAAATACAATTTCGTTCCAGTCTACTGGATGGCATCCGAGGATCACGACTGGGATGAAATCAACCATTTGCACTTATTTGGCAAGAAAATCCAGTGGGATACTGAACAAAAAGGGCCTGTTGGGCGCTTTGAAATTTCAGGCTTGAACAGCATTTGGTCAGAATTGCCAAGCGGCATTCCTGTTTTCAAAGAAAGCTATGCTGATGCGAAAAACTTGGCAGATGCCGTTCGCAAATACATGCATGCGCTGTTTGGACAAGAAGGCTTGATCTGTTTAGATGCGGATGATGCGCGCTTAAAAAGCAGTTTTATTCCAGTTATGGAGGCGGATATACTAGACAATAAACATCTTGCATGCGTTAATGCCAGCAATGATATCTTGACTAATTTGGGCTATAGTCCTCAAATTTATGCGCGTGAAATCAATTTCTTCTACATGCTTGATGGCATGCGGGAGCGGATTGAAAAACAGGGCGATGAATTTAAAGTTCTTAATCAGTCCATTCGATTTAGCGCTGCTAGTTTGCAAGCAGAAATAAAAGCACATCCAGAACGCTTCAGTCCGAATGTTGCTTTGCGTCCTTTATACCAAGAAACTATTTTACCTAATTTAGCCTACATGGGAGGCGCCGCTGAAGTAGCCTATTGGTTCCAATTGAAGGGCATTTTTGATTTGCATCAAACGCCATTCCCGATTTTACTACCTCGTAATTTTGGCATCATCATTCCGCCTTTGGAAGCGGCCCGACTAGAGAAATTGGAATTAAGTATTCCGGATATTTTCCAGGATGAGCGTAGTTTGAGACAACAATTTGTCGACAAGCACACCAAACATGCTTTAGACTTAGGAAGTGAACAAGAGCGCCTGTCCAATCTGATGTCGAAAATTGCCCAAAAAGCACAGGCCATCGACGAAACCTTAGAGGCCTCTGTGTTAGCCGAAGAAACACGCTGGCAAAAAGGGCTTGAGCGGCTAAGTAAGAAAATGCGTAAGGCGGAAGAACGTAACCAAGCTGTAGGTTTAGGCCAAATTCAAGCCATCAAAAATAAACTTTTCCCGGAGGGGAATTGGCAAGAAAGGCACACTAACTTCCTTGAGTTTTACCTCAATTACCCGAATCTGCTCGTGGATTTACTTGCGGTGTTGGATCCGCTGAAGTTTGAATTATTTGTCATGTACTTACCCGAAAAAGATGCCTGAAAAACTTAGTCCTGAGGCGTTTTTAGCGGCTGCGGATCAATATCCTATTTTGGATGTTCGCTCCCCAGAAGAGTACCTGCGTGCACACATTCCTGGTGCCATTTCCTTCCCAATTTTTGATGATGCAGAACGTGCTCGCGTAGGTACAACCTACAAGCAAGTTGGGAAAGACGCCGCGATCGAGCTAGGACTGGAATTCGTAGGGCCTAAAATGGCTCAATGGGTGAAGATGGCTAAGAAACTCGCCGTGGACAATACCATCCTCGTGCATTGCTGGCGCGGCGGCATGCGCTCGGGAAGCATGGCCTGGTTATTTGAGACCGCTGGCTTAAAGGTCAAAATTCTCGTTGGCGGCTACAAAGCCTATCGCAATTATGTCCTAAGCGAATTTGATCGTAAGATTCCTTTCGTGGTTTTAGGGGGGAAAACGGGTAGTGGAAAAACCGATATTTTACTCGAGATGCAAAAGCGCGGTGCCCAGGTCATCGATTTAGAGGGCATTGCTCATCATCGAGGATCCGTATTTGGACATTTGGGATTAGTCCCTCAACCTACGAGCGAACATTTTGAGAACGAGGTTGTCGCGCAGCTCCGAAGATTGGACTACAGCAAGCCCATTTGGATAGAAGATGAAAGTAGGCACATTGGGCAGGTATTTATGCCTTTGGGTTTATATACACAACTTCGTGCAGCACCAATTTTATTTTTGGATATCGCGGCGGAATACCGATTACCTCATTTGGTGGAGGTATATGCCCATTATCCCAAAGAAGCACTTGCCCATGCGGTAGGGAAAATCAAAAAGCGCCTAGGCGGAGATTTCTACAAAAGCGCCATCGAGGCATTAGAAGTAGATGATTTTACCCAGGTAGCTGCGATTACCTTGAATTATTACGACAAGGCCTATGTGCACGGTTTGCATCAGCGAACACCCGAGCAGATTCAAGAAATAGTCATCCATACCTTAGAAACGCAAGCCCAAACAGATGCAGTCATGGCGCATCCCATTTGTCAAACCACATTTTCATAATGCCTATGTTACCTGAAAAATTCCTAGCAGAAATATTGGATCGCCATGTGAATACGGACTCCTTTCCAGCCACATCCGATATTAAAAAACTGTTCACAAAAATTGTGTTGACGCTATTTCCCGAACAGGCGCGTAAACAAATTTGCCAAATTGAAGACTTGCGTTTAGTGTGGGAATCCATCGAAAATGGATTGGAAAGTTTGTTGCATGCCATGGCA
Organism: Aquirufa sp. TARAVU-A1A; assembly: GCF_054558675.1. Lineage (NCBI taxonomy): Bacteria > Pseudomonadati > Bacteroidota > Cytophagia > Cytophagales > Flectobacillaceae > Aquirufa > Aquirufa sp. TARAVU-A1A. Next base: position 172,904 of record NZ_JBPXKP010000001.1, read on the forward strand.
GATAAATTACCTGACACGCCACAAAACATTACAACAAGGTACATGGAGCGCATTCCAGGGATTTATCAATTGCTCTTGACGGACGTTGAGGCCATGGTGAATGGTGATCCCGCGGCGACGACAGATTATGAAGTTATTCGTACATATCCGGGATTTTACGCCCTAGCATTTTATCGATTAGCACATGGTTTACACGAAGAAAAAGTACCCTTATTACCCCGCATATTAACAGAATATGCCCATTCCAAAACAGGTATTGATATTCATCCTGGCGCCCAAATCGGTCAATATTTTTTCATGGATCATGGGACTGGGATTGTGATCGGAGAAACTTGTGTGATTGGGAAACGCGTAAAAATCTATCAAGGTGTGACGTTGGGAGCGCTTTCCGTAGACAAGTCGATGGCATCAACTAAGCGACATCCTAGTATCGAAGATGGAGTTGTTATCTATTCCGGTGCTACGATTCTCGGGGGAGACACGGTCGTAGGCGCTAATTCTATCATTGGCGGAAACGTGTGGTTGACACGCAGTGTGGCGGCCAACACAAAAATCTATCATCAAGAAAATCAAAAAATCATTCAAGAATAAGATGGCTGCTTTATTGGATTTGGTGGGCAATACACCCCTCGTTGATTTGAATAAATTGCACAATAACCCCAAGGTTCGCATATTGGGCAAGTTGGAAGGCAACAATCCCGGTGGTTCGGTCAAAGATCGCGCGGCCAAAAACATGATTGAGTCTGCTCTTCAGCGAGGTGAAATCAAACCCGGCATGAAGTTAATCGAAGCAACTTCGGGTAATACGGGAATTGCATTGGCGATGATTGCCCGACTATATGATTTAGAAATCGAATTAGCCATGCCCGCCAATTCTACACGGGAACGCGTATTAACAATGGAAGCCTTTGGGGCAAAAGTTACCCTAACTGAAAGCATCGAATCTGCGCGTGATTATGCCGTGGAAAAAGCTGCATCTGGAACTTATGTTTTATTGAATCAATTTGAAAATCCGGACAACTATTTAGCCCATTACAAAACGACAGGACCCGAGATTTACCGGGATACGCAAGGAAAAGTCACCCATTTTGTCAGTTCCATGGGAACGACGGGGACGATCATGGGAACGTCAATGTATCTAAAGGAACAAAATCCAGCCATTCAGATTGTGGGCTGTCAACCAACAGAAGGTTCGAAAATTCCTGGAATTCGTCGGTGGCCAGAGGCTTACCGGCCGAAAATTTACCAACCGGAACGTGTGGACCGAATCATGGACATTTCGGAAGATGAAGCGACGGCAATGACCCGTCGGATGGCGAAGGTAGAAGGCGTTTTTGGCGGAATGAGTAGTGGGGGCGCCGTGGCAGCGAGTATTCGCTTAGCGAATGAATTAGACGAAGGACTTATTGTATGTATCATTTGCGACCGTGGGGATCGCTATTTGTCGAGCGGATTATTTGGGGAGTAATACACCCATTAATTGATAATGCGTTGGAGACATCCAACGCATCTGTTGGGACCCCTCGATTGAATAGGTCTGTACATGCCCATCCGTAAAATTCATGTGTAATTTTTTGTGCGTTTCGAAAAGAAAATTCTTTTCGTCAATGACAATTTCAACCTTTGCAGGTCTGTCCAACGCATCCAATTGAATGTATAATTTCTTTACGGCTAAGTTTTCATTGGCTTTCAACGAATACCAAACAAATCCATCCTCAGACAGATTATCATAGGCCGAAGCAGCAGCTGGCGTATTCAAGTCGGCATGCAAAAACATCGCCCATTCTTGTTTCCAATCGATCGTTGCGAGTTGCTTTTCTTCCTTTTTCCCGTCCAACAAAATGGTTTTGTGTACTGTTTGCGGATGCTTGCTAAGGGAGTCAATCTGCGCTGTGAGGTATTTCTCCCAAGGGTAAAATACGGGTTTTGTACTTTCTTCAGCAGCAGGTTTACATGCGAAAATCAGGCAAGATAAAAGCAGGAAATAAGAGATTCGGGAAATCAACATAGCTTAAAGGTAAAAAAAATCCTTGACGCTGGAAAACGTCAAGGATGAAGCGAGATTTTATACGCCAATCATTTCATCGATTGGAATACTGAGCACGCGCGTTAGATTGTAAAGTTTCTGTGCATTTGGAAAGTGTTTACCGGATTCCCAATAATTATAAGCACTTTGACTGACTCCCACGGCAGAAGCAACTTGTTGTTGCGTCATTCGTTTGGATTGTCGGGATTTAATCAGGAGGACTGAAAAAAGGTGTTTTGTTTTCATGATGATTAGGGTTAGGTGAATTTTTCATACGGGAATATTTAAAATTGAATGCTTATATGCAATGCTTTGGATGAGATATTTGTTGATTTATCACTAATTCGGTTGATTTATTTATGAAACGGCACATCATTTGACTAAATGGAAATAAATTTTCCATTTTAGAAAATACCCAAAAAATAAAAAGCCCGAGACAAATTGCCTCGGGCTTTCAAACAAATTAGATCAATCTTATAGATTTCCTTTTTTCAATTCGCTTACAGCGAAATCGGCTGCACGCGCGGTCATTGCCATGTAAGTTAACGACGGATTCACACAAGAAGCGGATGCCATTGCAGCTCCGTCTGTCATGAATACGTTCTTCACTTCGTGAACTTGGTTATGTTTGTTCACAATCGAGTTCTTTACAGATGTACCCATACGCGCAGTTCCCATTTCGTGGATACCTAAACCAATGTGCGTATTTTGACCATTATATGCGTTGATGTTTTTGAAACCAGCTGCTTCTAACATTTCAGCGGCATCATTCATCATATCTTGACGCATTTTGATTTCATTTTCGCCAAAATTAGCTTCGAATGAAAGGACAGGTAAGCCCCACTTATCTTTTTGATCGCTTAGCGTAAAACGGTTGTTTGGATCTGGTAAAATTTCACCAAAACCGCCAAAACCAACAGTCCATTGACCCGGATGCGTTAAGCTTTCTTTGAATTGTGCACCAAAGCCATCTTGACCTACGCCACGTCCCCAACCTTCACGGCTTGCACCCCCTTGGTAACCAAAACCACGCGTATATCCACGCTTGTCTTTGCCCCAGTTACGGTAACGTGGGATGTATAATCCGTTCGGGCGATTTCCGAACATATAGTCTTTCTCAAAGCCATCTACGGTTGCAGAAGCACCTACTCCCAAATGGTGGTCCATGATGTTACGACCTAATTGGTCAGAATCATTACCCAAACCATTTTGGTAACGGTTCGATTTCGAGTTCATCATGATCGCAGTTGAGCCAATTGCCCCAGCGTTTACGAAGATAATTTTTGCGAAATACTCTTTATGCTCCAAGGTGTTTTGATCAATCACGCGAACACCTTTTGCTTTTTGCGATTTCTCATCGTAGATAATTTCAGCTACGATTGCATTGTGTACCATTGTTAAACGACCTGTACGTTGTGCAGCTGGTAAAGTTGCCGACAAAGAGCTAAAATAAGCTCCATAAGGACATCCACGCATACATTTGTTACGGTAGTTACAAGATGAACGACCTAGATCCGTATGTTGCTTACCAGGTTTTGTTAAGTGCGCTACGCGACCTACTGTCACGGGACGACCTAATTTTTTATCCACCGCATTTTTGAAGTGAACTTCTGGAGCAGTCATCTGCATCGCAGGCAAGAAATCTGAATCTGGTAACACGTCTAAGCCTTCTGCTTGACCTGAAATACCCGCAAATTTCTCCACGTATGCATACCAAGGTGCTAAATCATCATAGCCGATAGGCCAAGGAGTACCGATACCTTCTTTTTCATTCGCTAAGAAATCCTCGCGATTCCAACGGTACGTTTGACGACCCCACAACAAAGATTTACCTCCTGTGTGATAAGCACGGATCCAATCGAATCCACCTTTCTTCTCGATGTATGGATTTTGCTTATCATTTTCGAATAAGTAGCGATGCTCCTCTGCAGGCGTATAACCTGTACGCATTCCTGCCCAATATTCCTCGGCAGCCATGTTAGTTGGCCGACCGCGGTGGTCGAACTCCCATGGATTTTTCATCGCAGTTTCGTAACCTTCGATGTGTTTGATCTCACGACCACGTTCCATCACGGCAACTTTTAAGCCTTTTTCTGTTAATTCTTTTGCAGCCCAACCACCCGAAATACCGGATCCAATGACGATAGCGTCAAACGTTTGGCTCTTGATTGCATCTATATTAAGATTCATTTCTCGTATGATTTGGGATTAATAAACAAATGATTTTTGATCAGGCTTCATGTTTGAAATGACTTCAAACTTGCCTGGAACGGGATGGTATTCGAAAGAACCTTCGATGCCTTTTTCAGATGTATAGTATCCTAACAAAGTCAATTCTTTCATCACGCGCCAGAATGGAACACCACCGGCACCTTCTAAAATATCCTTATCCACATTGTCTCCCACTTTCACTTTGCTCGCAGAATAGGATTTCATCAATTCTTTGGTATCTGCTTCTAACAAGGTTAACATCGCTACTTGCGCATCATGTGATTGATCCAAAAACTTTGCTTTTGCTAAGTTATCAACCCCTTTTTTAAAGCTCACATGTTCTGGTTTTTTGTAGCAATCATTCAACATCATTTCGATGAATGGAGGAACACCTGCTTCAATGGCACCTGCGGTAGATGTTTTTGGAATAATGTGTTCAGCCACGGCAGCAACGATTTTGCGTTGGCTATCTGTCAAAGTGAAGGTACCCGCTTCCGCGACAATACCTGCTTTTTTTGCCTCCATAGCAAACAAGGTAGGGGCACTAAAAACACCTCCAACGAGCATCGCTATTCTCGAGACAGCATCTCTTCTGTTAAGCATAGTTTTATTGTTAAATTGTTCAGGTCGGTTGTCTTCTTTTTTGATCAAAAAGACAAGCAACAAATTTAATCAGAATCTTCGTTTTTCTAGGAATTATTTAGCTTTTTCTAACTTTAAAACTAAATCTATGCGGTATGGAGGTAGATTTTTGACGTCGATGTGGATGCCTTGTTTTTCTACAGTTCCTACCAAAGTCTGCGTTTCCCCTAACATGCTCACGGGACCATTTTTGTAATTCCCTGGGATATAGATCGTTTCGTCTTGTGGACGTTTTAACAAATGTACATACACGTGCGTGTCCGTCTGAGTCGTTACACCCCAGGTTTGTGGACTCAATGGCCCACCGCGCGTTCCGTAAACAGATTCTCCGTGGCCTTTCAACCAGCGTCCAGCTACAGCCAACGAGTCTGTAAACTCCGGTTGGATTTCCCCCGTGGGCATCGGACCTACATTTAATAACAAGTTTGCGTTACGTCCAGCAGCGCCAACTAACAAATGAATAATTTGCTTGGGCGTTTTAAATTTTCGGTCCGTGATGTTATATCCCCAGGCACCATTAATGGTTTCACAAGTCTCTAAAGGCAATGCAGAGGCTTGCTGAAAACTCAGCCCGGAATGATTCTCCCCGGGTAAATCCCGCTCAAACATTTGGAAGTCCTCCCCAGGAATCGGATCCAAATGGTGATTATTTCCAATCAAACATGCAGGCTGCAATTGATGAATCAAGCTGTAAATTTCATCGTATTTCCAGTCGATGCGCGATTTACGATCCGCACTTCCTTCTGTATTCGTTTGATCCCAATGCCCATCAAACCAAATGTTATGAATTTCCCCGTAATTCGTTAACAATTCCGTTAGTTGGGCCTTCATAAACTTCAGGTAGGAAGCATAATCGCCTTTCCCTTTCCGGCCGCTTTTTTGGCCGGTACGACCCGTCTCAAAAGGATAATCGTCGCGGTACCAGTCCAGGGTGGAATAATAGAGCCCCAATTTCATATCTTGTTTTTTGCAGGCTTCCGCTAACTCTTTGAGCGCATCGCGATGAAAGGGCGTATTGGTTATTTTCCAATCAGCTTGCTGGGTATCCCAATTCGAAAAACTATCGTGGTGACGCGTAATGAAGATGATGTATTTCATTCCGGCATTTTTAGCGGTACTAACCCAAGCATCTGCGTTGAATTTGCTCGGATCAAAAGCAGGCATTAAGCGCCCATAATCATTTTTGGAAATGCCTTTGTTATTCATGACCCACTCGCCATCGCCGAGCATACTGGACAAACCCCAGTGGATGAACATCCCATATTTGCGGTCTTGAAAAGCTTGACGTTCGGCTAAATTCGCGGCGGATGGCGTGTATTGTTGGCTAATCGCCTGAAAACTGGCAAAAAGGGCTAATAATAGGGTGATTTTCTTCATCGATGTAGGTTTAGAATCAGCAAATTATCATTTTTTTGGATAGGTTTATCAGGAAGTAGATAGGATTTTTGGGAGATTTTTTTGTTTTTTGTACCGCTACTGCAGGTTTATATACCCCGGCAGCCTATCAGCTAAAAATTACACATGCAAGAAGCTTCTCCTATTTTCGACAATAATAAAATTCCTGTTAAAAAACTCTGGCAAGTCATCATCGCCTCCTCGGTTGGTACGGTGATTGAGTGGTACGATTTTTACATTTTTGGCAGTTTATCTGCGATTATTTCCCTTTCTTTTTTCCCAAAAGACGATCCTACGGCGGCATTTTTATCTACACTCGCGGCATTCGGTGCGGGATTTGTGGCAAGACCTTTTGGTGGAATTTTGTTCGGCAGATTGGGTGATAAGATTGGTCGGAAATACACCTTTTTATTAACACTTCTATTGATGGGCGGCTCTACATTCGCCATTGCCTTAATCCCATCATATAGTGAGATTGGTCTCGTTGCTCCCGCGATTTTGTTGCTTTTACGTATCATTCAAGGACTCGCATTAGGTGGCGAATATGGCGGTGCGGCGACCTACGTAGCAGAATATGCACCGGATGCCCAGCGTGGAAAATACACAGCCTACATCCAAACTACAGCTACGATTGGATTTTTCGTTTCGATCGTCGTGATTTTAGTTTGCCAAAACCTGATGGGCGATGCCACTTTCAAGGATTGGGGCTGGCGCGTGCCTTTCGCCCTATCTGGAATTTTGGTGATTGTTTCCTATTTCATTCGTCGGAACATGCACGAATCCCCGCTGTTTTCGAAATTGAAGCAGGAAGGCCGACTCTCAGAAAACCCCTTAAAAGAGGCTTTTGCTTCGAAAGCAAATCGCCGATTGATGTTGATCGCGATGTTTGGTGCGATTGTGGGACAAGGGGTTGTGTGGCATACAGGTCAATTTTATGCGCAGATATTTATCAACAAGATTCTGAAGGTTGATTTTACAACGACCAATTTGATCATTGCTGCATCCTTGGTTGTGGGAACACCTTTGTTTGTGGTTTTCGGAAGTTTATCGGATCGTGTAGGTCGCAAGAAAATCATGTTGGGCGGCATGGCCCTCGCAGCCATTTTCTATTATCCTTTGTTCGCATGGATGTCGGACATCGTAGATCAGGAAGGGACTTTGATCAACGACGCTTACCAATTAACGATGAAGGGGAAAATTGAATTAGCCTTCATTTGCACGTGCTTAGTGACCTTTGCATCCATGGCATACGGTCCCATCGCGGCGTTTTTAGTGGAATTATTCCCGACCAAAATACGCTATACCTCGCTATCGGTACCCTATCACTTTGCGAATGGAATCTTTGGAGGATGCGCACCCTTTGTCGCTACATGGCTTGGAGCAGTGACCCATTCAAATTTCTCTGGAATCTTCTATCCGATTGCACTTTCGGCCTTGACGGTGATTGTGGGGGTCTTGTATCTACCTGAAACCAAAGGAAGGGCGTTAATGGATTAATGTTTGGACTTTAGACGTTAGACATTGGACGTTGGACGTTTCTCTTTGGCAAACCTTATAGGATTGCCAAAGTTCCCAAGGCTGAAGCCTAGGGTTTTAATTCAAGCCCAGACCTAAGTCTCGGATCCCTCGATAGCCGTATCAGCCTTCTCCTATAAATTCGGCGATTTAATCCGATTAATGAATACCGCTGCCAAAACAATTGGCAAAGAGAATAGCACAAAACGCATCGAAATGGATGCCCCAGAATCTGCCATCAAGCCAAATAAACTTGGTCCTAAAATCGCTCCAAAGCGCCCCATGCCCATCGCTAATCCTACCCCGGTTGAACGAATTTCGGATGGATAAATGCGCGTGGAAGCCGGATACATGGAATTGAATCCACCCTGTACAAAAAAGCCAATCCCGAATGTCAAGGCAAACTTCAATAGAAAATCTTGGTCTAAGTTTCCATAAAGGTTCAAGAGCACAAATGCGAGCAGAACATAAATCATGATCACGCGTTTAATGCCAATCCGACCAATCAAAATACCCATCACAAAGACGCCCGAAAAAGCGCCCAGGTTCATCGCAGTCCCGATGTAAGTAGCTAATTCGAATGGCATGCCTGTTTGTTTGGCAAGAATGGGAACCCAGCTCAAGACGGTATAAAGTGTGATGAATCCAAAGAAAGTGGCCAACCATAAATAAATCGTGGATTGTCGGAATTCCGGCACAAAAAGATCCCGCCAAGAAGCACGCTTCACCTGCATTTTATCTCGGTTCAAATAAGCCGGAGATTCCGGCAGGACAAAAAACACGGCTATAAACATCGTCAATGAGAATACTCCCGCAGACAAATAGGCAAAGCGCCAACCGTACAAAGGCACAATCCACGCACTCGCAAAGCCCGTTAAAATAGCCCCGAGCGGCCAACCGCCCTGCACAATACCGACATTAAAATCACGCGTTTTATCTGTGGAGAACTCCGAGGCAACCGTCGCCAAATTGGGCAAAATTCCGCCGATACCTAAACCGGTCAGGGCCCGACAAACCAAAAGCAATGCGTAATTCGATGAGAAATAGGCCAGAAGCATGCCCGAGCTGATCAGGAATAAGGAAATCAAAAATATCTTCCGCCGACCGATTTGATCCCCATAAGGAGCTAAAATAAAACAGCCCGCCGTCATTCCACCTAAACCCGAACTGAAAATGTAGCCTAATTCGGCATTACTAAGTCCGAATTCCTTCATGATTTCAGCACCCGTAAAGGAGACCAACAGCACATCGATGCCATCATTGAAATTCAGCAAAAAGCATAAGGCTACTACTCCGATTTGGAGCCAAGACATCGAATTTTTCATTTGATTTGAACAACAATTTTTCCTGGGTGACCACTCGACGCTGCCATTAATCCTGCCTCCAAGTCCGCTAAAGGAATATATTTTGAAATAATTTGGCCTGGGTGAATTTCACCTGCCACAATCGATTGAATAACCGATTTAAAATCCTCCGGATGGTCATAGATCAAGGACCCCCGAATGGAAATGCCCCGACGAACCAAATCCAACGGAGTAAAACTTGCCGGCTTTTCCGACAAACCCAATAAAACGACACTTGCACCCCTTGGAACATCGGCACACAAGGCGGTGGTTGCCGCCGCGGAACCCGTACATTCAAAGGCAACGCGAACATCTGCCGTCTGCCATTCACCCGTACGCGCACCCAAGGAAACTGCTTTCTCTAAGAGCATCGCATTCAATTCGCCTACATAAACAATGATGCCGCGCTGAATTGCCAAATGGGTAATCAACATCCCGATGGCCCCGAGGCCAAGGACATAAATCGCATCTCCAGCATGCAAAGAAGCATGTTTAAGCGCATGAAAAGCAACGGCAGTAGGTTCAATGGTGACAGCATCCGTATCAGAAACGGTCTCAGGCAATGCATGCGCAAAGTCGGCCGGAATAAGCACATATTCCGCAAAACAACCGGGAGCATTTAAACCTATGGTTCGTTTATTCGGACAAACTGTCGCCTGGCCGCGTTCGCAGTAGACACAATTTCCACAAGGCGCATTGGGATCAACCACAACTCGCTCTCCGATTTCGCGCTGCACTCCTTCGCTCACGGCATCGATGTAACCCCAGCCTTCATGGCCGATAATCGTTGGGCCTGGCAATGGTCGGTGCCCACCAAAATAATGTACATCCGAACCACAAATACCTACTTCCTCCAAACGAATGCGCAATTGTCCCGGACCTGGCACCGGTATGGGCTCCTCACGAAAAGCAATGGATTTGGGCCCTGTTAAATAAGCAGCCCGCATTATAAAATCTGATTAAATTCGATGATTTCCCCTGATGGCCCTTTCACATTGAAAAAACGAGTTCCATTTTTCCAAAATTGAAGAAAAGTCGGCGTGGATTCTAAAATCTCAAAACCTGCTTTTTTCAAAGTATCAAACGCATGATCTACATCGGCAACATCAATGGCGAAATGATCCACATGGCCATTTGACCGACCTTTGATCTCAGCTAATTGCTTCGCAGGCATTTGGTATAATTCGACAATGACCTCGTGATTTTTCATCATGACACAGGTGCCATAACCGCCATCAAACTCAAAAGGAGCCTCCATCACATTCTCAAAACCGAGGCGCTCATAAAATGGAATGGATACTTCTAGGTCATGTGCGGGGATACCAATGTGCTGGATCCGATGGATAAAATCAATCTTCATTTCCGTGTTATTATAGGTTCAAGAACCTAAAAATAGGAAATTTTAAGCTTATGGACGCGCATAGCCCAAATTAAGTAGGAATTTTGGTTGGTAATAACCTTGTAAACCCGAGACTGCCAATGAACCCGCCTCCGCTAAATCGATAAAACCATCCGCGGCCACATGTGATTCGTCCAAGAAAGCACAGGCTAATTCGCCAATTACTAAATACGTTCCATTATGCTTAATCGGCATGACATCAACCAATTTAAAGCCCAATTGCACCGGACTTCCCGCAACGAAAGGGACTGAAAATTCCGGACGGACTTGTTCTGTTAAAGCAACGTGATCAAATTCAGATACACCTTCCGGATATTTGGCACTGGTCTGATGCGCCGCTTCGAATTGGTCAATACCCACATGGTTCATCGTAAAAAAACCTGTGGATTCTATGTTGGCTAATGTATGTGGCGTGGCCTCCTTTGGCCGATTGATAAAACCGATTAAAGCTGGATCAGCTCCTAAATGAACGATATTTGTAAACAAAGCAACGTTCGATAAGCCCGACTGATTTTGGGTAACGATCAAAGTCGCCGGTTTAAAACCGCCCAGACAGTTGACAAAATTCGCGCGTTGGTAGCGATCCATCGCTTGTAAATCGAAAGGAGTGTAACATTTCATGAAAAGCTAACTTACAAATTGTCGGATTGTTTAAACCTTAAATATGCGACCGCGCTGATAAAAGAAGCGTAAAATCAAAAACCAGATGAGCAAGTACGTAAAAGCCCCGGCGAATGAAGCTAGAAAAGGATCCGAAATTCGAGATGCGAATAGGACATCCTGCAAATAAGCCGTCAGCCCCTTCCCTTCCACTTCTAGCATGTTTAAGGCACGCGGAATGATGCCTGAAAAGAAGAAGACCAACATGGGATTTACACCAAAAATTACAAAGGGTTTTGTCCAACCTGCGAAATGTTGCACGTCTACGATCCAATATAAAAGACATAATAAAACGATTGCCCAGCCGCCGGTATATAATACAAAGGAACTAGACCAAAGCGCTTTATTGATCGGGAAGCTAAGATCCCAAACAGCCCCCAAAACAATACAGAATAAACCCGCCATGGCCAATAGTCGCGTTTGCGAACGAAAATACAGGCCGGCCAACATCCCTAAAGTACCCGTCGCAAATGCTGGAATGGTACTTAATATCCCTTCGGGATCCCAGGTTTTGGTCACCGACCACAAATGCCCAGGCAATAAATAGTTGTCGACATACGCCGCTAAATTCCTGCCCTCCTGCAGGCTTCCTGCCTCGATACCCGGAACGGGCATGTAGGTCATGAGGACCCAATAAGCAATCAGAAAAAGCAAGGATAAAAGAACCAATCCACGCGTGGCAATTCGGCCATGTAACATGGCCAATAAAGCATAAACTAAGGCGATGCGAGGTAAAACGCCCGGTAAACGAACGTGGGCAAAATCTTCAAACCCGCCAAAAGCGAGCAAGATGGCTAAAACAAAAAGCGCAAGAGAAACATGTAATTTTCGAGGATAATCCGTGAAAAACAAAAGGGTTATGATTGTTGTAGCCATCAATCGAACGACCATCAATGGGGCGCCCGACCAATCAGACACATGAATTTTAGAGAAAAAACTGAGAAACCAACCCAGTAATAGTAGACTTAAAGTCCTCGTTAAAATTTTAGAAAAGGCAACTGTCCCCGATTGACTGATGGAAACGGATACACCTACGATGAAAAGAAAGAAGGGGAAAACCAGGTCTGTGGGCGTGCAGCCATTCCACGCCGCGTGTTCCAAAGGCGCATAAATATGTCCCCAATCTCCCGGGTTATTGACTATCGTCATCATCATGACGGTGATTCCTCGAAAGACGTCGAGCGATACGATGCGGTTTTTCATTTCCATGTTCGAAAATTAGCCATTTTTATACTAAATCAATATTTAATTGTAATTTGGAATTACTTTTCCCAACAAACATGTCCAAAATTATTGTCGTAGGAAGTTCAAACACCGACATGGTCATTCAATCCGCACGGATTCCAAGACCCGGCGAAACCATTTTAGGGGGCTCCTTTTTTATGAATCCGGGAGGAAAAGGGGCAAATCAAGCGGTAGCCGCTGCGCGCTTAGGTGGCAACGTGCATTTTATCTGTAAAGTAGGACAGGATGTGTTTGGAGATATGGCACGCCAACAGTTCATCGCGGAAGGAATTCATACGGACTTTGTCATTTCAGATCCTAATCTGCCTTCTGGAGTAGCGCTGATTAATGTAGATGCACAAGGCGAAAACAGTATTACTGTGGCTTCTGGAGCGAATGGGAACCTGGGTATCGTCGATATTGAACAAGCGGATGCACTTTTCGAAACTGGTGACATCTTATTGATCCAATTAGAAATACCACTCGAAACGGTTTGGCACACGATTAAAAAAGCACATAACAAAGGAGTTAAAGTCATCCTAAATCCCGCGCCAGCCGCTGAAATTCCCGATGAAATATATCCCTACCTATTTGCGTTGACGCCAAACGAAACCGAAACGGAATTATTAACAGGCATCGAGGTGAATTCCTTAGGAAAGGCCCAAGAGGCCGCCACGATTTTATTGAACAAAGGCGTAGCACACATGCTCATCACCATGGGCTCACAAGGTGCCTATTACCAGTCGGCGGAAACCAAAAACTTCATCCCTACAAAACAGGTGCAGGCCATAGACACGACCGCGGCGGGCGATTGCTTCAATGGGGCACTGGCCGTTGCCTTAAGTAATCATTCCAATTGGGCCGATGCGATTCCCTTTGCCTGTGCTGCGGCAACCATTTCTGTCACGCGACCAGGTGCTCAGGCGTCCATGCCCTTATTAGCTGAATTGATATGAAAAAAGTGATATTTTTCTTGTTCATTTCGCTGCAGGTCTTCGGCCAGCAAAAACAAAAAGTCATCTTTGATTGCGATTTGGGAGATGACATTGACGATGCCTATGCGCTGAGTTTGTTGCTTACCATGCAGGATCGCTATGAAATTATGGGCATCACGACCTGTTACGGTCGGACGGAAGACCGTGCGCGCCTGGCTCAAAAATTGTTGGCAGAAACCGGTCAAACCAAAATCCCCGTGTATGTTGGGCGCAATACTTCAGGCCAAAATGAACGGGCCAACTGGTTTGCCGAGCAATTTTATTGGGCGGAGGGATTTAAACCTGCACCCAAAGTTGCCCCCGTTTTCGCGAATCAATATCGGCAGACGATTGGCTTGAGTCCCTTGAAGCAAAAAGATCCTGATGCCGCAGAATTTATTCGAAATACCTTGATGCAATATCCAGGGGAAGTAATCATTTTTTCCGTGGGCCCTGTGACGAATTTCGCGGACATTATCGATCAAGATCCGCAGGTGCTGAAAAAGGCCAAAGCGATTTATGCCATGTTTGGTTCTTTCCGATTGGGATATTCGGCGAAAGCGCCGATCGATGCGGAATGGAATGTTGTGGTCGATATACTTGCGGCTAAGAAATTTGTCCATTCAGGAGCGAACATTGTTTATGCAGGATTAGATGTGACGGCGATGGTGAAATTAGACCGCAACAATCGCGATAAAATTAACCAGCGACAATCCCCGTTAACGAATGCCTTAAGTGGATTGTATGTGCTTTGGGGAAATGAAACGCCTACCCTTTTTGACCCGGTGGCCATCGGCATGGAAGCCTATCCGGCATTATTCCAAACAGAAAAGGTGCATATCGACGTGGATGACAAAGGCTTCACGCACATAATTCCCGGGAAAACACCCAATGCGGAAATCGGAACGAGCATCGATTCGGCCGGATTCATAGACCGCATCATGAAAAAATACCTCTACCAAAACCTACAACCCAAACGATGAAAAAGCTTTTCAGTTTAGTGACGTTTTTACTTTGGGGCCTAGTCTCGCTAGCGCAAACCCAGCTATTCAACATCACGCCGGCGGCCTTACAAAACAAAATCAAAGGCGGTTGGGCCGGCCAAACCATCGGGGTGACTTTTGGTGGGCCGATGGAATTCCGTTACAATGGAACGATAATAAACGCTTACCAACCGGTGCCGTGGTATGATGGCTATTTGAAAAAAACGATGCTTGAAAATCCAGGATTGTATGATGATTTGTACATGGATTTAACCTTTGTGGAGGTTTTTGAACGGGAGGGTTTGCAAGCGCCGATCGCCTCACACGCGAAAGCTTATGCACAAGCGGGCTATGCGCTTTGGCATGCGAATCAAGCCGGCCGATATAATATCTTGAATGGAATCATGCCACCTGCATCGGGACATTGGAAGAACAATCCGCACGCAGATTGCATCGATTACCAAATCGAATGTGACTTTGCGGGATTGATGTCACCTGCGATGCCGAATGCAGCTTCGCAAATCTCAGATCAAATCGGGCACATCATGAATTACGGTGATGGTTATTATGGAGGGGTGTACTTGGGTGCTTGCTATACTTTGGCCTTTGTTCATAATGATATCAATAAAATTGTCAATGAGGCTTTAAAAACCATTCCTGCTCAAAGTAATTATTACAAATGCATCTCCGATGTGATTCGTTGGCATAAACAATACCCCAACGACTGGCGTAAAACGTGGCTCGAGGTTCAAAATAAATGGTCGGACGACATCGGTTGCCCGGACGGCGTTTTTGCTCCTTTCAACATCGATGCGACGGTGAATTCGGCCTATGTGGTAATAGGTTTATTATATGGTCAGGGCGATTTTGGGAAGACCGTTGAAATCGCAACGCGGTGTGGACAAGATGCGGATTGCAATCCTTCCTCAGCTGCGGGGATTTTAGGAACGATGCTCGGCTATGACAAAATTCCAGCTTACTGGAAACTGGGATTAAAGGAGGCGGAAGATATTGATTTCAAATACACGACAACGTCTTTGAACAAAGTATATGCAATCGGCTACCGTCATGCCTTGAAAAACATTGAAATGCACGGCGGGAAAGTGGGGGTCAACCTTATCCAAATTCCGCTCGAAGCCCCTAAGGCAGTACGTTTTGAACAGAGTTTCACGGATGTGTATCCGGTGGAACGCTTGTGGGTGAATAAGCCGTTGAAAGACGAATATAGCTTCCAATTTGAGGGAACGGGATTTGTGGTGAAGGGTGACATGGCCAAATGGGCGTCCTTGGATCCGCATGCCTTTGACCTTGAAGTTTGGGTTGATGGAGCGTTGATGGAGCATGTGAAATTGCCGGTATCCTTTACGACTCGCCGACATGAAGTAACCTGGAAATATGATTTGGCCCATGGAAAACATGATGTCAAATTGAAATTAGTGAATCCAACGGCGGGTTATGAATGCAAATTGACCGACATTTTGATTTATCAAGAAAAGGCCATTCGCGTGAATGATCAGAAAAATTATCGATTAGGAAATTTATAAACGACAAGAACATGTTCATCATTGAAACCTATTCAACAGCTGTTTTCCTTTGTGTGATAACCATGTTATGCTGGGGATCTTGGGCGAACACACAGAAATTAACGACCTCCACCTGGCGATTTGAATTGTTTTATTGGGACTATTCCCTTGGGATATTGTTGGCCTCTTTGCTCCTCGCCTTCACCTTAGGAAGCACAGGAACGATGGGACGTGGCTTTTTAGCTGATGTTGCACAAGCAATGCCTGAACACATCCAATCCGCATTGATTGGCGGTGTGGTATTCAATGCGGCCAATATTTTATTGGTGGCCGCGATAGGCATCACGGGCATGGCGGTTGCATTTCCGGTGGGAATTGGAATCGCTTTGGTGCTTGGGGTGTTGGTTAATTATTTAGATCAGCCGAGTGGCAATCCCTTGATTATTTTTGGTGGCGTGGGAATGATCACCTTGGCGATTATCTTGAATGCATGGGCATATGGCAAACGCAGTTCGACGGGCATGTCGGTCAAAGGACTGTTGATTGCGGTGGTCAGCGGATGCATGATGGGTTTGTTTTATAAGTATGTGGCCAACTCGATGGTTGTAAATTTCAGTATGCCGGAAGCGGGAAAATTAACCCCGTATACGGCATTGGTATTTTTTGCGGTGGGGATTTTAGCGAGCTCTTTGGTGTTTAATACGATACAGATGTACCGACCGTTTCAGGGTGCAGCAGTGGGCTTTGGGGATTATTTTCGGGGCAGTCTCAAAGATCACGGTGTAGGGATACTTGGAGGAGCCATTTGGTTTGTGGGAATGGCCTTCAGCATTATCGCATCAGAAAAAGCGGGGACGGCGATTTCCTATGGACTCGGTCAAGGCGCCACGGTCGTTGCCGCTTTGTGGGGAATTTATATTTGGAAAGAATTTGACGGCAGTGATGCCAAAACCCAAGGAATGCTCAAGCTTATGTTGGCTTTATACATCCTCGGGTTAGGGCTATTGATTTACGCGAAATAAGCGCTTATAATTTCACTTTTTTCCATTCGCCATTGATGAATACATCGACGGTTCCACCTCCTAGTTTAACGAGGGTGAAATTTTGCACTTTCCCATTTGCCCAGGTCATGTTAAGCGTGTAGCCTCCGCGGGTTTTCAAACCTTTAACTTCTCCTGAATCCCAGGCTTTTGGTAATGCTGGAAGCAAATAAATTTTCGTGGCTGTGGACTGTACCAACATCTCTGCCACGGCAGCGGCGCCACCGAAATTTCCGTCAATTTGGAATGGAGGATGCGCATCAAAAAGATTCGGATAGGTTCCGCCGCCACGTTGGTAATTAATTTTCACGCCGTCGGGCTCAACGTATTTCAATAATTCGCGATACATTTTGTAGGCATGGTCGCCATCTTTGAGTCGGGCCCAAAGGTTAATGCGCCAGCCTTTTGACCAACCCGTTGTTTCATCTCCTTTAATTTCCAAGGTTTTCTTTGCAGCATTTGTCAATGCAGGCGTTTCTTCCACCGTCAAATGGTTACCTGGGAATAAGCCGTACAAATGACTTTGATGGCGGTGTTTGGGATCTTGATCCGGCCAATCGTGGTACCATTCTTGTAGATTGCCCAGTTTGCCTATTTGGTATGGATACAATTTCGCAAGGGCATCTTTCACTTGTGCCGTGAATTGAGAATCATTTTGCAAGACCTCTTGAGCAGCTACAATATCCAATAACAATTCGCGAATCATGGCTAAATCCGCCGTTCCGCCATAAAGCGTTGAGCCGATGTACCCTGTAGGTGTGATGAACTTATTCTCCGGAGATGTAGACGGCGATGTGATGAGATTGCCTTTAGCATCCTTAATCATAAAGGCCAAACAAAATTCTGCCGCGCCTTTCATCAATGGGTAGGCCTTATTTTGCAAGAATGCCTTGTCCAGCGTGAACTGATAATGCTCCCAAAGATGCGTAGATGCCCAAGTGGCGCCCATCGGCCAGTTGGCCCAACTCGGCTCCCCATTCCCAAAATCACCCACGGGATTGCTCATCGCCCAGATGTCGGAATTGTGATGCGTGACCCAGCCGGGTGCATTGTAGAAAGTTTGAGCGCTGATCCGTCCTGTTTTCTCGAGGTTTTCAAGGAAGCCAAGAAAAGGCAGGTGCATTTCGGAGAGGTTGGTGTTTTCGGCCAACCAGTAATTCTCCTCGGCATTGATGTTCATGGTATAATTACTGCTCCAAGGCGGACGGATGTGTGGATTCCACAGCCCTTGCAGATTCGCAGGTACTTTCGGCGTTCTTGAACTGCTGATAAGCAGGTAGCGGCCATACTGAAAATAAAGTGCTTCCAAATAAGGGTCAGACGCTCCCGTCGCATAGCGACGTAAACGCTCGTCGGTAGGTAATTCAGGCGCTTCTTTCCCGCCCAAAGTCAGCGAAACCCGTTGGTAGAATTTCTGATAATCTGTCAAATGGCGCGCATAAAGCGATTTGAGTGGGATTAGACTAGCGTCTTGTAATTGTTTTTGAGCGAGTGAATCGTCGTTTTTCCCTTCACGAGAAGGGCTTTTGTCGAAACCATTAAAACTGGTAGCCATGGAAACGAGGATGACGGCCTCGGATCCGTTTGTCAACACGATGGATGAGTCGGTGCGCGTAACTTTCCCATCCGTGGATTGCAATAAGATATCGGTGGAAAAGCGGGTGCCTTTGTTGGCCAAAAACATGATGGGATTTCCTTCTTTCCTGACATAATTGGGATCCGCCCGGACGGGCGCTGTTCCCTGCATGTGTAGGTGATTGGTCGTAGAATGGATTTGGAATTTCAATTTAGAATCCATCCGAATCGCGAAAGACAAAGCACCTTTTTGTTCGCTACTGATGTGGATGGCGAAGACTTTATCGGGATGCGAGACGAAATATTGTCGTTTAATGAGATTGCCGTCCGCGCGATATTGGACTTTGGCGATGGCTTGATTGAGGTCAAGTTCGCGGTAATATTGCGTGATCGTTTTTGTTGGGAAATCCAGATACATCGTACCTAAAGGCGCATAGGATTCGGAGAATTTGCCTTGGATTTTTTTGACGAGTGAATCTGCCGCACGGTAGTTTTCGGCTTTGAGGGCTTCACGCACGGCGGGCAAGTGTTTATAAGCCTCGGGATTCATGCGTGGGTTCATGGGTTCGCCGGACCAAAGCGTGAGGTCATTGAGGTAAATCTGTTCGGTTTTTGTTCCGCCAAATACCGTTGCTCCTTGGGTTCCATTCCCTAGGACGAGCGTTTCTTCGAAATAGGTAGCCGGCTTATCGTACCAAAGTTTAAGATTTTTCTGTGCAAACAGGGGTGTGCTTAAAAGAATCAAGAAGCAGATATTTTTCATCAGTTTTTTGCTAGGTTTTGCTGTGAATATTTTATTTTTTTATAACCCTGCCGGGGTCGTTGACCCCGGCAGGGTCACCACCCACCTACAAGACTATACGTTGCATTTTCGCAAGGCCATTTTTGGCGACGGTTAGTGGATCTTGTGTGTAAAGTGTTTTGTTGAATAATTCTAGGGAAATCACTTCGGGCTGAAGAATTTGTAAAATTTGCGTGATGGGAGCTTCTCCATCTCCGACATAAATGCGGTCGGCGTCTGTGATTTGTCCCGGAGCAATCGACTTGACATAATCATTCACGTGGAATACATCGACGGCATCAGGCCCGACAAGATGCAAGGCATCCACGGAAGATTCGCCTTTATAGATATGGAAAACATCGAGTAATAATCGGGCATCAGGATGTCCAGCTTCAGCAGCAACGAAGAGCACCTCGGAAACTTTGCTGAGATTTTTCGAATGGCCCCACATTTCGAGGATGGGTTTAACGCCCATTTGAGCCCCTAATTCCAAAATAACCCGATAGCGTTCTGCAGCTTTATGCAAATCCAATCCTGCTTCTTTCGTGGCACCCATGGGAGGGGCCGCGGTGCGCGGACATCCGAGCTGGGCCAACATATCCATTTCGCGTTTCATTTGTTCAAGGCCTTGGGCACGAACTTTTTCGTCGTCGACGATCCATTGCGCGAAACCAATGGCATTTTGAATCTTCATGCCCAAATCATCCGCACGTTTCCGGGCTTCTTTTAAGGTTCCACCTGATTTTAGATAGGCTTCTAAGGTAGGCATCCAAATCTCACAGGAGCGAAAACCCGCTGCAGCTGCAATTTCGATTTCGCGGATATACCCCAATTTTTGCCCCATGATGGTGCTCATGTTTAGGCAAAGTTCAGGTTTGTATGATTTTTTAGCCATTACTGGAGAATCCAGTGAAAGGGTGGACATGCCCGCTGCGATGCCGGAGGCTTTTAGCAGGGATCTGCGGCTCATTTGACTCATTCATATAGGTTTAGCGATGTAATTTAATATAAATACGGCTAAAAACTATCGGGATTTAAGGGACAAAAAAAAGCCCTCCAAAAAGAAGGGCTTTTCAATTCTAACGTGGTGGTAGATCCCGGACTCGAACCGGGGACACACGGATTTTCAGTCCGATGCTCTACCAACTGAGCTAATCCACCTCGTTGATCCCATGGATATGGGACTGCAAAAATAGGAAAGTTTTTTTTTAATCCCAATTTGGCCTTAAAAATATTTCAAATAAGCCGTTTGCCCACGCTGACTAAAGGAAATATGTTCTTACATCCGCGATTATCCGAGGGATTTTGTAATTTTAAAATCAGCCTAGCAATGAAGGCTCAAATCTATGATCTTACGAACCGAAAATTTGGTTAAAAAATACGGCCAACGCGTGGTTAATGACCATATTTCCTACCAAGTAGCTCAGGGAGAAATTGTTGGGTTATTAGGCCCCAACGGCGCCGGTAAAACAACTTCTTTTTACATCGCGACAGGCCTGGTAAAGCCCAATGAAGGCAAAGTGTTTTTAGACGATCTTGACGTGACAGACTTGCCTATGTACAAGCGTGCGCGCTTGGGTGTAGGTTATTTGGCACAAGAAGCATCTGTTTTCCGCACCTTGACCGTGGAGGAAAACATCTTAGCCGTTCTCGAACTGACAGATTTATCCAAAGCGGAACAAAAAGAAAAAACAGAGAGCTTATTAGAAGAATTTTCGTTGACCCATGTGCGCAAAAGTTTAGGCCAAGTGCTATCGGGTGGCGAACGTCGTAGAACCGAAATTGCACGCGCTTTGGCAGTTGACCCAAAATTCATCCTCTTGGATGAGCCTTTTGCCGGCGTAGACCCCATTGCCGTAGAAGAAATCCAAAGCATTGTCGCCAAATTAAAATACCGGAACATTGGTATTTTGATTACCGATCACAACGTAGATGAAACATTATCCATCACGGATCGCGCTTACTTACTTTTTGAAGGTAGAATCTTGAAGGCGGGAACTCCACAAGAACTCGCGGATGATGAGCAAGTTAGACGATTATACCTCGGCAAGAACTTTGAGTTAAAAAAGAAATAGCATGAGAAAAGAAACCCTTGCCATTCATGCAACCCATTTGCAGGATGAAACGGCCGCTTCCATTGCGCCGCCGGTATTTTTGACAACGACTTTTGAGCGCTCTGAAGACGGTTCTTACCCCAAAGGGCACATGTACTCTCGCAATTCAAATCCGAATCGCGATGTATTAGAAAAAGGCCTCGCCCAATTAGAGGGAGGGGAAATTGCTTTTGTTTTCGGCTCAGGACTTGCTGCCGTTTCAGCGGTTTTCCAATGTATGAAATCGGGAGACCATGTATTAATGCCTACCGTAGGTTATTATGCCAGCTATAAATTAGCCGAAGAAATCATGGGACCATGGGGCTTGCAGGTTTCGCAAGTGGACATGAGCGATCTTGCTGCCGTTGAAGCAGCTATCCAACCAGAAACGAAATTAATTTGGGTGGAAACACCAGCAAATCCTTTATTGAGCTTAAGTGATATTGAAGCGATTTGTAAGATTGCACATGCTCGCAATATTTTGGTGGGCGTTGACAATACGTTGACAAGCCCCATTTTACAAAATCCGATTCAATTTGGCGCAGACATCGTGATGCACGCAACCACGAAATACATCGGGGGACATTCTGATGTATTAGGGGGTGCCATTATTTTCAAAAAGGTTTCAGCATGGACTGAGCGTGTCAAACGTGTTCAAATTTTAATGGGCGCTACGCAAAATCCATTGGATTGCTATTTACTAACTAGAGGGCTCAAAACATTGCCCTTGCGCATGCGTGAGCACAGCAAAAATGCATTGGAATTAGCCACGCGTTTGGAAAAACATCCCGGCATTGAACAGGTGCATTATCCGGGATTGCCTTCAAATCCTAATTATGCATTGGCAATTAAACAAATGCCTAATGGTCAAAGTGGGATGATTTCGATTCAGATCAAAGGCGATGAAGCAAAGGCAAGAAAGGTGGCGAATCGATTGCAGTTATTCCAACAAGCAACTAGCCTAGGGGGTGTGGAGAGTTTGGTGGAACATCGCAGATCCATTGAGGGACCTGAAAGTAAAACGCCAGGCAATTTATTGCGTTTGTCGATTGGATTGGAACATGTGGAAGATTTGTGGGAAGATTTAAATCAGGCAATTCTGGGTGCATGAAAAGACTTTTTGATCTAATCGTTGTCATCATTGCCGGCATCATTTTTGCAATACCCATGCTGGTTGTTGCAATCGCGGTTTGGCTCAGCTCTAAAGGGCCAATTCTATATTGGTCAAAACGCGTAGGCAAGGAAAATGCCTTATTCGATATGCCAAAGTTCCGCACGATGCAGGTGGAGACTCCTGTGCTACCTACGCACTTATTGGGGAATCCGGATGCCTATTTAACTCCCATTGGATCTTTTTTACGCAAAAGTAGCCTTGACGAATTACCACAATTGTGGTGTATACTTTGTGGAGATATGTCGGTGGTAGGTCCGCGTCCCGCGCTATCTAGCCAGCAAGATTTAATCGATGCACGTACGATCAAAGGAATTCATGTTTTAAAACCCGGCCTAACTGGTTGGGCCCAAGTGAACGGTCGGGATGAGATCCCGCTAGAAAAAAAGGTGCAACTAGATTATGAATATCTTGATAAAAAATCACTCATTTTCGACGTTTACGTCGTGCTATTGACCTTTTATAAGGTGGTGAAGCGTGAGGGGATTCAGCATTGAGCGGAGTGACGCTGCCGGGGTCTGCGACCCCGGCAGCGTCTACCCCCACCCAATTTCCGAAAAAGCCCTAAAAGTTTCCTGATAATCTTTCCTAATCCTTGCATTAGCCCAATCGCGAATGCAAATTGCCAATAAAAAAACCAACATGTTGCAAGCGAAAAAAAACTGGATCTATGTACCTGAACCCAATCCCCAAGCCGTAAGCGCTCTGGGAGAAGAATTCCAAGCCAACATCAATCCCTACTTTTTGCGCTTGCTCGTTTCACGCAAGCTTAACACCCTGGCTGCCGCTAAAACTTTTATGGTCCCTACCTGGGAACAATTATATGATCCTTTTCTCATGAAGGACATGGATAAGGCGGTTGAAAGACTCAACCAAGCGCTTGAAACCGGCGAGAAAATCCTGATCTATGGAGATTATGATGTGGATGGAACCACCTCGGTCGCTTTGGTCTACAGTTATTTAACGTTGGAACTAGGTGCCGATTGTGATTATTACATCCCTGATCGCTATGCGGAAGGATATGGAGTTTCTCAAGCCGGAGTTCAATATGCTGCAGATAATGGTTATACCCTGATTATTTCATTAGACTGCGGCATCAAAGCCCACGAACGCGTGCAATGGTGCAACGAAAACGGAATCGATTTTATCGTTTGCGACCATCATCTTCCAGAAGCTACCCTACCGGAAGCTTACGCTGTCCTCGATCCCAAACGCAAAGATTGTGCCTACCCTTTCAAAGAACTCACGGGCTGTGGTGTAGGCTTCAAATTATTACAAGGGTTTATCCAAGAAAATGATTTGGACATGGAACCACTGATAGATCGAATCGATTTATTGGCAGCCTCCATTGCGGCCGACATGGTACCTATCATTGATGAAAACCGCGTACTCGCTTATTTTGGCTTACAAAAATTAGGCACGAACCCAAGTCCCGGTTTGGGCTATTTATTGCAAAAGGCCAACAAAAAAGCCCCAATTCAAATTTCGGATATCGTTTTTTCCATCTCTCCCACCATCAATGCAGCGGGACGCATGGACCACGCCCATGGTGCCGTTAAATTGCTACTAGCTGCTAACCAAACTGAAGCAGGTATGATGGCCGAAGCGGTGATCCAACAAAATTTGGACAGAAGGGTCGTGGAAAAAGAAATTGTCCAACAAGCCTTACAATTATTTGAGGGAAATGATTTTCTTCAAAACGCGAATAGCACCGTACTATTTCAAGCCGGTTGGCATAAAGGCGTCGTAGGAATTGTAGCTTCTAAAATCCAAGAATATTATTACCGCCCCACCATCATTCTGACGGAATCCCATGGACAAGTCGTCGGATCGGCACGATCTGTTAAGGGATTTGACATACATCATGCGCTTGAACAATGTGCGGATTTGTTGACACAATTTGGAGGCCATACCCATGCTGCTGGATTACACTTGACCAAAGAAGCATTACCCGCATTCATCGAAAGATTCGAGAGCTTGGTTAAAGCAGGAACCCCTGAAGGTGAACAAAAAGCAGATTTAACGGTCGACATGGAAATTCCACTGCAAGCCTTGAGTTTGCCATTTTATGATAATCTTTTGTGCCGACTGTCTCCGTATGGTCCGGGTAATATGCTGCCAAATTTCCTAAGTAGCCAAGTTTATCTCTGCCAAGCTCCTTTAATCATGAAAGAAGAGCATCTGAAAATTGTCATTTCTGACCAGCCTGGAGGAAGGGCCTGGGAGGCTGTCGGGTTCGGAATTCGAGCAGATTATTATGAGGGACTTGTGGACGCCTACGAAAAACAATTGCCAATCAAAATCGTTTATCATTTGGATATAAATGAATTCCGAGGTGACCGAAAACTGCAATTGCGCATATTAGATATGGCACAATAAATGGTAAAAATTGACATTTTTGTTACCTTTGTCTTTTAAATAAATTTGAGATGTCTAAAAAATTAATCGTAACAGGTTCGATGGGTCTTATTGGCTCAGAAGTAAGTGAATATTTCTTAGAAAAAGGATGGGAAGTACACGGGATTGACAACAACCAGCGTGCTATATTCTTTGGCTTACAAGGGGATAATTCTTCCAACAAAGACCGATTGGCAAAATATGGCAGTCAATACAAATTGTACACGAACATTGACATTCGTGATCGCCAAGCCATTTTAGACATTATTCCTCAAATCAAACCCGATGCAATCGTTCATACGGCAGCTCAGCCTAGCCATGACCGTGCCGCTTCGATTCCCTTTGAAGATTTTGATACCAATGCCGTAGGGACATTCAATTTATTAGAATCCCTTCGTCGTTATTCGACAGAAGTACCATTCGTACATTTGTCGACCAATAAAGTATATGGTGATGCTCCTAACAACATCAAAATGAAGGAGTTAGAAACTCGCTTTGATTATGATGATGCAGCCTACGAACATGGTATTGCTGAGCATTTCAGCATTGACCAATCGAAGCACTCCTTGTTCGGAGCATCCAAGGTTTCCGCAGATATTTCCGTGCAAGAATACGGCCGTTATTTCAATATGCCTACCGCTTGTTTGCGTGGGGGATGTTTAACAGGACCGAATCACGCAGGCGTTGAATTACACGGTTTCTTGAGCTACTTGATCAAATGCAACATTGAAGAACGCGAATACAGCGTTTTTGGATACAAAGGCAAGCAGGTTCGTGACAACATTCACTCCTATGATGTCGCTCGTTTCATCGAGGAATTCATCAAGGCGCCACGCGTAGCTGAGGTGTACAACATCGGTGGAGGAAAAGACAATTCTGTTTCGATTTTAGAAGCGTTTGACTTGATTGCTAAAATTTCAGGCAAGCCCATGAAATATAAATATGTGGACCAAAACCGCATCGGTGATCACATTTGCTATTACAGTGATTTGCGCAAAATGAAGGCGCATTACCCAAATTGGGACATTACGAAATCATTGGAAGATGTTTTTGTTGACATCTACAACCGTTACATGGAAGCATGAAAATATTAATTACAGGAGGTTGCGGCTTCGTAGGTTCAAACCTTGCCGTTTTATTCAAACAATATTACACGGATTCTGAAGTCTATTGCTTAGATAATTTATCGCGCAGAGGCTCAGAAGTCAACTTGCAAAAAGTGCTCGCAGCCGGCGGCCAATTTGTGCATGGCGATGTGCGTGTAAAAACGGATTTCGACCGTATTCCTGCCGTTGAAATCGTGATTGATGCAGCTGCAGAACCTTCTGTGTTAGCCGGAAAAGTTCCGGGAGAATTAGAAAACTTAATTGACACCAACTTAAACGGGACAATTAACACGCTTTATTTTGCCAAAAAACATCAAGCGGCAATCATTTTCCTTTCAACTTCTCGCGTTTATCCTTACGATACCCTCGCTGAAGCCAATTTAGTTGCTTCCCCGAAGCGCTTTAATCTATCAAACGACCAAGCGTTGAAAGGCTTGTCGGAGCAAGGCGTAGCCGAAAACTATCCGTTAGAAGGTTTACGTTCGTTATATGGAGCGACCAAATTAGCGTCTGAATACTTCATCCAAGAATTCGCGCATAATTTTGGTCTACCTGCCGTGATTAACCGTTGTGGCGTATTAAGTGGCCCCTATCAAATGGGCAAAATTGACCAAGGCGTTATCGTACTTTGGATGGCCAAACATTTCTGGAAAGGTCGTTTGGGGTACATTGGCTATGGTGGTTTAGGCCAACAAGCCCGCGATGTGTTGCATGTTCGTGATTTATTCCGCTTGGTTCAGTGGCAGATTGCTAATTTAGGATTGCAAAAAGGTCAAATTTTCAACGTAGGAGGAGGTCTTGAAAACACCGTTTCCTTAGCAGAGTTGACTGATTTATGTACACAAATCACCGGAAATACGATTGAAATGGGCTCATCGCTAGAAAACAGACCTGGCGACTTACCTATTTACATTACTGATAACAGCAAAATCACAGAGTTTAGTGGCTGGAAACCTGAAATAAGCGTATCTACCCTACTTCAAGAAGTTCATGAGTGGTTCATCGCAGATGAGGCCTCATTAAAAGCCATTTTAGCATAATGAAATTAAGCATCGTTCTCCCAGCATATAATGAAGAAGGTTCCATCGAGGAAACCTTGCGCACACTTTATGCCAAATTGCAGGAAGAACAAATTGACCACGAAATCGTCGTTGTCAATGATAATTCAAAGGATAATACACTCGGCTTACTGACAACAATTCAGGAAACTATCCCGACCTTAGTTGTACACACCAATCATGGTCCCAATGGTTTTGGCTATGCCATTCGTTATGGGCTTGAGCGATTTCAAGGAGACTGTGTGGCGATTATGATGTCCGACTTATCGGATGACCCAGCAGATCTTGTTGCGTTCTACCGGAAGATGGTTGCTGAAAATTTAGACTGCGTATTTGGCTCCCGGTTCATTCGCGGCGGAGCGACCTATGACTATCCGAAACATAAATACTTAATTAACCGCTTTGCCAATACTTTGATTCGTTTATTATTAGGTATGTCCTACAACGACTCGACCAATGCATTTAAATTATATAAGAAAACAACGATTTTGGGCTTAAAACCCTTCCTTTCAGCCCATTTTAACCTGACGATTGAACTGCCATTGAAAGCCATCATACGTGGTTATTCATACGGCGTGCTACCGAATTCCTGGCGAAATAGAAAGGCTGGAGAGTCAAATCTGAAGATCAAAGAAATGGGAAGTCGCTACCTGTTTATCTTGCTTTATGTCATTATCGAAAAGTATTTATCGCGTAATGACTATTTGAAAAGAGAGGCTTAAGATGAAACCGACGAGAAACAATATATTTCTTTGCTTCTCCGCAATTCCCATTGTTATCCATTTCTATTTATTGAATCAAACGATTATCAACTTCCCAGGCTGGGGAGATGATTTTCTCTTTGTTGAATTAATCGAACATTATCAAAAGGACTCATGGCGTGATTTTGGGGGTTTTCTTTTCAAACCGCATAATCAGATTCACATTCTATTTTTCGGAAAGGTATTTACCTTATTTGCTTATCTAATTTTTGGTAGTCTTCAGTTTAAGTACATCATCCTGCTCGGGAACCTTCTCCTGCTTGGCATCGCAACCTTTTTTTATAAATACCTCCAAGCGCAAAAATTCAGCACAGCCCATTTTATATCCATCACATGTATCCTTTTCGCTCCTATGGCGAGCATTGATCAGTATAATTTGATAGGGGTGCTCCAACATACCGGCTCGCTGTTTTTTTTAACCCTCATCGCATATTTAGCTGCCAGTAGAAAACACTCCGTTATCTTGTGCATCGCGGCTGTATGTTACCCGCTTGTTTCTACGGAAGGATGGGCCATGTTGCCGCTACTGACCGTTTACATGTATCTAACTAAACATCCGTTGAAGAAATTGATGTTATTTTTGAGCATTATAGGCATCAGTATCTTCGGCTATTTTCTCGCGCAACATCCTCAGCCAGGTGAAGCCAAGTCCTTTGTAAATGTCCTTTTTCAAGCCCCAATTGCCCTTTTAAGCTTTTTAGGAAACACGGCTTGGCCCATATCAGACAGCTATAAAATCGGACTAAATGCCCTTTGGGGAGCTATATTAGTATTCCTCAGCCTCTATTTTTTACGTAAAAACAAACAATGGGAAATGCCAGGGCTGCTTTGGTTACAAATACTAGCAACCGGAGCAATGATTTGCATTGGTCGAAGTCAAGGAAACTCCATTACGACCCTCATTCTATCCGAGCGTTTTTATACTTATGCCAGTTTCGCCATGATCGGAACCTACCTTTTGGGCATTCCGCATTTCAACAAGTCTAACATCAGGCTGAATATGATCCTGCTGTTTTCTTGCCTGTATTTTATTGGATCCTTGTATTATTGGACCAAACGTCAGGATGCGCTGCACAATCGATTACGCGCAGATATTACAAACGCATACCAATCGGCAAGTTTATTAAATTACCCCGCCGCACCCGAGCAAATTCGCATGCTGATGGAGGCAAAATATTTTCAAGTCGACAAAGAAGCTTTGCTTACTTACCCGCTAGAAAGTCCGACGAAATTCCAAGCATTAAAAAGCTATTCGCTTGACGAAAGAAATGGACAACTAAGCTTACAGCTCAATGACATTCCGGAAAAAGTATTGGAGGCCGACCAACGCTGGTTGGCCATTCAATCCGTGACAAATCCAGATTCCTCCTACCTCGTATCATTTATCCGCGACCAAGCTAAAAAACCACGTTTGGTGCATATCAACTCGCTTCAGCTTACAAATCTGCGGGGAAAAAACATTTGGCTTTATACGCAAAAAGCGAATGGAACGAAGTTAACACAATACCTGGGCAGCCTGTAATTAGTTGGAATTCTGAAAAGTTTATCCTTACTTCGAAAAAATTAAACCAAAAAACTTACACACATGAAACTACTTAAACATGTACCCGCAGCATTGCTCGCCTTCTTATTTCTATTCGGCGGATTGAACTTTTTCTTTCATTTTGTGCCGGACCCGGTTTTAACAGGAAAACAACTCGACTTCATGGTCTTGTTCGGTGGGTCAGGCTACATGACGGTCATCAAAGTATTGGAGGTAATCGGGGGGCTATTGATTTTATTCCCTGCACACCGCGCGAAAGCAGTCCTAATCTTAGGACCTATCGCTGTGAATATTCTATTATTTGAAATCTACATTGCCGGAGCTGTAGGTGTTGGAGCCGTTGTTGTATTATTGGTATTAGCTCAAGCATTTATCGACAAAGATAAATTCAAAGCACTTTTATAATGAAAAAGGCCATCCTTCAGTTGACGGATGGCCTTTTTTTATCCCAGCAAATATTGCTTAAAACCTTCAAAGTCGGTTCCCATCGGGATCGACTTTTTTTGTTTATCCAAAAGCTCCGCCAAACGTGCGGGAACCTCTACGCTCGTTCCCAACGTTGACTCCACCGTAGGCAAGAATTTCGCATAATGCGCCGTAGACAATAATACACTATAATAATCACCTGGGTATTCCGCAGCATATTGCAACAAACCATCATAAGCAACGGCCGTATGCGGACACATCACATAGCCGGTTCGTTGGTATACATCCAGCATGATTTCCTTCGTCTTTTCGTCGGTGGTATCGTAGCCCTTGACGATTTTACGTACCTGTTCGATTTCCTCGCCGGCCAACAAACGCATGCGAATAAAATTCGAAGGAGCGCCTACATCCATCGCATTCGAAATGGTTTCGACCGAAGGTTTTGGTTCATATTTTCCTGTTGCCAAATAATCTGGCACCGGATGATTCGCATTACATGCCGCTACAAATGCATGAACGGGTAAGCCCATTTGATAAGCCATTAAACCTGCACTCAAGTTTCCGAAATTACCCGACGGTACACTGAAAACCACAGGCTTCGTAACACCTTGCTTACGCAATGCCGCATAGGCCGCGAAATAATAAAAGGACTGTGGGATCAAACGAGCAATATTAATGGAATTCGCAGATGCCAAATTAAACGCGGAACGCAAATCTGAATCCAAAAATGCCTGCTTTACTAATCGTT
Source organism: Aquirufa sp. TARAVU-A1A (assembly GCF_054558675.1). Classification (NCBI taxonomy): domain Bacteria; kingdom Pseudomonadati; phylum Bacteroidota; class Cytophagia; order Cytophagales; family Flectobacillaceae; genus Aquirufa; species Aquirufa sp. TARAVU-A1A. Next base: position 203,498 of record NZ_JBPXKP010000001.1, read on the forward strand.
GGCAATCATCAAACGTTCCATCAATCTCCAAAGCTGTTACATTGCCACCTAAGGTCGTCAACTGCTTCTCTTGAATATCGGAAACCTTGCCTGTTGGATACAAAATCGTGACCGAAATCCCAGGAGTATTGTAAAATCCTTGCGCAACTGCACCGCCGGTATCACCCGAAGTGGCTACTAAAATGCGGATTTCTCTTTTGGCCTTCACTAAATAATGCGACATGATTGCCGCCATAAAGCGCGCACCAAAATCTTTAAATGCCATGGAAGGACCATGAAACAACTCTAATACACCTACATTTTCTTCCAAGGAAACCACCGGCGCATCAAAAGTCATCGACGTGTCGATAATTCCATCAATTTCAGCATCCGTTAAGTCGGCCCCCAACAAATTCTTGCAAACGGCTTTGGCAATTTGCGGCAAAGAAAGTGTGTGGATGGATTCAAAAAACGAAGCCGGCATCGCAGGAATTTCATAAGGCATGTACAAACCGTTATCCGGCGGCAAGCCTCTAAAAATTGCTTCCTGCAAATCTACATCGGCACTTTCGTGTTGTGTGCTGTATAATTTCATAATACTAATTTATCACCTTGTAAGTTCGGTAACACGTCATAACGATCCCGCTCCAAACAAAACGTAATATCTTTTTCAATGCCCAATCCCAATAAACGATTCACGTGGGAAGAATGCTTCACGGCCGTAATTAAGTCGCTGGATGCTAAATTGTATTGCTTCCAAGCCATCAATGCCGCATCGTCTGCGACGCTGTATTGACCCACAAGCTCATCAATGAGCGCCCCCGCAAACAAGGTATCTTCTAAATTCGGCTTCCCTTTCCAGCCTGCGCAAACCACGATGGCATCCCCAGACCAAGCTTTCAAAGCTCGAACCACTGAGGAAATATTCAAAAAAGCCCCCACATACACTTGAGCAGCCTGCACGGAACGACGCAAAGCAACAGTTCCATTCGTCGTCGTCACACAGATTTTTGCACCATTTACGCGATCCACCTGATAGGAAAAAGGGGAATTATCAAAATCAAATCCCGCCGGCGTCACACCATTGCGTTCCGCAGAAATCAAATAACCTTGCTCCCGATGCGAGGCACAAACATCCACATCTTCTACAGGAATAATTTCGACAGCGCCATGCGCGAAAGCTGTAACCATACATGAGGTCGCTCGAAAAACATCGACAACAACGACCGCTTTCCCCGCTAAATCATAGAGGTGAATTAAATCTGGCGACAAACAAACATCGACTTTCTGCATATTATACAAATGGCATTTTAACGATTTCAGCCTTCAAAGCCTTCTCGCGAATGGATATAAAAATTTCTGAACCCTGGTGTGCCGTAGACACATAACCCATACCGATTCCCTTCGAAAGCGTAGGCGATTGTGTACCTGAAGTAACCTCACCAATCACCTCACCCGCTGCATTTAAAATCGGATAATGCTGACGCGGAATCCCACGATCAATCATCTCAAAGCCAACTAATTTCTTCGAAGGACCAGCCGCTTTAATCGCCGCATGGTGATCTTTCATAATGAAATCTTTGTTGAAAGAAGTAATCCAACCTAAACCCGCTTCGATGGGTGAAGTCGTGTCATCAATGTCATGACCATACAAACAATAGCCCTTTTCCGTACGCAAGGTATCCCGCGCACCCAAACCGATCGGCTGAATACCTTCCGAAGCTCCTGCCGCAAAAATGGCATTCCACATCGCTAAGGCATTTTCATTCTTCACATAGATTTCAAATCCGCCAGCTCCCGTATAACCCGTATTCGAGATGATCACATCATCAAATCCGGCCATAGAACCAATTTTGAAGGTATAATAGGGCATCGCCGACAAATCAACAGCCGTCAATGTTTGTAAAACACCCGCTGCCTTAGGACCCTGAACGGCAAATAATGAATATTCCGAACTTGCATTCGTCATCTCAACCCCGAAGGTATTGTGCGAAGAAATCCAGTTCCAATCTTTATCAATGTTGGACGCATTCACGACCAATAAATATTCGTTATCCCGAATTTTATAAACCAATAAGTCATCGACAATACCGCCTGTTGCGTTTGGCAAACAAGAATATTGCACTTTACCATCCACTAATTTCGAAGCGTCATTCGAAGTAACATATTGAATCAAATCCAAAGCCTTCTCCCCTTTCAAGAAAAATTCTCCCATGTGACTCACATCAAAAACACCCACTCCATTGCGAACACAATTGTGCTCTTCGATCAGGTTTGTGTAAAGCACCGGCATGTTATATCCCGCGAAAGGAACCATTTTCGCACCCAAAGCGACGTGCGTATCATTCAAATGTACTTGCAATAATTCTTCCATTATTCTCGGTATAAAACTTGTAAAAGTGTTTGGCCCACGGTTTTCAACGTGGATTTGTCGATGTTCGATAAATTATCTTGATGCGTGTGGTGGTAAGATCCAAAATCAAATCCGCCATTCACGGGACGTAAATCGATGATATCTATCATCTGAATTTTGGCAACTTCATTCACGGCAGTATGGTCATCGGATATTCCAAATGCATCCGCGTCGATGAACTGACCCGCATACCCTAAATCGGAGGCTGTTGACCAAATCGAGCGAACTAAACCCGGTGCATATTGCATCGAAGTACCCTCATGCGGGAAAACCGCGCCTTTGGCACCCACCATATCCAATAAAATTCCATAGTAAGGGCGGTAGTTTTCTGGCATCAAATGAGCCGCCCAATATTGTGAGCCTAGGGCCCAACTTAATGGATTCCCTGCCTCCATGTCATGCGGTTCCCCATGATCTTCCAAGTCGAAAAACACGAAATCTACGCCTACCGCAGGCTTCTCTTTTGTCTCTGATAATACGCGCGCCAATTCAATCATAACCCCTACACCCGATGCACCATCATTCGCAGCATCGATCGGTTCATCTTTGCGAACAGAATCCTTATCGGCGATCGAACGTGAATCCCAGTGCGCGGCAATCAATATGCGTTTTGTTGCGGCAGGGTTAAACGATGCGATGATATTAATGCCTTGCAATTTTTTTCCATCATAGCGATTCGCCTCAAATGGCTGCTCAGATACTTGCAAACCATAGGATTTCATCTTCGCTACAATCCATGCTCCACAGGCTTTTTGCGCGGGAGAATTGGGTACACGAGGCCCGAAAGCTACTTGTTTGGCAATAAAGGCATAGGCCGAATCCGCGGCAAATTCCGGTGTTGGAACTAAACTAGGAGCCGATGCGGTTTCTTGAGTACCTGTTTGGAAAGATTGGTATCCGTAATAAACTCCAGAAAGAACGAGGAGTACCAATAACAATAGCGCAATGCGGGAGCGATTCATCCCGTAAAGATACAAATAAGGTTTTAAGATTTGAAACGCTGTGAAGGTTATGTACCTTGCAGGCTAATAGAAAATAATTATGGGAAGGAACCCAAAAGAGGAGAAGTTTTTTCAAGGACTCCAAAAAGAAGTATTGGACTTTTTCGAATTGAACGACTACCGTTCATACTCGTTAAATCAGATTCATAAAGCGTTCGCCATTCGCGATCGCAAGACAAAAGAAATTTACGGCGATGTATTAAATCGCTTGGCTTCGGATGGCCGATTAATCCGCCAGGAAGATGGCAATTTTCGCTTTGACAACGAATCATTTGTTGTGGAAGGTCGCGTAGACCACGTCAATTCGCGTTTTGCGTTTGTCGTGGTAGAGGGAGAAGGAAAGGATATTTGGGTGGCGACTGCCGACTTAAATAATGCCAAAGATGGTGACCGAGTACGTGTACAAGCACGCAAGCCTTCAGAAAAAAAGAAGAACGACCGCCCTGAGGGGGAAGTCATTGAGATTTTAGAACGCGGATCAACGGATGTAGTTGGCGTAATTCAGGTGACACCACATTATGCATTTCTGATCCCGGATTCCAAGAAAATCTACGAAGATATCTACGTGCCGCGCACAGAAGTAATGGGCGCTAATCATCTAGACAAAGTAATCGTCGAAGTTACCCGTTGGGGTAGCCCAGGCAAAAAAGCAGAAGGTCGGGTGATTAAAGTATTAGGTAAAGCAGGCGAAAACGAGACAGAAATGCACTCGATTTTAGCGGAATTTGGCTTACCCTATGAATTTCCTGCTGACGTAGAATACGCCGCAGAATCTATCAACACGACGATTCCAAAAGAAGAAATCAAAAAACGCCGCGATATGCGGAAGGTTTTGAGTTTCACGATTGACCCGATTGATGCCAAAGATTTTGACGATGCATTAAGCTATGAAGTCTTGAAAAATGGCAATGTGGAGATTGGTGTTCACATCGCCGATGTTTCCCATTATGTGAAACCGGGTAGTTTATTGGATCAAGAGGCTTACAAACGCGCAACTTCTGTCTATTTAGTGGATCGCGTGGTGCCGATGTTGCCCGAAAAATTATCTAATGGCCTTTGTTCATTACGACCTAATGAAGACAAATTAACGTTTTCAGCCGTATTTGAATTTGATACGAATGGTGTAATTCTCAAAGAATGGTTTGGAAGAACGGTGATCCATTCCGATCGTCGCTTTGCTTATGAACAAGCCCAAGAATTAATTGAGCACACAGGTGAGGTAACGGATTCTTACGAGCCCATCATCAAGGCTTTGAATCAATTAGCACACAAATTGCGTGATGCACGTTTTGCACATGGCTCCGTGAATTTTGAGACGGCAGAAGTTCGTTTTGAATTGGATGCTGATGGCAAGCCGATAGCAGTACATCCTCGCGTTCGTAAAGATGCGCATAAATTGATCGAGGAATTTATGTTATTGGCTAATAAGCGTGTGGCGACTTATGTGCATGATTTAAAGAAAACGGATCCGCGTAATACGATGGTTTACCGGGTGCATGAGGCTCCGGATCCAGAGAAATTACGGGTATTCTCGACATTCGCGAAGAAATTCGGATATCAAGTAACCACAGAACCTAAGCAGGTAAGTAAATCATTCAATGCTTTGATGGAATCCATTGAAGGCAAAGGCGAGGAGCATGTCTTGCAGAGTTTAGCTGTGCGGACCATGTCCAAAGCACGATACAGCACAGATGCGATTGGCCACTTTGGTTTGGCATTTCCGTTCTATTCACACTTTACGAGTCCGATTCGTCGGTACCCGGATGTGATGACACACCGTTTGCTCCAACATTATTTAGATGGAGGTGCTTCTCCGGAGCGCGCACCCTTGGAAATTCAATGTAAGCATTCGTCGGATCGCGAGAAATTAGCGGCTGATGCGGAACGTGCGTCGATTAAATACAAGCAAGTGGAATACATGAGTTTGCATGAACCTCAGATTTTTGATGGTATCATTACAGGCGTCACAGAATTTGGTTTGTTTGTGGAAATCGGCGATACCTCTTGCGAAGGATTGGTTCGCATGGTGGATTTAAATGACGACTTCTACGATTTAGATAAAGACAATTACCGGATTGTGGGTAAATCCAACGGACGTGTCTTTACGTTTGGCGATGCCGTAAAAGTCAAAGTTCGTGATACGAATTTGGCTAAAAGAACCATCGATTTAGAAATGGTGGGGATGCGTGGAGCAGGAGCTTATGCGAATAACCGCTCACGGAAACGTGATATGCCACGCGGTGCACGAAGTTCGAAAGTAATTCCGAGAGGAAAACGAAGAAGATAATAGGAAGCCCTTGATGAAAATTGAGGGCTTTTTTTATAGGGGTACACCCGCTTGAAACGTGATTTCAGTCGCAATGCCCATGGCGCTAAAACGAAAGGCAATCGATTTGGCTTGGGATGCCTTTTGATTACAATGTGGACCTGGCTCCAGAAAATAGATGTAATATTCTTGGTTCCGATCGGCTAATTGCTGGATATCGGGTTTGCCAAGAATATCCTCCATGTTATTTGACGTTGTCCCACGCAATTCCATCTTATGCGCTTTTAACCAGGCAACTTGCTTCGCTCGTTGGCCATTGCAGCCGCCTCTATCCATTTTAAACGCTTCCGCGTCAAAACCTGTTAAATCAGGTTGGTGCGTACAAGCGGAAATCAAAAAAGTAAGGAGGATAAAAAGTAGGTACTTCATGGCTGGGGGTTAGCAATACAAATTAAAGAAATGTCCCTAACTTGCACAAGTGAACATATTAATCTGCCCCGACAAATTCAAAGGATCTTTAAGTGCCCATGAAGCAGCCGAAGCGCTTGCCAAAGGTATCCTTAATAAACGGAAAAAATCCAGTATTCAATGTATTCCTTTGGCCGATGGCGGGGAGGGAACCTTGGAGGTTGTCCAACAAATGCACGGCGGGCAATGGATTTCCGTTCAGGTCAACGATCCACTCTATCGGCCTATTGAAGCATCTTATTTGTGGTTGGCCGACCAAAAAACAGCCTACATCGAAATGGCGCGTGCATCAGGCTTAGGTTTATTGCTGAAAAAAGAGCAGAATCCCTTAAAAACAAGTACGTTCGGGACGGGAGAATTAATTCGTCATGCGGCGGAAGCGGGTGCAACAAGCATCGTGTTGACGATCGGTGGTTCTGCAACCAATGATGCGGGAATTGGAATGGCTGCGGCATTAGGTTATTCATTTTTAGACGCCTCGGGTACAGCGCTTGAACCCATTGGTTCTGCACTTGAAAATATCACAGAAATCAAGGGATCAAACCCCTACGCACATATTCAGTTCATTGTGTTGAGCGATGTTTCCAATCCCTTACATGGTCCTCAAGGAGCTGCACAGGTTTATGCCAAACAAAAAGGGGCAAATGCCACGATGATTAAACAATTAGACAAAGGTCTAATTAATATGGGCCAATGGCTTCCCGCCGATATGCCAGGGGCAGGAGCTGCAGGAGGATTAGGTGCTGGAGCTGTCAATTTTTTAGGCGCGACTTTAGAGCCTGGTGCGGAATGGTTATTGAACAAGATTCACATCAACCGCGCTATTCGCAAGGCAGATTTTATCATCACGGGAGAAGGAAAAATAGACCAACAAAGCTGGTCGGGGAAATTAGTATCCAACATCGTGGATCGCGCCGACAAGCAATTAAAGCAATCTATATTAGTCTGTGGGCTATTTGAAGACCCGGAGAAAATCCCCTTGTTTCTTGACCCTAGGGATGTTTATAGCATCACGGATGTGGCTACTAGCTCAAAAGACGCGATGGAAAACGCAGCACTGTATTTAACTCAGATTGGGGAGGCGATTGCCTTAAAATACTTATAATTTCGCGAGTCTTTGGGCTGCTTCTTGAAGCATGTCGTCGTTTTTTGCGAAACAAAAACGCAGAATACGATCGGCTGAAGGCGTTTCATAAAAGACAGAGACAGGAATGGAGGCGACCTTGAGTTCGTGGGTCAGTCGGACCGCCAAATCTACATCTGCCTCATCACTAATTGCCGAATAATCCAAACATTGAAAAAAGCTACCCTGCGAAGGCAAAACCTTCCAGCGAGAACCGACGAAAAAAGAGGCGAATATGTCGCGCTTTTTTTGATAGAAATCGGATAAACCTAGATAATGGTCAGGTGTTTTCAGGTAATCAGCCAAGGCATATTGGAGCGGTGTCGCACTTGAAAAAGTGACCCATTGATGGAGCTTACGAAACTCACTTGTCAAATATTCGGGCGCTAAACAATATCCTATTTTCCAACCTGTAATGTGATACGTTTTTCCGAAAGAACCACAGACAAAACTACGTTTGCGCAACTCAGGATGCAATAAAACGGAGGCATGTTGGGCACCATCAAATACAATGTGTTCATACACCTCATCGGAAATAATCAGAATATTCGTCCCTTTCACGATGTCTGCAAAAGCATCTAAATCTTCCATAGACCAAACAGATCCTGTCGGATTATGCGGTGTATTCACCATGATCGCGCGCGTTTTGGGCGTAATCTTACGTGCCAATTCAGCCCAATCGATTCGAAATCCTTCGTTAGCCTTTAATTGAATGTGTATGGGAATACCACCCGCCAAACGCACGATGGGATCATAAGCATCATAAGAAGGATCGAACATAATCACCTCATCTCCCGGCGAAACACAGCAATGAACCGCGGCAAAAAGAGCCTCTGTAGCTCCGGAAACGACAGTCACTTCAGAATTCGCATCCAGATCCAACCCATAAAAAGCCTTCGTTTTTTCGGCAATGCTATTTCGCAAGGCCGGAACACCCGCCATAGGGGCATATTGATTAAATCCTTTGGAGTAAAATTTGAGTAATTCTTGCAACTCTTCGGAACAGTCGAAACCCGGAAAACCTTGCGAAAGATTCAGCGCCCCTTCCTCCAAGGCGAGTTGGGACATTTTGGTAAAAATCGTGGTTTGAACCTGCGGCTGTTTAGAAGGAAAATGAATCATGCTCTAATTTATCAAAGCTTCTCCATCATACCAAACTTGCTTCACCTGCAAATCGTCTGATAAATGGACAAAACAAGCGCGCTTCCCGACCTCAATAGTCCCTAAATCATGCAAATTTGCCACTTCCGCGGGATATACCGTTGCCATGCGAATGGCCTCCTCGGTGGAAATCCCTGCTTTATGAACACAATTTCGGATGGCCTCGTCCATGGTCAGCGCGGATCCGGAAAGGACACCGGCCTCATTCGTGAAACGTGCACCATTTTTGGAAAAAACATAGGGCCCCGACTCGTCGTGCGTGACGGCATCCGTAATTAAAAAGAGTTTTTCGCCTTTGAGTTGTTTGGCCAAACGTAAGGACTCAAAATCACAATGCAGTCCATCGGCGATGATACTTGTCCAGGCATCCGAACGAAAGCTGGCGCCAACCAATCCTAAAGCCCGACTTTGCCATTGCGACATCGCATTAAACAAATGCGTGATGCGTGAAATGCCGGCTTTTTGCGCTTGCTCAAACGTCGCATCCGAATGACCCATGGAACACATGATGTGGCTGTTTTTCAATAAATCCAGCACCTCCGGTTTAAACATTTCTGGTGCGATGGTCATGTAGGTGGGAAGGCCGTTCGTGCGTTCAATGATTTCTTTCACAAAATCTATGGTGGGTTCTTGAACAAATGCCTCTTGGTGCGCGCCTCGTTTTACCGGATTAAAAAAGGGGCCTTCGAGATGTAAGCCCACAAGTCCATTCCCTTTATAATGTTGACATGCATCGATGGCTGCCCACATGCTGCTTTTGGGAGAACAATTTAGGGTAATCTGAAAAGCGATTGTACCGGTTTTCGCATGCTCATCGAAGGTGGCTTGAATCGCCTCTTCCGTCTGATGATTCGAAAAAAGAATTCCTCCACCTCCATAGACTTGTAAGTCGATGAAGCCCGGAACCAAGAATCCATCGGCTACTCCGTCGGCCGCTCGATCGAGTGATTTGATTCGCCCGTCTTCGATGAAAATGGCTTGATTTTCCAACCAAGCTTGTCCGGTGAATACCTTTTTGAATATCAGTTTACTTGTCATTTTTGTCGTTTTTCTCCTGTACCTTTGGCAAACCTTGGAGGATTGCCAAAGGTAAGGGGGAGATTAGTAACCGGCAGCTTGTCCATCTTTACGCGATTCCGTCGCGCCAAAATACACCTTGCGAACAGGATCCCATTTGATACATTGATAACCTCCATAAATACCATTCAAATAACCCACTTGGTGGCCTTTTTGAAGCAATTCACGAATCACTTCGTAAGGATAGCCATATTCCAATGTAATCATACCGCCAGTTGGTTCCATCTTCTCTCCTGTAGGTTCTGAAGACCCCTCATGATTAATCCGCGGAAAATCTCCAGCCTCTTGCACATTCATCCCAAAATCCACCACATTCATCACAATTTGCACATGTCCCATCGGCTGGAATGCTCCACCCATCACCCCAAAACTCATAATCGGCTGACCGTCTTTCGTCATAAAAGCTGGAATAATCGTATGGAATGGACGTTTCCCTGGCGCATACGTATTGTTCTCCCCTTCCGTCAAACTATATAATTCCCCGCGATCCTGGAACATGAATCCCAAACCGTCAGGCATCATCCCCGAGCCAAAACCCCGGTAATTACTTTGAATCAATGAAACCATATTCCCATCCTTATCTGCCACCGTCAAATAAATGGTATCACCATCTTTCAAAGCTGGGTTACCTGCATCGAAATGTTTGGATGCACGATTTGGATTGATCAATTTCCGACGTTCCGCCGCATATTCCTCTGAGATAAGACTCTTCACCGGAATTTTGGCAAATTCTGGATCCGCATAATATTTCGCGCGATCTTCGAAAACCAGTTTTTTTGCCTCTGTAAATAAGTGGACATGCTCCGCGGAGCCAACCTTGATTTTAGAAAAATCATAGCCTTCTAAGATGTTCAACATCTGTAATGCAGCAATGCCTTGACCATTGGGGGGCAATTCCCACACGTCGTAGCCTCGGTAATTCACTGACACCGGATCAATCCATGTAGACGTATGCGTTGCTAAATCCTCATAGCTCAAAAAGCCTCCATTTTTCTTCATGAATGCATCCATCGTCCGCGCCATGTCGCCTTTGTAAAACGCATCGCGGCCTTCCCGACCAATCTTCTCGAGCGTATTCGCAAGGTTCGGATTCTTAAAAATATCTCCTTCGACAGGTACTTTCCCGGCAGGATAGTAGTGCTGGGCTACGTTCGGAAATTTACCATAATTCGCTTCGACGCGTGCTAAGGCAGAGGCAAATTCGCCATGAACTGGGAAGCCGTTGCGCGCATAGGAAACAGCCGCATTTAGCACCTTATTCATGGGCATCGACCCGAATTTTTTATGTAACTCAAACCAAGCATCCACAGCACCGGGAACAGAAACAGGAAGGGGCCCCAAAGAAGGAATATGCGTTAATCCACGCTTTTTAAATTCGGCTAAAGTCAGGGATTTCGGCGAGCGACCCGAACCATTTAAACCGTATAGTTTTTTTGTTTTCGCATCCCAAACGATGGCAAATAAATCACCCCCGATTCCATTCACATGGGGTTCAACAACCCCTTCCATCGCATTCGCCGCAATGGCCGCATCGATGGCATTACCACCTGCTTTCAGTACGTCTAAAGCTGCTTGTGTGGATAAAGGATGTGACGTAGCAGCCATCCCGTTTTGGGCCATCACCTGTGAACGTGTTGCCCATAATTTTCCATAGGTTCTATCTTGTGCCTGTCCTAAAAAAGGTAATACGAGTAAGAGGAGAAGTTTTTTCATGTTGTTGATTTTGAGGGGGTAAATTAAGTTTTCATTCGTTGAAATACAATCTTTTTTTAATTAGTCGAAAATAGAATAACAAATCAACCTCTTTAATGTTAGCTTTCCATTCAAATTATAACCTAACCTAAAAAATAAGTAATGGAGGCCCCCGAAAAACCAATCAAGAGTAGGGAAATTATCATTTATTTATCATGAAAACATACCTAACTACCCACAAAACAATCATCTTTTTTTCATTAATTATTGGATTAATATTCATTCAAGGATGTGTTAACAAAAATGCTTTGGAATCCTCTGATGTAGGGATAGAAATCAAATCAGATGAAGTCTCTTTTGACTCTGTAAAAACCGATATCTCTAAGATTAGTTACTTATTAGGAGTTAATAAATATACGAAAAGTCGACAAAGCCAGCCCGATGAAATGACATTGGTCGTTGGGGGGAAAAACAACATCATAAACGGAGAGATTATCAACTTAAATAATTCAAAAATAGTTTTCAAAAAAATAACTGCACTAAGTTATACTCTTAATACCTATTTCAAGGATTGGGGATTAACTGCAAGTCTTTCCGTAGATAATGCAACAAACTCATTCATTATGAAATTAAATAATGTTTCATTTAACCTTCAAAAGAAGTTAGTCATGACAAGTCGGCAGCGTTTGGTGGCAATAATTTTATTAAACTACTATGATGAATTTCGCGTATCTAATCCATACCTTGTAAATGGTTCAATCATACGTAGTGAGAATGAATCCCCAATTGGTAAATCAATCTATTCATTTACGATTGGTTGGGGCTTTACAAGGGAGCAATCTATTGATGATGAACTCTCGGCTAGAGGTGGTTCTGTTGATGAAATAAAAAAATATGAATGCACATTACTTGGAACTAGTACTTCTTGTTTCTTTGAATCCTTAGGATGTGTTACGATTTCAACCTTCAAATGCAATATAGCTAGCTAATCATGAATCTAATTTCACCCGAATCCGCTCAATTATTTAGAATAATTGTTGGGGCAATAATTTTCTTATATTTCTTCATCGTCGCGCGGGCTATCAGGCAGATTTTTCAAACGAGTACCTTTTCCTATGTTCAAAAAATTAATTGGATCCTACTCGTCTTGTTCCTGCCATGTTGGGGAATAATCATCTATTATGCTGTAAATGCCTCCAAGAATTAAGGCATAGCAACAAAAAACCCTCGAACATTGTTCGAGGGTTTTTACATTTTGAACCACCAAATTAATAAACACGTTTTGGAAAGAACTTCTGCTTAATGCGCTCCGAGATGTAATACATACACGGCACAATCACTAGGGTCAAGACCGTCGAGAACGTCAATCCGAAAATGATCGTCCAAGCCAAAATCCCCCAGAAATCCGCAGATTCCGATCCAAAGAAAATATGTGGATTCAGCTCCGTAAACATCGACACGAAGTCAATGCTCAAGCCTACTGCCAATGGAATCAAACCTAATACCGCAGCCGAAGCGGTCAACAATACCGGCGTCAAACGAATTCCACCACCTTCAATGATCGCTTCTTTCAAGTCATAACCACGCTTGAAACGTAGCTCCTCAATGAACTCGATCAACAAAATACCGTTTTTCACCACGATACCTGCCAAGGCAATGATCCCCACGCCCGACATAATCACCGAGAAGGTCATTCCAAAGGCCATAAAGCCTAAGAATACACCAATCAAGGATAACAAAATCGTCGCGAAAATAATGAATGGTTTCACCGCCGAGTTAAACTGCGTCGCTAAAATCAAGTAGATTAATACTAAGGCTGCCAAAAAGGCTACACCCAAGAATTCGCCTGATTCTTTCTGCTGCTCCTGCTCGCCACCCATACGGATCTTGTAGCCCTGCGGCATATCAATCGTCTCAAACAATTGCTCCAATTCACCCACAATCTGATTCGCATTATAACCCTGAACTACATCAGATCCCAAGGTCACCACACGTTCCTGATTCTTGCGATTAATCTGACTAAATGAAGTCGCATAACGTATATCCGCAATCGCATTCAAAGGTACTTGACGCAAGGCTCCCCCCATATTCATGTCACGGTAGGTAATGTTCATCGACAATAATTTCTCGATTTGATTACGAGAATCCCCTTTCAATCGCAATTGAATTGGATATTCATCCTTGATATCGCGGAACTTCGAAATCTCAGCACCGAATAATCCCGTACGAACAGCCATCGCAACTTGTGCGGATGAAATCCCTTCCCGACTCGCCTTCTCACGATTTACATCAATGATAATTTCTGGCTTATTCGTTACCAAATCCGACTTCAATTCTTGAATTCCTTCAATGCCCGACTTCTGAATAATCTTACGCACCTTTTGCTCTAATTCCTGAAGAACAACAAAATCATCGCCCGCAATCTCAATGGAAATTGGCTTACCCGTCGGCGGTCCTTTCGCCTCACGCTCAATCGCCATTTCCACACTTGGAATCGGCTTCTCGAAGAATTCTTTCTGCAACTTCTCTAATAATACACCTGAAGATACTTCTCCACGCTCCTGCTTAGGCGCAAAGGCAATCGTCACCTTACTCTTATGTGGTGTCGCACCGCGATCAGGTTGCATCGGATCTCCTGCATTTTTACCAACGTTCGAAATCACCGAGTTCACAGCCTTACCCGCATTTTCCTTTTTGATAAAGGCAAATACACGCTGCTCAACAATCTTTGTAACAGAATCCGTCACTTTGGAATCCGTCCCGATTGGCATTTTTGAATAGATATAAATGTAATCCGGATCTGACGCTGGGAAGAAAATAACCTTCGGCTTCACAATACCCATCAATACGATGGTCGCAACCAATAATCCAAAGGCTCCAATCGTAGCATATACCGCCCGACGACCCTCCAAAACCCACGAAATAACTCGACGGTATGCATTTTTAAATGCCGGCAAGGTCTCCTCTTGGAAAGGCACAACCCATTTTGGCGTCACAATAAAGTGATTGAAAACGTACAATACCAATGACAAAAGGCCAAAATTTCCGAATCCAAAATGCCCTAAGCCAAAACCGATCACGTATCCAAAGATGGTTAAGCTCAAAAGAATAAACACGGTCCGACGGATATCCGCGAACTTCGGCTCTTTCACATCATTCACCTCTTCATCATGACGCTTCATGAACGAAACCGCAAACACCGGATTCATCACGTAAGCCACAAACAAGGACGCAAACAAGGTAATGATCAAGGTAATCGGCAAGAATTTCATGAACTCACCCACGATACCCGGCCAGAATAACAAAGGCAAGAAAGGCGAAATCGTCGTCAACGTTCCCGTTAATACCGGAACAAATACTTCCGATGCCGCTAATTTAACTGCTTCCGTGATCGTTAATTTCTTAAAATTATTGAACAAACGGTGGGCATTTTCAATCACCACAATCGCATCATCCACTACAATTCCTAAGCCCAATAAGAACGCAAACAATACGATGGTATTCAACGTAAAGTCTAAGCCTGGCATGAACAAGAATGTCAATAAGGCCGACAATGGCACTGAAAGACCCACAAAGGCCGCATCGCGTACACCCATGAAGAACATCAAGACCACCACCACGAAGATAAATCCAAGGATTACCGTGTTAATCAAATCGGCAAGATCACCACGCGTACGCTCCGACTGGTCAGCTGTCACAGAAACAACCAAACCCGCAGGAAAACGACTCTCGCGATATTCTTCAATCGTCTTTTCAATTCGATCCGCCGCGTTAATTAGATTCGCACCACTACGTTTGATTACGTTCAAGGTAATAACCGATTTGTTATCCAAACGGGCAAAATCTTGCTTCTCCTCAAATCCATCACGAACATCCGCCACATCTTTTAATCGTACACGAGCGCCCGTCGAAGAACCGACCATCAAGTTGGCCAATTGATCCACCGACTTAAACTCTCCTACCACACGTAACGAACGACGAACGCCGTTCACATCTAAATCACCTCCTGAAATGTTCACGTTTTCACCTTGAACAGCTTGTTGGATGTCGTAGAAAGTCAAGCCATAACTCTGCATCTTGTACAGATCCAAGTTTACCTGAATTTCCCGTTTCAAAGCACCGACGATATCTACACGTGTGATTTCGGGCATCCCCTCAATCTCGTCTTGTAAATCTTCGGCATATTTCTTCAACTTATCGAGCGGATAATCCCCAGCGATGTTGATGTTCATGATCGGGAACTCCGAGAAGTTCACCTCTGCCACAGCAGGATCGCGTGTTAAATCTTTTGGTAGGTCATTACTTGCTTTGTCCACGGCATCTTGCACACGTTGTTTGGCAACGGGAACAGAAACGTCCGTATTGAATTCAACAATGATTACTGAGATATCTTGCAATGCATTCGATTTGACACTTTTAATGCCTGAAATCGACTTCAATTGCTTTTCGATCGGTTTATTGATCGTATTCTCAATATCCGCCGGAGTCGTTCCTGCATAAACCGTTTGAATAACCATTTGCGGAACAACGATATCCGGAAACTGCTCTTTCGGAAGGCGTGAGTAAATACCCAAACCTGCTACGAAAATGATAAACGTAAAAATGTAAACAGTGGTACGGTTTTGGCCTAACCAGCCGACCATGTTATAAATCAAGCCTTTCCCCTCGGGCAGTTGCTCGTTCTTTAAATTCTTTTCCATGCTTGACTTAGAATGAAATTGCTTGTCCGTCAACTAAATCTTGGTAGCCTTGTGTAATAACTTGGTCACCTGCTTGCAAACCTGTAGCAATCTCTGCTTGTCCATTGTATGTCAAACCGATCGTTACAACACGTGCCTTAGCTACTTTTTTGCCATTTTCTTCAACAGCTACATAAACCAAATTACCTTTTTCTGTTTTTTGAATGATGTTTTCATCCAAAACCAAGGCATTTGCTTTAGACAAATCATTGATGTTGATGACAGCTAATTGATTGGGTTTCAAATCTCCACCTGCATTGGGAATGCGCGCTTCGATATCAAACGTACGCGTCAATGGATTCACCATTTTAGAAACCAATGAAATACGTGCTGTAATTTCTTTGTTGATATCCGGGAATTTGATGTTGATCGGATCACCTTGTTTCACAGAACCTACATAAGCATCTGCAATTTTTGCCGAGATCTTCAAGTTACCTAAGTTGACAATTTGAACAATTGGCATCCCTGGAGCTGCCATTTCACCTGCTTTTTGACGCACGATTTCAATCGTTCCTGAGATAGGCGCCACCACACGTGACAAGCCTAATTGAGCACGTAAAGTAACCAAACGCTTCTCCAAAGATTCCTTATTCGATTTAGCGCTTAAGTATTGAACCTCGGTACCAATTTGTTGGTCCCAAAGCGTCTTCTGCTTATCAAACAACGTCTTCGCTAATTCCAATTGGTGTTTCACCTCTTCCATGGATTCCTTCAAGATGCTATTATCCAAGGTTGCAATCAATTGTCCTTTGGAAACTTGTTGGCCCGCCACAACCGGCAAGGAAACAATCATTCCACCTGTTTGCGGACTAACCAATACCGTGTTTTCTGCAACTACATTTCCTTGTGCTTCAACAAAATGTTTGAAGGCAACAGGTGCGATAGGAGTAACCGTAACCGCAATTACTTTCGACGATGCCGATTCTTTACCTGCACCTAATTCCTTTTCCAAGGACGCGATTTTCGCATTAATTTCTTTGGCTTCTGCTTTTAAGTTGGCCAATTCCGTTTTCTTATCTGCCGACTTATTGCATGCCGCGAATAAGACAATGGCGCTTAGGAGGATAGTTAATTTTTTCATGTTCGTATTATTCTGAGTATAATGTTCCGTTAGATTTTGCAAGCTCTACTTTGGCGATTAAGGCATTGTAAAGTGCGGTAAAGTAATTTCCTTGAGATTCCTTGATGGAAGTTTCTGCGTTCAGCACTTCCAAATTCGACCCAACTCCTTGTGTGTATTTCACACGCGTAACGCGGGAAATTTCGTTGGCCAAGTCAAGATTTGCTTTTTGTTCTTTCAAAGACTCTAGAGCATTCTTCAAAGAAATGATGGATTGACTACGTTGTAAATCAATCGATGATTTCAACAAATCATAGCTTTGACGAACTTTTTGAAGATTGTTTGCTGATTGTACAGCCTTGTATTTCTTTGAAAATCCGTCGAAAATTGGGATTTGAATCGACAAGGTGATCGCTGCATTATCGAACCATTGTTTGCTGAACAAATCGCCAAACGCATTCGCACCTGCATTGTAACCATAATTACCTGCCAATAACACCCGTGGTAAATAACCTGCTTTAATGCTTTTCAAATCTAGCTCAGCCAGATTTTCTTGTGTTTTTAGAATCGAATATTCGATGCGATTGCCGTAATTGAAAGGCAAATCTTGATCTTCCAATAAGCGATGGCTCAATTCGATTTGCTCCAAGGTTTCAGCTAAACGAATAGGAGTTTCCATCGGATAACCCATTTGGAACTTCAATAAGGAGTAGCTCAACTCTTGTAAGCGATATACGTTTTCCAATTCCGTACGCAAATTGTTCGCTTGAACCTCTAAACGTTGCACATCGATTTTCTCAACAAAACCTTGCGCGTTGAGTGCCTTAGATTCTTTCAACAAGGTATCCAATCGGCCCACGTTTGCTTGCAAAATCGATAAGCGTTTCTCGTTCACCAAAATACCATAATAAGCTTTGGTTACATTTTCAGCTACTTGTTGTTTGCTTTGTGTTAAGGTCTTCACTGAAAGGTCTTTGTAAACCTGGGAAGCTTTTAAGCCTAATAAATAGCTGCCATCAAAAACCAATTGGTTGATGCCTACACTTGAAAAACCTGAATTTTCCACACCGAATTTGGCCGCGATTAATTCTCCTTCAGCCGCAGCGGGATTAAAGATTTTTGCCGGGATAAACATACGTTGCATAACAACGTTGTTCGTTAATGCGACCGAAGCATTCACCTGCGGAAGGCCCATAGCCTTAATTTCATTGATTTTCGCACTTGCATTTTGCAAGTCAATCTGGCTATTTTTCACTTGCACATGATGTACAATTGCATAATCCACAGCATCTTTTAAGCTGAAAGATTGCGCATTTGCTGACAAGGAGCAAAGTAAAAATAGACCGGCGTAGATTTTTCTTAGGCGGATCATAATTTTATTTGTTTTGAAAAGAGTTATAAAGTGTTAGACCTTTTTCGGTCAAAATGCCTCGCATGAAAATATCCATCAAGGTTAATTGAGTTTCATACAAGGATAATTTATTGTTCGGGTAAAAGTCGGGGTTAAAAGCTAAATCAACTTCTGCCATACGCAGGCGTGCTAGCAATTCAAAATCAATATCATTTCTAAAATATCCGAATTGAGCACCTTTCTTGAAGTCGGCAATCAAATTCTTATGAATGTAGTTTTCCCCATGATTTTTAAACAATTTAAAAGCTGCAGGAAAATACTTTTGAATTTCAAAAAGCAAACGAGGGTTCATGGTGACCAGCATGTCTTTGACCATTTCAAAGGACTTAAACATCTTCTCAATGACATTCGAATATCGCTTATCGAGCTCATCCCACTTTACTGCATCCTGCTCTGTAAAACATTTTACCACCTCACAAACCATGGATTCTTTATCAGGAAAATGTTGATAAATCGTTTTTTTCGAAATCCCCAATTCGGCTGCAATAGCATCCATCGTTACAGTCTTTACACCATAGCTGAAGAATAATTCAGTTCCTTTTTCTAGAATACGCGATTTCATTTGCTTGAACCCTTAATTAATCGGGAAGCAAAACTATGGAAACTTTTGAAGACTACAAAGTTTTCTTGTACTATTTTTAGATTAGTGGATGAAAGCTAGGACGAACGGCCATAGTCATCTTGCAATCGGACGATATCGGATTCGTCGGAAGGATTCGCAACATCCGTATGCTGCCAGATTTCTGCTACTATACCCCATTGATCTAAACCCACCAAGCGATGGCGTGTCCCGATTGGCAATGTAATGATGTCATCCACTTGATACGTATCTGGTCGCGATTGTTCATCGGTATCTGAAATCGCAACGCCTACGGGGCCGGAGGTCACCGACCATAATTCGGCACGGCGAAAATGGTACTGCCAGGATAAGCGTTTATTGGGCGCGACTACTAAAAACTTAGGGCTGAGCTTTTGGGTAATTTGAATGGAATCAAAATCAACGGAAGGGAAAAACTGATTGGCAAACTTAGCAGCTTGATCTTCGTGTAACACAAAAAAACCTCCCCATGGACGGTCAAAATCATACGAAGCAATTTCATATCCCTCTTGTTGGATAAAAGCATTCACTTGCGCGAACACTTCGGAGGCTTGATGGGATGATTGAAACGTTGGGAGCATATTAGATATTTTCACAAAAATAAAAAAAAGACGGGAGAGAACCCCCGTCTTTTCCATTTATCAGGTTTTAACTTACTACATTGTCCAACCTGCACGGTATTCGCGCTTCACGAATTGATTCGCCGCTTCGAAATTGGTAATGCGCATATTCGCCGCATCCCACTCGAGTTGTTGGCGCCCAATGTACTTCGCATTCCGACCTTCGCCTTCACGCAACATGTACGAACGAATGGCAAGGTTACCCATCAACACAGATTCCGTAAATGGACCTGCATAGTCGAAAGGAGAACTAACCTCCATATTTCCGAATCCAGCTTTACAAGCCTCTACCCATTGCGTATTGTGGCCACCAGCACCGCCTTCAACGCGCGCTAATTTTGGTTTTGGAAGTTCCGACTCGTCTACACGCTTGCCATCTTTGAACACTTTTGGATACATACCATAGGTACCACAAGTCATGATACCTTTTGTACCAATCAAGATAACGCCATTGGTTCCATCTGGATCTCCGATGATTTCAGTCGCTGGGATACCTGCAGGATGTGGAGCACGGAGACCACCATCAAACCAAGTTAATTTTACATTCGATTTATTCTTTGCAGATGGACCATAATTCAAGGTTACCATCGATGATGGAGGGCATCCTTCTGGAATCCACTCCGGAACCCAGTCATTTAAGAATACAGAACCTACTGAACATTCTACGTTTAAGGCATCACGGATACCCAATACTTTGAATGGAGGATCCAACAAGTGGCAACCCATGTCACCTAAAGCACCTGTACCATAATCCCACCAGCCTCTCCATTTGAACGGAACAAAGGCAGGGTTGAATTCACGATATTTTGAGGGTCCCAACCATAAATCCCAATCCAATTCAGCAGGAACGGGATGTCCCGCAGCTGGATAAGAAATTCCTTGTGGCCATACAGGACGATTCGTCCAAACCAATACTTCAGATACTTTACCGATAACGCCGCCATCAAACCATTCAACCATTTGACGAACGCCATCACCTGAAGATCCTTGGTTACCCATTTGAGTAACCACTTTCATCTCACGTGCCTTTTCGGCCATCATACGCGCTTCATAAATGTCGTGTGTTAATGGCTTTTGAACATACACGTGTTTCTTGCGACGCATCGCTTCCATCGCAATGGTTGTGTGTGTATGATCGGGGGTAGATACGATTACGGCATCAACATTGTCTCCTTCGGCTTCTAAAGCCTTGCGGAAATCCCGGTAATAATTCGCTTTGGGGAAATCTTTACGCGATTGAACCGCGCGACGATCATCTACATCGACAAGGGCAACGATGTTCTCTTTGCCTTTATTGAATGAATTCATGATATCACTCTGGCCTTTACCGCCAGCACCGATACCCATAATGTTTAATTTGTCGGAAGGAGCCGTAAAACCCTTTCCCAATACATGTCGCGGTACAATGTAAAAGCTTCCTGCAGCTAATCCAGCTTTTTTCAGAAAGTCTCTCCGTGAATTATTTCCCATAATTTAAATGATTTAGTTTGGTAAGACGACAAGGGCTTCTCACCCTCATAAAGTCAAGACCCTAAGTTGTCAAAATACCTCGAATTAAGCAATTCTTTTCTTGATATTTTACAAATCTGTGTGCCTCGGTCAGGATAGCACAAAAAAAGGGGATTCGTTTCCGAATCCCCTTTTGATCAAAACTTAAAACAAATATTATTCTGCTTTCTTAGATTTCTTCTCTAATTTTTTGATCGCTTGCTCACGCTCAGCACCTTCCATTTGCTCTTTCAAAGCAGATAAAGCTCCGATATCTCCCATTGTCGACTTCTCAGCTGTAACTGTAGCTGTCTTCTCTGTAGATTTTGTTGCTTTTTTCTTCTCTACTTTTACTTCTTCAACTGGCGCACCTGAGAATGTACGTGTGTGCGAAAGAATAATCTTACGATCTTCTTTGTGGAATTCCGTTACAACGAAATCCAATGCCTCACCCGCTTCAGCTACTGACTCATCTGCTTTCGTCAATTGTTTCAAAGCAGCTAAACCTTCGATACCGTAAGGTAATTCCAAAGTAGCCATTTTGTCATTTTTCGAAATAACAGTTGCTTTATGTACTGAACCTACTGTGAACACACTTTCAAATGTATCCCAAGGATTCTCTTCTAATTGCTTATGACCTAATGCCAAACGACGGTTGTCCGCGTCTAACTCAATCACGATAACATCCAATGAATCGCCTACTTTCACGAATTCAGATGGGTGCTTGATTTTCTTTGTCCAAGACAAGTCAGAAACGTGAACCAAACCATCGATTCCCTCTTCTAACTCAAGGAATAAACCAAAGTTAGTCAAGTTACGAACCGTTCCTTTGTGCTTCGTTCCAACAGCATATTTAGACAATAAATCTGTCTTGTTCCAAGGATCTTCAGTCAATTGCTTGATACCTAAAGACATCTTGCGCTCAGAACGATCTAATGTCAACACAACGGCTTCCATTTCATCGCCAACTTTCAAGAAATCTTGTGGGTTACGCAAGTGCTGAGACCATGACATCTCAGAAACGTGGATCAAACCTTCAACGCCTGGCAATACTTCTAAGAAAGCACCGTAATCCGCAACGTTAACGATTTTACCTTTTACTTTTGATCCAACCTCAACCTCAGCAGCTAATGCTTCCCAAGGATGTGCTTGCAATTGCTTCATACCTAATGAGATACGTTTCTTGTTCTCATCAAAGTCTAACACAACTACTTGGATTTTTTGATCTAATTTCAACACCTCTTGTGGGTGGTTGATACGTCCCCACGAGATATCTGTAATGTGCAATAAACCATCCACACCACCTAAGTCGATGAACACACCGAAATTAGTCATGTTTTTGATCACACCTTCTAATACTTGACCTTTATCTAAGTTGTTCAAGATCAATTGACGTTGTGCCTCAAGATCTTTCTCGATCAATACTTTGTGAGATACAACGACGTTGTCATTTGTATGGTTGATCTTAACCACCTTAACTTCCATATTTTTGCCAACAAAAATATCGAAATCACGGATTGGCTTCACATCAATTTGAGATCCTGGCAAGAATGCCTCGATTCCAAAAATATCCACGATCAAACCACCTTTTGTACGACGTTTTACGAAACCATTGATGATTGTATCTTCTTCCAAAGCTTTCTCAATGTTCGTCCAAGCGCCCATTACCTTCGCTAATTTGCGAGATAAGATCAATTGGCCATTTGAATCTTCTTGATTCTCAATGTAAACTTCTACTTCATCTCCAGCTTTCAAATCCGGCATATCGCGGAATTCAGATGCAGATACTAAACCATCAGATTTGAATCCAATGTTTACGATTACTTCACGGTCTGTCTTGCTTACAACAACCCCCTTCACAACTTCCTTCTCAGTTACCGAGTTAAGAGTAGCCTCAATAGCTGCCTCCATTTGTGCTTTTTGATCAGCAGTATAGTTACCACCGAATCCTTTTCCTTCAACTAAATCCCAGTCGAAATCTTTTTTAACTTTTGACATATTTGATCGCCCTAGATACATCAACACGCTGGGCTAACGTGCTGAAATTAAGTGTAAAACAATTTTTAAATTGGGGTGCAAAGATAGAGAGAATAATTTTATTTTCAAGCAAATTCTTTAAATTGGATGTTCAATAACCTATTTGCCATGAAAAAATCTGTTTCCAGGCTCGCAACAGCCATTTTTGCTTGCACCTTTTTTATGGGCATGGCACAAACTAAACCTCTTATATCCAGCATGTTAATGAGCGAAAAATCTTTCGGAAAAACTCCTTCTAACGAAGATGTAACTCTCTATACCTTGAAAAATTCAAAGGGAATGGAGGTCCAAATCATGAATTATGGTGCGATCATCACCAAAATCATCGTTCCGGATAAAAACAAAGTCATGGAAGACGTCGTATTAGGTTTCGACAAGGTGGATGACTACATCAAAGATTCTCCTTATTTCGGCGCAGTTGTGGGTCGCTATGGCAACCGCATCGCCGCAGGAAAATTTAGCCTAGATGGAAAAAATTATATACTTGCCGCTCAAAATAATGGCCAACACCTGCACGGGGGACTGAAGGGTTTCGATAAAAGGGTTTGGAAAACCATTGCGAAAACTGCAGATAGCGTCACATTTGCCTACCTCTCCCAAGATGGGGAAGAAGGATTCCCAGGAAATTTACAGGTACAAATCACCTACAGCTTAGACGAGGAAAATGCCTTATCGCTTGCGTACGAAGCCACAACCGACCAAGCGACGGTACTCAATCTTTGCAATCATTCCTATTTCAACCTTTCAGGAAATAATAAACGTGATATCCTTGAACACAGCATCCAATTAAATACGCCCTATTTCATCCCCGTGAACTCAGTGCTCATTCCAACAGGCGAGATCAAATCCGTTACTGGAACTCCATTTGATTTTACCAAAGCCAAGAAAATGGGATTGGAAATCAATGCGAATGACGAACAGATTAAAGCAGGTGGTGGCTATGACCATTGCTTTGCCACGAAAAAAGCTCCGGGTGCTTTTGAGAAAATCGCCCATGTAACAGAACCTGTTTCCGGACGTGTCATGGATGTCTACACCACAGAACCTGGAGTACAATTCTATACGGGGAACTTCTTGGATGGCCATTTGACTGGCAAATATGGAGCGGTTTACAACAAACGAACTGGCTTTTGCTTAGAAACGGAACATTTCCCTGATTCACCCAATCAAGCAAACTTCCCTTCTACCGTGCTGCGTCCGGGAGAAAAATATACTTCAAAGACTGTTTATCAGTTTTCTGTGCAATAATCGACAATTTTTTGCGTTCGGCGGTAGACGCTGCCAGGGTCATGACCCTGGCAGCGTCACCTTCGCTTCGTTCCAAAGTACATCCATCTCTGCCAGCGTCATGTCCTGCAAATTCTTGCCCATTTCGGCCGCACGACGCTCTAAATGCTGAAAACGATAAATAAATTTCCGATTTGTCCGCTCAACTGCCTGATCCGGATTGATATCTATAAAGCGTGCAAAATTCACTAAGCTGAAAATCAAATCACCCAACTCTCCTTCCGCCTCCTCTTTTTGAGCCTGCGTTAATTCTTTTCCCACAAAGGTTTCCTTAAACTCACCAAGCTCCTCTTCCACCTTTTCCCAAACCTGCTCCTTTTCCTCCCAATCAAAACCCGCTCCCCGCGCTTTCTCCTGAATCCGCATCGCCTTCACCAAAGCCGGCAAGGAATTAGGCACGCCTGATAAGACCGACTTATTCCCCTCCTTAAGTTTCAGAGCTTCCCAGTTGGCCTTCACCTGCTCCTCCGTCTCCGCCACCACATCTCCATAGATATGCGGATGTCGCGAAATCAACTTCTCACAAATTCCATGCAAAACCGATGTCACATCAAATTCGCCTGTCTCCGACCCAATCTTGCTATAAAACACTAAATGCAACATCACATCGCCAATTTCTTTGCGAATTTCAGCCATGTCTTTGGAGAGAATGGCATCGGCCAACTCATAAGTCTCCTCAATCGTTAAGTGACGCAAAGTTTCCATGGTTTGCTTTTTATCCCACGGGCATTTCTCCCGCAAATCATCCATGATGCACAATAATCGATCAAAGGCCTCCGCCGCTGCTGGGTATCTCATTTCTATGGGTTTAATCCGTACACGCGGACATAATCAATCAAAAACTTATTCGGGAAGATCGTATCGTCTACTCCTTTTTGGCCTCCCCAGTTTCCACCAATTGCCAAATTCAACAAGATATGTTGCTTCTTGTCAAAGGGCCATTCCTCCCATCCTCGACCCGTATTTTCAAACGTAAAATACAATTTACCATCAATGTAGGACTTGATACTTTGCGGTGTCCACTCCATCGTATACACATGGAAAGCTGTATCAAAATCATCCATACGGGTCGTGGCCGTTTTTTGCGTCCCGATTACATGGTTAAAAGATTTGGTATGCACCGAAAAATGCATGACCCCAGGATCATATCCCACATGTTCCAAAATATCAATCTCGCCATTGTCAGGCCAATAATTTGCGCCATAATCTGATTGGCTTGCCAACATCCAAATTGCCGGCCAGTTTCCGCGACCTGCTGGAATCTTAGCACGCACTTCCACTTTCCCATACAAGAAATCTTGCTTGCCTTTAGTGACGATACGAGCAGACGAATAATTCATTGCCCCCATGGATTCTTTACGTGCCTCGATCGTTAATAGGCCATTTTCAATGTGTGCATTATCTAAATCCGCTTTGGTATAATATTGTAGTTCATTGTTACCCCAACCCGAACCGCCTACATCATAAGACCAAAACTTATCATTCGGTAATCCAGGAGTATCAAATTCATCCGACCAAATCGGATCCTTTGTGAATGTGTACACTTTGGGTGCAATGGGCGTCGTAGGCTCTGTTGGCAAAAAGGGCTTTGGAGCTTCTTGGGATGAACATCCTAAAAAGGCTATTCCTAAAAGTACAATGTTCTTGATCATCTGTTGATTTTTTACCCTCAAAAATAACCCGATTCCTAGCACATTTCCTATTCTCCACAAGTGAATATTATGTACTTTTGAACATGGAATTTAAAATCGCATCATCCTACCAACCCACCGGGGATCAACCCAATGCCATCAAGGAATTGGTGGAGGGGCTCCATAAAGAAGAGCGCGCACAAACACTGCTCGGGGTAACCGGTTCCGGAAAAACTTTTACAATCGCGAATGTCATCAAAGAGGTCAATCGCCCTACCCTGATTTTATCCCATAACAAAACCCTTGCAGCTCAATTATACGGCGAATTCAAATCCTTTTTCCCCGAAAACGCCGTTGAATATTTCATATCCTATTACGATTATTACCAACCCGAGGCCTTCATTGCCTCCACGGGTACCTACATCGAAAAAGACCTCTCCATCAACCAAGAAATTGAGAAATTAAGGCTCGCAACCACAGCAGCCCTGATGTCCGGTCGGCGAGATATCATCGTCATCGCATCCGTTTCTTGCATTTACGGTATGGGGAATCCCGACGAATACAAGAATTCGATCATGCGAATCGGTGTGGGTGAAACGATTTCAAGGAATCAATTCCTTTTCCGACTCGTCGAGATTCTTTATTCTAGAACCGAAGGGGAATTCTTACGTGGGACTTTCCGCGTCAAAGGCGATACCGTGGATATCTTTTTAGCCTATGCTGATTTTGGGTATCGCATCATTTTCTTTGGGGATGAAATTGAGGAGATTCATCGCATCGACCCTTGGACGGGCAAGAAAATTTCCAAAGAAACGATGGTCGCGATCTTCCCCGCGAATTTATTTGTGACAGGTCGCGAGACCCTGAACAATGCCATCTCAGATATTCAAGCGGATTTAGTGAATCAAATCTCGTATTTCGGGAAAGATGGTCGACTGCAAGAGGCGGAACGCATCAAACAACGGACGGAATTCGATTTAGAAATGATGCGCGAGCTGGGTTATTGCTCCGGTATCGAAAACTACTCACGATACTTTGACCAGCGGAAACCGGGCCAGCGCCCATTCTGCTTGCTTGACTTTTTCCCTGATGATTTCCTCATGGTTGTGGACGAAAGCCACGTAACCATGCCACAAATTCGTGCCATGTACGGCGGAGACCGTTCCCGGAAAGAATCTTTAGTCGAATACGGCTTCCGTTTACCATCCGCGATGGATAATCGGCCGCTAACTTTTCAGGAATTTGAAGATATAGTAGGCCAAACGATTTACGTGTCAGCGACACCTTCTGATTATGAATTAAAACAATCCGAGGGTGTGGTGGTCGAGCAAATCATTCGACCTACTGGACTTTTGGATCCGTTAATCGAGGTTCGCCCGACGAAAAATCAAATCGACGATTTACTCGACGAAGTCTACGACCGCATCAAGAAAAAAGAGCGGGTATTAATCACGACCTTAACCAAACGTATGGCCGAGGAAATGTCCAAATACCTCGATCGCGTGGGCGTCAAATGCCGCTACATTCACTCCGAGATTAAAACCTTGGAAAGGGTTGAGATTTTACGGGAATTACGCTTAGGGGTGATTGATGTCTTGGTGGGCGTCAACTTATTACGCGAAGGATTGGATTTGCCGGAGGTTTCTTTGGTAGCCATTATGGATGCGGACAAAGAGGGTTTCTTACGTGATATTCGTTCCTTGATTCAGACGATTGGTCGGGCAGCGCGGAACGAAAATGGCCGTGTGATTATGTACGGCGATAAGATGACAGGCTCCATGCAGCAAGCGATTCTTGAAACGAATCGTCGGCGGGAAAAGCAAATGGCCTATAACACGGAACATGGTATCACACCGAAAACCATTTGGCGCAGTCATGATGAAATCATGGAGCAGACGTCCATTGCGGATCGCATGGCGAAACCGATGAAATCGTATGGCATTACACCAAAAGAATCCTTACAGGCAGCAGATCCTCTTTTGGCCTACATGAGTAAACCGGAACTCAAGAAGCAAAAAGAGGCGGTTCAAAAAGAAATGGAACGCGCGGCACGCGATTTGGATTTCCCATTAGCGGCAAAATTCCGGGACGAGCTTTTGGCCATCGACAAATTATTGGTCGAATAAAAAAAGGCGCGGAATACATCCCGCGCCTCTCATATTAATTGTCAGAATAATTACTCCGCAATGAACGGATAATCTTCTTGAACATATACATCTTTGTATGCCTCATCTGCAGTAGGGAATGGAGATGCTTCCGCAAAATCAACCGACTCTTGAACCTGAACTTTGATCTTCGCATCGATCGCATCTAAATCTGCTTGCGTCGCGATACCAAAATCCAAAATGCGTTGCTTTACTTGCTCGATCGGGTCACGCTCTTTGTAAGCTTCAACCTCTTCTTTTGAACGGTATTTTTGTGGATCTGACATGGAGTGTCCACGGTAACGGTATGTTCTGAATTCCAAAAACGTAGGACCTTCACCCGCGCGAGCACGTGCCGCAGCACGAGAAACAGCCTCGTGAACTGCCTCTACATCCATCGCGTCAACCGCTTCGGATGGCATGTCGTAAGCCTCACCTAATTGGTATAATTCTGTCACGTTCGATGTACGAGCAACCGAAGTACCCATCGCGTAACCATTGTTTTCTACAACGAAGATTGCAGGTAATTTCCATGTCATCGCCATGTTGAACGCTTCGTGCAAAGCTCCTTGACGTGACGCACCATCACCGAAATACGTGATTGAAACATTACCTGTTTTCTTATATTTTTCAGCAAAAGCCAAACCCGCACCTAAAGGGATTTGTGCCCCTACGATACCGTGTCCGCCTACGAATCCAACTTCTTTATCGAAGATGTGCATCGAACCCCCTTTCCCTTTGGAAGCACCGGTAATTTTACCGTATAATTCCGCCATGATTGCGTTTGGTGAAGTACCTAAAGCTAACGGGATACCGTGGTCACGGTAAGCTGTAATGTATTTATCGCCTTCACGTAAGGCAGATTTAGAACCAGAAGAACAAGCCTCCTGGCCAATGTATAAGTGACAAAAACCTTTGATTTTTTGCATCCCGTATAATTGACCGCATTTCTCTTCGAATTTGCGTTGCAATTGCATAGACTCATACCAGTACATGTAGGTCTCTTTGGAATACTTAGGTGCTTGTGTTTCTTTCTTTGCCATCTGTCGGTCGGAAAATTTTTTGTTGCCTAGGGAAAATGCCCCAGTCAAAATCAAGGCGAAATTAAAACAAAACACGCAAGCAGCCAAAAAATCGCGTATTATTCTTTATTTTTACAGCATTGTGCCCATTCACTCGTCTCTATGTACCTAAAATCTTTACAGGTCAAACAGTTTAAATCCTACGAGGAGGCGCAATTTGAATTTATTCCGAACATCAATTGCATCGTGGGCGAGAACGGAATCGGTAAAACGAACCTCTTGGACGCGATCCATTTTCTTTCTCTGACCAAAAGTGCCCGAGGTGTCGCGGATCCCTTATGTATCCGACACGGCGATTCCTTTTTCATGGTTCAGGGGAGTTTCATCTTTCAAAAGGATGAACATGTTCCCGAAACGGAAACGCAAATCACCTGTGCTGTGCAAAAGGGCCAGAAAAAAGCCTTATTACGGGACCAAAAACCCTACACACGCCTCGCAGACCACATTGGGAACTTCCCCATCGTATTGATGGATCCTCACGATACGGACTTGGTGCGCGACAGCAGCGATACGCGCAGACGCTTCTTCGATGGCGTGATGGCGCAATTAGACCGCGGTTTTTTAGAGAACTTGATGCGCTACAATCGCATTGTCCAGCAGCGCAACAGTCTTTTGAAAATGTTTGCCGAAACGGGAACACATGACGCATTAATGCTTGCCAGCTACCATGAACCGCTGGTTATGTTGGGCGAATCCATCAATGCTGCCCGGATTGAGTTTTTGAAGGACTTTTTACCTCGTTTTCAGGCGCATTATGCTGCCCTATCGGATGATCGGGAGCAGGTCATGATTCGTTTGGAGTCAACGTTTGTGGCGGGTCAATTAGACGAGACCTTGAAACAGGCAGAACGGCAGGATTTTGCTGCCCAACGAACGACGATCGGTATTCATCGGGATGATTTTGATTTTGAGATTAATGGATATCCCTTGAAAAAATACGGTTCCCAGGGCCAAACCAAAAGCTTTGTTGTGGCATTAAAACTGGCACAGTTTGATGCGTTAACCGCAGTCAAACCTCGGAAGCCGCTCCTGTTGTTAGATGATATTTTTGATAAATTAGACGACCGACGGATTCAACGATTGATTGAAATGATGGCAGAAGATCATTTTGGTCAGGTGTTTATCACAGATGCCCGTCCCGAACGAACCAAGAATTTACTGAAGGATCTTAGCACGAAGATTCAATACCTTGCGCTATCGTAAGCGTAAACGCCTCCACAGAATTTTGTCGAACAAGTTCAGCCTGCTTAACAGCGTTCGCATGCAACGCACCTTGTAAGGCCTGGGCAAATTCAACCGCGTTAGCAGGATCAATGCTTCTGCCTAATTCATAGGCATCAATCGTGGCACCGATGGTTCCATGACAAGTTCCAATAACCGGCTTGCCAACTAAAGCGGCACGAATCAACACCGAACTCATACCTAAGTGGCCTTGATAAGTAACTAAGACAACATCAGCCACCTCGAAACACAACTCGACGGTTGGGTAATGCAAATAATCATACAATTTAACCACTTGCAAGTCGGGCAACTCTTCCAGCAATTGATCAATTTTCGCCGCATAATCCGACTCAATAGGCCCCGCCAGCAACAAACACATGGCGCGCAAATCTGAGCTAGAAAGCTGTTTGCAAGCAGACAAGAACGCTTCAATTCCTTTACGCTGATCCAACTGACCAAAATTCAAATAGACTTTTTTATCGGATGGAATACCATGACCTAAACGAAAATCTGCAATTTGTGTGGCACTTACAGGCAACTGAATAACGGGGTCAGCTAAAGCTAAGGCACGGTTACAATTCGCTAAGGTATTAATCACGGGCACAGCCGCATGAACCAAGGAAAAAACCGTTGAAATTTGGCCTGATGCCAACATTGATTGCCAGATTTTATGCTTCACGAAATCAAAGGCCCCTTGAATTTGTTGGGGTGGTCGAAAGCTAATTCCAGCTACGGGAATTGCCGCCTTCTTCCCTAAAATCGCTCCCAAAGGAAAATAATCCATGTACATCAACACAGCCTGAGACGCATCCATTTCTTTAGCAATGGCCAACATCAAGTTCCATTCGCGGAGTGAGCGCAAAAAGATATTGCCCTTAACGATAAGCTGTTCTAGAATCGGATAAAATTGAATGTTTTCGCCCCAAACTAATTGCTCGGCTGCTTGGCGTTTGGCAAATGCTGCTTGAAAAGATGCACCTGTGGCAACGATGACATCTACCTCTGGCCGACTGCTATAATAGCCGATCAGGTGAATGAGGTATTCAGGATGATGCCCATCCAGAATCGTGTCAAAAAGAAGCAAACGCTGTTTCACAAAACAAAAATAGGCTAAATAAATGAAAAGGTCGGCAAATTGCTTTGCCGACCCTCTCAAGAATAAACACAAAGTTTACAAGTTATATTTGTACTTGTAGCGATTGTATAATTGCGTATGCTTGTTGTTCAAATCCACGGCACGCCCTTGAATGAACGCATGCGTTACAACACTCGATTTCATGTCTAACAAATCCCCTTGGCAAATCACGATGTTCGCATCTTTTCCATTCTCTAAACTTCCTGTGCGATCTGCGATGCCTAGGATTTTGGCTGGATTAAGGGTGATTGCCGACAAAGCTTCTTCACGCGTTAAGCCATAAGCAGCCATCGTTCCTGCCATGAAAGGTAGATTACGAATTTGTGTATAGCCATCGCCTGAGTCTTGGCAGATGGTAAACAATACACCTGCTTTTTGCAACTGAGCACCTGTTTTGTAGGGCTGGTCCACTGCATCATCTTCCGCAGCAGGCAAGGCATGCGGCTCATGCAAGATAACTGCCACTTGATTAGCCGCTAAAATATCAGCAATCATCCAGCTATCAGCACCTCCAGCAATAACCAATTTAAAGTTAAATTCTTTGGCAAAATCAATCGCAGTAAGCATTTCCTTCACCAAATCACAATGCACATAAAGTGATTTTGAACGATCAAAAAGACCTTTTGTGGCTTCGAATTTCAAGTTGATCGATGCATGTGATTTCTCATTCAAATACGCCTTTGCCTCACGGAAAAATACACGAGCCGTTTCAATTCGCTCCAATCCCGCTTTCACGGCATCCGAATCGCCACCCCGACGACCGCCTCCGCCATTTGGACGATTGATCAACGCAGGAAAAGTCATGTGAACGCCATTATCTAAAGCATACGCCGCATCTTCCCAGTTCCAGGCATCCAATTGAACGACCGTCGAAGAACCCGAAATCAGGCCTCCTTGTGGAACGATTTGGGCTAACAAAACCCCATTCGTACGCAGCGTGTTAATCACTTTACTATCCGTATTGTAGGCAACAATCGAACGAATATTTGGATTCATTTCACCTAATTCGTCGAAGTCAACAGTCGATTTCGTGGAGCTTACTTCCACCAAACCTAAATTGGTATTCGGTGCAATAACACCTGGATAGATATGTTTTCCTGTCGCATCGATGTGCTCCACATC
Organism: Aquirufa sp. TARAVU-A1A; assembly: GCF_054558675.1. Taxonomy (NCBI): domain Bacteria; kingdom Pseudomonadati; phylum Bacteroidota; class Cytophagia; order Cytophagales; family Flectobacillaceae; genus Aquirufa; species Aquirufa sp. TARAVU-A1A. Next base: position 236,253 of record NZ_JBPXKP010000001.1, read on the forward strand.
TGCAGATATAGCCGGAGCTGAGGACAAAATCGTCAACTTCCCTTTATCGATGGAAACGGTTCCATTGGAAATCACTTGGCCATTGCCGATGTGCAAGGTTGCCCCGGTAATTACGATTTTTTTCGTTTGTGCCGGGGAAGGATGCATGGTTTCTTGAGCCATCAATGATAGGCCCAAAAAGCAAAATATAGGTATTAATAGCTTTTTCATGTTCTTATTCATTAATATGGTCTTCATCAATAAAACGACTTGCGATACGCTCCCAAAGGCTCTTATCATGGTTGTGATCTTCTTCACACATGTTTTGCTTTTTCACAGATGGAGCAGATGGACGCGTAGGCGCTCCACCTTTTTTCGATGCAATCATCTTTTGAATCAAACGTTGCTTCTCAACTTTCAACGCCTCTTGCAATTTGGCATCTTCTGCACGATCGAATACAACGGTACCATCAACAATTGTCTTTTCAGACTTAGCATAGATACTTAACGGATGATCTGACCAAATAACTAAATCGGCATCTTTTCCAGCTGCGATGCTACCCACGCGATCCGCGACGTGCAACATTTTGGCAGGATTCAAGGTCACCATTTTCAAAGCATCTTCTTCCGACATGCCTGCATATTTGATTGATTTAGCTGCTTCTTGGTTCAAACGACGCGCCATTTCCGCATCATCCGAATTGATCGCAACATTCACACCCACCGCCTGCATGATCGCCGCATTTTGTGGAATGGCATCCAATACTTCCATTTTATAATTCCACCAATCCGCGAATGTAGAGGCATTCGCCCCGTGCGCTTTCATTTTATCAGCTACTTTGTAACCTTCCAAAATGTGCGTCAACGTATTCACCGTAAAACCGAATTTATCAGCCACTTTCAAGATGGCATTGATTTCACTTTGGACGTATGAGTGACAAGTAATGAAACGTTTCTTGTTCAAGATTTCCAACAATGCTTCCAACTCCAAGTCGATGCGCTTGCCCGGTCCTAATTTTTCATAATCACGTGCACGGGTAAATGCATCTGTCAACACTTGCTCAACCCCCATACGTGTATCCGGGAAACGTGGATTGGATGTGTTCCAAGAACGCTTCACGTTTTCACCCAAAGCGAACTTGATGAATGGATCCCAGTTGGCAAATTTCAATGCCTCCGCGTTTTGACCCCAACGGAACTTCAACAATTGGGTTTGTCCACCAATTACGTTACAGCTTCCGTGAAGAATATGACTTGCAGTAACACCACCGCTTAACTGGCGGTAGATATCCACATCATCGGGATCGATAACATCGGCAATACGAGCCTCCGCCGTAACAGATTGTGTACATTCATTGATTCCCCCGGTAGCACCCACGTGCGAATGCTCATCGATGATACCCGCCGTCACGTGTTTACCCGTTCCATCAACGATACGTGCAGTTGGGTCTTTCAAGCCTTTGCCTACTTGGACAATTTTGCCAGCTTTTACGAGTACGTCGGCATCTTTCAACACCCCTTGTTTTTCGTTCGTCCAAACCGTAGCGTGTTGAATCAACAAGTTCTCTTGCTTAGCAATCGTCTTTTGACCAAAACCATTGAAAGGGAAAACTACGTCACCTATAGCTTCAGGTTTATTCGTTTTTACTTGAACAGAATCTGATTTCGCAGCTTCAGAACGAACCGCTTTCCAAGAGATCCAATTGCCTGATGCTAATTGGCCTGTACCTGAAATGCTAGATCCATCAAATGATCCCGTCAAACGAACACGTTGTGATTTATCCGCTTTGCTTGCATAGCCAAGATTCACTAATTGCTCTTTTTGAGTCAAATCAACTTGCGTTGTATCGCTAGCCATTAGAGATGCTTTGTAAGAACCTGGTTCTCCTTGAATAACTAATTTAGCCGCATTGGCTCCTAAGGTTACCTGATATGTGCCAGCTAAATTCGTCCATAAATCGGACTGAACGGCATAGCCACTTCCTTGCACCCAGTTTTCGATGATGGCTGATTTCTCAGCAAAAACCGGCCCGTTTGCAATAAAGAAATTGGCTACTTTGCCTGGGTCTAGACTACCCACTAAATCCGAAACACCCAATAATTGTGCCGGTGTTGTCGTCAATGCCTCAAGAGCTTTTTGCTCTGACAAACCATATTGAATGGCTTTTCGGAGGTTAGGCAAGAATGAACTTGTTTCTTTTAGGCCATTCGCTGTCAAAGCAAACGTAATATTTGCCTTCTCAAAAGCCGCTGGATTTGTAGGCGCTAATTCCCAATGTTTTAATTCCGCCACGTTCACAAAACGCATGTCGGTCGGGTCATCCACATCAATCGTCTGAGGAAAAGCTAGTGGCAAAATGAAGGAGGCTTTGGTCGCTTTCATTTCATCGATTCGTTGGTATTCATCCCCAGAACCTTTGATAATGTATTGCACACCAAACTCGTCACCGATTTTATCGGCACGTAAAACATTCCATTTTTCGGTCACCGCAAAAATCTGTGGAAGGCCAGCGTTTTGATTGAAACGTTCTAAGCTTAAGTTCAAACCTTCTTGTGCTGGCTTTGATTTATACCATTGCGCATCCAAGAAATTTTGGCGAAGCAATGCAACGCTACCCATCAAAGAACCTGGATAATCTTGTGTAGAAGAACCTTTTTCAAAAGAGAAATGGGCGGCCGTTTTTTCCTTTAGAATGACCATGTTTTCGCGGTCTTTCGCTAAAGAAACCAAGGCACTTGTTCCGCGGGAAATTCCATCGGGTTGCAAGGTAGAAACCGCACCGAAACCCAATTTGCGAAGGTCTTTCGCTTTGGATTCGTTCACGGCGAAATGTTTCGCATGTTCTACTTCTGATTTTAATGCTTGATTCCAAGAGAATGGCCCTTTGGTATTACTCAGCATTTGTGAAGGAGCGCGGTAGCTATAATTGCTAGCTGTCACAGCTTCCATGCCATAATCGCTAAAAGCATCGACGAAACTTGGGTAGATAAATTTACCCTTACATTCGATGACAACGGCATCTTTCGGGATGGCAACCGATGTTCCAACCGCCTCAATGCGTCCTTGTTTAACAATCAGGGTAGCATTTTGCAAGGTTGTTTTGGCATCTTTTACGACAGTCGCATGAACGAAGGCATAATACCCTGCGCGTGGATTGGCGACATCGTTGATAGGAAAAGTTACTTGGGCTTGAAGTCCATGCACGAGGAAAGCGAGTAGGACCCCGAGACTCCGATAGGAGAATATTTTCATAGGTATGCTTTATTGATGAACAAACAAGTTACCAAAAAAAATCTTTCTGCCTATCCCTACTTCCGATTTACTGCTTTTTTACCATAATAATTTGCGACGCATTTACACCAAAGGTGTTTAGGATCCTGTGAAAGGTCCTCCGTAAAGAATAATGCGGAATGATTTTTTAACGGAGCAACCTCCACGCTATCCGATTTTGATAAGCGTATTTGCTCAAATCTTGCCCGGTATTCCTGTGTATAGGCCTCCGCAGAACCTGAGCTAATTTCATGACTGAGTAAGCTGAAGTTTTTGCTTTTATAAATCCCCAGACCGATGAATACCAAAACTAAAACGGAAATTCTGTTCAGATGTAATCCGCCCCATACCGACTTAAGTTGCAAGACAATAAAGCAGGTAAACATCAGCATAAAGAGTAAAAATAAACTGATGATTCGTTCGGGAATGTGCACCTCTCCAAGGGCAAATGACAAAGGGATAAAGCTGACGATAATAGAGAAAAAGAATAAAGCGGTTACGAGAAACATATCCACGATGGACATCCGGGCATAGCTTTTGGGGAGTTCGAGGACAAACAGCACCCAAAGAAAACATGCCCACATGAAGGGAGATGAAAAGAACTGTTTGATTAATTCTTTGACATTGGATAGTAAAATATGAATTCCATCGTCCAGGTTTACATTGGTGACGGCACGTACTTGATTTCCAGGAGCCAGCATGACAAGTAAAAACCCGACAAGCCAAATCGCAAAAAACAAATATAGTTCGGATTCAATCGGGCCCTTAAAGCGCCATTTCCAAAGTTGATATCCCCAAAATACGCCCGAAAAAAGCAGCATACTAATTTCGCTGCTTCCCATTAGGCAAAACAACATAATGGACAATATCCACGTGCGGAGCCGACTTTCCTTTTCGAAAAAGTAGACGACAAAAAACAGCAGAACCAGTTGGAGCGATGCATAATAATAGATCCCCGAGAACCAGTAAAACCACTGATACATACCCGAAATGGAATATAGTGCTGCGGCTTGAAACAGAAAGACACTGGACCACAATCGAGTAGACCGAAAAGGCAAATCGGTTACTCGGCGCACCAGGTAGAGGTTTGTCACAAAACCAAAGGAAAGGAGTAAATAGGTATTGAGGCCAGAAAAAGTAAAGCTTGAGCTAAAAAACAAGGGTGTCAAGTGCATGAGGATATTACCAAAATAGCGACCACTCCAGCCCATGTAATAATAATAAGCGCCTGGTAAAACGCCATATTCTTTGGATACCCAAGCAAAACAGAAATCGTCCACGAGGTTAGGTGTATTGAATTGCGCGATGTACAACATCATCCCTACCATGACAAACCAGCAGCTAAAACAAGCTACTAGCATGACTAGACCAATCATTCGACTCACTTTGCTGTTTCCCATTTAATTAAAATATCACGCGTTTTTTGCGCAAGTAAACGCTGAAAAATAAATAAACGATGTAAAAGAAACGGTTTCGAGCTCGCAAATATTCCGCTTTTAACGGTCGCTTCCGAGCGGGTGCTGGTGTACAAGTCACTTCAAACTCTTGAAATCCCAGACCCGTTTCCAAGAGTTTCCCCGAATGATCCAGCGAATAATTCATGTAACGCGCATCGAAATGCAATGACTTCAAAATAGCGGTGTTGACTAATTTAAAGGCACATGAAAAATCCTTTAAGCTCGACCCATAAATTGAATTACACAATCGGTTAGAAGCTTTTTGGCCAAAACGATTCATCCAATTATCAAATTTTCGGGTACGAAAGGTAAAGGCAATGGGAGTTTCCGTCCGCCACAAGGCAGGCAACATGGTATCCAAATTTTCGATGGGAAATTGCCCGTCAGAATCCGTAATAAGCGTCCATGAATGTTTTGCTTGCGCGATAGCCCGAGCGAATGAAAAGCCGGGACCTTCGTTCTTTTCGTTACGCAAAATTGTAACCTGTGAATTCCCTACAAAAGCATCCCGCAATTGCTCGTATTGGTCCAAGGCACTAAAGTCATCGCAAACAATCACCTCAATGGCATCGATCTCAGGATGATTTTCCCCATAGGCAAGCCATTGATTGACCAAGGAAATAATCCCCGGACATTCATTAAATGCCGCCGTAACAATACTAATTGAGTTCTTCATCAATTGCTTGAATCATCGATTTAATTCCTTCTTCCAACGAAATTTGTGGAGTCCAATCCAACATTTCCGTAATCTTTTTCACATCCGCTAGGGTTGTGTTCGCGTCGCCAGCACGAGAGGCGGTATGATTTTTTTCCAAGGGGAAAAAGGCCGCCAATTCATTGACAGCGTAGTTAATGCCAGATCCCACATTAAAGATCTCCCCTACATGCGCGCTTTCCATCGCTTTGATATTCGCTTGTACTACGTCTGAAACATGAATAAAATCACGGCGTTGATCTCCACTTCCGTGAATTTCTAGGCTTTGTTTGTTTCGGTATTTATCCAGGAAAATACCCACGACAAGCGCATAAGCCCCGGTCGTCGGTTGGCCTGGACCATACACATTAAAATAGCGCAGAATATTCGCCTCCAAACCAAAGTTCCGAACGTATTGCTGGACATACAATTCACCAATATGCTTCGTTAAGCCATAAAAATTCAAAAAATCCCCGTGATCGTTTTCGTTTTGAACTCCTGGGTGATTCCCATAAAACGTCGAGGAGCCTGAATAAACCATGCGTTTCACTCCTTGTTTCCGTGCAGCCGCTAAAACATTCAATGTCCCTAACACATTGCTATCGTGGCATTCAAAGGGCATATCGAATGAAGGGCCACTTCGAGAGAAGGCTGCCATATGAAAGATCCCATCGACACCTTCAGCTGCTTTTTCACACGTGGAAAGATCTTGAATAGACCCTTCGATAAGTTGTACCTCTGGACGCAATTTAGTCGCATCACCAAATGACATGTCGTCTAAGACACGGACTTGATGTCCGGCTCCTACTAGGGTATTCGATAAGTGTGTTCCAATAAATCCGGCACCCCCGGTCACTAAATATAGCATACTATTGAATTATATGTTCGCGTTGTTCTACGTACAATTTTGCCTGCGCTAGTTCTTCTGGTGTATTGATTCCCAGTGATTTATAGAAAGGCTGATCGAGGCGCCAAAACACCTTAAATTGCGGGTGCAAGGTACCAATATATTTAACAAAATTCTTTTCCCCTGTCACTTTTCCTGTTGGGGCATGTTCCGCATAATGTGCCCAAGTAGCTTGTAAAAGGCTTTTATTTAAACCAAAAATCCCCATGTCTTTAAAACCATGTGCATCAACAGCTTCCCCTTCGCGGCTTTCTAATACCTGTACATCTTGCCCAGCAAAACGATATTGAACATAGGGCTTATCTACCCAAACCAGCGGTACCGTAGCGTCATGTAGGGTTAAATCTTTCCACATAGCATCATGCAGCATTTGGTCACAAAATGGTTGGTCTCCCCACTGCAAAATTAGTCGGACGTCCTCAGGCATAGCTAAGACATGCGAGACTAATTGGTTCACCGCATCAAACATGCCTGTGGCTTCGGACTGAATTAATAACTCGATATTCGAAGGTGCATACGCAGCTACATGCTTGTCAAAATAGGTTTTTCCTTCGGGACTTAATAGCAACAGCACAAGATCAAACTCTGCATTCAAGGATTCCAAGATGAAATCAAAAACAGTCTTTGAACCCGAAACTGGGGTAAATATTTTGGGAACCTGGCTATTTAAACGACTTCCTTTCCCCGCAGCAGGTATGGCTAATATCTGTTTCATCGAGTTTGTATTAGTTCCGTTAAAAAGGTGTTGATCGAGGGGTAATATACGTCTGAAATGCTTTCAATCGCGGGATTGTGCACACCGACGGCGCGAACCTGCGCAGCTTTTAAACTTTGAATGCCTTGGATAGAATCTTCGATGCCTTGCACCTCTCCTTGAATATCATACGTGCGGATGCCATGTAAGAAGGGTTCTGGGTCTGGTTTAGAAGCACCATAATCTTCGGCCGTTACGATTCCTTGAAACAAGTCTCGCACTTGGTGTAAATCTACCAACGCATCGATGGATTTTCGGCTACCACCAGTTACGATATAAAGTTTGAAATCCTTTTGAACTAATTGCGCGAGAAGATTAAAATCAACGAGCGTTTTTACTTGATCCAAATTCGCCTGGTAGCTTGCTGATTTATATTGAGCAAGCTTGTGTGTATCTTGAAAAACTGATTGATAGCGCGCAAAAACTTCCATCGTTTTTATGCCTTTGAGGGATTCATAGGGCGGACATTCGCCCAAATTAAATTCCTGAAATGTCTTTAAATAAGCGGCCTCGTGACCTGCCTCTGTATCAAACAAGGTACCATCGAAATCGAACAATAGGCTACACATAAAGACGAACTAAATTCTTTAAAACGGTACCTACTTTTGCGAACAGATTAAACTCCTTAAAGGTTCGATAGCCGATCGGCAAGGAGGCGAGTTTAACCATCGGAATGCGATTAACTTCCTTTAAAAAATGGGAGATATTCCGATAGGTAATGGCGTATTTTCCTTTGACTAAATAAATTCCACTTAATGGATCCGGCTTAATTCTACCAAAACGCAAAAAGTACACAAAACTCACAAAATAAGAGGTAACCAAAGCCACCACGAAATTGCGATTGGATTCAACAAAATTGTGCTTGAGTGATCGAATTAATTGTCTTCTCGATTCAAAACGAGAACCTATAACTCCGTCAAGTTGGGTCATTTGAACGATATCAATCCAAGAATCAATCTCAAACAAAGCAATTTTGCCGGAGGCATCAATATGCAATTGATAGGCTGCATCTCGCGTCGCATCCCCTAGGACAAAGCGAATTTTACGAGATGTATCAGCATTTAAGCGTTCGATTTCCGGTAAATAATGCTTATCCACTAAACCCAAGGAATTTCCATAGAAATGCACGCCAATGTTGACAACACCATCTTGCATGTCGATGGCCCGACAAATCCAATTCCAGAGTTTTTGGCCATCATGTTTCAAGTTTGCATCCGCAATTCGCTGAACAATGATTGAGGGCGCACTATTTTTAGGCTTGATTAAACTTTCACGGTCAACAAGAATTGCATCAAAGAAATCGGTCTTGGCTGGATCAATTTCCTGAAGGATTTGGCCCATGAATTGCTCAAAACTAATATTGCGAATATCGCTATCGTATTGATTATTAACAATGGCAACCTTCTTACCAGGAGCGGCCAAGATTTCTTTTTGACAGATACGGTAGGACGGTAGCAAGGAAGAAAACTGCGTACCCGAGCCGAAAATGATTACATCGGCTTCTTTCAATGCAAGTTCTGCCTCTTTCGAGATCGAAGGGACTTTGGCAAGCGCTTCAATGTCAGCAATCGTATACGTTTTCGTATCATCAAGACTTAATAAAGCAGACAAAGGAAGCAAATAAAATGCTTTTAATGGCTTGTCTCCTTGGTAGTTGACAATATCCGCCTCATTTTTCAGCAAATTCCCCTCCGCGTCAAATGCGACTAATTTGGAATCGTCTTCTGTAGAAACATTGATTAACCGAGCGGTCAGTTGGAACTGATTTGTCAAGTTACGCAAGGCCAGATTAAAGTCTTTTGTCTCCACAAAAAGTCCACCCATGACGATATTTCCAACACTAAACCCGAGTAACTCCGCATATTGCTGCGTGAAATCGAGCAGTTGTTTGGCGCCAAGAATGAAATATTGTTTAATGAAGGCATCAGCCCGTTCGTCTAGTTTGAACTGATTGCCAACTAATTTATCGATGAGATTAGCGGGCGAATTAAGTAATTCGTGTGTTTGTTCCTCGGAAAGGCGATGTTCAAACAAGCGTTTGACGTTGCGATTGGATTCCGTGAAATCATCAATGATGTAGGTAAAGTTCTTTCTAAAATCAGATGGCCCTAACATGCCTTGATTGGCACTTCGAATAATTCCGGTGGACAGACCGTCGTCATAGCCGTTGATTAGAAGACTTAAATTTACGTAAGGAATATCTTTTAAATGCTTGATGATATTAGCATTCCCATTCCCGCCCGTAAAGATTACTACATTCATGCGTTGACTTAAAGATATTAAAGTCAAAGTTAATGCTTTAAACGGATTTGCTGATTTGTCAGGCTAAAAAAATCAATAAATGGTTTGGATGCCTTTAATTAAGTCCTGAATTATTGTAAATTGGTCCTTCATTTGATACAGCATTGAAAAAACCACAATACCGTTTATTTTACTTCTTCTTACTACTGAGTTTCTTCAGTACACAGGTAGTCGTGGGTCAAAAGTTTAATGCATTTACCTTTAGTCAACTTCCTCAAGATTATCAGCTATTCCCCCGAGAGAATGATAACCTGGGTACAATTGCCATTGAAGGTAGCTTATCCAGTAATGATTTTCAATCCTATGCGGTTCGTTTGCTTCGGAATGGGGTCGTCAAAACGTATAAAAAATCAAGCCTTCAGTTTAGCAATGGGACAGCGAAGCTTGCTGAATCCTTGAAAATTCCTGCGGAATTAGCAGAATACGGATTAGAAATTTATGGATTCAAAAATGCCGATTCCACATTAATTGTTCGTCGCAATAATTTAGTAGCAGGCGATGTGTTTTATGTGACCGGTCAATCCAATGCGTGGATTGGGCCGATTGATGATTTAGTCTATCAAGGAGAATGGTGTCGATCATTTGGTTTGGTACAAGGCTCTGAAAATTATGGCCCGTACAATCCGGCGGATACGCTTTGGTCGCTTGCCACGGGCCGCGCGCGCATCGGTCCCTTTGCTGCAGAACTTGCTCGCTTGATATATCAGTCGGAACAAATCCCTATCGCCATCATAAACTCCGCAGCAGGAGGAAGTGGGATTGATTGGCATTTGCAACTAGATGGAAATTTGGCGGCACTGGATGGCGGCAATATTATGTATTACAAGGCCGTCAAGTCGAAGACCATTCAAAAAGTTCGTGCGATCATTTACCGACAAGGCGAGGCGGAAGCGGCAGATTCAAACGTACCTTACACGTGGGGAAATAAGTTTAATTCCTTGCTTCAAAAGTATAAACAATTCTTCCCGAGTGCTCAATTTGTCTATAATCCACAATTAACAATCTACGAGTACCCGAACAAAAATGCGTCTCAATTACGCGAAGATCAGCGCACGATCAGCCAAAACGGCTATGTGAAATCATTCGCCACAGTGGGGAATGTTGGCGTCCTACCCGATCGCTTACACTACACAAACGTGGGGTACCGACAAACAGCAAACGAATTATTCCGATTAATTTCGAATCAGATATACAAGCGTCCTTATTCCGTGGAGATTCAGAGTCCAAACATCCAGAAGGCATATTTCATGTCGGAGGCGGAACGGAATAAAATACATTTGGTATTCGAAGAAGGGCAGAATATGCGCGTGAGCTTAGACACGACAGTTGTGGATAACCAGGGCCATCAAATTAAGGCCAAATTAGCGAAATACTTCTATTGGGATAAAACGAATATTGGATCATTTGAGCCTTACATCAGTTCGATTGAGGCGTTAAACAATGAGGTAATTATCACATTTACACAGGCGTATGCTGGAAATACAATCGGGTATTTACCGGATTATCATCGAGATTTTCTAACGGGAACTCGGGAATATACTTTTCCGGGACCTTTCATAAAGAACAGCATGGGAATGCGGGCATTTGCCTTTTCAAATTTCCCCGTCATTGTCCTTGATAAAGCAAATTTTGATTTTACCTGTTCCCCTAATCCTGGAGCAGACTTCATTCGAATAGCCTGGGACAATCAGGCGAATGGCCTCTTGGAAGTCTTTGATATGCTAGGGAAAACAGTGTACCGTCAGCGCATTGATAAGCTTTATGCGACGAGCATCGACGCCTCACAATGGATAAGCGCGAATTACTTTGTGCAATTTAAATCGGATACAGGGAGAACCTACAGTAAACGTCTCGCGATTTTACACTAAGGTTTCCGTGGAAGCCAACGTGTAACAATGGCCATGGTGCTGCATTCCGATTTTGGGATAATAGCCTTCGGCGGCAGGAGCTGCCAAAAGTATAATCTTCGCCTTGGGAATCGCTTGCTGTACCTCATTAATCAGCTGCTTGCCTATTCCTTGCCTTTGGTATTGCGCATCCACAGCCAAGTCGGACAAATAACTGGTGTAAACAAAGTCGGTCATCACCCGCGCAATTCCTACTAATTTCGCTTCATCATAAGCACCTACATAGGTATTTCCGTGCAGAAACATTTGCTCCATGGCATGCAAATCCTGTAACGGCCTTCGCTCGCCTAAGGTAGACCGACGTAAGATATCGATAAAATCTGCTGTGGTCAGAGGTGGATTTACTTGATAGACTATAGGCATCGTTTCGGGAATTAATTAGGCCAAATTTAATTTATTTTCTCAATTCCATGCATAGAACCTATCTTTGCATAGAATAAAATCCGCCTGTATGACACAATTATTAAAACCCTTAATTGAAAAGATCACAAAAGACCCGATAGTTCATGCTAAATGGTTAAATACCCTTTCATACATGGAGAATACGGGGGCTAAAAAAATATCAAAATTTGAATCAAAAACGGATGTCAGCCTGCTCATATTAAAACACGCAGCGGAAGAACATCGTCATGCCTATTATTTAAAAAAACAGATATCGAAATTAGCGTCTACGGGCTTTGAAAATTACGATGATGCATGGTTAATTAGCCCAAAAACGTCGAAATACTACCTAGACATGCTTGATGTTTGGGTAAGCAAATACATCAAAAAAACCTTAGGATTAAGTGGATATGAGTTGAAATGGGCCTCCTATTTATTAGTAACATATGCCATCGAAGTGCGTGCTGATGAATTATATCCTATTTACCAAGAAATATTAACCGCCAGCCATTCTAAAATTCAGGTAAAATCCATCATCGTGGAAGAGGTTGGGCATTTGAATGAAATGAAAGCACAGTTGGCCGAATTCTCTCCCCAATGGGAAACACATGCCGCTGTGGCCTGTGACTTAGAAAATAAATTATTTCAAGCCTGGATTCAGAGCTTGGCACAACTATACCCACTAAATTAATTCACGATGTTGATGCTCATTCATTCCCTGATTACTCTTTTTATTAGCTCTGGAGATACGTTACTAGTAGGTTCATATACTCAGCAAGGAAATCCGGGTATCGAACTCATCGACACAAAATCGAAACAAGTAATTGAGCGCATCGCCGTACCACAAGCGTCGTATCAGGTGATCTCGCCTGATAAACAATATTTATTTTCGGTTTCAGAACTCGTTGGAAATGCTGGAGCGGTACATAGTTACAAAAAGAATGAGCAGGGTAAATGGGCGTTTGTGAATCAGCAATTGACCGCAGGCGATGCGCCATGCCACATTAATTACCGGAAGAAAAGCCAAACGATTTACACGGCCAATTACATGGGCGGAAGTGTGTCGGTGTTTCAAACTAAGGATGGTATTGTTCGTTCTCTAGCACAAAAAATAGCGTTTAGTGGTCGTGGGATATATCCCCAACAATCCGCCCCACATGCTCACATGATCGTTCTTTCTAACGATGAACAAAAAATACATATTTCCGATTTAGGTGCTGATCGTATTTACCATTATCAATTACGGCCTGATGGACTTATAGAAGGCAAACTTAATTTTACTCAATTCCCGGACGGTACTGGCCCCAGGCATTTTGTTTTCTCACCAGATGAGAAGTATGTATATGTCGTAGGGGAACTCAGCGGAACGGTGGATGTATTTGCCGTTCAAGATGGAAACTGGACAGCGATTCAGCGGGAGAAAATTGATTTTTCCAAAGGGGATGGTCCCAAAGCGAGTGCGGACATTCACATGTCACCTAACGGAAAATGGCTGATTGCATCAAACCGTATTACACAAAATTCATTAACCGTTTTTCGCATTGAGTCAACCGGAAAATTAAGCTTTACGCGTGATATTCCGGTGGGTAAAGTTCCTCGTAACTTCCAGTTTGACGCATCAGGCGGAAAGATCTACGTAGCGTGTAAAGACGAAGATCGGATTCAACAATTTTCATTCAATAGTGAAACTGGCGATATGCAAGACTTGCATGATGATATCCAAGTTAAGAGTCCGGTGGCAATAATAGCCGTTGGACGTTAGACGTTTAACTTTAGTTAAGAACTAAGAGGTAAGAGATAAAAATATATTTGTGACACAATATCTCATTTTAGGCATTGGAAGTTAGACGTTGGATATTAACTGTAGAGACGCGATACTTCGCGTCTTTTTTCATTTGGACACGGACCTAAAAAAAGCCCCGAATTTCTCCGGGGCTTTTGTCTTACTTGGTTAATGAATATCGCAGGGCTATCTCATGCGATTGCAAGCTCATCTTGCTCATCGCCGAGGTAGGCATCTCGTATACATATCCTACGTAAATCTTCTTGGTGGCTTGTACACCTAAACGTACGCCCCAACTGTCTTGGTGGCGGTAGTTAAAGCCTACATCAAATCGATTGTGTAATTGAGCATACACGTTCGCATCCCAACTCAACGGAACGTCTTTCGCGCTGCGGAATAAGGCTGATGGATATAAATTAACGTGATCATTCAACTTCAATTTCGTTCCTACCATCGTGTAGAAGTAAGCAACGTCTTTGTATGCGCCGCTTCCTAAATCATACTTGAATAAACGAGGTTGTGATACACTGACGAAAAAACCATCGCCCTTATTAATACGCAATCCCCAACCTGTGTTGAATGAAATACCTGTGGAACGACTACCACTAAACAATGCATCGCCATCGTGTACCAATGCCAAACCTGCAAAGTCCAAGCTCAAGTTCGAGAATCCTGCACGGATACCACCGGAAAAACGCCATTGTTCGCTTAGCTTGATGTGATATGCGTAATCTCCACTGATCGCAGTTACTTTCACTGGGCCTGCTTGGTCATACATCGCATTAAAACCGATTCCACTTTGTTGCTTGAATTTAAAGTCGCCCGAAATGGCATAGGTTACCGGAGCGCCTTCAACTCCTACCCATTGCTGGCGGTTGATTACCGTAATATCACTCACTGAATCACTGCCTACATGCGTAGGTGATAAAATCTGCGGGTTCAAGCGGTAAGATGAATACATCGACTCGACCTGACCAAAACTTGTTTGAGCTACTAACATCAACACAAGGGAAACAAGGGTCATAAGACCCTTGGTCCACTTAAATTGATCTACTCTCTGATTAAAATTTATAATTGCTTTCATGCTATTGCTTGTTCTATTAGTTGACCCGATTATTTATCCAATCGGTTTACGTAGATGAATGACTTCACGTTTGATTTATTCCCTTTGTAGTCCACTACATAGTAATAGGTTCCATCAGGTAGCAAGCCATCGCTCGCTAGCAAATCAAAGGCACGATCTGTTTGGCCATGCCAATCGTTTTGGTAGTTGTCTTTCTCATAAACAATATTACCCCAACGGTTAAAGATCGTTACCGTATTCGGTTGTGCATTCAAGATACCCGGGATGATGAACGTATCATTCTTGCCATCGCCATTCGGTGAAATACCTTGTGGCATGAAGCTAGGACATTTGTCCGGATCCAATCGGTTTGGAATACCATCGTGGTCGCAATCCGCTAAACCTGCAATATTCACATTGTCCTCATCCTTATCCAAAATACCATCGTTGTCCGAATCGATATCTCTAAAGTCATAAGTCAAATCCTTATCCGTATCTGCCGGATTCTTTGGATCTGGACCCGCCTCTACTTTATCCGCGATGCCATCGTTATCTGAATCCAAGTCTCTAAAGTCAGCATTGCCATCTTTGTCCGTATCTACCGGTATTGACGTTGGGCCTTTTTCAATGTTATCCGAAAGCGTATCATTATCTGAATCTAAATCACGGTAATCTGGTAAGCCATCGCCATCCGTATCTACTGGATTGGCTGTTGGGCCTTTCTCAATGTTATCCGAGATACCATCGTTATCCGAATCCAAATCTCTAAAGTCGGCCGTGCCATCTCCATCCGTATCTACCGGTGTCGCTGTTGGGCCTTTCTCCGTGTTATCCAAGATACCATCGTTATCCGAATCCAAATCTCTAAAGTCGGCCGTGCCATCACCATCCGTATCTACCGGTGTTGCAGTAGGGCCTTTCTCAATGTTGTCTGAGATACCATCATTATCCGAATCTAAATCGCGGTAATCTGGTGTTCCGTCGCCATCCGTATCTACCGGAGTCGCTGTTGGGCCTTTCTCGATGTTATCCGAGATACCATCGTTATCTGAATCGATGTCGCGGTAATCTGGTAAACCATCTTTGTCGGTATCTACCGGCTTGCTTGGGTCTGCACCCGCTTCGATTTTATCTGAGATGCCATCATTATCACTGTCGGTTTCACGGAAGTCGTAGATGCCATCGCCATCGGTATCCAAAGGTTTGGTTGGATCAATTCCAGCTTCGATTGCATCGATGATGCCGTCGTTATCTGAATCTAAATCTCTAAAGTCTGGCGTACCATCTTTGTCCGTGTCTACAGGAACGGAAGGGTCTTTACCTGCTTCGATTGCATCTGGGATGCCATCGTTATCTGAATCTAAATCTCTAAAATCAGGTGTTCCGTCTTTATCTGTATCTACTGGATTTTTAGGATCGTTGCCAGCTTCTACTGCATCTGGGATACCGTCATTGTCAGAATCTAAATCCAAGAAGTCTGGAGCTCCATCCTTATCTGTATCTACAGCAGGGTATTTTGAATCTTGTTGCGCGCGGTCATCGTATCCGTCGTCGTTATTGTCTACCCGACCACAATTCTCGCATAAGTTCAAGCCTTCATATTGATCGCTCAATCCATCACCGTCGGAATCTAAATCCAAGAAGTTAGGTTTGCCATCGCCATCCATATCACCGAATTTCTCATAAGCATCAGATACGCCGTCTCCGTCGCTATCGCCATCGCGGTAGTTCGGGTGTTGGTCACCATCCATGTCGCCAGTTAATTCTATACTATCTAAAATGCCATCACCGTCCGATTCTAAATCCAAGAAATCAGGTGTGCCATCTTTGTCGGTATCAGGAACCTCCAACATACGGCCGCCGTAAGCAGGCTCTAGTTGGTCTGGAATACCATTGTAATTCGCATCACTCGTAACTCCGGAACGATCGCAAACGCCATCGCCGTTGCTATCTTCTCCGTTGCGGTATAACGCAGTTGCCTCGACCGTATCTAAGATACCGTCACCATCTGAATCTAAATCCAAATAGTTAGGCGTACCATCTCCGTCACGATCTTGTGTCGTTTCACGGCTATCCAAAATACCATCGTTGTCTGAATCTAAATCAATGTAGTTGGCACTGCCATCTCCATCTGTATCGATGTTGCCTTCCGTGATATCACCAATACCATCGTTGTCCGAATCTCTATCCAAGTAATTTGGAATACCATCGTTATCAAAATCAGGGCAAGTAACACCCGTTGTACATTCTAGACCGTTTAAGATGCCGTCGTTATCGCAATCTTGGTAACGGAAAACATCATAAGCCGGGGTTCCGTTGGCAGGTACTTGACCTGAACCGCCTACGCAATAGTTCAAAGGCTCTGGGTCCGTACCATTCGCTGTACCATCACCGTCGCAATCCGCATTGCGCCACGTAGAAGATGTATTAGCAAATACTTGGCTAGCAGCTAAATAGCTACAGCCGTCGTTGGGATTCGTGCCGTCTAATAATTCCTGTGCATCACTTACTCCGTCACCGTCGGTGTCACCACCACTTACTGAAACGGTTACGTTTGCCGTTGCTGAACAAGCACCTGATGTGCCTGTTACTGTATAGGTAATGGTCGAATTTGGTGTTGAAATCACCGAGGCGCCTACAATGGCAGAGATATCTGTGTTTGGCGACCATGAATACGTGGTTGCTCCACTGGCAGTTAATGTAACCGATTGTCCGACATTAAGTGATGCGGAACTCGGAGAAACTGAAACACTCACGACCGGCGAAACAACGGCTGTTACAGCTAGACGGCTTGCGCTCTCGATACCAGCTACCGTTTGAGTTGCATAATAGATTGTTCCATCTACCAAGGCTGTATTAGAAGCTAACGGACTACCGCCTGAGGAAGCAGCATACCACTGAATTGCGGTACCTGTTACCGATAGGCTGGCTAAAGTAGGTGAGTTGGTCGTACAAAAAGTCTGACTAGCCGAACCCGTAGGTGGCGATGTTGCTCCACTGACAAAGGCAACAGAAGTGGTATTTGTACCCGTAGTTCCATTGAGCACGTAAGTAATATTGGCTGTAGTCGCTGTATTTGAACTCGTTAATATGACCGTGTAGGTTCCGTTGTTGTTATCGACAACCGTTCCCAAAGTACCTGCCGAAGTTGCAACACTCACTGTACCACCCGTTGTAGTAAGGTTATTTCCAAGCGCATCTTTTAGTTGAATCGTAATCGTTGAGGTGGACGTACCATCCGCATTGATTGTTGTTGGGTTGGCTGAAATTAACGAAGTGATTGGACTCGCAACAACTGGCACGGAACCACAAATATAAAGTGAAGGAGTATTGCTACAGTCAAAAGCTACAACGTCTGCGGCAGCTGAAGTACCATCACCCATACTACCATTGATTTTATGTCCCACATAACAAAACTGTGTAGATCCTTGCTTTAGGTAAACCAACGTATGACCCCCAATTTCAGCAAATAGCGCTTTATCCGCTCCTTGGTTGAAAGTGGAAGGAATTGCGGGGTCATAATTTATTGCCGAGTTAGGTTGACCCAACATATTACGTTGGTTTTCTCCCCAAGAGTAAAGATCCCCTGAAACTGTCACAGCAGCAGCTGCAGAATAAGCAGCATCATGTTCTTGTACGGAGAATGTTGAGATGTTCGACATATTCGTTGAAGCACTTTGCTTAACATTCACCCAGGAAGTACGAACAGTTGTGGTATAATCTCCCACTTGCTTATTGTTATTCTCACCCAAAGCATATAAATAGCCTTGGTTTGATAATAAATAATATGTGTTATTCGTGGAAGTTGTCGTGTTGTTACCTCCACCAACGCCAATCATTTTCACATCGGAAGCCAAAACGCCAGTTGGCAAAGTCATTGCCGTCGCATATGTTTTGGAAGCAACAGCAGAAGCATTACCCAAAAATGTCGAAGCCCCCCATGTATAAATGGCTCCTGACGTAGTTACCGCCATTAAAGCATTATGTGTATTGTCAGCAACCTGACCACGAACAGCATCCACGTTTGACAAATAAACCCCCGCGCTTGTTTGAACTTTATACCAAGTTTTCGCTTGTGCTGTGCTAGGCGTTCCTGAAGCACCATTACCTGCTAATTGCAAAGCTGCCTGAGTCAATACCCAAACATCCCCAGCAGAAGTTACAATGGCAAGCGTTTGGTATGTTGTAAACAACATTTTTACGTTGGCAGGTGTTACACCTGAAGGTAGTCCTGTTGAAGGGTCACCGCCAGTTGGTGTAACTATGTGATGAAAAGCATCATTGCTACCTGTTAAAGAGGTTTCCAAAATTGTTCCGGAAGTTCCCCAAGCGAATAAACCAGTTGTGGTTAAAACAATCCCTTGCGCAGAAGTCCGGTTACTACCTAAAGAAGCTTTAAGTACGGTTCCAGTCAAAGATGGATAATTCGTCACGTTGATATCCTGAGGAGATAATACGGCAGCAGTACCGCTATTTGACATTAAATCACCCCAAACAGAATAAGTCCCATCTGATTTGATTGCAACCGATTGGTGGAATGAACTAATGATTTTATCGTACTTATTTGTGGGAACGCATTGAGCGACTAATTCAGTCGTGCGTAATCCGAATACAAGCGATAAGAGAATAATTGTGATAAATTGAGACTTAAGCACACGAAACAGTGCTAAACCCCCAGAGGATCTCTGAGTAGACTGATCAATCATTTATTTTATAATTTAGATAACGAAGCTATCTAGCTTTCGTCAAGTTGTACGTGCACAAAAGTAAACTAATCACAGAAAATAAAACAAGACGAATGTCAGTTGTATGGTAGAGTGCCTCTGTACCAAAATTTAATAAAGGCCAATTAGACGTCAAAAATAAAGAAAAGCCTGAAATTTACTTGTCCTGTTTTCGAAAAGCAGGACAAATTTATAGCTGAGCAATTGAACCGAAATGCCATTAAATTGCCTGAATTTATCAATTTATTGATTATTCGGCAACGTGTTAGTCGTCGGTTTTGATTTGCGCATTGAAAGGAATTCCTAATTGAAAGCGCATGTCTGCTGTTGTTTCATCAGGAAGTACATCCAATCCATAGCGAATTTGCTCGATGGGGGTAGCATTTAATGTTCCAAATAAACGATCCCAAATGGAGAAAATGTTCCCGTAATTCGAGTCGGTCTGTGGGCGCTCCACATGATGGTGAATCTTGTGCATGTCGGGCGAAACAATGATGTAAGAAATGGCACGGTCTAAACCTTTTGGAAGACGAATATTTGCATGGTTGAACTGGGATAATAGTGCACTCATACTTTGGTAAAGCATGACCAGCCACATCGGAGCGCCACAAATCAAAACGCCCAAAAGAGTGAAAATGGCCCGAAAAACGCTCTCGCCAGGGTGATGGCGATTTGCTGTCGTGGTATCTACCATTGTATCAGCATGGTGAACCATGTGAAACTTCCATAGTACTTTAATTTTATGTTCGATCCAATGGATGAAATAGGCCCCCACTAAATCCAAAAGCAATAATCCTACGATGAGTTGCGCCCAGCCCGAAAGTCCACTCCATGGCAACAAACCGAATTGATTCTCCACGGTCCAATCACTCGCCTTCACGATGACAGAAGCAAAGGCAAAATTGATTATGATTGTGGTCAAGGTGAAAAATAGATTGATTCCTGCATGTTTCCATTTGTTGTAGCCAAAACGGACCAAAGGGATACCGCCTTCGATTAACCAAAAAAAAGCAATTCCACCTGCTAAAATAAAGGCGCGATGCGCGCTGGGAATTGTGTCGAAATAATGAATTAATTTTTCAAGCATGGGTCTGGTGGGGGTTGACGCTGCCGGGGTCTGCGACCCCGGCAGCGTCTAAGTTAACAGCTTTTTATAAAAGTTTCTTGATATTGTATCATTATATGCGAAAACGTAGCTTAAAGCCTTTCATTTATAAGTTTCCTGATAATCTGCCTGAACGAAATCAAAATTGGGCATAAAGAAAGATTTGGCTAATTTTGTTTACCCTAAAGATAACAAAATGATGAAGTTTTTGTTTTGCCTAATCGCGGCATTCGTCGTATTCCCTAGTGTAGCCCAACAAGTAGCGTTGTTAAATTCCCCAAACAAAGGGATTCAATTAAGCACAACGAGAAATACTGAAGGTCAACTTTTATATCAAGTTCAGCTTAAAGGAAAGGAAGTCATTTCACCTTCTTCGCTTGGTTTTGTATTGAAGAAACCGGCCATGGAATTGAAGAAATTTACCGTATTAAATATTGACAGCTCAACAGTTTCATCAACCTGGAAACCTATTTGGGGTGAAGTCAAGGAAATTACAAACCAATACAATGAGCTCGTATTGCATACTTCCAGCAACGGAGTTTTAATTGATTTAATCTTTCGCATTTTCGATGATGGCGTCGGATTGCGGTATCATTTTCCAGTGCAGGCCAATTTTCAGCATTTTATCGTTGACCAAGAGTTGACCCAATTTAACATGTCGGGCGATCACACCGCTTTTTGGATCCCCGGAGATTATGACACAAACGAATATACCTATAACAAAACGAAGTTAAGCGAGATTGATGCGACGGCGGCGGCGGCGAAGGAAAAGGATATTGCCGTGACGGCTTTGATGGGCAAGAATGTGGTTCAAACGCCCTTGATGATGAAGTCGGCGAATGGCTTTTACCTCAACATACATGAGGCGGCTTTGGTGAATTATCCGGCCATGCATTTGCGTTTGGACCAAACGACGCAGACATTTCAATCTGTATTAGTCCCGGACGCGGTGGGAAATAAAGCATATCTTCAAACGCCGTTTTCGACACCGTGGCGGACGATGGTCATGAGTGAGAAGGCGGAGAAGATTTTGGAATCCAAATTGATTTTGAATTTAAATGAGCCTGCCAAATTTGGCGATTCCACGTGGATTAAGCCACAGAAATTCATGGGGATGTGGTGGGAAATGCACATTGGAAAGGCAAATTGGCCATTGGCAGGTGGAAAACATGGGGCAAATACGGCGAATGTGAAGCGATACATTGATTTTGCGGCCCAACATGGATTTGATGGCGTTTTGGTGGAAGGCTGGAATCAGGGCTGGGAAGATTGGTTTGGAAATTGGAAAGAGGAAGTATTCGATTTTGTGAGCCCATATCCGGATTATGCGATTGATTCGTTGACGCAATATGCGCAGGCCAAAGGTTTGCGTTTGATCATGCATCATGAGACCTCGGGTTCTGTAACGAATTATGAGCGCCGAATGGATGAGGCCTATCAATACATGGTATCCAAAGGAATTAATACGGTGAAAACAGGCTATGTGGGGAAAATCATTCCGCGCGGGGAGCATCACGACAGCCAATGGATGGTGAACCATTACAATCGTGTGGCAGAAAAAGCGGGTAAATATCACTTGATGGTAGATTCCCACGAGTCGGTGCACCCAACCGGTTTACACCGCACCTATCCGAACTGGATGGCTTCCGAGGCTGCGCGCGGATCTGAATTTAACAACGCCCCTACGTTGGGAATTATACCTGAACATACGACGATTCTCCCCTTCACGCGTTTGATGGGCGGACCGATGGACTATACGCCTGGTTTATTCCACATGTCACTAAATCAGTTTGATTCGACACGTACTCAGAAGGTTCGATCGACATTGGCAAAACAATTAGCGCTGTATATCACGGTTTATAGTCCTTTGCAAATGGCTGCTGATTTACCAGAGAATTACGAGGGACATTTGGATGCATTTCAATTCATTAAAGATGTTGCCGTGGATTGGGATGACACGAAGGTGCTTTCCGCTGAACCGGGAGATTATGTAAGCATCGCGCGCAAGGCCAAAAATAAAGATACGTGGTATATCGGTTCTATCACGGACGAGAATGCTCGGAATGTATCGCTGCCACTAGACTTCCTAGATGCAGGAACGGCCTATGAAGCGATGTTATATCGCGATGCGGATGATGCGGATTTTGAGAAAAACCCGGAAGCCTACGTGATTGAAAAGAAATTAGTTTCTAAAAGCTCAAATTTAACCTTTCGCTTACAGCGTGGAGGTGGATGCGCGGTGGTGTTAAAAAAATTGTAGGTGGGGGTTGACGCTGCCGGGGTCGCAGACCCCGGCAGCGTCTAAGTTAGCTCCCATCTTTAAAAGTTTATTGATAAATGCAATCCATAGAAACAAATCGGCTTCTATTGCGCCCAATCGGCCTTGATGATGTAGAGTTTATGCTGAAACTGATAAACTGCCCGGGCTTTATTCGTTTTATTGGCGACCGAAAAGTCAGAACAGTAGATCAAGCAAATTCATACCTCCAAAACATGCTCATTAATCCCGATATCAGCTATTGGGTTGTCGAAACAAAAGACAATTCCGTGTCTGTGGGAGTTGTGACCTGGGTCAAACGCGATTTTCTACCCAGTCCCGATATTGGCTATGCGCTACTACCTGAATATGAAGGTTATGGTTATGCGTTAGAATCGAGTCAAGCCTGGTTAGCCTACCAACAAAAAACACATAAAACCGTCTTAGCCATATGCCAGGCCGATAATCTGGCCTCCATCAAATTACTTCAAAAACTGCATTTCACGCTAGAAGATGTTTTCGAAAAAGACGGGCACATTATGCACAGATATTGCAGGAATCAATAAACTCGAGTGAGGTGGGGGTTGACGCTGCCGGGGTCTGCGACCCCGGCAGCGTCTAAGTTAGCGGCTTCCTATACAAGTTTCCTGATATTTCTCCATTTTCCCATAAATCTCATCAGAAAAGCAATCTTTTATAAAAAAGTTGATAAACCGCCTGAAGCAATAAATCGAATCAATGCCCATGAAACTGCTCGCCGGCTCGAATTTCAACGGCTAATTTATTCGCAGGAGTTGGTAGCGGACAAGTTGCAAATGGGGTAAAGGCGCAAGGCGGATTGTAAGCCTTGTTGAAATCAATCACCACCTTCCCTTGCGCATCAGGCAAAGACGTATCCATAAAACGACCTGCTCCATAGGTCTGTTTTTTGTTCGTCAAATCCCCAAAAACAATAAATAAATTATTCCCTTCCTGGCTTGTTTCCAACTCATAAATGGCCTTTCCAATTTTAAAACGTAACAAACCCGGCGACTCTAACTGATATGCCCTACCTGTCACATCAATTATCGTCATCATTTTACCTTGGGTCGGAATGAAATCCGCCACAATGCGATAACTCGAATCCGTTGGGAAACAATCAATCCCTTTGAATGCCTTCAAATATTCTCCCTCCAAATCACGTAAACGAACTGCATATTTATCGCCTCGTTTAATGATAAACCAACGCAATGAACGATGCGAAATCACCGGGGCTTTAATTCCCTCCTGAAAAACGAGCATCGTATCGCTCACAGTTTGGTAGAAAACCTTGCCATCTTTCAGCAATAATTCTCCCAAAAATGGGTCGGAATGATCAGCAGGAAAAACAAAATCATTCTTATCATCTCCCCCAAACGTATTTTTCCCTTCCTTCAACCAAAATAACCCTGCCAAATTAAGCCAACCCGTCTCCGATTTCAGGCTGGTGATTCGCGCTGCACGAAATGCTTTAATCTCATCGACATGATTTTGTGCGTGCAATCCGAAACTAAACAATAGCAAGAAAATAATCCCCTTATTCCACATGATAAACTCCTTTTGATTCAAAATCTTTTAACACCTCCGCCACGCGGAATTTAGCTTGTTGGCCTGCCGAAAATCCCAAGCCTGCACCCCCGGCACGAAACAAAATATACTCTTTCTCCAACATCCTTTTCCGTTCTTGTACATCCCCCAAACTATTCCCAATACTGAGTAACCAAAACATCACACTAAACACCGCCACAAAACGCATAATAACTTGCCCCCATGTAAGCATCACGAGCAGATAAACGAAGACCAAAGCCAAGGTCGGATAAATCTTATAGTTCCCAATTAAATACACAAATTCCCCAAAAGAAGAGCGCAATATGCTAATCGCAGCCGCATTCATCAGACAAAATACAAGCATGGCAACAACAAAAAGAATAGGGGCCTGGGTTAAGGTTTTGGCACGCCAACGAACAACAATCTCCTGCAAACCTGTTTGGTACACAAATCGAACAAAAGTCCACAGCAAAATCCCAACTAAAATCATGCCAAAAAATGCCGTTTCAAGGATACGAAACATCGATTGCTCTCGATACCAAAAATCAAAAGCCCCACCCATGAAAACGAAAAAACCTTGCACGCTTGTCCAAGGATGCAATTTGAAATAAGCCATCCCCGTTTCGTGATAGGACATGCTCGGGTACTTCCAAAAAAACAAGAAAATCACGGAGACCAACAAGCCTAACCAAACAAATAATTCCTTAAAACGGTACTGCAAAAACAAAACGAAAGTCCCGATTCCAATAAAAAATAAGCCGTCGGAATTAGATAAACTAGCCAATAACGTAAATAAAACGGCCCAAATAAAGTGCTTGGATTTTGCCAATAAATACATGGAAATCGCCCCAAAACCAATCACCAAATTGTGCTGCACAGCAGCGATCATCCAAAAACTTGATAAATAATATTGGAAATTTAGATACAAAAACGGAATGGGCATGAAATAAAACAACTTGTTTTCTTTAGGCAAAATCCGCCATATCAAACAGAATAGCGCAATTATATACAAGTGGGATTGCCAAATCATCCACTGAATATTGAATTGGCCGAATACATAATAATTAAACAAGGTCAACAATTTCAATGTCACAACCCGATGTTCATTATTGGGCGCCCACAACAACGCCATTTTTTGCTGAAAATTACCCTCGTGAAGCCAGTTGAAAAGCATCAATGGCCCGACCTCAAAATCATCCAACCACGGGATATTCACAGAAAAAGCAACCAATGCACACGCAAAAATCACGATAGGCAAGCCGATCAGCACATAGCTATAAACTGATTTTTCTAAATAACGCATCCCATCCTTTTAAAATCCACTCAAAAGTAGACATTTAATTCAAAGATTTTTTATAGCTTTCGATTCGTTAACCCAATAAATCTATGAAAAAACTGATCCTCGGAATTGTTGCAATCCTCATCGTCATCCAATTCATTCACCCAGAGAAAAACGAAAGCAACGACAACACTTACGACATTTCCACGAAATACAGCATCCCCGCACCGGTGCAAGAAACCTTAAAAAATGCGTGTAACGACTGCCACTCGAATCAAAGCACCTACCCATGGTATTCAAACATTCAACCCGTAGGCTTTTGGCTCAATCACCACATCGAGGAAGGGAAAGAGCATTTAAACTTTTCGACATTCACCAAAATGCCTATTGCTGTCCAAAACCACAAGTTGGAAGAGGTCATCGAAACCGTCGAAGAAGGCGAAATGCCCATGCCTTCCTACACGTATTTTGGCTTACACCCAAAAGCAAACCTGAATGCAGCAGATAAAGATGCACTAATCGCCTGGGCAAAAGCACAAATGGATACCTTGAAAGCCAATTATCCAGTAGATAGCCTGAAATTAAAGCCCCGTAAAAAAGTATAAACCAATTACGAGCAAAAAGCCAAGCACAAGCCATATCATTCCGTTAACACGCTTTTTCTTTAAGAAAAGCAGCAAAATGATGCCTGTCAAGGAAATCAAAATCATGAAAATAGCGGAAAAATCAATGACCCATTTCCAGCCTTGACCCGTGTCTCGGCCCTTATGCAAATCATTGATCCAAGCAACAAAACCCAGGGATCTTTCGGTTAAATGAAAGGTCCCTGTGGAACGGTCAATAAACGCATCCGCCGTATATCCCGGACCTTGCAACGAAACGGAAACCTCTGTTTCGTCAATTCGGAAATCATTCAGAATACCATGAACCTGGTATTGAGAACGGAATAATTCTACAATTTCCAACTTCTTCACTTGAGCGGTATCGGTTACATTCACCCAAGAAGGATTCAATTTCCCATCCACCTCATGCAAGTTTTCCTTCTCCGGAAACCATTCCAAATGATTCAAGGTCAAGCCCGTCACCGCGAAAAAAAACACAATCACGAAACTAAACATCGACAAATAAATATGCAGCCATCGCGACCACTCCGCTAATTTACGCTTCATCCTATTTCGTCTTGTAAACTAAATTCGCTCCTGAAATCTCCTCATTTCCTGCCAAAGCCTGCGACTTAGCCTTTCCATCAAATTTCATTGTCTGCTTCATCAATTGGTACGAACCATGCTCCCGTGCCGCCTCAATAAATACTGTATAATTACCCAAGGCTACATATTCTCCTTGATCATTTTTACCATCCCAAATCAACGAATAATTCCCCGCTGAACGTGTCGCAGAAGCAATTGACATCAAGTCAATCGGTACCTCACGCTGCGCATCAGAGAAGGAACGCAAATCCGGTAGCCAACGAGGTTTGCGGTACCAAAGGGCCAAACGACGCACGGGCTTATGAGCCTCATCCTCAATCCAAACCGCCACATAGGGCCGACGAGCTCCACCGCCCAAATCCGCTAATTCCACATTAATCAACAATTCCTGACCCGCTGTCCAAACCTTGTCTTTGACATGTACCAACTCAATTGCAGATTCCGTAACCACAGAACGACCCGACCAATTTTCGCTGACATGTTGCGTTCCCGCAGCATCCACAAGCAAATATTCCGTTCCTGGATATTCGGCTGCCAAAGCTTTTGATTCTTCTACCGAAAGCACATTAAATGCGGTGGCCAAAGCCCCCGCTGTCACCGCGTCTGGGTGAATGACCGTTGCAGATATGCTGCCAGAAGCCGTTTCTCCT
Source organism: Aquirufa sp. TARAVU-A1A (assembly GCF_054558675.1). Lineage (NCBI taxonomy): Bacteria > Pseudomonadati > Bacteroidota > Cytophagia > Cytophagales > Flectobacillaceae > Aquirufa > Aquirufa sp. TARAVU-A1A. The sequence goes on from NZ_JBPXKP010000001.1 coordinate 263,539, forward strand.
GTACGAGGATCGATAATGTGCGCACCTCGCCGACTCACCCCACTCGTAGCAATCGCTTGATTTTGGATTGAAACCGTGCTCAATGAAGCACCATTTTCCGCATCTGAATTCGGATCAGAAATACGAACCGCTTCGCGTAAATCGCCTTTGGCAAGGATATCACCCCCTACATTCAACATCACACCACGAACACCAGACTCCGCCATCACAGCATCAGCAACCTGTTCCATAATAAAACCTTTCGTAAACGTATGTAAACGCAACTCCGCATCACTTAAACGCGTCGCTGTTCCATCACCTAATTCCCAATGTGAATGATTCACTCGATCCGAAAAACCGTTCAAACGCACATCATCCGCAGCCGCATTCAAAGCTCCCTTTGTCGCTTCACGCCACGTATCAAACAATCCTAAAACCGTATGTAATTCTTCCGAAACCGAAATTTCTTCCCCCCGCGAACGAGCCCATTCCCCAAACTCATGATTTTCTCCACTCCCTAAAATTGCTTGCAATCGACGAAATTCCACTAAGACCTTCGCCTCCGCTTTTTCCGCTAATTCAAACGAATTTGCTAGAATTTTCACGTCTAATGACGTTCCTAAAATATGCTCGAAATGTGCAGCTAAAACGCCCGATTGATTAGGTACAACAGCAGCCAGCGCGGCCATGGAGAATGAAAATGGATTCATGTGTGAATGATTATGTGAGTCGGTGAAATTATAATTTACCCCTAATTTCCCCAAAACATATAGACCAAACCGGTGTTTTTTGCTACCTAAATAAACGCCGAAAATGGTGACGCTGCCAGGGTCTGCGACCCTGGCAGCGTCTACCGCAAAGCTAAATCCTTTACCTAAAAGTTTCCTGATAATCTACAATGTCTTCATATCAATCACGAAACGATACTTAACGTCCGACTTGATTACCCGCTCATATGCCGCATTCACATCCTGCATCGAAATCATTTCAATATCAGATAAAATGTTATGCTCCGCGCAGTAATCCAACATTTCTTGCGTCTCAGCAATACCGCCGATCATCGATCCCACAATGCTCCGACGTTTTGAAATCAACGTCGCTGCGCCAAATTCATTGGCTTCGGGCGGAATGCCCACTAACAACATTTTCCCTTCTACTTTCAACAAACCCAAGAATGCATCCAAATCATGTTTGGCAGCAACTGTGTTCAAGATAAAATCAAAAGACCCTTTCAACGCCTTCATTTGCTCAGGATCCGTCGACAAAGCAAAATGATGAGCGCCCAAGGAACGCGCATCCGCCTCCTTCGATGGCGAGGTTGATAACATGGTAACCTCCGCCCCAAATGATGCTGCAAATTTCACCGCCATGTGACCCAATCCACCTAATCCCAACACAGCAACTTTGTGCCCCTTGCCTACGCCCGCAAAACGCAATGGCGAGTAGGTTGTAATCCCTGCACACAGTAATGGTGCCACGCGAGCCAAATCTTTTTGCTCAAAATTCACATGTAAGGCATATTTTTCATCGATCACATAATTCGCTGAATAGCCCCCAAATGTTTGCGTCTTTCCATCGCGGTAGTAATCATTATACGTCGCTGTCATGTCCTCATCGCAATACTGCTCTTGGCCTGCTTGGCAAGAAGGGCATTCCCGACAAGAATCCACAAATACGCCTACTCCGGCTGTTTGGCCTACTTTAAACTTCGTTACATGTGATCCAATCGCAACGACTTTACCTACGATTTCATGTCCAGGTACAATCGGATAAATCGACGGGCCCCATTCACTACGTACCATGTGAATATCGGAATGACAAACGCCACAATACTCAATATCAATTTGAACATCGTGAGGACCTACCTCGCGGCGTTCAAAAACGATTGGCGCCACCGGCACCTCCGCGCTCGTAGCGCCATACCCTTTAACTTGCATGTTGTGTTTGGTTTAATGTGTCTATAAAAACTTGAATGGGCTCCGCTCCTGAAATACCATATTTCCTGTCAAAGACAAAAAATGGCACCCCACGAACCCCTAAATTTACTCCTTCTTGAATGTCTTGACTTACCCGGTAAGCCAAGTCTTCACTAACAATCGCCGCACGAATGTCTGCCTCAGCTAATCCAACTTCCTCACCTAATGCAACCAATTCCGTAACGGAAGCCAAATCCCTTCCCTCCGTAAAATAAGCTCGGAAGAAAATCTCCTCAATCGCATCATCTAAACCTTTTTCTTTGGCCAATTGAATCACGCGGTGCGCATACAACGAATTCGCCACCACAGCCTTGTCAAAATTGTATTCCAAACCGACAGAAGCAGCCATCTCCACGACACGTTCGTGCATTTGCACTGATTGCTCTAATGACCAACCCTTCCGATCCGCCAAGTATTCATATACACCCACAGGTTCCTCAAATGACATCGGAATCGTTGGATCTAATTGATAACTTTTCCAAGTTATCTCCACCGTATCACGCCCAGGAAAGCTTTCCAAGGCCTTCTCTAAATGCCGTTTACCAATGTAGCAAAACGGACACATGATATCACTCCAAATTTCTATTTTCATCTCAGCAATTTAATGTAATTTCGGCAGATAATTATCCGGCAATATGTTCTCCATCCGCACCTTTTTATTAACTATTCTAGCTTCCTCCAGCTTATGCGCCCAAGGCATCACACAGCTCGTAAATGCCTTACCGCATGTTGACGGAAAACAGTCCTACCTCGCCTCCCCCTTTGCCACCACAGGCGACCGATTATACCTTGTGGGCCATCAAAACGGGCAATTCCCTGATTTGGGTTGGCACATCACGGGCGAAATGGGCGGCATTTGGGCACATCCCATTAAACTCCTGGACGGATTTATTGTTTCCGTGGACGGACAAGATTTAACAAATGCAGTGAGTTTTCGCAATTTTCCCATGGCGAATCAACATCGCTACCAAACGAAAAACCTGGAAATTTTTCGCACGCAATTCGTTCCGGATGGACTCGCAGGTTGTGTCATTGAGTTTGAAATCGAAAACAAAAGCCTACAAACACAAAACATTCCCTTTGTTTTTCAAGCTAAATCCGACTTGCGGCCTACTTGGTTGGGAGAACGAACCAACCTGATCGACGATGAAGATCATGCTGAATATATAAATGACCAATGGGTTTTCAAAGACACTAAAAATCCCTGGTTTGCTATCCTAGGAGCAAGTGAAAAAGGAATTCCAGGCGCCGCTCCGATTCCTTTTACTTCCATCGGGAAGGGAATCGCTAAATCCATCAATTACTCACTAAGTATCCCTGTCGGCAGGAAAAAAACCATTCAGTTCTATATCGCTGGATCTGCAACTTCAAAGGCTCAGGCATTAAATACCTACGGAGAACTTCAGAAAAATACCGCAAAATTATTCCAACAAAAATGGAGCCGCATCAACGCATTGGCACAAAAAAGTAAGATTAATATCCCCGACAAAAACATTCAAGAAGCCTACACCTGGTTGCAATACAATACCGATGGGTTGACACGCGATGTTCCGGGAATCGGTCGGGGCATCAGCGCTGGGCTGCCCGACTACCCTTGGTGGTTTGGCGTGGATAGCGAATATGCCCTGCAAGGTGCCATCGCGATTGGCCAAAAAGACCTGACCCTAAACTCCATCCAACTCATTCATAAACTTTCCCAAAAGACCAACAAAAACGGTCGGGTCGTGCATGAAGTATCCACCAACGGCGCCGTTTATAATCCAGGCAACCTGAATGAAACGGCCCAATTTGCCTCGCTCGTTTGGAAAGTATTTCGATGGACAGGTGACAAGGAGATGCTAAAAACCTATTTCCCTAGCATCCAAAAAGGATTGCAGTGGTTGGTCACTGACAACGATCAAGACCACAATGACTTCCCGGATGGGTCGGGAATGATGGAAATCCAAGGCCTACATAGTGAAATGATCGACGTGGCCTCCTATACGCAGAAAGCCTTGCAAGATGCTGCGGAGATGGCACAGATTTTAGGCGAAAATAGCCTAGCAAAAGCATATAAGGCCAAAGCCTCCCAACTAAAACAACAGATCAATACGCAATTTTGGAATGAGGATTTTAGGTCCTATGCAGACTTCCGTAGCCAAGACCGACAGGCGCTTGCATTAATCAAGCAAGCCATTGTTCGGGCAGATACCTTACAAAAACCCTGGGCTGTAGCGGAATTAAAACAAACCGAAAAATACATCCAAGCACATCCTAGTGATCAAGCAAGACCCTTTGTGGTACATCATAATTGGGTCGTTAACACACCCATGGAAATGGGCTTAGCGGATTCCGAAAAAGCCATAAAAGCACTCGAAACGGCTAATAAATACACGAACCCATTCGGATTATTCGTGACGGGAATCGACCGAGATGCCTCCGCTGGGAGCGATGCCGGTTCTTACAAAGCGCCCAAAATTTTTACGTACACGGGAGCTGTTATGACCTTACCCACCGGCGTGATGGCCGTGGCCGAAAACAATTACGGACGACCCGACCAAGCCCTCGATTACATGCAAAAACTCACTCGTTCATTCAGTTACGCCTTGCCTGGCAGCATGTACGAAGTGTCCCCAGATTTTGGGATGATGACCCAAGCTTGGAATGTATTTGGCTTCGCGGTTCCCATCGTAGAACAGTTTTTTGGGATACAACCCCGGGCTGATTTGCATGAGATTACCATTACGCCACGCATGCCTTCGAGCTGGAAAGAGGCGCACATTGAGAATGTGGAAGTCGGCGATAATCGAATCAGCGTACATTATCTACAAGGCCAAACGCCCCGCGTAACTCAAAGCAAAAACTGGAAAATTATCCTAAAATAGCCTATCTTATTATTGTATCATTTTGCTACATTTGTAAGCTATTACCCTACCAACATGAAAAAAATAGTTAGCCTTTTAGTAGTTTCCACGGCGGCATTCGCCCAACATGTGGAGATCAAACAAGCCAAAGGTCCAACTTTGGCCTATTCCACCCAATCATCTGTTAAAATCATCAAAAAAGACGGCCTGTCTTTTAAGGATTTAAATAAGAACGGGAAATTAGATATTTACGAAGATTGGCGGAAACCCGTTGACGTTCGTGCCGCCGATTTAGCTAAGCAATTAAGCGTGCAAGAAATCGCAGGTTTGATGTTGTATTCAGGCCATCAAGCCATCCCTGCAAGACCCGACGGCTATTTTGCTGGGACCTACAACGGAAAACCTTTCGATCCCAAGACGATGGATGCAAGTGAGTTAACGGACCAACAAAAGAAATTCCTCAAAGAAGATAATCTACGTCACGTACTCGTCACCACGGTTTCATCCCCAGAAGATGCCGCGAAATGGAACAATAAAATTCAGGCATTTTGCGAGTCGGTGGGTAAAGGGATTCCGGCCAACAACAGTACGGACCCACGTCACGGAACACAAGCACGTGCGGAGTTCAATGCAGCAGCGGGTGGTTTGATTTCGATGTGGCCAAGTTCTTTAGGTATGGCCGCGACATTCAAGCCGGAATTGATCAAACAATTCGGTCGGGTAGCGGCACAAGAATACCGTGCTTTAGGTATCGCAACCGCATTATCTCCACAAGTTGACATCGCCACAGAACCTCGCTGGTTACGTTTTGACGGAACCTTTGGCGAAAGTTCTAAACTTTCCGCTGCGATGGCGGAAGCCTATTGCAATGGTTTTCAGAATGAAAACTGGGGCGCTCAAAGTGTGAATGCCATGGTGAAACACTGGCCAGGAGGTGGAGCCGGTGAGGCGGGCCGCGATGCGCATTATGCCAATGGAAAATTTGCGGTTTATCCAGGGAATAACTTCAATGAGCATTTGATTCCTTTTACGGAAGGAGCGTTTAAATTATCCGGTCAAACCAAAAAAGCCGCTGCGGTGATGCCGTATTACACGATTTCTTGGAATCAAACGAAGGAAAATGTGGCGAATAACTACAACAAATATTTGGTGACAGATTTACTTCGCAAGCAATATGGTTATGATGGGGTGGTTTGCACGGATTGGAGTGTAACTGGGGACCACAAGGCGATGGATGTATTCATCGATGGAAAAGTTTGGGGCGTAGAAAACCTAAACATGGCCGAGCGGCATTACAAGATATTAATGGCCGGCGCGGATCAATTCGGTGGAAATAATGACATGAAACCGATCATCGATGCCTATGCGATGGGCGTGAAAGAACATGGTGAAGCGTTCATGCGTGCCAGGATGGAGCAATCGGCTGTGCGATTATTGCGCAACATTTTCCAAGTAGGTTTGTTTGAGAATCCTTACCAAAATCCAGCCGATACCAAAGCAACGGTTGGAAAACCGGAGTTCATGCAAGCGGGCTATCAAGCACAATTGCAATCCATCGTGCTGTTGAAAAACAAGGGAAATGTCCTTCCTATTCAAACGAAAAAGACGATTTACATTCCTAAACGTTTTGTCGCAGCGACGCGTCACTTCTTGGGATTCCCAATTCCAGCATCGAATGATTTCCCGATCAACATGGAATTAGTGAAGAAATATTTCAACGTGACAGATAATCCGACGGAAGCAGATTTGGCTTTAGTTTGCATCGAAAATCCGAAAAGCAGCATCGGCTATGACAAGGAAGATGTGGCCAAAGGCGGAAATGGATATGTGCCTATTTCCTTGCAATACAGTGATTACGTGGCGAATGACGCACGCGAGGTGAGTATTGCGGGTGGAGATCCTTTGGAGAATTTCACAAATCGTTCCTACAAAGGCAAAACTGCCAAAACACGTAATATTACCGACATGGAATTGATCGAAGACACGCGTCAAAAGATGCAAGGCAAACCAGTGATTGTATCCGTGAACGTATCGAATCCGATGGTTTTTGCGGAAATCGAGGGTAAGGCGGATGCGATTTTGGCAAGTTTTGGTGTACAAGATCAAGCGATTTTAGATATCATTTCCGGCAAGGCGGAGCCACAAGCCTTATTGCCCATGCAGATGCCAGCCAGTATGCAGGTGGTAGAAAAGCAAAAAGAAGATGTTCCTTTCGACATGGAATGCCATGTGGATGCAGAAGGACATCGCTACGATTTTGGCTTCGGAATGAACTGGAAAGGTGTAATTCAAGATGCCCGCGTTCAACAATACAAATAGCATTTTTTCGTTTCTCTCATTTAAAAACACCTCAAGGAAAATTGAGGTGTTTTTTTTGTGGCTGACCAAAATCATATTTAGTCCAAATTTCCCGGCCGACCTTTGTCCTTCTTAAATTTTAAAGAACATGCAAAAATCCGCCGCACATACATTTCACATTCCCGTGATGGGATTGGGCTTCACGATTGACACCCCGGTGAAAGTTGGGCCCTTTGGTATTTCTTCCGTCGTTTCCATCGTGGACGACCATTTAGTTGAAGAAATGCGCGAGGCCTACAGCAAAGAAAATAACCTGAATTTTACGCCGATCGCGAAAACGGAGGAGGATTTCCGTGCCAAACGCATCAGCGCCTATCTGAATTTAGTAAAGACGCTCGTACAAGATAAGACGACTAGCATTCGCAATCAGCCTTTTGAACCCGAGTCGGACATCACACGTTATTTTGAATTATTGCCGGAAAACACTCCACAAAAAAGGGAATACCAGGAGATGCTCGCGGAGACGGATGTCTGCCAAAAATTCGTCAAACAAGGCAATTTGCGCAAACATGTCCTCGCAGGTTCCATCGATGTCAACATCATGTCGAAGGTCAATAAAATCAATTACGACAAAAAAGGGAACGCGCTGGAAAAGGAATTCGCAGATGCTTTAGCGGCCTTGCGCGGTTATGCGCAAAGCGATTTGAGCTCCTCCATCATCCTATCGGCGGGTTATAACCCCATGCTCTATGGCTACATCGAGGCTTTCCCCGATTTTTTCCCAGACGCTGCAGGTAAGCTAAAAAAGAAGATCATTCTCAAAGTGAGCGATTACCGAAGCGCAGTAACGCAAGGTAAAATCTTGGCGAAAAAAGGAATTTGGGTTTCTGAATTCCGCATCGAATCGGGTTTGAATTGCGGAGGACATGCTTTTGCCACGGATGGCTTGTTGATCGGGCCCATTTTAGAGGAATTTAAGACGAACCGACAAGCCTTAATGAGCGAGTTGTTCGAAATGTGTCAAAAAAGCTTAGCCGACAAAGGTCAAAACGTGTACCTCGAATATCCAACGATGCGCGTAACCGTGCAAGGGGGAATCGGGACGCATGCGGAAGATGCCCTGCTTCAAGATCATTTTCAAACCCAAGGAACCGGCTGGGGAAGTCCTTTTTTATTGGTTCCTGAAGCGACACAAGTAGATCCTTCCACGCGAAAAGCTTTAGCCGAAGCCGAGGAAAGCGATTATTACATGAGCCATGCCTCTCCGCTGGGCGTACCTTTCAACAATTTCCGAAAAAGTTCATCGGAGAAACAACGTTTGGAACGCATCGAAAAAGGTAGACCCGGCAGTCCCTGTAACTTGGAATATTTGGCAACAAATACCGAGTTTACAGAAAAGCCGATTTGCACGGCCTCGCGGAAATACCAACATGCGAAATTGAAGCAACTCGAAGAACAAGGTTTAGCAGCAGCGGAATATCAAAAAGCCTTTGATGCAATCACGGAAAAGGTTTGCTTGTGCACGGGACTTGGGACATCGGCTTTACAAAATTTTGATATCAAACCTTCGCATCACCAGCATGCCGTTGCGATCTGTCCAGGACCTAATTTGGCCTATTTTTCCGGAACCTTTTCGCTCAAAGAAATGGTAGATCACATCTACGGAAGAGCCAATATTCTCAACAACCACAATCGCCCGAACCTTTTTGTGAAGGAACTCAGCTTGTATGTTGACTACTTGAAAAAAGAAGTGGAAAAAAGCGTCGAATCCATGACAACAAAACAGGAACGCTACCTCAAAACATTCCGCGATAATTTGTTGGCCGGCGTCGCCTACTACCAAAACCTAAGCCTTCCGAGTCTACAAGACATGAAAGACGAATTAGCCCTTTGGGAAGCTAAAATTCAAAGTCTCCCTATTCCACAAGTTGGTTAAAATAAACCCCGGAAATCCGGGGTTTATTATTTTAATGGCTAATTTTAAACATTAAATCATACCCATGCATAAGCTTAGTCTTTACCTCCTCTTATCTTGTATTTCCTTTTTCGCATTTAGTCAAGACACTACCCAAATTGTTCATGCGGATCGACGCAATTCCGCTTCCCAACAAGCCAAACCCTATGTCATTTTAATTTCTGCAGATGGATTTCGATCAGACTTTTCGGTGAAATATGGTGCCAAATTTTTACAGAGTCGGGAGGCTCAAGGAATCAAGGCCAATGCAATGATCCCATCCTATCCAACGCTCACATTTCCTAATCATTATAGCATCGTAACCGGTCTTTACCCTTCGCACCACGGCTTGGTCGACAATCGTTATTTCGATGTGAATTCCGGAAAGGAATACAACATGGGAAACAAAAAGATGGTGGCCGAAGGAAAATGGTACGGCGGAACTCCACTTTGGGTACTGGCAGAGCAACAAGGCATGTTAAGTGCAAGTTTTTACTGGGTGGCATCTGAGGCCGACATTCAAGGAATTCGACCAACTTATTTATACACCTACAACGAAAATATTCCGATCGAGCAGCGCGTTCAAGCGGTGAAAAATTGGTTATCCTTACCAGCCGAAAAACGCCCGCACTTGATTACTTTTTACTTTCCACAAGTTGACCATGATGCACATGAGTATGGCCCCGAAGACCCTCGTGTGGGTGATGCCGTTCATTTTGTGGATGAGAGCATCGCTAAATTGCAAGCGGCCTTAGATCCTCTGAAATTACCTATCAATTATGTGTTTGTTTCAGATCATGGTATGACCACCGTAGATGCCGAGCACACCTTGGGAAAACCTGCCGCTCTTGATACCGCGGCATTTAAAGTTCCATCCGGCGATGCTTTGGTGCATGTGTATACCAAAATTCAAGCAGCCGTACCGAGCACACTTGCAGCACTCAAACAGAACACGAGCTTTAAGACCTATTTGATGGATGAAACTCCGGCACACTGGCATTACAGCAAATCGGATGACCGATTTAATCGTTTGGGAGATATTTTACTCGTGCCAAACCACCCATCTATTTTCAACCTGGGCACGCGGAAAACGAGTCCTGGAAAACATGGATATGACAATCACCATCCCGACATGCAAGCAAGTTTTCAGGCTTGGGGGCCAGCATTTAAATCAGGTAAAACCATTCCAGCATTCGAAAATGTGAACGTCTATCCGATGGTTGGCAAGATTTTAGGATTGACAATCGACGAATCAACGATTGATGGTCGATTAAGCCAACTGAAATCCATTCTGAAATAATTACATCGATGGCTTAAGGTTTTCCAAGGTAAATGGAAGGCCTTTCGCCGCGGTAATTTTCAAGTTGTTTAAGGTTTCCGAAGGAAAATAAATCGTTGTCAATACCGACAAGCCTCCATCTGCAAAAAACTCCGCCGAAGCAACATCTGTGATCAAGGTAAAGTCGATTGTGTCATTTGTAGCCAGACGCGGCGCATAAGCTTTTCCGGCAAATTTCGAACTGAAACTATGATCCCCTGCCGCATCGCGATCCACAAAATAGCGATTCGAAGCTGCTTCGTAACCAATGATTACTTGTTCTCCTTTGTTGTTGGAAAGCGTGATAGAAAAATCCTGTACCGGTAGTTTCCCCGACAAGCGTTGCAGCGCAGCAGCCGACTTCACAACTTTATTCGATTTAATCGTTTGTGTCCCCGTAACATAGTTGGAAACAGCGGCAATCGGAGTGGAAGCCAACACATATTTCCCGTTCAGGTTATGTAATTTCAAATCCCGAGGCAAGGTATTTGCACTCCGCCATGAAGCGGTAGGTACAACGGTCGCATAATCCCAGTTGGACATCCAACCCATAAAAATCCGCTTATCGCCCGTTTCGTGGAAAGTCACTCCAGCATAATTATCTCTTCCATAATCCACCCAGCGCGTTTCTTCATCTTGTGGAATGAATTGATGTCCATCGAAATCCCCTACAAAATATTGTGCTCCAGAACCACCATTAGCCGCCCCTGGATTTAAGTTAACGATTAAGACCCATTTGGTCTTCCCATCCACTTGCATCGGAAACAAATCTGGACATTCCCAAACACCTCCATGGGCACCTAATTTTGCACCAAACTCACTCTCCTTCGTCCAGTTTTTCAAGTCGGGCGATGAATAAAACGTCTCCCGATCCTGTGTAGCCAAAACCATAATCCATTTCTTCCCTGGTGCATACCAAGTCACATTCGGATCGCGGAAATCTGCAATACCTGGGTTTTTGATGACTGGATTTCCGGCAAATTTTACGAAGGTTTGGCCTCCATCTAAGCTATAGGCGATGCTTTGATTTTCACGATCGATCCGACCTGCTTTTTCCCAAGCCATGTTGTGGCTCGTGTAAATAGCAACCACAGGCGCAATGCCCTTGCTACCTAAACCCGAAGTATTTTGATGATCGATGACAGCTGAACCCGAGAAGATTAAACCTAAGCTATCCGGATACAAGGCAATCGGTTGGTGTTCCCAATGCATCAAATCCTTACTCGTCGCGTGGCCCCAGTGCATGGGTCCCCAAACCGTACTTTCCGGATGGTACTGGTAATATAAATGATAGGTACCGTTCGCATAAAACATCCCGTTCGGGTCATTCATCCACATGCTTGGTGGCGTGAAATGCAATTGCGGACGATGTTTTTCCTGCGCGAAAACGGCTAAGGAAATCAATAAAAAGAAGAGAATGTTTTTCATAAAGGCAAAAAAATGGGTGACCCAGCTGAGCCACCCAACAAAAATACGGGAATTCGTTACAAATTCTTTAAAAACTCGATGCTTCGTGGAACAAAATCAAGTTCTTGATTACTTTCATCCTCAATGAAGCAATGTTCGATGCCATTTTTCTTCGCGAGTTTGATGATTTCCTTCCAGTTCCCCTGGCCCGTTCCCACGGGAACATCATTTTCCGCAGGCGTACCACCCGTTAAATTTCCTTCGACCCCTTTGCGCAAATCTTTGACGTGCATCAATTTCCAACGATTCGGGTATTTCTTCAATAATTTAACCGGCATATCAGCGCCTCCGCCGTGCATCGTCCACAAGACATCCATCTCAAAAGAAACATAGGCCGGATTCGTATTTTTGATGATGTAATCCATCAAAGTACCATCCTCATAGGCATGAAATTCATAGCCATGGTCGTGGTAAGTAAACGTGATCCCGTTTTCTTTAAACACTTTTCCTGCACTGTTAAAAAGTGCAACGGCTTTTTGGGCATCTTCGAGTGTAAAATCCGTGCCTTTGTGTGGAATCCAAGCGCACATGACGAATTTAGCACCTAAGGTTTTCGCCCGACGAACTGCATCCATCGGATTAGCTAATTCGTCATATCCAACACCCGTCGACGGAATGCTGATGCCGCGTTCAGCACATAATTTCTTGAATTGTTCTTCGGTATAACCTTTCGTTGCACCGCCTTCTAATTCCGTAATGCCCATTTTCTGAATGATATCCAGCGTGTTTTCGGTGCTTTTGGGGAAATGATTCCGGAAGGTGTAGGCCTGCACACCCATGGGATAGGTGTATAATTTTTGAGCAAATGCGGGGAGCGTTAATAAGAACGCAAAAGCGAATAAAGTCTGTTTCATTTTTAAATAGGTTGGTCCGTAAAAGTGAAAGTTTTTTCTGAATTATGCTAATTTTGTTGTCATGGAAAAACCCTACCACACGGATCAAGTTTTTGATAAAATAGACACGCTTGCTTTAGGCGAATACGAAGGTTGTACGTTTCGTAATTGCCAATTTGAATCGGCGGATTTTAAGAACTTCCAATTCGTGGATTGTCGGTTCGAGGACTGCAACCTAAGTCTTGCCAAATTAAGCGCGGCGTCCTTCCAAAAGGTTTATTTCCAAAGTTGCAAGATGCAAGGTCTACGTTTTGAGGCATGCAATCCCTTTTTGTTTGAAGTTCATTTCAAGAACTGTGTATTGAATTTGTCATCATTTTACCAAGTAAACGGCAAAGGGACGAACTTTGAATCCTGCAGTTTACATGAGGTTGATTTTACGGAGGCAAATTTCAGCGAGGCCCATTTTGAGGAATGTGATTTGGCGGGCGCTTTGTTTGACCAGACGAATTTAGAGAAGGCCGACTTCCGAAATGCCTTCAATTTTCGCATTTCCCCTACGATTAATCGATTGAAGAAAGCCAAATTTTCCCAAGACGGATTAGCAGGCTTATTGACTGATTTCGGGATCGTAATCAGCTAATTGATAATTTTTTCATGGCTTATTTGATTTTGCTTTTTTCCCTTTAGCTTTGTAAAGCTCTGAGGATGAAAGCTGAAGAAATCTAAACCTATGAAAAAACTATTCTATTCATGCATGTTCTGCATGGCATTTTTCGTTGCACACGCCCAAAAAATTGAGTCGGCAAGTTTCATTTACGAATCCGCTCCCTTCCCATCTTGTCATGCATCCACCTTGGTCGAAACCCCACAAGGCATTGCGGCAACTTGGTTCGGGGGGACACATGAAAAGCATCCGGATGTGGCGATATGGTTAAGTTTTCACCAAAACGGAAGCTGGTCAAAGCCCATGGAAGTGGCCAATGGCATCCAAGCTAACGGGAAGCGATATCCTACTTGGAATCCGGTCTTATTCCAAATGCCTGGCAAAGAACTTATATTATTTTATAAAGTTGGCCCAGCACCCGACGAATGGTGGGGTGCGCTAAAACGCTCCTCAGATGGCGGTAAAAGCTGGTCGGCAGAAGAGCTTCTCCCGAAAGATATCTATGGCCCCATCAAGAACAAACCCGTATTATTGGCGGATGGAACGCTTATTTGTCCATCGAGTTCGGAAGATCATGACTGGCGCGTACACATGGAATTCACGAGAGATGGTGGACGAACTTGGACGCGAACCGAGGCATTAAATGATGGCGTAACGACTTCGGCCATACAGCCCAGTATCCTAAAATTATCGGGCGGTAAACTCCAGCTTGTTTGTCGGTCGGAAAACGACTACGTCCTACAAGCCACCTCAACTGACCAAGGCAAAAATTGGACGGCATTAAAACCTACGACCCTCTTGAATCCGAATTCAGGCATTGATGCGGTCACCTTACAAGATGGCCGACATATCCTTGTGTACAACAATACGAAAAAAGGACGAAGCCCCTTAAATGTCGCAATTTCGTCGGATGGTCAAAACTGGCAAGACATTGCCATCTTAGAAAACGAACCGAATGGCGAGTTTTCATATCCCGCAGTCATCCAATCGGCTGATGGGAAAATTCACATCACCTACACGTGGAAGCGAAAGAAAATCAAACATGTGGTGATGACACTTTAATATGACAACTCTCGATCTGGTCATTATTGGGCTGTACCTCCTCAGCATGGTTGGCGTGGGAATCTTTTTCTCTCGTCGAAAACGGAGTTCTGAACAGTTTGCTACCGCTGCTGGTCAAATTCCTGGCTGGGCGTTAGGCCTAAGTTTTTATGCCACATTTTTGAGTGCTATTACGTTCCTAGGGGACCCTGGAAAATCCTTTGGAAGCAATTGGAATCCCTTCGTTTTTAGCCTTTCCATTCCACTTGCGGCATGGGTAGCCAGTAAATTATTCGTGCCATTTTATCGAAATGGGCAATCGGTCAGCGCCTACACCCACTTAGAAAAACGTTTTGGTGCATGGGCGAGAACCTATGCGATGCTGTGTTTTATCTTAACGCAGCTGGCAAGGATGGGGACTATTTTTTATGGATTGGCCTTGACGATTAATGCCCTTTCAGGCATTGAAATGCCACTCATTATTGTAATCGCAGGATTCGTAATCATCCTATACACCGTTTTAGGAGGAATGGAAGCTGTCATTTGGACGGAAGTCATTCAGGCAATTCTGAAGACCTTGGGCGCCCTCATGATATTAGGATTGATTTTAAACCAAGTAGACATCACGGAAATTTGGGCGATCGCACAACGAGATAATAAATTTAGCTTAGGGACGTTTCAACCTGAATTTAATACGAGTTCCTTTTGGGTGATATTACTTTACGGATTTTTCATTAATCTGACGAATTTTGGTGTAGACCAAAACTATATCCAACGCTATCATACGGCGAAAAACACCCAAGATGCGGCGAATAGCATCTGGCTTTGCGTTGTGTATTATGTCCCCGTTTCATTTCTGTTTTTCTTGATTGGGACATCCCTATACGCCTTTTACGACGTAAATCCGGGGCTCATCATGGACCTCAAACAACAGGTTGCTACGGACAAAAACATCTCGATTCAATCGATGCAATTGGTTGATTATGCCGACCGCGTTCTACCGTATTTTATGAAAACGCAAATCCCAAAAGGTCTATTGGGATTGCTACTCGCGGCGTTATTGTCGGCTGGCATGAGCACCATGAGTTCGGGGATGAACAGTTCCGCAACAGTCTTTTTAAATGACATTTACCTGCGCTATATTCAAAAAGACCTGAGCCCACGAAAACAACTGCGGATTTTACGCATCTCCACCATGGCTATGGGCTGCCTCGGTATTGTGTTTGGAATTAGTATGATCGGGGTCAAGAGTTTATTGGATGTTTGGTGGAAGCTATCAGGCATCTTTGCCGGAGGAATGTTGGGCATTTTTCTCTTAGGCTTTCTCGCGAAACAGGTATCCAACGCCGCAGCGAAAATTGCGGCCTTCGTGGGTGTGGTGATTATTGCATGTATGTCGTTTAAGGATAATTTACCGGAAACATTACAGATTCCGTTGGAAGGCAAATTGACGGTAGTCCTTGGGACTTTGACCATTCTCCTGACGGGCATAGTCGTCCAGCGAATCCTAAAAAACCGTTGAAGATTATTGAGCAAGAATATCTCGAACGATCTTTAAATGATGTTCCGTGTGAATCCACAAAAATCGCTTCGCAAGCTTGGTATTTAAATGCCCAAACATCGGATGCGGAAAGAATTGCTTGGGTTGCTGGTTCAACAAATTCAAGACACTCAAACTAGCTCGGTCTAATGCCGCATCCAATTCCTCTTTAGAAATTGTTTCTGGAACAACGCCCTTAGGAGCACGCGCTTTCCCGCGTGGAATCTTTTTTGTCAGCAGCACATACCACTTGATAAATGTATGTTTTGGGGCATATTCTTCCGGATTTGAAGCGGCCAAAGTCGCCACGACCCCATTAATCACTTGCAGGTTATGCAACAAATGCCAGCCTACAGAACTCGAAGAAACGGCGGGATTTGTGGTTTCCCATTGCTCCGCTAACGTTTGCATTTCTTGTAATTGGATGGCGAGTTGGTTGATCATAGTCGAACTTGGACAAAAAGCCCGTGATTGGTTTTATCGAATTTCATTGGGCCATAGTAATCTAAATTAGACCCTAAACCCACCGTGAATTGCTTGATACTAATTCCCGCACGAACACTGTAAGCACTGCGGGCATGCGCTTCCAAAGTCATATCTTGGTTGTACATCGCCTGCAAACGCGTATACAATCGAGTTTTGGGACTTAATGCTGGCTTGTATTCTAAAATACCCACTGTCTCCAAATTCTTATTCGGAAGCATGTTAAAGGTAGGGAAAATCACCAATAAAAAATCGGGCCGAGCCTTTAAGTATTCAACGCCGACTGTTGGAACAAAACCCAATTTAAAATGCCATTGCGCACCAGCTGTCGCATGGAAATTGTGACCTAAGGCATAGGTTAATGAATTATTCACAACGATTTCCGTTTCCGAGGGAGTATTTTGGTAGTCGGCAGCGCCAACCGTCACATTGAAAAAATGAAAGCGCCCTTTGGCATCCACGGGACGATTCAGAATCATTAAAAAATTCGTACGATTATTTCCAAACATCACCTCGGCCGGGATGGGAGCTTGTGCAAAGGAAAGAATGGGGAAAAGGCAAAGAATCAACAGTTTTTTCATAGCCACAAAAATAGGCAAAACTTAGTTGGCAAGCTTTTTTTGAGACCAAAAAGCAAAAACTGCCGCCGTAATAAACATGATCAAACTATAGACCACCGCCGGAATGGTCATCGCACCATTGTTCAAAATGCTCAATGCGATGTAAATGGCTAATGATCCATTGTGAATCCCTACCTCCATGGAAATCGCCACGGCTTGTTTAGGAGGAAGCTTAAATAATCGCGGAAGAAAATAGCCCACGAGCAAACAGGCTAAATTAAAGCTAAGCGCTGCAGCACCCACGGCTTTGATATCATGTACCAAATGATCGATTTCGTTGAGGCCAGCTAGGACGATTAACAAAGCGAGGAATAACCCAGAAATCAATTTAACCTTCCCTTCCATCCGCTGTGCAAAGCCAGGATAGCGATGCCGAATCCACATCCCCAAACTAATGGGCGTAATAATCATCGCACAAACCTCCAATACTTTCTGAAATTGCATGGGCACATAGGCCTCCGCTTGCATGAAATACGCGAGGGAAAAATTCACAATGCCAGCAATCGAAAAGATGGAGAGTACGCTATTCAGCGCGGTTAAACTCACATTCAAGGCGACATCCCCTCCGGCCATGTGGCTGTAAAGATTTGCTGAGGGGCCTCCAGGGGCAGCGGCTAGTAGCATGAGGCCAACTGCCAAGGCGGGTTCCAATTGGAAGAAGTCGGCAATGAATAAACAAATAGCTGGTAACAGAAGCATCTGGGTAATCAATCCGATGAGAACCGCTTTGGGGTATTCAAAAATTCGTTTGAAATCAGCGGGAGTTAAGGATAAGCCTAATCCGACCATGATGATGGCGATGGCCATGGGCATGAGATAGATCGAAAGAAAACTTGCTTGCATCCAATAATTTTTAAACCTTGCTCAAAATATTGAAATTTTGCTTGTCATCCTAAAATTATTTGTTCGCCTTGGCCTCTGGATCTTCGTTCCCAAGGTCCATATTCGCAATAAAAGCCTCCTCGCAAAACAAGGACCTTTGCTGGTCGTAGCAAACCACCCCGACTCCTTTTTAGACGCCGTCATCCTAGGTGCATATTACCCGCGAAAAATGCATTTTCTCGCAAGGGGAGACGTTTTTCGAAAACCTTTGTTTGGCTTTTTATTACGCTCCATCGGGATGATACCTATCCACCGGGCACGGGAAGGTCGAGAACATTTGCACTTGAATGCCGGGACATTTGATGCTTCTGTAGATATCCTTGCCCATGGCGGTGGCATCCTGATTTTCATTGAGGGGATCTGTTTGTTGACCCATGAATTACAGCCCTACAAAAAAGGCGCCACTCGAATTTTGGAAGCCGCCCAGCAACGTGGCGTGCAGCCGATAATTCATGTGGTGGGAATCGCCTACAATGATTTCAAAGCTTTTGGCAAGGTCGTTGAAATACATGTAGAAGAATTTGAGCGAGCTCCTACCTTAGGACATGCCAAACATAGATTGGATTTTAACGCAGCGGTGTTTGAACAAATGCGCCGATTAATTCATGTTCCCTCGAAACGCATCCGCATCAAAAAAAGCCTGTTTTACTACCTGAATCTACCCTATTACCGTAGGGTTCAAAAGACCGTAGATCGCAAAACGAAGGGGACTGTCTTTTATGATTCGGTGCTATTTGCGACGTTGCTTTTTACCTATCCGATATATTTACTGCTGCTCGGAACGGGCTTATGGCTCGCGGGTTTACCTATTTGGTATGTGCTGTTTTTTATCCTCATGTTACCTTTGGGAATCAAAATTCAAATGCAAAGCACATAAAAAAAGCCCCGGAATTTCCAGGGCTCTGATTAGTCTTGTATCGACGAAATGGGTTTCGTCGCGTGGTACAATTCATACCAATCTTCGTGACTTAAACTGATTTGGAACGAATTCACAATGTTGCGAATGCGATTCTCTTCGAGGGTTCCAATTAAAGGCAAAGCACCTAATTTCACCAACCAAGCTACGGCAATCGATTCGATGTTTGCATCGTAACGAGCCGCAACTTCCATTAATTTTTTACGCACCTTCAGGGCTAGTTCGTCCGTCCCGTGTTCGATGCGACCACCCGCTAAAGGGGATGTCGCCAAGGGGCGCATGTATTTTTGCTTGATGTAATCAATGGCACCGTTATCCAATGCCGCGGTGTTCAACAAGTTCAAGTCGATGTGATTCGAAACAACTGGAATGTTTAAATAAGAAACCAACAACTGATGTTGGTATACAGAAAAATTCGAAACCCCGATGTTCTTCACTTTGCCGGAAGACTTCAATTTTTCCAAAGCCAAAGCTGTCGATTCCAAATCCGAAAGCGGATCCAATTGGTCTAACAAAAACACATCCAAATAATCCGTTTGCAGATTACGCAGGGAGTTTTCTACAGAAAGCGTAATGTGTTCCGCTGACGTATTTACGTGGTTAACGCGATATAAGGGCGGCGTGTTCACACCACATTTGGAGAAAAGAACGATATCGGAACGCTTGAAAGATTGTTTGGAAAGTACTTCACCGAAGCGTTTTTCACAGGTATAATTTCCATAGCGATCTGCGTGGTCAAAGGTATTCACGCCTAATTCCAAGCAAAGGTTGACAATTTTCTCCATGTCGCCCTTCCCCGCTTCCCAGCGCCAGAATCCGTAAATAGCAGGAGAAACTTTGGGACCTGCATCACTTAAATAGACCTTGTTCATGCTAATATAATTTTTGAAGCTGCTAATAAATCATCAACTAAATGGGTGGCTTTCGTTTCCGTTCCTTGCGGAGCCAAACGAATCGTCCGTAATCCGGCACGCGTTCCGGCGGTAATATCCCGCTCGTGATCCCCCACCATCCAGGAAGCATCCATATCTACTTCGTATTTGGCTGCTGCTTTTTCAATCATCAAGGATCCCGGTTTGCGGGTCAAAGAATGACTATCAAATTTTTCGTGGTAAGGACAGAAATAGATATCATCTAATTCCACGCCAGTTCCATCTTGAATCGCTTGATGAATCATATAGACATCTTCGCGTTTGTAAACACCTTTGGCGATACCACTTTGGTTGGTGATAATCACCAACAAATATCCAGCATCCTTCAAAGCGCGCAAGGCCTCTCCCACACCCGGCGGAATGATGAATTCCTCCATGCGGTACACATAATCCACGCGGTCAACATTTAGAACGCCGTCGCGATCCAAGAAAATGCACTTATTCTTCATTCAAATTAAAATAAAAGCTTCCAAGGGATGCGGCTCAAGATTAAAACGAGCGCAGCCAAGGTGAAAATCAACGCGTTTTTGTGCTTCGCAGCATCAGCGATCGCTTTCTTGTTTTTCGCATTATTCACGGTTGCCAAAACAACAGCAATAATGTTCACGGAAATATGCTCAACAGCGATTAAACGCGTTGCTGGATCCTTCATTGCTGCACCGAAATCGGTAAAGGCAGCCGCCGTAATCGGGCTTAAAAAGAAGTAAAGCGCTAATCCAATCAGTAATTGCGTGTGCAAGGAAATCATAAAGAACAAACCTGCTTTGCGATCTGATTCGGTAAACAAAGCGTTGTTTGAACGTCCACGAAGCGCGCGGGCAATCACATTAATACCTAAAATGAACACGAGTACACAGAGTACGATGTGAACGGTTGAAACAATTGAATACATGTGATGATAAGTTTTAGTTTGGCGCAAAGATACAAAAAGCCCTTGGAACGTGACCTTTGTTACGAATAATCCTCCAATTTTCTTTACCTTTGGGGCTTTAAATACGCACAAAAATGTCAGATTCATCCAAATTGAAAGCCACCATAAACGCTCGTTGTCCACAATGTCACGAGGGTCGATTATTCAAATTTAAGTGGTGGAATGTCTTCAATTTCGCTCAGATGGAAGAACATTGTTCAGCATGTGGCATGCGATATGAAGTAGAACCTGGCTTTTTTTATGGGGCCATGTATGTTTCTTATGCCTTTACCGTTGGGATTATGCTTGTGGGGGGAATCATTATTTTCAACTTTTTCAATGATCCCGATGCCATGGGCTATGTCGTACCTATCACGACGATTTCATTGATTTTGGTGCCTTTTAATTACCGCGTCTCCCGCGTTATTTTCATACATTTGTTTTCCGGAGTCAAATACCGGCCGAATAAATAATGAAAATCCTTGACCTGTACATTCTGAAAAAATTCCTGAAGACCTATGTCTTCGCGGTATTTCTCATTGTATTGATTGTCATGGTCATTGATTATACAGAGAAAATCGATGATTTTATTCGAAAAGAAGCGCCCATGCGGGCCATCATTTTCGACTATTATTTGAACTTCATTCCCTATTGGGCGAATTACATCAGCCCCTTGATGGTCTTCATTGCGACGGTATTTTTTACCGCCAACATGGCTGCCAAAACCGAAATCATTGCCATTCTCAGTTCAGGCGTTAGCTTCACGCGTTTGATGCGACCTTATTTAATTGGCTCCTCCATCATTGCCCTAGGAACCTTCTTGATGATCGGTTGGGTCGTACCCAATGCCAATAAAATCCGCGTTCCCTTTGAACATGAATACATCAACGGGACCTACTTTTTCGATAAACGAGATGTGCATATCAAGATTGCGCCGGATGTGTATGCCTACATTGAGAGTTATGACAACACGTCGAATACGGGTTATCGATTCAGTTTAGAGCGGATTGCCGACAATGAAATCAAGCAGAAATTGATGTCGGACCGCATCACTTGGGATTCTGTGGCGAAGAAATGGACCATTCATGATTATCGGATTCGGACCTTTACGGGAAGCGCTAATGGGATTGTTTTTGGAACGAAGATTGATACAACCTTGAATCTATTGCCCAAAGATTTTCAGAATAAACACTTGTTGCACGAGACCTTTACATTGCCAGAGTTAAACCGACACATTGATTTGGTTCGGTCGCGTGGGGCGGATGGAATTGAGGTGTTTTTGATTGAGAAATACTTACGTTTTGCCAATCCCTTTTCGATCATTATTTTGACGATTATCGGCTTCTTGGTTTCTGCTCGAAAAGCTCGAGGAGGCGTAGGGTTCCAAATTGCTTTAGGCTTTAGTTTGGCCTTTGTGTACATCTTGTTTTTCATGATGAGCAAGGGAATTGCAGAGGGTGGCGGGATGCCACCGATGTTGGCCGTTTGGTTGCCAAACATTGTCTTTTCTGGCGTAGGCCTCGGCTTATATTACACCATTCCGCGTTAAAGATGAAGTCGGCCCCACGCTTGCTGGATTACCTGAAAATCCATTTCATTGTGGTGCTGTATGCGTTCACGGCCATTTTGGGCAATGCAACGCAGGCGAATGCGCTGACGATTGTCTTTTTTCGTTGCGTGATTGCGGCGATGGGATTGGTCGGCATTCTGTATTATTCCAAAAGCTCTTTTCGCATCAGCCAAAAAGTCTTAAGCGTCTGGCTCTTGAATGGTGTATTCATTTCCTTGCACTGGCTATTGTTTTTTGGAGCTGCCAAAGTCTCTACGGTCGCGATGTGTTTGGCAGGATTATCCACACAAACCTTCTGGACTTCGGTGATGGAACCTATAGCGAAGAAGACAAAGATTTCTTGGGAGGAAGTATTCCTGGGTGTGCTGGTAATTGTGGCATTGGGGATTATTTTTTCGGTCCAACAAGCCCAATGGCTCGGATTGTTGATGGGCATCGGAGCGGGATTTTTTGGAGCGCTGTTTTCCGTTATCAATGGCAACTATACGCATACGCATGATCCGAAATTGATTACCGCGTACGAGATGACCGCCGCGGGAGTCATGACCGGATTGGTTTGGGCTTATGGATTGCTCGAAGGAGGCGTGGGCTATATTCCCCTGGAATGGGACTGGTTGTGGATTGGAATATTGGCGGTCGTTTGTACCGTTTATGCGTATACAGAAACGATACATTTGTACAAGGTCTTTTCGGTCTTTTCGATCAATCTGGTGATCACCCTGGAACCGGTTTATGGCATACTCTTAGCCGTGTTTATTTTTGGCCAAAAAGAGGTGATGTCTCCGGGTTTTTATTGGGGCACGGCTTTGCTAGTGCTGACAGTGATGGTGCAACCGTTTTTGCAGAAGAAAGAAAATAAGTCCGGAGGGAAATAGTCCGAAGGGGATCAGTCTGGAGTCCTGAGGATTTTTATAACCCAGACTTTAGTCTGGAGAATAGACATACCCCCTAAAACCCTAGGCTGAAGCCTAGGGTTACAAATATTTATAACCCTAGGTTTTAACCTGGGGACTAGACGCGAAGTATCGCGTCTCTACAAGACAAAAAAGACCCCCAAGGTCCCAAGACCAACGTCCAAAGTCTAATTTTTTCTTATCTTGCCTCCGCAAACCTATTCAACATGAAACACCCCATCGCAATGAACCTGCTCGTTTTCGGGCCGGAGATGGATCAAACCGTATTATCCGAATTAGCCTTTATCGCCGAAACCGGCTATCAAGGAGTTGAAATCCCTATTTTCAATACGGATTTAGCGCATTGGGAAGCATGGAAAAAAGAAGCCGACCGGCTCGGTTTGCAGATTTTTACCTGCGGAATTGCAGGACCTAGCGAGAACTTAATTTCCCCAGATCCTGCTGTTCGAAATGCAGGTTTAGCATACATCAAAGCCACAATCGACATCGCTGCCTATTTAGGATCTCCTTATATTTCAGGACCCATCCACTCAGCATTAGGTGTATTTACCGGGAAGCCTGCGACGGAACAAGAAATCAACTGGGCCGTGGAGGGCGTTCGTGAGGCGGCCAACTACGCCGCGAGCAAAAACATCACCATTTGCCTCGAATATTTAAATCGATTCGAAAGTTATTTGGTATCCTGCGCGGATGAATTGTATGCGTTGGTGGAAAAAATCGACCGTCCAAATGTACGCATCATGTATGATACTTTTCATGCCAACATCGAGGAAAAAAACACCTCGGAAGCACTGAAACGGATCGCCAACAAAACGCCACACATCCAAATTTCCGAAAGTACCCGTGGAATATTAGGACAAGGGCAGGTAGATATTGCCGGCCTGCTGCTTACCTTAGATGAATTAAATTATCAGGGCTGGATCGTCGTAGAATCCTTCGGGATAAAACTTCCAGCAGCCCATATTTGGCGTAAAATGTTTGCGAATGAGCGTGAATTGATTCGCGAGTCGTATCAGCATTTGATGTCATTATTGTAGAGACGCGATACCTCGCGTCTGTTGTTCCCATGATCGGGACAAAATATAGAGACGCGATACTTCGCGTCTAAAAAAAGAAATAGACGCGAGGTATCGCGTCTCTACAAAACAGAAAACAGACGCACGAAATCGCGTCGCCCAAATAAAAAATAGACGCGAGGTATCGCGTCTCTACATATAACCTAAACCTATGAAAAAATACAACGTAGCCATCGTCGGCCTGGGATTTGGAGCGGAATTCATTCCTATTTATCTGAAACATCCTTTGGCAAATATGTATGCCATTTGCCAACGAAACGAAGAAAAACTCAACTCGATTGGTGATGCATACGGCATCGAGACCCGTTACACGGATTTTGAGAAATTAATTCAAGACCCGAATGTGGATGTCGTTCACATCAACTCGCCTATTCACTTACACGCGGAGCAAACTTTGAAGGCACTGAATGCCGGAAAGCATGTTGCTTGTACGGTTCCTATGGCAACGACCGTGGAAGAATGCAAGGCGATTGTAGATGCGAGCAAGCGCATGGGGAAAAAATACATGATGATGGAAACCGTGGTGTATGCCCGCGAATTTTTATACATCAAAGAGCTTTATGAGAAAGGTGAATTAGGCAAAATTCAGTTCCTGAAGGCATCTCACCAACAAGACATGGACGGCTGGCCGGATTATTGGCCGGGATTACCTCCCATGCATTACGCGACGCACTGCGTAGGCCCGGTAGCTGGTTTATTGCGTTTGGAGGCAGAATATGTGTCTTGTTTCGGTTCTGGTACGATCCGCGAGGAGCTGATCCAACATTACAATTCCCCATTCGCCGTGGAATCTGCGCATATCAAATTCCGGGATTCCGATTTAAGCGCGATGGTTTATCGTTCGCTGTTTGATGTAGCCCGCCAATACCGCGAAAGTTTCGAGGTATATGGTTCCAAAAAATCCGTGGAATGGCCATTAATCGAAGGCGAAGAATTGGTCGTACATACCGCCAAAAAACCGGAACCCGAGATTCCATCGAAAGTTCCTACACCGGATTTCGCCCATTATTTACCCGAAGAAATCCAACGATTTACGACCAAAGGCGTCTACGACGAGGATGAAAATACCCACTTATCCTTCACCCAAGGGGGCGGCCACGGTGGCTCTCACCCACATTTGGTGAACGAATTCCTACAAGCACTTGCGGCAGACCGCGATCCATTCCCGAATGCACCGCAGTCGGCCAACTGGACTTCTGTGGGAATTTTAGCCCACGAATCTGCCTTACAAGGCGGTAAAATCATTGAAATACCTAAATTTTAAGCCATGCGTTTATTGCTAATTGCTTGCCTATTATTGTCCCAAATTACCTTGAATGCCCAAACCGGGCGTCGACTAGAGCTCCTCTTTTTAGGGGACAAAGGACACCACAAACCTTTCGATCGCTTGCCGGCATTGCAGTCGGCCATCGGTGTCAAAGGCATGAACATCACCTACACGGAATCGTTGAAGGATTTGAATCCGCAATACTTGAATAAGTTCGATGCCTTGATCATCTATGCGAATCACGATTCCATTCCTGCCCCGCAGGAAAAGGCTTTGTTGGGTTATGTCGCAACGGGTCACGGCTTAGTGGCAATTCACTGTGCGTCCTTCAACTTCCGGAATTCGAAGGAATTTGTGAAGATGGTCGGCGGGCAATTCTGGCGTCATGGCATGGATTCCATTCGGGTACAAAATGAGGCCAATACAAACGTGCAAATTAAGACCGTTGACGAGACCTATTTACACGCCTATTTGCAACCCGATAATCAGATTTGGCAAAGTCGAATTTTGGGACCTGAACAGGCCAAAGATAAACCCGGCGTGAAGACGGAACCTTATACCTGGACGCGCACGTATGGCAAAGGTAATATCTTTTACACGGCTTATGGCCACGATGAAAGAACCTGGAATACAACCGGTTTTCAAGACCTAATTACGCAAGGCATTTTGCATGCGGTTGGCCCAGAAAAACGGGCGATTTTGGCAGCACTTAACTTGCCTACTTTGAAATACCGCGAGGCAAAATTGCCGAATTACGAGAAACGCGAAGGGCCGCAATTGCAGCAATTGCCCTTAAGTCCGGAGGAATCTGCTAAATTCATTCAAGTTCCGGTAGACTTCAATTTGCAATTATTCGCCGCAGAACCGAATGTCATGCACCCGATTGCCATGGCTTGGGATCATAAGGGACGTTTGTATGTGTTGATTACCAAAGACTACCCGAACGAGCGCAAAGAGACGGGCGGAAGTGACTACATCTTGCTTTGTGAGGACACGAATAAGGACGGAAAGGCTGATAAATTTACCAAATGGGCGGATGGTTTAAGCATCCCAACCGGCATGGTATTTGCGAATGGCGGGATGATTATTTCACAAGCGCCACACATGATTTTCTTAAAGGATACGAATGGTGACGACAAGGCCGATGAGCGCAAAATTTTATTCACGGGCTTCGGCACTGGCGATACGCACGCGGGACCATCGAATTTACATTATGGATTTGATAACTGGATTTGGGGGTGTATTGGTTATTCCGGTTTCAAAGGAAAAGTAGGGGCGGATTCCTTGCAATTTGCACAAGCATTCTTCCGTTTTAAACCTGATGGTTCGAAAATGGAGCACATGACGACTACCTCAAACAATACCTGGGGATTTGATTTTAATGAAGCAGGAGATGTGTTTGGTTCTACGGCAAACAACGCACACGGTTGGTACATGCCTATTCCCCATCGCAACATCTGGCATGCGCCGATGTCCTTGAACGGTTCCAAAAATACGGATACGCATAAAGACATGCGGACAATCACGCAAAAAGTACGCCAAGTGGACGTTTTTGGTGGATTTACCGCTGCAGCAGGACATAATTTTTACACAGCGAGAGCCTTTCCAAAGAGCTATTGGAATCAAATCGCCTTTGTTTCGGAACCGACAGGACACGTGATTCACCAGAACCGACAAGTTGCCAAAGGCTCTGATTTCAGCGATCAAGAGGCCTTTAATTTGCTCGCTGGAGCGGATGAATGGGTATCGCCCGTGTTTGCACAAGTAGGTCCGGATGGTGCGGTTTGGGTGGCCGACTGGTATTCTTACATCATTCAGCACAATCCCGTTCCACAAGGATTTAAAAATGGTGGGGGTAATGCGTATGATACGGATTTGCGCGACTTTACACATGGTCGTATTTACCGCATAGGATACAACAAAGCACCAGCCTATACACCTGTGGATTTGAGTACGCCAGCAGGATGTGTGGCAGCATTGTCAAACAATAACTTATTCTGGCGATTAACAGCACAACGCTTGTTGGTAGAACGCGGAAATAAAGATGTAGTTCCAGCATTGATCGCATTGGTTTCATCCGCTCGCATGGACGAAATCGGATTAGCACCAGGAGCTATTCATGCTTTGCGTACGTTGGAAGGATTAGGCGCATTGCCATTCGATGTTACGACCAAAGCTTTGCGTCATCCGAGCGCAGCGGTTCGTAAACAAGCAGTACAAGTATTGCCTCGAACAGAAGCTGGAGCGAAAGCAATTCTAGCGTTTGGTTTATTGAATGACCGTGATTCGTTGGTGGTATTGAACAGCATTTTGGCATTAAGTGAAATGCCGAGCAGTCCAGTGATCGATGCTGCCGTGATGAAGAAAATGGCTGCAAGCCAACAAAACGAGGACCGTTGGATTCCGGATGCATTGACAGCTTGGGCGATGTCGGCGAACCAAAAACGCATCGAAGGAATCATCCGAACGGAAGGAGCGAAATCGGCGCAAACAGTCGCTGAGAAATTAGCGAAAGACTTGAAAAACCCATCTGTGGACGGATCAACTTCGGGGATCGATTTAGTCGTAGAAGAGGTACAAGTAAAAGGAGGCAACTTCAAATTACGTGAAGGAGCCAGCTTTGTTGTTCGTGTGAAAAACCGCGGGATACAAGCACTAGCGAAGGAAATCCCGGTTCCAATGAACATCAAAATTGAGGGAATGGGTAGTCGGATCGACATGGAATCCTATACCTTCAAGGATGGCATTGCACCTGGTGAAACGGTATCCGTGATTAAAGGAAACAATGGCCCATGGACGGGAAATTTAGGTTGGACCGCAGAAAATCCAGGCAATTATACGATGGAAATTTCCTTGGATCCGAAGGCGAGCATCGCGGAATCGAATCGCGGAAATAACGGGTACCGACAAGCCATTGCGGTGAATAATACGTCGACTTTATCGAGCTACATGGTGGAAAAAATCTTCCGTGCAGGTGCGACCGAATGGACAGGAAATCAGGTCGTTGACAAATTACGTTTAATCAGCAATCCGGAAAGCAACGCGATGGGCGTGGCCTTGAAAGGAGCGGCAGGCACTTGGAATGCCCGTCGGGCGGCAGAGCTTTCCGAAGAAAATAAAGCATATTTCGTAGCATTAGCAAAAGTGGTTCGTCCACAAGATGTGGAGATGTGGGAGCGTTTGGCGAATGCATGGAAGATTGAAATTCCGAATACAGGTGCCAAAGGCAATGTGGTTAAGGTCACGATTCAAACGATCAAGGAAGCGATGAAATATAGTCCGGCGGAATTCAAGGTTCCGGCAGGTGCGACGGTGGAATTGATTTTTGAAAATGTGGATGCGATGCAGCACAACTGGGTATTAGGAGCTTTGGGAAGCCAAGAAAAAATTGGTTTGGCGGCAGATAAGATGATTACGGCCGCAGATGGCGCAGCGAAAAACTACATTCCTTCGATGCCGGAAGTATTGGCATTTACACCATTGGTTGAATCGGATGGTCGGGTAAAAGTGGTCTTCAAAGCTCCTAGTGTACCGGGTAATTATCCGTTCTTGTGTACTTTCCCGGGGCACTGGCGGATTATGAATGGGGTGATGAAAGTAGAAAATTAGACGTTGGACGTTGGACCATGGACATAGGATTGTAGAGACGCGATACTTCGCGTCTAGTTCCCAGGCTGTGGAGACGCGATACTTCGCGTCTAGTTCCCAGGCTGTGGAGACGCGATACTTCGCGTCTTTGGCAAACCTTTAAGGATTGCCAAAGTTTGAGACGCTTTTTCAGCGTCGATTCCCTAGGCTGAAGCCTAGGGTTATACTAAAAAAGAATTAGACGCGAAGTATCGCGTCTCTACATTATTCTTCGGACTCCGGACTATTTCCCCTCCGGACTCCGGACCAACCCCCTCCGGACTAATCCCCTTCGGACTCCGGACTAATCCCCTTCGGACTAGTGACTAGCGACTTGTGACTATTTTCGTACCTTTGCCGCATGAAGTTCGAAATTGAAAAGTTAGACCCAAATTCCAAGGCACGGGCAGGAAAGTTAGAGACCGATCACGGGGTGATTGAAACACCCATTTTCATGCCGGTGGGTACCGCGGGCACCGTAAAAGCGGTTCACATTTCCGAATTATCAAAACCCATCAATGCCCAAATCATTTTGGGAAATACCTACCATTTATACCTCAGACCCGGCCTCGACGTCATCGAAGCGGCGGGCGGATTGCATAAATTTAACGGTTGGGATAAGCCAATCCTAACCGATTCAGGTGGCTACCAAGTCTATTCTTTGGCGGGAACCGGTCGGAAAATTCAAGAAGAAGGCGTCAAGTTTAAGTCGCATATCGACGGCAGTACACACTTTTTTAGTCCAGAGGGCGTGATGGATATTCAGCGCACGATTGGGGCGGATATCATGATGGCCTTTGACGAATGTACGCCTTATCCATGTACCTACGAATATGCGCGCAAGTCGATGGACATGACGCACCGCTGGTTGGATCGTTGCATCAAGCGCTTCGACGAAACGACTCCGAAATACGGCTACAATCAAGCGTTGTTCCCCATTGTTCAGGGTAGTGTTTATTCGGATTTACGTAAAATTTCGGCGGAATACATCGCCTCCAAAGGAGCATTTGGTAATGCCATAGGTGGCCTTTCTGTAGGTGAGCCTGTGGAAGATATGTATAAAATGGCCGATGAGGTAACCGATATTTTACCCAAAGACAAGCCTCGTTATTTGATGGGTGTGGGAACGCCGGCGAATATTTTGGAAGGAATTGCGCTCGGAATCGACATGTTTGACTGTGTGATGCCGACGCGAAATGCGCGAAATGGAATGATTTTCACGACACAAGGCTTTATCAATATCCGAAATGAAAAGTGGAAAAATGACTTTTCGGTGATCGACCCACACTTTGCAGAAGATATCCATGGGCAATATACCAAAGCCTATTTACGCCATTTGGTGCGCTGTGAGGAGCTTTTGGGACCGATGATCGCCAGTGTATTTAATCTACGTTTTTACCTATGGATGGTTGGCGAGGCCCGCAAGGAAATTCAAGCAGGCACTTTTACCGCATGGAAAAATCGGATGATTCCGCAGTTCATGAACCGCTTATAGCCATCAAGGAATAGGTAAAACCTTGCTTTCTTTGAAGCTAGAAAGAATCACCATCGTGGATGTAGCAGCTACTTCTTCGATTTCGTTGATTTTTTCCAACATCAATTTTTGGTAGGTAGATATATCTTTCGAGATAATTTTCAACA
Organism: Aquirufa sp. TARAVU-A1A; assembly: GCF_054558675.1. Lineage (NCBI taxonomy): Bacteria > Pseudomonadati > Bacteroidota > Cytophagia > Cytophagales > Flectobacillaceae > Aquirufa > Aquirufa sp. TARAVU-A1A. The sequence continues at coordinate 294,293 of NZ_JBPXKP010000001.1, forward strand.
TAAAATCACCTGAACCTGTCACGTGATGACACTCGATCACCTCGGGAATTTGGTTGATTTGACGCACAAAAGATTCCGTTACTTGCTTCTTGTGACCTGTCAACGTTACCGTCACAAACGTGCTAACCCCTAAGCCGATTTTATCGCGATCTACCTGAGCGTGATAGCTTTGTATGATTCCCAAAGCTTCTAATTTCTTCACCCGTTCTAAGGTGGGAGCCGGCGACAAACCGATTTCTTTGGATAATTGGGCATTGGTAATCTTCGCGTTTTGCTGAAGAATTTCCAATAATTTATGATCGATCTGATCGAGTTTGGTGATGCTCATTTGTTGATTTGAAAAAACAAAAATAAAGATTTTTTAAGGAAATTTTGCCTTAGGTCTTGCATAAATAACTTTAAGGTTCTACTTTTGTACCCACAAAACGCGAAAGTAGCTCAGCTGGTAGAGCGCGACCTTGCCAAGGTCGAGGTCGCGGGTTCGAACCCCGTCTTTCGCTCAAAACGAGAAGGCACCTCTAGGTGCTTTTAAGTTTTACAGGGCTGCCTGGGTGGTGGAACTGGTAGACACGCAGGACTTAAAATCCTGTGAGCCGAAACGCTCGTATGGGTTCGATTCCCATCCCAGGTACATAAATCGACTGAAAACCTTCTGAGGAAACTTGGAAGGTTTTTTTGTTATTAGACGTTGGACATTGGACTTTAGACGTTGGATTTTTTCATTAAACTTGAAACCATTGCAAATTGTCTAATGTCTAAAGTCCAATGTCCAATGTCTATTTCCCTTGCATCTCCCCCACACAATCCGTAGTTTGCGTTGTCAAAAAAACCTATCCATGAAAAAAATTCTGTTTTTGCTCTTGACGGGCTTTGCTGCTACGGCGCAAATCCTCTCCCCTATTCAAAAATCGCATCCACAAATGGATGACAAACGTTTGGCCTACATCGATACGGTGATGGAAGAATACATCCAAAAGAACTGGATGGTGGGCTCTACAACCTTGGTTATCAAGGACAATTCCGTCGTTTATTTTAAGTCGAACGGCTATGCCGATTTGGCGAATAAAAAACCGATGACCAATGAGGCGATTTACCGCGTCATGAGTCAGACAAAAGCCATTACGAGTGTGGCCATCATGCAACTGTTCGAGCAAGGGAAATTGCGTTTAGATCAACCCGTAGGAGATTTTATCCCAGAATTCGCGACCCAACAAGTGCTCAAAGATTTTAATCCCGCGGATTCTTCGTACACGACGGAGCCCGCGAAACGCAAAATTACCATTCGCGATTTGTTGAGCCACCGTTCCGGAATCGACTACGCGGCAATCGGTTCTCCTAAGATGCAAGCCATTTATGCGAAAGCGGGGATTCCATCGGGTTTAGGAAATTTCAACGCGGTATTATTGGATAAAATGAAATCCTTAGGGCGCTTGCCGTTGGCACACCAACCCGGCGAAAAGTTCACTTATGGCCTGAATACGGATTTATTGGGCTGTTTAGTCGAGGTCATCACAGGTAAAACGCTGGAAGACTATTTTAAGGCAAATATTTTTGAGCCGCTCGGCATGAAGGACAGCCACTTTACGGTTCCTTTAGAAAAATCGTCGCGTATGCCCAAGGTGTACACGGAGAATGCCGACAAACAAATTATCCCTTGGGATCCTAATTTCCGCAATTTAGACCCGAATTATCCCCTATATCCACATACCTATTTTTCGGGTGGTGCGGGACTTTCCATGTCAACCTTCGACTACGCAACGTTCTTGCAAATGTTGTTGAACGGGGGCGTTTACAATGGAAAACAAATCTTAGGTCGGAGAACAATCGAACTCATGACGAGCCCGCAGATCAACATGGGAAATGATGATTTTGGCTTAGGGTTCAGCATAACGTCCAAAAAATCTGCGCAACTGAATGTAACCTCTGAAGGCAGTTATGGCTGGGGTGGGTATTATGGCACCACCTACTGGGTAGATCCCAAAGAGAAATTAGTTGTCCTGATTATGACACAGCACACGCCAAATTCACACGGGGATTATGGTGATAAAATCGAAAACATCATCTACGGCAGTCTGAAAAAGTAGCCTTGTCACGTAGGCTTGGCGCCTGCTGGCCCGTGCGGTGGCGGACGCTGCCGGGGTCGCTGACCCCGGCAGCGTGGTCACGCCAGGCGCCAAAGCCCTAACGATTTTCAATTTACATTTCGTATTTTTGAAACTGATAATCTGAAGCATGCAAAAAATCGTCATCACCATCTGTTCCATTAACTACCTCGCACAAGCCAAAACGCTCGGCGATTCGCTAATGAAACATAACCCCGATTATACGTTTTTAATCGGTTTGGTAGACAGAATTGATGCATCGCAGGTCGACAAGAACCTATTGCCCCCCTACACCCTCGTAGAACTACATACAATTGGCGTAGAAGACCTCGACGAGATGTGCACGCGTTATGACATCACCGAACTAAATACGGCCGTTAAACCGTACTTTCTCGACTTTGTGTACCAAAATTACCCTGAAGCACAATTTGTGCATTATTTTGACCCCGACATCATCATCTATCAACCGCTCACAGAAGTTGAAAACGGCCTGAAAGATCACAGTCTCTTCTTAACGCCGCATACACTGCAAGCCTACCCGGATGACGCCTGTAGTCCAAACGAGCGCGGTCTATTAAATACCGGCTTATATAACCTAGGTTTTATCGGGACCAAACGCAGCGAAACGACCCAACATTTCCTGCAATGGTGGAAAGACAGATTGTTTGATCAATGTTACATCGATTTGGCCAATGGGATGTTCGTCGACCAATTATGGGTCAATTTTGCGCCCATTTTCTACGAAGATGTGTTCGTCAGCAGACACCTCGGCCTGAACATGGCCTATTGGAATCTGCATGAACGCCAAATAACAAACGATAACGAACCCTATCAGGTCAACAATCAATTCCCCTTGATATTCTTCCATTTCTCAGGTTATTCACCTGAAAAACCCACTGAGATATCGAAATACCAAGACCGTTACAGCTTCCAAGAAAAGGGGGACGTCGCCAGTCTATTCGATTATTACGCCCAAGCACTCATCGCGAACGGCCACAAAGAACTAAAAAAATACAGCTGCTATTACATTAAACCGGTCGTTAAAGCCCCAGTTAAACGTTATTTGCGCGTCCGCAAATATGCCAGCATGCCATTCCGCTGGATCATACAACTAATTGAGAACGCATAGAAACAAAAAAGCCATGCGTTAAAAACGCATGACTTTACTTACTCTGTGTTCTAAAATTTACTGTCTATTTCTTAGCCAATTGCACGCGCAGAGCTAGCTCATGCGATTGACTCGTCATTTTACTAATTTGGGATGTCGGTAATTCATATACATAGCCTAGGTAAAAAACCTTTGACATTTGCACGCCTAGACGAATGCCTACGCTTTCTCCGCCACGAAAACTCAATCCTGCATCCAATTTCCCATTCATATTCGCCACCACATTCACATCATAGCTAACCGGCAAATCTGTCGCTAATCGAATCAACGCACTCGGATATAGAATTACCTTCTCCGAGACAGGCCATTTGGTCCCCGTCATCACAAAAAAACTCGGACTATCCTTGTATGCAGCTCCTGATGTACCAAAATCATAACGAAACATACGAGGCTGTGATACAGAGAAAAATAGACCCTCCCCTTTGTAAACCTTCACTCCCCAGCCTGTATTTATTTGCATTCCTGTAGAACGATCCGTCGTAAAAGCCTCATCTCCTGCTTGAGGAACACGAATCCCATTAAAGTTTAGGCTCATGTTACCCACTCCCCCACGAATACCGCCAGAAAACGACCAAAGCTCATTTAAGCGAACATGGTAAGCGAAATCAAGGCCGACATGAACCGTTTTCATTGGGCCTGCTTCATCCAATAATCCCACAATCCCAAGGCCTTTTTGTTTTCCCCACTTCATGTTTGCCGTAATTCCCATCGTTTTAGGAGCTCCTTCTATGCCCATCCATTGCTGACGATTCATCACCGTAATTTCCGTTCCTTCATATCCACCCACATGTGCCGGTGTAATATTTTGCGGATTAAATCGGTACAAACTATAAATAGGATCTACTTGTCCCCAGGCTGGCAAAAGCCCCATGGCAAGCAAAAACATCATATATATTCGTTTCATATTCTTCTTATTTTAACCGATTGATGTAGACATATGTCGAAACCGTCGGGTATTTGCCATAAAAATCAAGGACATAGTAATAGGTTCCATCTGGTAAATCATGTCCATCCGAACCTTTCCCAGCCCAATCATTTTTGTAATTTTCTGCATCATAAACCACCTGACCTGAGCGATTCATGATCGTCATGCGGTTTGGCTGCCGACTTAAAATTCCTGGGATGATGAACGTATCATTTTTGCCATCACCATTCGGTGAGAAACCTTGCGTCGCAAAAGTTTCGCATTGATCTTTATCCAAACGGTTTGGAATACCATCGTGATCGCAGTCTGGCAACGCACCATAATTCAAATCTTCTTCAACGGCATCCAAAATTCCATCACCATCCGTATCCAAATCCAAATAATCGGGTATGCCATCCTTGTCGGTATCCGCAGGAACACCATTCACTAGGTTCGCCTCATCTCTATCGGAAACTCCATCATTATCCGAATCGACATCCACATAATCTTGCTTTCCATCTTTATCTGTATCTATAGGTACCAAAGGATTAGGCCCCGCCTCGATCGCATCGGTAATTCCATCTCCATCGGAATCTGTATCTGCATAATTGGCCTGACCATCGCCATCCGTATCGATTTCCTTGTAGCCATTCGGCTCGTTGGCAGATACCAAATTGCCCGCCTCCACTTTATCAGGAATCTTATCGCCATCGGAATCTAAATCACGGAAATTGTACACCCCATCGCGATCCGTATCTGCAGGAGCAGCAGGCGTAGTCCCCGCCTCATACGTATCTGGGATACCATCGTCATCCGTATCTAAATCCAAGTAATCGGGACGCGAATCTGCATCTGTATCCACTGGATTAGCCGGAGTCAAACCTGCTTCAATCGCATCCGGAATCTTATCGCCATCGGAATCCGTATCGATGTAATTGGCCTTACCATCGCCATCCGTGTCAATCGTTTTCTCAACTGTATCAGGAATTGTATCTCCATCCGAATCCGTATCAATGTAATTACCCAAACCATCGCCATCTGTATCAATCGCTTTCTCAACCGAATCAAAAATCGTATCGTTATCTGAATCCAAATCACGGAAGTTCATAATGCCATCCCCATCCGTATCGATTGCTTTTTCAATCACATCCTGAATCGTATCATTATCCGAATCCAAATCACGGAAATCAGCCGTGCCATCCCCATCCGTATCCACCGATGTCTCAATGGCATCCGAAATACCATCCGCATCGGAATCTAAATCGTGATAATCTGGCATTCCATCCCCATCCGAATCAACAGGTATTTTAGGTGATGAACCTACTTCCAAAAGGTCTGAAATACCATCATTATCCGAATCAGTATCGCGGTAATCCGGCTTGCCATCGCGATCAAAATCCTGTGGAGTCCATCCATTGGAACCCGCTTCAAATGAATCAAGCATGCCATCATTATCCGAATCAAAATCTTCAAAATCACGGGCACCATCATTGTCTGTATCCACCGGTTTGGCACATGTCACAGCCTCCACAGCATCCGGAATACCGTCATTGTCACTATCTCCATCACGGAAGTTGAATTGACCATCATGATCCACATCATTTAAGCCCTCGGCCGCATCGGGAACGCAATCATTATCTGAATCGGTATCCAAGAAATCCCATGTGCCATCGAGATCGGTATCTTTTGGCTTAAATCCAGCAAACTGAATGCGATCATCCCAGCCATCTCCATTGTTGTCAATTTTGTCGGCATCCGTACATGTCCAGCAGCGCTCCGCACCCTCCCAAGCATCCGGAATTCCGTCGCCATCCGAATCCGTATCGAGGTAATTCGGTAACGCATCGTTATCCACATCACTCCATTTCTCGAAGTTATCGCCTACTCCATCTCCGTCAGCATCGACATCACGGTAATTCGACAAGGCATCATGGTCCGCATCGTTGGTCCGCTCTAAGAAGTCGGCAATACTATCCCCATCCGAATCCGTGTCTTTATAATCTGGAGTTCCATCGTGATCTGTATCCTGAAGGGTCCGAGCGATACCGCCTACACGAGGGTCTAAATAGTCAATCAAACCATTCGCATTTGCATCCAAAAATGCGCCTGAAGCCACTGATAATCGGCCATCCGCATTGTAATCCTGGTGATAATGATAATCATCCACAGCCTCCCAAGCATCAAATATCGAATCGTTGTCTGTATCAGTATCTATATAATTTGCGACACCATCAGAATCCCAATCGCTACTACCTTCAGAGGCATCTAAAATACCATCATTATCACTATCTAAATCGCGGTAATTCATAACGCCATCGCTATCTGAATCCACCGTACGTTCTGTGATGTCTGGAATGTTATCCCCATCGGAATCCATATCCAAATAATCTGCCGTTCCGTCACCATCACTATCGCGCGAAGCACTTGGGCTTTGACTATTATAGCCCTCGATATAGTTTGGAATACTATCGCCATCACTATCTGCTACTACGTCTCCTGCGGAGTTCGGGTTAGTTCCTTGCCGACTTTCCACATAATCCGGAATACCGTCACCATCGCTATCGCGATATGAACTTGGGTTATTCGGGTTTGTACCTTGTTGGGTCTCTACATAATCTGGCACCCCATCCCCATCGCTATCGCGAACACTTGTCGGATTGAAAGGATCTGTTCCTTGTGCGATTTCCACATAATCCGGAACCCCATCACCGTCGGAATCCTTAAAGCTCGTCGGGTTATTTGCATTCGTTCCATCAAGCATCTCTTGATAATCTGGCACACCATCCCCATCCGTATCATGCGTTAATTCCGTCGCATCTGGAATACCATCGCCATCTGAATCTGTATCTAAATAATCCGGAATACCGTCCCCATCCGTATCTGTCGAGGCGACAGGGTTATTCGGGTCGAATCCTTCCAAATAATCTGGGATTCCGTCACCATCTGCATCATGCAAGGTATCTGGAGCGACCAAAGGGTTCGTGGACTGACGCGTTTCCACGTAATCCGCAATTCCTCCATGATCCGTATCCAAGAAGCTTGTTGCATTATGTGGATCTGTTCCTTGACGGATTTCCACATAATCTGGAACGCCATCGCCATCGCTATCCAAATAACTCGAAATATTCGCTGGATTTGTCCCTTGATGTTGCTCCACATAATTCGGAACACCGTCCCCATCCGCATCCAAGAAACTTGTCGCGCTGTTTGGATTCGTACCTTGTTGGTTTTCAATATAATCCGGTACACCATCTCCATCGGTATCTAAGAAACTACCCGCATCATACGGATTTGTGCCTTGCGCTTGCTCGTCCGTATCTGGCACACCATCTCCATCAGAATCACCAATCAACACCGTCATAATCGTCGTGATGCTTGCCGCATTATAATTATTATCCTGCGCCTGTGTCGCTGTAACGGTCGTCGTACCGATTCCGACGATAGTCACTGTGTTCCCACTGATTGTTGCTACAGCCGAATTACTACTTGTGTACGTAATTGCACCTGTTCCCGCAGAACTTGTAGGCGGAGTAATCGTAAATGCCACATCACGGATTGTTTTCGTGATAGCCGGGAAGTTCGAAAGCGTCGGGTTATCACGCGTGATTCGGACTGAGATGGTTGCCGTAGCACACGTACTCGTCGTCGTATTACACACTTGGTAACCAATGGTCACCACACTCGCGGGTTCATTCAGGCCTGCTGTGTAATTCAGTACCCCCGTTGTGGGCGTAAGCACAACCGTACCCGTAGCTGTTCCTGCACCACCGCCCGATAAGCGTGTAAGACTAATGTTTGCTCCAGGAACAAAATCGTCATTAGCCATCACATTACCAGAAATACTACCATTAACAACTGGGCCAAAGAAGTCGTTTTGGGCTAAGGCCAGCAATGGATTCGTATCATTCAAGTTAAGAACTCCATCTCCATCGCAATCCCCTTGTTGCCAAGCGGTGGAAGTCGATACCGTCCGGTGAATCAATAAATACGAGCAATTATTTCTTGGATTGGTATTGTCGTTGACCTCCGTCGCATCCAAGACACCGTCCCCATCACTTTCTAAATCATACGGATTACGGATTCCATCTCCGTCAATATCCGAAGGTGTCAAGCCCGTTCCGGCCGTAGAAGGAATACCATTGGCATTGACAGGGCCATCCGCTTTGCCGTCATTATTTGCATCCGTTCCTCCGGCCTCAATCACATCTTTGATGCCATCACCATCAGAATCTAGATCCAAGTAGTTTGGAATATTATCTCCATCCGTATCACAAGAAATACTTGATGGATTACATGCCGCATTTTCTACCGTATCTAAAATACCATCATTATCGTCATCCAAATCACCCAAGGTATCAAACACCCCGTCACCGTCGGAGTCAACTGGACAACCATTCAATAGAACCGAACCTGCAACCAAACGACATTGATCAACCGCATCCAATACGGTATCTCCGTCAGAGTCCAGGTCATAGGCATTGGCAATGCTATCCGAATCTGTATCGACCGTTGCCAAACCGCTTCCTGCTGAAGAAGGAATTCCATGTGCACCAATTGTTCCGTCGGCCTTACCGTCATTATTTGCATCTGTCCCTCCGGCTTCGATCACGTCTTTAATGCCATCTCCATCAGAATCTAAATCCAATCGATTTGGAACAGTATCACCATCCGTATCGCAAGACGCGCTTGCCGGATTACAAGCAGCATTTTCTTCTGTATCTAAAATACCATCGTTATCATCATCCCAATCATCCACAGTATCATAATATCCATCCCCATCAGAATCAACCGGGCAACCATTTAATTGGGCTGTACCAAATAACAATGGACAAGAATCGGCTGAATCAATAATACCATCCCCATCGGAATCTAGGTTAGGGTCGTTGAATTCATAGACACGAATCACCGCACCAAAACTCGATGAGCCTCCTGTATTGGTTGCAGTAATGATGTATGTTGCTTGCGCCGTAACGGCTGTTGGCGTACCTGAAATAACCCCGGTTGTAGGGTTCAAAAGCAATCCCGCTGGCAAGGCCGGAACAACGGAGTAACTAATAACAGTACCTCCTATGCTGGTCGGGCTTAAGCTCGTCATCGCTTGGGTACGGACCAAACCTACTGGGGTCGCATAACTTAATTGTGATGGCGCTACATCGACCACGGTAATGTTCATGGTGAATGTGGTGAAACCCGTTCCGTTGTTGGCAGTCAACGTATAATTCGCCGAGGGGCTTAATGCCGTCGCCGTACCCGAAATCACACCCGTACTGGTGTTAATTGACAAACCTGCTGGTAGAGCTGGGCTGACGGTATAAGTAATCACAGCGCCTCCGCCAACGGTTGGCGTTAACGGATTAATTGCCACGGTTTTCGTTGCCGTAAGCGTCGCGGAAGGATACACCAAATTCACCGGTGCATAATCCTTGACTTCAATCACGACGTTTTGGGAAACAGATCCCACGAAGTTGGAGGCTGTCACCACATAAGTTGCAGAACCCGTAATCGCGGTAGGCGTACCCGAAATAACCCCGGTCGATGTATTGAAACTTAATCCCGCTGGCAAGGCAGGGGAGATGGAATATCCCGCTGGCGTTCCACCATTATTCGAAGGAGTTAATGGCGTGATTGCGGTATTCAAGTAATAAATAGGTGGTGTTGAATACGTGAAATTCACCGGTGGTGCATCATTGACGATGATGTCAAGTGTTGCTGTCAAAGAACCTGTCACGTTGGATCCGACAATCGTGTAAGTCGTCCGAGCCGTTACCGCAGTAGGCGTTCCCGTAATAACCCCAGTTGTCGTGTTAAAGGATAATCCGGCAGATAATGCAGGGCTAATGCTATAGGAAGTAATTGTTCCGCCTGATGTGCTTGGCCCAATCGATAAAATGGCAATTCCTCTTTCCAATACAATCGGAGAGGCATAACTCAAAGAAGTAGGCGCAACATCATTAACGGTCAATGAGAATGTTGTAGTTGTAGATCCCCCTGAGTTGGTCGCAGTAATTGTATACGTAGTAGCTGCTTTTAGCTCGGCAGGTACACCTGAAATCGTACCTGTCACTGGATCAAATACCAAACCTCCTGGTAAACTTGGACTAATGCTGTAGGTATTCACAACACCTCCACTATTTGTAGGAACAACTGGCGTGATGCTTTGGCCTAACAAATAAATCGACGGAACCGAAATGCTTAAAGCCGTTGGGGCAGGTTCTAATACCGCCAAACTCGTCACAACGGATGTTGACCCCCCCACATTGGATGCGGTAATTGTATAATCACGAGCAGCACTTAAGCTTAATGGCGTTCCGGAAACTTCACCCGTCGTCGTATTAAAACTTAAGCCAGCAGGAAGTGGCGGAGCAATGCTATAGGATGTTGCCGCAGCGCCCGAAACGAATGTTGGCAATAAATTCGTAATAGCAGACCCTCTTGTCCACGATGCGCTTGGCGCAAAAGTAATGATTGGAATATTCGGATTGAGTACTGTTAATGTCGCTGAGGTCGTAGCTCCATTATAGCCTGTTGCCGGATCTTGAATCGCAGAAATGGTCGTCGTTCCTAATCCTACTAACGTCACGGTTGTCCCCGAAATCGTTGCTACTGCAGGATTTGAGCTGATGTACGTGAACACCCCTGAACTGGCTGATGTTGGCGCAGTTATCGTATAAGTTCCATCCGTAATGGTCTTAGTTTGATTCGCAAATCCACTCAAGGTTGGGGTGGTATTGGAAACCAATCCTACGATCAACGGTGCACTAATCGACGCCGAACGATAGTTTGTTGTGCTAGCCTGAATCGCGGTCAAGGTTGTTTGTCCATCACCGATAATCGAAACGGTATTCCCAGAAACGGTCGCAACGGATGGGTTGCTTGAATAGTAGGTATAGGTTCCATTACTTGTTGAAACGGGCACTGGCAAGGCAAAGGACGGTTGGCCTTTTGTCTTATTGTAACCGGAAACCCAAGTGATCGTTGGAGCTAATTTCGAAGGGTCCGATACCGTCACAGGAATTGTGGCTGTCGTTGCCGCATAAATCCCACTCGCAGCTTGCGTCACAGTAATCGTCCCTGAACCAGCAGTCGTTCCCACAGTCAACGTTGTCCCGCTTACAGAGAACACATTCGCCACAGATCCCGAATAAGTTATCGCTCCTGGTGAATCTGATGTTACACCCAATGTAACGTTCGCATCCCCAATTAACTTATTGATTGGCGTTAAACGAATGGAGGCATATTTCGTAACTGTTACAGTGAAGGTTGTTGTTGCCTCCGCATAGTCTTCCGTCGCATTTTGCTTCGCTGTAATCGTCGTAACACCCGGTCCCACAATCGTAACATTATTTCCAGATACCGTGGCAACCGCTGTGTTGCTGCTCGTAAAGGTGAAGGTTCCGTTACTATTTGAAGTAGGCGTTGGAATCGAGAAGATTGGATCGGAAACCAACTTGTCCACGTTAGCCAACGAACCTAGCGTTGGCGTTGTACGTGTCGCACCATAGACCATGACATTATACGCACCACTTAGCGTAGGGTTCGTATTATCCGTGGCAGAATAGCTATTGCCATCTTTCAGTGTAATTAAATCCCCATTCCCATTGTAAGCATAGATACGGAATTCCGTGGTACCTGCAGGCTGTGTAGCAATGCTAGAAAGGTCGACAGAAGTAAGGCCAAAACCAGCGCCTGCCGCAGATTTAAATTCACCTAATGAAGACGCAAAATTATCAACACTTGATCTTAGCTGCAACTTGGTTGTCCCAGCGATGTTCAATCCACCCAAAACCAAACGCGTAAACTTCGTACCTACACTAGTAGTAACTGAATAGCTTAGGTATGGCGCTGTTCCGGTTGTTAAACTTGCTGATGCGTTTGCATGTGTCCATTGGTTAGACGTTGAGTTCGCCGTAGACATACTCAATTGCGTGGTCGACGCAGACGTAACAGCCCCCGACTTAGTATAAGTAGCTGCTGAAGGGTAAGTAGTTGAAGAGGTATTAACCTGGTTCCAACCGGCCAATAAATCGACCGAAGTATAAGGCAAACCATACGCAAATCCTGCTAATGTTGCTGTTCCACCTGCTGTTGTAACCGTGACAGCGCCAGAACTACCATTACGCACAACTGCGGTAATGGTATTATTATCCACAACCGTAAAACTATAAGCTCCAGTAGCCCCAAAAGACACAGAACTTGCCGTACTTAGATTGGTTCCTTTGATGGTAACCGTCGTTGAAGCATTCGTGCGAATCGGGCTAAAATACGTGATTGTAGGTGCTGGCGCAAAGGTAAAGCCCGCTAAAGTTGCCGTTGTTGCCAAAGTGCCTGGTGCGGTAACCACGACAGAACCTGAAGTTCCTGCACCTACAACAGCGGTAATTTGCGTATTGCTATTCACCGTAAATGACGTTGCAGCCGTACCACCAAAAGTCACTCCCGTCGCTCCCGTCAATCCTGTTCCGGTGATTACTACACTCGTTGAAGCTCCAGAATTGGTTGGACTAAACGAACTAATCGTTGGCGGCGGATTACCAATCATGAACAAGGATCCCGAAAGGGTCATCGTTCCTTTAAATCCGCGGAAAGTCACGCGCTTGTATGGCGTGCTATTAGTCGGATTTGAATTAGCTGGATCATCCTCAAAGGTCGTTGAAGCCACAGCTTGCGCTACCCAAGCCCCAGCCACGTAACTATATAAAACGGGGTTCACCACCGTACCACTGACATCCGTCGGATCATAACTGAAAATTAAGTCTGTTCCTGTACCCGTCGAGTTCGCGGATGTTTTTCCTAAATACCAGGTTTTATTGACAACATTCGTTAATGCCGTTCCAGTGGACCCTGCCGACAAAACTCCCGTTGCAACACGCGCTGTATAAATCTCGGATGCGTTCGCATTGTTAACCATGGTTACCGGTGCGTAAGCATTTCCGACACCAATTGGGAAGGTGGTTTCGAAATTACCAACCGGCAATTTCAGCATACCTGTACTATTCGTATTAACATAGGAAAGAAGCCCTGATGCGTTCAAATTAGCCCCGCCATCAGAAACAACTCCTCCTGTATAATTTTTTGTTCCTAAAGTCAATACCTTACCGTTCAAACGCAAGTTACCGGGCACGGACCAATCTGATGCAAAGGTGTATGAACCTCCGGCACCATTGGCTAATAAAAATACAGAGGTAAAATTAGATGGCTGAGAAGGTCCCGTACCTAATGTGTTCGCATTCGAACTCCAGTTGGCCAAGGACTGTAACTGTCCTGCAGCACCTGTGGCTGAAGAATAAAAGGGAGCAACAACACTTAGAATGAGGCTTGTGGAAACTTCACATTGATTTCCGTCTGTGGCCGTATAGGTATATGTTCCTGCATTGCCGTAAGCAACAGAAGATATATCTAAATTCGGACCTCCCCAGTAAGACGAACTTGACCAAACTTCATTGTTAAATGAAGACCCTACCGAAATAGGCGTAACGCTAACAAAAACGGATCCCCCTTCACTGGTTGTAATATTAGATGGAGCCGTTTTAATAGAAGGAACAACATCTAATCCGTAACCCTTAAATTGCAAATGACTTAATCCAGCACCGGAACCCCATTTGGTTGCCCGGATATAACGCGCTTCGACTTCTGTAAAAGTTCGGTCAGGAAAATATCCACTACCATATCCATTAAATGCTGACTCATATTCCGTATTAGACAAATTATTCACTAAGGTATACCAGTTGACATTATCCGGACTATACTCAATCGATCCTCCATTCCAATCTTCTAAGCTAAATTTACCCCAGTTACTTGCATATGGTGAATTGGGATCAGGTGTAAACCCTCCAATACCTCCAATAACCATCGCATTAATTCGATAAATTGAGCCAAAATCTAACGTAATTTGATTCGCTACGATACCAGACTTCGTATCAATGCCCCCGTATTGTCCTTGGTCAGTTAAACTTCCAGCACTAGCGGTATTGAAATAATAGGTTTGGTCAGGATAGACCCAATTCATATTATAATCATAAGTTCCCTGGTCTCCAGGAACATTATAGGAGCCCGAACTTGGATTTAAATAGGTAATCCCTGCATAATTAATGTAGTTATTAACCGAATAGGAATTTGCACACGAACCAAAAACATCAGCAACATTGATAATCGATCCATTGCTATACGAAACACAACCAGCAGAGGCGGTTAGTGCAATGCGGTACATGAAACCGTTAAATTCTTTTTTAACAGTTGAAAGCGTCAACGTAGCAGCGGTAGCGGTTGTACCTGAATAGCCAGTATAGGTAATCCCGTCCATGCTAGAGGTAATATCAGTATACGTTAATCCTCCATCCGTACTACGTTGCCATACGTAAGTCGCCTGTCCACTTAATCCTCCCGCAACTATTTTCTGACTTAATGAATTGGTAACAAAACTATAATTAGAAAGTGTATTCTGAATCGAAGCACCTGTATAAGTAACCGCCACTGCAGTTCTAGGACTACTATAACAACCCGCAGGACTTACAGCAACAGCATAGTAAGTTTGTGGCATGGGATTGTTTGCGCGCGGCATGTCACCTAAGACTGGAGTCACAAATGAATTACCTGTACCAACAACGCCCCCTCCTATATTTTGCCAAACAATAGTCCCGGTCGCTGAGGTCGCACTAATCGTAGCCGTTCCTGGTTTGCAAATAGATGCAGGCGTTGAACTTGTTACAGTGGGTAAACTTATTATGCTACTTGTTACCGCAGTTCTCGGGCTCTCGCAATAAACACTGTTAGCCGTTGAAAATGCCGCAGCATAACGCGTTGTGTTTGCCGATAGCGATAATGAAGTAGACAAACTCGCCGTTATTAATGTACCATTTGTCGCAGCATCGTACCAACGAATATTATTTCCACCGTTTGATGGAACCGCGCTAAAAGTTGCCGTTGAATACTGACAAACGGTTGAACCCGTCACCGAGGAAACAGAAGGTGTCGTTAAAACAGTCACCGCTGCTGACCCTCGAGAGGCATTTGTCCCGATACAATTGGTCGCAGAAACGTAATAAGTTGTATTTGCCGAAACCACCGGTGTTACAAAAGTACTCCCCGTACCTAAAAGGGTTCCTCCAGTACTTGCATTATACCAATTGTATGTAATTCCTGCTCCCCCCGTTGCCGTGATTGTCACCGAACCCGCATCACAGCGCGTCAAAGCAGTTGCCGAACTTAATGTAGGCAAAGCGGGTGCCGTTGTTTGAACAGTTGCTAGTACAGTTGTTCGGGCTGCGGACCGACAAGCATTTGGCGTAACGGCTCCAACATAATAGTTAGTTGAAGAAGCAATACTCGGAGTCGTATAGTTTGCGGTACTTGCTAATAATGTACCTCCAGTAACTGCAGAGTACCATTCAATCGTACTTCCTGCGGAGGCAGACGCCGAAAGCGCCACCGTGCCCGTTGAACAACGTTCCCCAGGGACGGTGGCATCCACTGTAGGCAAGGCTGTTACTGTCACAAGTACAGGTGTAGTAAAATAATAATTATTCGCATCTCCCGGATTCGTCACCCCACGTCTAAACCATGTCGTTTGCGTCAAGGCCGTCGATGTATAAGTCGTGGATGTCGCACCAGCAATATCTGTAAAGTTTATTCCATCCGTTGATTTTTGCCATTTATAAACCAATGTACCTCCGGTATAGGTTCCTGCGGCGATACTCGTAAAAGCGGCAGGTGAAGCACCCGAACAAATGGTTTGATCTGAGCCGATTGACCCCGCTTCGCCGGTCATATTACGGTAAACATCCACGGCAGATGCCACTTGCGTCGCTACGATATCCAATTTATTATCGCCGTCTACATCAAGCAGTTCCAATTGATGATACACACGGTTAGCAGTGGTCGCAACAAGGACTTCAGGAGCAAATGATATCGTTCCAATCGTGGAAGTATTTGCCAAATAGGCAATTTTCGTTGAAAATCCACCTGCCGATGAATAATCCGATACGATTATATCCGGCTTTCCGTCACCATTCATATCTCCTACGGCAATCATGTGCGTATTCAATAGATCCGGGGTGGCAAAATTGCTCGCCGAAACAGGGAAACTTAGGGTGCCCGTTGCTGTATAGGTATTCATCAACACAGATACCTGCTTCGTCGTACTATTCGAATAGACAATATCCAATCGACTATCGCCGTCAAAATCTGCGATTTTAACGGAATTTGAAATGCCGGAATTATCATTAAATCGCATATTGAAATTATCGTACTTGAAATCCGCCAACGTCAGAGAACCTGGGTTAGTCGTATTATTCAAAATATTTACCGCTTTACCCGCTACGACAACATCCACTTTACCATCCCCATTTAAATCCGCCCGATCGGCAGCATACATGGGCCCAACTAATAGGTAGTCGGTACATGATTTGCAAGCATTTGCATTAGCAGATTTTCCTGTTGAGCTCGAAAAGCTAGTTCCAGTTGAAGTGTTTTGGGTTAAATAATAGCCCGATTGGTAACTTGAATTTATTGAGGGATTAAAAATTGACTGACCATTCAATCCAAAAATATCCAATTTACCATCGTTATTCACATCCAAAGGAATCATCGCAGCATCCACGAAATAATCCCCGTTTGGTGCCTTGATGCTGCGATAAGCCCCTAAACTGATGGAACCACTCGTGCTTGAATTCATATTCGCGAATCCACCTGCGGCAGACAATCCATTACTTGTAGCCAAATCAATCTTGCCATCATTGTTCAAGTCGGCAGCCATCACCGAACGAGAAGCATTAGGGTAATACGTTTCTGATACGCCGGCAACAGCTGTAACGGCAGCAAAAGTGCTGGAGTTAACAACACCAGCCGTAGCTGTATTACGTAACACCTGAGGAACACCCGCTGAAGAATAGGTCGCCAAATCGGGTTTTCCATCTTGGTCAATATCAGCAACAGCTAATCTTTGGGATGGGTTTAAGGCCTCTGGAGTAGAAAATGAAATCGGCGCTAAAAAGGACGTATTCGCCAAACTCGAATATTTGGCGTTAACTAAACCGGTGTTTTTGGGCAAGAATTTGGCTTGTGAAGTAGCCGACAGATTGGTTGCGGTATTCAGCACAGAGAAATGATCATATTTCGCGTGAGCCGGAATCGTGACCGTGATGCTTGTGGATGTTGCAGATGTGATCGTACATTTTGAACCTCCTAAGTACACAATATTATGAGCCGCATCATCGCCAAAAAACTGTCCATTTAATGTTACGGAGCTTCCTACGGCCCCCGAGGTAGCACTTGTCGTCAAAATCACAGGTGCCGCCACATAAGTCAATGCAACCTCATCAATCGCTAAATTACCTCCGTTATATCCGCCAAAGGTATAGGTCGGCGTAGGGCAATAAACTTTAACTCGGCTGTAAGATGTTCCCGAAGGAATAGAGCTATTTGTTCGCACCGTAACATCCTGAGTTCCTTGACCTGAGACAATTGTGGCATTGTCAAACGACCATTCAATAATATAATTGGCCCCGCCACCAGGTAAATCAACATGGTAAGTGTAAATAGTGTTAGCCGCCCATTGTTGTACATGGTTGGCATCATAAACAATATTGTTTCCCGTTGGAACAATCGTTGCCGACGTAGGCAATGTACAAATAGGCGGGTTTTGAATATAATAATTTTGATCAAATGCCGCCCACTCAAAAACTACCCGATACGTTGTACCCGGCTTTAAGTTATAACCCGTAAAGAATAGGTAAGTTGAGGTTCGATCGTTTTGTAAAGGATCGCTGTTTGTATACGTTTGCCACGTTGATTGGTTTTGCAAAAATGTGGTCAAGGCCGAGGTACTCGTTCGGTAAAAATCCCCGCCCGTAGGCAAGTACTGCAAATCCGAAACTGGCATGAACAAGACGCGCGGAGGAAAGGTAGATCCATCCGGATTTTTCCACTTGAAAGATAAATTAATCGAAGTCGCATTAGTAGGAACTGTGATGTCCTTATACATATAGACAATCGAGTTACCTGCTTGCGGGCTTGTCAATGTTTGCGTACTTGCATTGTTCGAGACATAAGCTCCATTCGAACCCGCAGATTTTACAGCTGGGCCTACTTGCCATTGATTGGCTTGAATGCCATTTAAAAAAGTCCAGCCATGCGCTCCTTCAAACCCACCATCCGTATTAGGATTGATGATATAATTAACCGACTGAGCAAAAGTTTGTTGATGAAGTGACCCCAATAAAAAGATTAGGGCGAATAAACGCGTAAATCGAATCGTCATGTGTAATTAATAGAACATAGGATTATTCCCACACAAATCTCAAAATATTACTTTTCAAAATGCGATTTTAATTCCAGTACATGTCCTAGATTTGAAAACTAGGACATGTACATGGGAATATCAGGCAATTCTAATACCTTTACATAAATTATTCGATTGCAGCTGTTCTAAAAATTATGTTTCTATTTAATGCTTTATTGAGCTTATTTATTTCCCTAATATTATTATTCTTCAACTGGAAGGAGAATAAAAACACGATTTATTTGGGGCTGTTTTTATTCCTCATTTCACTATATAGCCTAACACATTACTTTTCGGTATTTGGGAACTCTCCCTTCATGCTAGCCATATTTTATGGTCACTTCTCCCCCTTCATGTTGCTTGCGGGTCCGCTCCTCTACTTTTACGTGCGGGGAATAATCCGAGATAGCTATGTGTTGACCCCGCAGGATTATTTGCATTTTATACCTGCCATCATTGTCTTCATCGGAAATATCCCATATTACTTTACACCATTTGATGTTAAAATTGAAAATGCCAAAAAGATTTTAACCGACATGGATCAACTCAAATATATCGGGGTAAATTTCATTTTTCCAATATCTGTGAATTACATCATGCGGGTAACATCGCTGATGATTTATACACTTTACAGTTATTACAAAGTATGGAAGTACAAGCCCAAGGTGAAAAAGTCAATCCCAACCCAACAGTATTTATTGACCTACCGCTGGCTTAATATGTTTTTTATTGCCTTAATCATTTTGCTCATTGCGTTTGGATTAATTACGGCTGATTTTATTCAAAAAACTCCAAAAGAGACCTTTGGGGCATTAAATCTTGTGCATACCCTTGGTGGAATTATGTTCTTGATTCTTTCCGCATCCCTACTCATCTTTCCCCAAATCCTGTATGGATTTCCTGTTTATCAAAGTTCAAACGAAAAAATTATTCGTAAAACAGAGGCTAATAAACCCATACTGCCTGAAATAGATGAAGACGAAGAAGACAATCCATTTATTGATTTAAGAGATCAAATTAGCGATTACCTAGCATCGGAAAAACCCTATTTGAATCCCGAGTTTTCTATTGGCGACTTGGCAACTGCCATGAAAGTGCCTCAGCACCATATCTCTTATTGCCTCCGCGTACTCTACAAGCAAAGTTTTCCTAAGCTGAAGACTTCATTACGCATTGAATATGCGAAACAATTGATGCAATCTGATGATGCCGTTCATCTGAGTTTGGAAGGTATTGGCCAAATGGCCGGCTTCAGCTCCCGTTCCAGTTTTTACTCCGCATTTCAAGCCGAAGTAGGTTGCTCCCCCGGGGAATTTTTAGAACGAAAATAGGAATCGATAACTCGCGTCTTAACTAAATCAGACGCAAAGTATTGCGTCTCTACAATGTCCTTCGGACTTATCCCCTCCAGACTTCGGACTCCGGACTTATTCCCTCCGGACTCCAGACTGACCACTGAACCCTGACTCCCTTCGGACTAATTCCCTCCGGACTCCAGACTGACCACTGACGACTAGCGACTGATGACTTACAATATCGAAAACTCCACCCGTCTATTCTGCGCTCTTCCTTCCTCCGTATCATTCGAGACCTTCGGACGCTTAGAGCCATAGCCTTTCGACTGAATTCTTCCCGCCGGAATACCAGCGTTCAACAAATAAATCTTCACCGCATCCGCACGCGCCTGCGACAAGGCATCATTAATTACATCGGTACCCGTATTATCCGTATGCCCACTGATCTCAATTCGCAAAGCCACATTGTCCAACATCACCTGAACCATTCGTTTCAATTCCGGCTCAGATTCCGCCGTTAAGGTTGCCTTATTCAGCTCAAAGAATAGATTATTAACCGTCACCGTACTTCCTTTGGCAATAGGCGACATCGCTAAATCCCGACCATCTAATTCCAAATACCGGCCGCGTAATTGGCTTAAATCCAAATGCGTCGAACTAGGTAAATAGCCATTCGCCTTCGCTGTAATCCCGTAATTCGTTCCATAAGGTAAGACCAATTTATACTGCCCCGTTCCCGGATCCGGCGTCGCTTGCCCAATGATCTTCCCCGTTTTCAAATCCTCATAACTCACCGAAGCACCCGAAGGCACCTTGCCTGCAGCATCACTTACTTTTCCGGTTAACAATACGACTGCTTCGGACGTTTCTGATGACCCGATTCGCGGACTCGATTTAACATCTTGTTGCAAGATGGGCTTTGGCGCCTCCGCAACAACAGGCTCCGGTTCAGGCTCGATCGCAATCCGAAAAATATCCTTCTTTCCTGCCTCCGTCGACGATAAAAAATAAGCATAATCCCCTTTGGCAGCCAAAGTATAATAGGCATCATAACCGCTTGTATTCACCGGCGGACCGATGTTCACGGGCTTGCGCCACGACGTCCAACCATTTCCCAAACGCTTCGACATGTAAATATCCTGCAAACCTAGACCACCCGGTCGGTCCGACGAGAAATACAGCGTCCGACCATCCGCCGCCAAAAATGGCGTTGTTTCCGAAAAATCCGTATTTATTCCGTCCCCTAAATTCTCGGGTTTCGACCAACCCGTATCCCCCAATAAACTCACATAAATATCATCCCGATCACTATTTTTCTTCTCCGCGAAAGCTAATAAGAGGGCCTTCCCGTCCATCGCTAAATAAGCATATTCATTCTTACCCCGACTCAGCTTTTCATAGCCCGGAATGTCAATTTTCTCAGGAATCGACCATCCACCGACAGTCTTTTTGGCCAAAGAAAAACCGCGCGATTCATACACGCCATTGATGTAAGCGCCCTTCAATAATATTGTTTGGCCATCCGGAGAAATCGATAAAATCGTATTGTATTGATCACGATTCAACACATCCGGCATGCGACGCGCCGTACTCCAAACATCCCCCACACGCTCACTAAACCAAATATCCTGTGACCCCGCCACCGTCTCCGAACCCTGCGTTCCAAAACGATTAGATGGATGATTCTTCCGACCAAAATACAGCGTCTTGCCATCTGGAGCCATTACGGGGTTCAACTCCGCGTATTCCGAGTTCACAGCAGAGCCTAAGTTCTCCGACTTTTGCTGCCCGAAACCCACAAATGACACCAATAAAAAAAGGCAAATTAGCCGCGATAAATCCATTTTTTCTCCATTTTCTCTGGCTCATAGGCCATAATGTAATCGACCAAAGCCTCCGGATTTGTCTCCACCTGCAAAGCTTCTAAATTAGGCGATTTCAAAAATCCTTCATCCACCATATGCTTTAATTGCGCTAATAAATGATCATAATAGCCATTCGTATTCAGGATGGAAATAGGCATTTGGTGTAAATCCAATTGCTTCCAAGTCAACATCTCAAACAACTCATCCAAGGTACCAAAACCTCCCGGCAAAGCAATTACGCCATCCGCCAGCTCAGCCATTTTCTGCTTCCGACTGTGCATCGTTTCCGTGACATAACATTCCTGAATACCTTTATGCTTCACTTCCCAAGGCTCCATAAACGACGGAATCACCCCGATCACATGACCGCCCAAACGTAAATATTCATCTGCCAAAACGCCCATGATTCCCACACTCCCCGCACCAAAAATCAATTTGCAATCGTGCTTCTTGAACGCCTGCATTAAGGCTTTTGCTTCTGCTTCGTAAATCGGGTTGTGCCCTTTTGATGAGCCACAATAAACTAAAATTGTTTTAGACATGTATAATTTGTGTTAACGCGTCCGCCAGCCGCGTGTAAGTAAACGTAAAATTTAACTCTTTTTGTATTTTCTCCGAAGAAACAAAATTTCCTCCTGTAACTAAAACGGCCATCTCGCCCAGTACCAAACGCAATGCCCAAGCCGGAACTTGAGGCCACCAAATCGGTCTGTGATAAGCCGCCGCAATCTGTTTTGTCATCTCCGCATGTGTTACCGGATTTGGCGCCACCGCATTGTAAACACCGTGTGCATGCTCATCCGTCAGCGCACATGCAAACATTTTGACTAAATCCTGAATATGAATCCACGATTGTCCTTGCGTTCCCTTGCCTAAAATGACACCCGCGAACCAACGAATCGGTCGGGCTAATACGGGGAATATCCCCCCATTTGCACCCAAAACCAAGCCTATGCGCAATTTCACCACGCGCAAATCCTGTATTTCATCCACCGCCTTTTCCCAAGCCACCGTACAAGCACCTAAAAAGTCGGCGCCCGCCGGAGTGTCCTCCTTACAAAGTACATCCCCAGAATCCGCCCCATAATAACCAATCGCCGAAGCTGAAACAAAGGTGTGCACCTGATGATTTCGCGTTTTTAAGGCCTCCGCCAACAAGCGAGTAGAGGCCACTCGCGAATGAATCAATTCCTTTTTTCTTGCCTCCGACCAGCGTTTATCGGCTATCCCCGCTCCCGCTAAATGCACAATCGCATCAATATCATCCAAGGCATCCGCCGCCAGAAATCCTTTGTCGATGTCCCAACCACCCTTACGCGATAATACACGCGTTTGGTGTCCCAGCGCATGTAAATATGTCTGTAGTTCTTGCCCGATAAAACCCGTTCCGCCGGTGATGAGAATGCGCATTAATTCCCTTTTTTAATCGCTTGATAAATCACTTCATTGATCCCTGTTCGAATATTCGCATCGGAAATTTTGCTATTATTTCGAGTCGGATACACGCGATTCGACAAGAAAACATAGACCAAATCCTGATTCGGATCTACCCAAGTATAAGTTCCCGTAAATCCGGAATGGCCAAAGCTCGCCCCGCTCGCAGATGGCGCCGCTGATATGCCTGGTTTCTTTCGATCTGGTTTATCGAAACCAACTCCCCGACGAGAATTTTCTTCCACCGGAAGCGGATACGAAGTCCATTGCTTCATCGTCTTCTCTTCGATGAATTGTTGGCCTCCATAATAACCATTCTGCAAATACATCTGCATCAATTTCGCCAAGTCGTTCGCGTTTCCAAACAAACCTGCATGCCCACTAATACCGTCCAATAAAGCAGCTCCCTCATCATGCACTTTGCCATGAATCAAGGTCTTGCGGAATAAAGAATCGTATTCGGTTGGGACAATACGCGCTAATGGAAAATACTTCTCAGCTTGATAAACCAAGGTACTAGCCCCTAAAGGCTTGTAAAAAGTCTCGGAAAGGTAATTTGTCCAGGTTTTTCCTGTGATGCGCGGAGCGATTTGGGGCAATAAATAATACGATAAATCCGAGTACACATATTCTTTTTTCTCCCGCAGTGCCGAGTTTTTAATCGCATCGCTTACTTGCGCGCTGATGCTGCGATGCGCCCAAAGGTTCGGAGCAACTTGAATTGGATATTCTTCTGAAGAGGCGTAAGAAAGCGTTCTCGGCTTCCAACGTGTTACTTCCGACTTAATGTCGACACATGAATCCCACAGGTTTTTCTGCGTACGAATGATTTTTTTGATGCGTTCCTCACCCGCTGCTTTCGTCAAATACTTTTCCACAAACGAGTATTGCATATCGTTTTTGGCATAACGCTGATTGAACTTTTTGCTGTGGACAATCATGTCGGTGCTATCAATGTAATCCTGCCAAAAAGGAATCCAGGCCCGTAAGCGCGCTTGGTGCGTCAAGACATCCAAATACTTCAAATCCTTCTTATTACTTTGCGCAAATTCCGGAATCAATTCCCCCATGGTCGTTTCCAAGGTAAATTTTCCTTGATCCTGCCATTTCATCAAAGCCGGGATCGAGGTAGAAATTTTAGTAATGGACGCCAAATCAAAGATATCCGTCTTTTTCAAAGGCTCTTTGGATTCATAGGTTTGGTTACCAAAAGCCTTGTGGTAAATCACCTTGCCTTCTTTGGCAATCAATACCACAACCCCAGGAGCACCTTTGATATCGATTGCTTTTTGTGCCAAAGAATCCACTTGCTTATTCAAATATTTACCCGAAATGCCTACCGCTTCCGGAAGCACATTGTATTGCAAACGGCCCAAACTTGGTGTGATAATACCCGTTCCCGCTGGGTAATCCGCAGATGCGCTTACCGGCATTTTGCCCTCTGCCGCAATTCCACCGAAAATCACGGATGCCGCCGCTTCTTGCTGAGCCACCCCATCCTGATAAGTCAATACCAATCCCCCCAAATTCTTCAGGTTCTCAAAAGACTTCAGTGTGAATGGATTCGCGAAATAAGACAAGATCGTTTTCGGGGTCGCAAAACGCTTCACCAAAGCCTGAATCTGCGGCTTAATCGCATAATTATTCGCAGGTCGGTAAGAAATTCCATGCAAGCCCATCAACACAACATTGTAATTTTTCAAGGCATTTTCCACGCGAGTAATAGTTGAGTCGGCACTCGTTTCATCCAAATAGAAGTGCTCCATCTCGACGTAATTTTGGGCCAATTTCTGGAACTCCGTTGGGAATACCCCGCCATAGTTTGCCTTTCCGATCGCCAGGGTGGCAATTTTCAAGGTATCTATACGGCGCAATGGAATTAAGTCAAAAGGATTTTTAAGAACTGTGGTTGATTTCTCTGCCAAGCTACGTTTCAACAAATCCGCTTGCAATGGATTGAGTTCGTCAATTAAGTTTTTGGTTTCAATCGGTTGGTACTGATCTAAGCCCGCCCAGGCTTTGGCATTCAAGATGCGGCGAACGCGTTTATCAAGTTCCGCTTCCGTGATTTCGCCTTCCGTTAGGGCTTTTTTGATGGCATTAAATGCGGCAGGGACATCCACAAACGTTTCTAAAATATCGTTTCCAGCTAGGAAAGCTTTCACGTTCGCTTGGCCTTCCGGGAACATTTTTGTCGCCCCTTTCATGTCCATGGCATCCGTGAAAACGAGGCCTTCAAATTTCAAGGAATCACGTAACAAACCCGTTACGATAGGCTTAGACATCGTAGACGCCAGCATGGCTGTTGTGTCCAAGGCAGGAATGCTTAAGTGGCCCACCATGACACCCTGAAGGCCTTTTTTGATCAATTCCCGGTAAGGGAAAAGTTCTAAAGAATCCAATCGGTTACGGCTATGCGTCAACACGGGTATATCGTAATGTGAATCGGTTCCTGTATCACCATGGCCTGGAAAGTGTTTGGCAGAGGTAATAATACCCCCTTTTTGCAGGCCGCGCATATAGGCCAAAGACTTCGAGGTTACCGCCTCGCGGTTCTCGCCGAAAGAGCGGAAATTGATGACAGGATTGTTCGGGTTATTATTCACGTCAACAACCGGTGCGTAATTGATATGCACACCCATGCGCTTGCATTGTTGGGCGATTTGAAAACCCATTTTCTCGATGAGCGCATCGTTGCCTTGAATCGCCCCGAGCGTCATTTGGTAGGGATAACGAACCGTGGAGTCCAAACGCATGTTCAAGCCCCATTCCAAATCCATACCGATGAACATGGGTACTTTGGACATCGATTGCAACTTATTTACCAAATTCGCCTGGTTGGTCGGATAGCCCGCAAACAACACAAATCCCCCTACATGATAATTTCTCACGATGTCATAGAGTCGGGCTGTGTCATACGTTGCATTGGTATTACCGCGTGGCATGAGGACCTGGCCTATTTTTTGGTCGACCGACAAGCTTTTCATGACGGAATCCACCCATTTGGATTTGGTATGCGGAAATAGGTCAGTTTGGCTGTATGCGGTTTTGCCTGAGGCGATGAAAAGCAAGGCAAATAGAAAGCGTTTGATCATGTGTAAAATGAGGTAATGGATTGTGAAAATACGGAATCTTTGGGATTTTATTGCTTGGATTTTCGTAAGCGGGAAAGGAATTGTATTTTTGGAGCTTAATTAGATGAACGTATGAGAAAAAAAATTGTTGCTGGAAACTGGAAAATGAATAAAACGGCTGCTGAGGCATTCGTTTTGGCTACTGAGGTAGCGCAATTGGTGAAGTCGGAGGTTCCGGCGGATGTACAAGTGATTATGGCGACGCCAGCCTTGTATTTGACAGGTGTTTCTCAGGTAATTGAGGGCATTGATAATTTGGCTGTAGCGGCACAAAACTGCCACGAAAAAGCATCAGGAGCGTATACGGGGGAGATTTCGGCGGTGCAATTGGCATCTGCTGCGATTCCTTATGTATTGATTGGACACTCGGAGCGTCGTGAATATTTCGCGGAGTCGAATGAGCAATTAGCTGCTAAAGTGGATGCGGCATTAGCGAATGGAATCACACCGATTTTCTGTTGCGGAGAGAGTTTAGCTTTGCGTGAGGGTGGTGAGTTTTTGGCTTTTGTAGCGGATCAATTAACGGCAAGTTTATTTCACTTATCGGCTGAGGAGTTCGGTAAAGTGGTGATTGCATATGAGCCTATTTGGGCGATTGGAACGGGTTTGACGGCTTCGGCTGAGCAAGCGCAAGAAATGCATGCACATTTACGTGTTCACATTGCTGCCAAATACGGCGCAACGGTAGCAGATAATTGTTCGATTTTATATGGTGGATCTTGCAATGCGAAAAACGCACAGGAGATTTTCGCGGGTCCAGATGTGGATGGCGGATTGATCGGTGGTGCTTCGTTGATCGCGGCGGATTTCATTACGATTGCGAAATCGTTTTAATTTTTGGGTAAACGCTGCCGGGGTCTGAAGACCCCGGCAGCGTTACTCCTCCGAACGCTTTATAGTCGAAAAAAGTATATCAATATGTTGGTAATCGCATTTGACGCAGATGACACGCTTTGGGTAAATGAACCCTATTTTCGTGAGAGCGAAGAAGCCTTCGCAGCCCTATTTGAGGACTATTTGCCTTTGCATCAAACCCAACAGGAATTGTTTAAAACCGAGATGGATAACCTGGCGCTATATGGCTATGGGGTGAAAGGTTTTATGCTTTCCATGATTGAAACAGCCATTCGAATTACGGGTGGAAATTTATCCGCTGAAGGTACACGTCAGATATTGGAAATCGGGAAGGAACTACTCGAAAGACCCATTGAAATCCTTCCACATGTGGATACTGTTCTAGAAGCGCTATCAACAAAATACCGCCTTGTGGTTGCTACCAAGGGTGATTTGCTCGATCAAGAGCGAAAATTAAAAAAGTCGGGCCTCGCCAAATACTTCCATCACATTGAAATCATGTCGGATAAAAAACCGGAAGATTATCAGAAATTAATACGTCATTTAGACATTGCTCCAGAGCAGTTTTTTATGATTGGGAACTCGTTAAAATCCGACATTTTGCCCGTTTTGGAACTAGGAGGACATGGCGTTCATATTCCATTTCATACGACCTGGGCACATGAAATGGTGAGCCATCCCGTGGA
Organism: Aquirufa sp. TARAVU-A1A; assembly: GCF_054558675.1. Taxonomy (NCBI): domain Bacteria; kingdom Pseudomonadati; phylum Bacteroidota; class Cytophagia; order Cytophagales; family Flectobacillaceae; genus Aquirufa; species Aquirufa sp. TARAVU-A1A. Next base: position 322,011 of record NZ_JBPXKP010000001.1, read on the forward strand.
ACATGAGAACTTCCGGGAGATCGAACGCTTAGACGAGGTTCTCTCGTTTTTATAATTAGAAATTTTTATGGGATTGGGGTAGGCAGTTTATCAAGAACTTGATAATCATGAGAATCATTATTCCTTTTAAGCGGCCTAAAGGCGGGAAATAATCAGTTTGTTTAGCAGGAGGGTTAATTCGGGAAGTGGGGGTGAAAAGGTGACGCTGCCGGGGTCTGCGACCCCGGCAGCGTCTACCACGCTCCAACGCGCAAGCCAGAGCTATATTGTCCAATAAACTTATTTAAACGCCCTCTGCGACAACTTCCTTCACCGAAGGTACCATTCGGGTCATCAGGGTCTCAATACCTGCCTTAAGCGTCATTTGAGACGATGGGCACCCGGAGCAAGAACCTTGCAATAAAACTTTCATTTGACCCGTTGATTCATCAAATGAATGAAAGGTAATAGCTCCACCATCTGATTCAACGGCAGGCTTCACATACTCCTCTAAAACTTGCTTAATTTGTGTGATAATTTCAGAATCCGAAGAGTCCCCCTCTGCCGCAAATTCAGACGCAGGCAACGAAAATACAGGCTGTTTCTCCGCGAAATATTTCTTCAAGTATTGCTTAATCCCAAACAATTCATCTTCCCAAGCCGCATTTTCCGTCTTTGTTAACGTGATAAAATTATTCGTGATAAACACCCGACGAACAAATTCAAAGCCGAATAAGGCTACCGCTAAAGGAGAATTTTTCTCTTTGGTCAATCCGTCTGCTGGTTGGGTATAGTCAAATGACATGCCATCTGGCAATAATTCCACATTAAAGACGAATTTCATCGAATGTGGATTAGGCGTAGATTCTGTATAAATTGTTACTGTAGAGGTAAGCATAAAAGTGAAGTTATAGAGCCTAAACCAACAATTGGCCAATAAGGTTTCGTAAAATAAAAAAAACCTGACACTTTCATGTCAGGTTCTCTCTGAAATTTGCAATTGATTACTCAGCTGCAGCTTCTTTTTTCTTAGCAGGAGCTTTCTTTGCTTTTGGAGCTGCTTCTACCGCAACCTCTGCTACTGGAGCCGCCTCCACTGCTGGAGCTGCTTTTTTCGCTGGAGCTTTTTTCGCTACCGGTGCCACTGGTGCTGCCGCAGCCACTGCTGGCAATACGTGCACAAATGAACGACCTTTAAATCCTTTTTTGAATGCTACTACACCATCCGCTAAAGCAAATAATGTATGATCTTTTCCAAGACCAACATTTTCACCTGGGTTGTGCGCTGTTCCACGTTGACGAACAATGATGTTCCCCGCGATAACTGCTTGGCCTCCAAATAACTTAACGCCTAAGCGTTTACTATGTGACTCGCGCCCGTTTTTCGACGATCCGGCGCCTTTCTTATGTGCCATGTTTTTTTATTTTATGCGTTAAAACGCTAATTTTCAATTATTTAACTGAGATACCTTCGATTAACACTTGCGTCAAATCTTGACGGTGTCCATTCATTTTTTGGTAAGACTTTCTACGTTTCTTTTTGAATACCAAAACCTTCTCGCCACGAACGTGTGCTACGATTTTAGCTTGAACAGTCGCACCAGCTACGGTGGGTGCTCCTACGGAAATCTTTCCGTCATTGTCAACAAGTAATACCTTGTCGATAACCAGTGCAGCGCCTTCCGCTCCCGCCAAACGGTGGGTATATACGGTACGGTCTTTTTCTACTTTAAATTGCTGCCCGGCAATTTCTACGATTGCGTACATTTTATATGTATTTAAGTGAAACAATCCCACGAGGCCAGGTCGTTACCTTTACAAAGCCTTTTAAATGGGGTCGCAAATATAAAAAGGAATTGCTACAAAGCAAAGCCTTATTCGTAAATAAATTCTCCGTAAGTACTTTTTATCGTCAATTTCTTCGTTGGAGCCGCCTCCACACGCCCCACAATCTGCGCTGGAATGCCAAATGACTCCGAAATTTGAATAATCTCATCCGCAAACTCAGGCGCCACATAAATCTCCATCCGATGTCCCATGTTAAACACCTTGTACATCTCCTGAAAACTCGTACCACTTTCCTTTTGAATCAAATCAAACAGCGGCGGAATCGGAAATAAATTGTCCTTAATCACATGAACGCCCTCCACAAAATGCATGACTTTCGTCTGCGCCCCACCAGAACAATGAACCATCCCATGAATCTGCGCCCTTAATGAACCCAAAATCGCCTTAATCACGGGCGCATAGGTCCGCGTAGGGGACAAAATCAATTGGCCTACATTCAACGGTGTTCCGGGAACAGCTTCCGTCAACGAACGTGAACCGGAATAAACTAAATCAGTCGGCACCGATGGATCAAAACTCTCTGGATATTTTCCTGCCAAATAATTGTCTAACACATCATGGCGCGCAGATGTCAAACCATTGCTACCCATCCCCCCATTATACGTCTTCTCATAAGTCGCCTGCCCATCCGAAGCCAAACCTACAATCACATCGCCGGCTTGAATATTGCCATTCGAAATCACATCCGAACGCTTCATCCGACCAATCACCGTACTATCCACAATAATCGTACGAACTAAATCTCCCACATCTGCCGTCTCGCCTCCCGTGCTATATATCCCTAAACCATTCTCGCGCAACATCTCCAGCACCTCTTCGGTCCCATTAATAATCTCCGCAATCACCTCGCCTGGAATCAAATTCTTATTCCGACCAATCGTACTCGAAAGCAACATTTGATCCGTCGCCCCCACACAAATCAAATCATCCGTATTCATCACCACCGCATCCTGTGCAATCCCTCTCCAAACCGAAATATCTCCCGTTTCCTTCCAATACAAATAAGCCAAAGACGACTTCGTCCCTGCCCCATCCGCATGCATAATGTTGCAATAATCCGCATCTCCACCCAAAACATCAGGTGAAATCTTGCAAAAAGCTTGTGGAAACAAACCCTTATCTAACTTGGCAATGGCCTTGTGAACATCTTCTTTAGAAGCCGAAACTCCCCGTTGCATGTAGCGATCGGTTGACATATTTACGCTTGATTTAATTGAGCAAATTCTTTGGCAAAATACGTCAGAATCACCTGCGCACCCGCCCGTTTAATCGATAATAAACTTTCCAACATCGCCTTCTCGCCATCTAACCAGCCATTTTGCGCAGCTGCTTTAATCATGGCATATTCTCCTGAAACATTATACGCCGCAATGGGCAAATGACTATTTTCACGCAACAAAGCAATAATATCTAGGTAGGCCAAAGCCGGCTTCACCATCAAGAAATCCGCACCTTCAGCCTCATCCAATTCCAATTCGATTAAAGCCTCCCGACGATTCGCCGGATTCATTTGGTATGTCTTCTTATCTCCAAATTTAGGTGCCGATTCTAATGCATCCCGAAATGGGCCATAAAATGCACTCGCATATTTAGCCGTGTAAGCCATAATACCTACATTCGAAAATCCTGCACTGTCCAATGCTTCACGCAAATAACCCACACGCCCATCCATCATATCCGAAGGTCCAATCAAGCGAGAACCCGCTTGCGCTTGTGCAATCGCCATTTTAGCAAGTACTGGCAACGTTTCATCATTCAAAATTTGACCGTCTTTCACAATCCCATCATGCCCATCTGAACTGTAAGGATCCATGGCCACGTCGGTCAACAAAGAAATTTCTGGAAAACGGCTTGAAACCGCATGAATCGCATCTAAATATAAAGAACCCTTGCGGTAACTTTCAGAGGCGATGGAATCCTTTAAGGACTCCTCAACCTGCGGAAATAATGCGAATGAGCGAATACCCAATTCAACACATTCCTCAATCTCCTTCAACAATAAATCAAGCGAATAACGATGTATGCCCGGCATAGAAACAATCGGGGTCTTTTTACCCGAACCCGACTGAACAAACAAGGGAAATAACATATCTTTCACCGACAGGCGAGTCTCCTCCACCATATCTCGAATGACTGCACTCTGACGATTTCTACGCGGCCTTTGTAACATATCGAATGATTTAAGGCACAAAGGTAGGAATTATTGCGGCAGTTGGGAAAGGATCTTGCTTAATTGTCGCTCCAATAAATGTAATTTATCAACATGCTGGACAAATTCCGCGCGTGTCACAAATCCATAACCCGCATAGACATTCTCTGGCACTTGCACTTCAGGCTCCTCATCAAAAAATTGGGGAAGATTAAACTGTAAAATCTCCGACAACTGCACTAAGCGCGATAAAGTCAGCTCTGTCTTGCCTTGCTCTAATTTGGAATAGGTTGAAATCGCCATTCCCAATTTTAATGCCATATACTCCTGGCTATACTCATGAGATATTCGAATCTTCCGGAGTCTTGCTGCATATTTTTTCATAAGGCAAGATAATGAATCGTATATACTCAGCCGTTATGACTTCGCCGACAAAATATGTCACATATCGAAATAATTTTTCTTATTGTGCTATGCCAAAGGCTTCCAAGCGATTCAAATCTGAAATTGTCAAGACACCTTCCGACTCAAAACGTAAGCCTACACTTTCCAAAAGTGCAGCAATTTCGCCTACTAAGTGCTCCGAGGATTCTACCCAACGAGTCCAAAATTCCAATAAAGATTCTCCGTAAACTTCTTCCACCAACGCATAAAATTCTTGACGAGTATACCCCTTTTTTAGTCGGCCATAGCGTTTTTGCATGAGCAACATGACGTCGCGAAGCGATTTGGCATGTTGAAACTTCCGACGAATCAACAGATCCAGGCCCAAGGCTACCAATGCCCCCTTAAAATAGATTGAAACCCGTTTACCTGGTAATGAAGAACCGTAACCGTCCAACCACAAATCAATCGAACTTTCTATCAACGACTGCTTTGATGCTCCATCTCGCTCAAAATGTAGTTTCAAATTACCCGCCAATAAATTCACATATTCCTCCGCATTCACCACACCCGATGCCCACAAAAACCAATCCCCTAGATAGGTCGTAATCCCTTCAATAATCCAACCCGTGTCAAAAATAACAGCTTTGGTGTAATCATAGGGCAATAAAGCTTTCGGCCGGATCGTCGCCACATTCCACACATGATACAATTCATGCGAACCCAAACCAATCAAATCCTCATAGGAATCCCGATCCTCCGGCCCCATGACCATCATTGTCGATTTCGTATGCTCAACACCGTGATAAAATGGTTTAGGGCAAATCCACAACATAAATCGATAATCCCGAACAGGAAACTCCCCCATATAATCGAGCTGATAAGCAACAAATTTCTGGTAAGCCTTAAACAAACGTTCCGAAAAATGCGTCTTAGGCCCTAAGCCTTGCATATAGAATTTTACCCCATGGGTTTTCCAAGCAAGTGTATGGAGTTGAGGCGCAGCAAGAAAAGGCGAATCAACCAGTTCGCGATACGATTTTGCCCGAAATTTATTTCCGTAAGTCCTTAATGCACAGGATGTTTCATAACACCCTGCCGGCGTGATATTCGCCGGAAACGACCCTGCTAATTCCAGCTCCTCCGTCGGCGAAAATCCCACCGGCGGTAACAATACCTCCACCTCACACGCCCGATTCTCCCCCCGATGTGGGAACAACAAACAATTCACAAAATTGATGTAAACCATCGATTCATCTACCCAAGATCCCCCCGCATCCGGCTGCTCCGCATGGTAGCGATAGGATACCGTGATGGGTTTCAACTCCAGGATATCTACCGTCCATGAGGACAAATCCGATTTCACAACCACTGCATCAGCACAAGTAACTGTGGCAATGTTTTTCGCAAAATGTTGCACCTGATATCGCCCGGGCCGCCAAATAGGCAAATGCAATACCAGCGGCCCTGTGCGCGAAGGCATAAATGTCAACTCAATATCCAACGCATGAAACGATGGCTTTATTCGATATTTCAATGTCCTCATGACAATACTTCTTGTAAAACCTGCAATGACCTCAATTCCCCAAAGGACTCCATGTGCAAGCCATAATAATAAATCAAAGCCCGCAAAATCGCCGCACGCTGCACCCGATTAACCCCTACTCCGTCCCCATAATCCGCATCAAACAATTCCTGCACAGTCGACGCTTCTAAATCCCCCATCCCCGGAACGCCAGCCTCCCGCAATTGATCCAAAAACTCCGCCACCTGACCCGCATGAAATCCCAAGAACTCACTCAAGCGCCACAAAAACTGCAAATGGAAATTCTCCAAATGCCCCTTCCCTTGATCCAATATCTGAAAAGACTCCTCCAAAAACGAAAACAATACCGGATTCGCCTCCTCTTCCCGCAACACCTTGCTCAATACCTCCGTCAAAAACAACGCGATACTCGATGAAGCTATATCAAAGGGAATCTTTCGATAAGGATAATAACATTTGGCCTCTGAAATCCGATGCAAGCCCTTTCCCGGCTTGTGATATACCTCTAAATCCAATAAGGTCAATGGCTGAAACAAGGCAATTTTATGTTTGGCCTTAGCCGAACGCACCCCATTTTCCACATAGGAGCTGATGCCAAATTCGGCGGTGTATATGGTCACCAACAGGGATGATTCCCTGTATTTCATGTATTGAATAACGATTCCTTTGGTCTTATTCAGCATGATCCAAGCCGATTTCGTGCTGCAAAAGAGTCAAAATCTCATCGGTCGTCGCATCCGCCGCAAAGCGAATCGGCTCACGGAACTCAACCGTCAGCGTCGTATTCCGCTTCCGCCACAATAAACCTTTTTTATCAAATGCCCGTCGGAACCCATTAATGCGCACCGGCACCACAATCGGATTTTCTCCCTTAATCAAATGCGCTGTCCCCTTCCGCAAGGGCGCAAATGCGCGCGTCGTTCCTTGTGGAAAACTAATCACCCAACCGAATTTTAAGCCTTTCCCAATCTTCTCCACCGCCGCCAAATCAACCTCGCGCTTCACATCAACACCCTCAGCACGCCAAGAGCGGTTCACCAAAATCGCTCCCGCCTGTGCAAAAACGCGCGGCAATAAACCATCATTTTTCATCGTTTCAGACGCAGCCACATAAAAGAGATTCGACCGAGGTGCCAGTAAATAAAGCGGGTAATTTAACGTATTCCGAAAGCCCCATTTGACCGAAAAAAAGATATGGTACAAACACACCACATCCATGAAATAGGTCTGATGATTCGGTAAAAAAAGCACGCCTTCATTGGGCAAATTTTCCAAATGCTCCGTTCCCATAATCTTCGTTTTATTGTAAACGGTTAAGCGATTGTAGGAAATAAAGCCCAAAATCATCATCACTATCCGCTTAAACAAAATAGGATTGCCAAAGGGATCCCGCTCACCCAATCCGAGCGTGTCCATGAAACGAAATACTTTGGCCAACTTTGACTGACTCATATTAAAATCCTCCTTTTTTCGACTTCGTTGCGGGCGCCGTAGATTTAACTGGCGCGGCCGCTTTTTTCACTTTTTTCGTTGGCGTTGTTCCTCGATAATACGCCAAGAATCGCTTCACAAATGCATCTTTCTCATCTCCCGCCGCTTCCACAACGACCAATTTACCCTTTTTATCTGATTTTACCGCTTCTCGAATGCTGGCCAAAAAGGCCGGATCCGAAGAATATACACCCAACTCGCCATTGAAATAGGCAAAATAATACCATAAATCTTCCGACAATTCCCAATACCCATAAAACTCCTCTTTGCTCGGTTTCTTAATCACTTCCATGTACCCTCGAACCGTCGCATTCACATCCACCGGACCCACATTTACCCAAGGAATTCCGCCAACCGAATAAAAAGCAGAGGTGTTTGGAGACCAAACCCACGAAACCCCAGAAAAGTTAATCGAATTGGCGAATTCAGGCGCCACTTTATCCAAGGCCATGTGGACCTGATCCATTTTGGTCCGCATCGCCTCCGGAATTGCTTTTCCCAATACTTGTTCCGCACGCTTTAAATACGCATCCCGACGCTCCGGATCATCCGCAGGGTCACTTTGGATTCCTTCGTCCAATAAATATTTGACGATGCGATCGCCCATCACTTTCAGCAATTTGGCCGGATACGGAAATTGCAAATTCACCCAGGTATCTAAGCGAGGAATCAAACTGTCCGTCGACATAGTTAACTGACCAAAGGCCCGAATCGACTGATTTCCCGTAAACAATTGGATCGGCCCCTCTGCTTCCACTCGATGCTTATCAATAAACAATTGCATCTGCGTCTGTTTTCCCTTCACCTCATAGCGATCATTCGCCTCAATCACATCCCCTTCCGCCTGAAATAATACGGGATCCAAATCGTCCGATTGTGGACTTAAAAATGTCGGATACAATCGGTTTTGCGCATTGATAAAAATTCCAGCGGTAATCGGCCGACCGGCCTCATCATGTAGTTCTTTGTTCAAGACCAAATGCGGTTCTTCGCCTTTGTTGCTCTCAAATGGAATCCATGCCGCACGGAAATTAGGCAAACCAATTACTGGTCGAATAAATCCCTTAAAATTCAAATTAGGCAAGCGTGTATCCAACGAAACTTCTCCTTTGAATTGCTGGTGTTTGCTGAAACGCAAGGGTACTTTCTCCGACAAAAGTCCATCTGCCGTAATGTAACTTTTCCCCTCAAAATGAAAATTTCGCAAAGCAACGGCCACGGTATCGCCGTCGCTACGTGGAAATTGATAATTAGCCTCCCCTTTCCAGCCAGCGGAATTTCCTTCCGAAATCTTTAAATCCTTCAGCAAATGTTTGCCATTCAAGACCGCTTTGGCACCCGTAAAAGGTTTAAAAGCTCCATCTTTTTGAATCCCCAAAATACCTTTTTCAGGATACAATAATGCCGAACCCACCTCCACTTCTTTCACACCACTTAGTGCCAAATACTGCGCTTTCAGATCATACGAAGCATTTGTTGCCTTGATTATGGACCCCGCGATTCCCGTGCTGTCCAAACTTTTTAGCTCAAAACCTTGTTGGCCCCCCATCAAAAACTTCTGATTCGTCAAATCCCAAGTCGCCTCAGCCAATGAACTTTGGTAGGCCACATAGGGAAATGTAATCGCTGACCCCATGTCGCCTTTCATGGGCCGTATCATGACTTTATGGGATGTCATATTCGCCTCTAAAGCCACCCGATCCATGAAAACAGACGGCGGGAATAGCGCCATTTGTTTCCCAATTTTCAAATTCGCCTCCGATGCAGTCCACAAAGTAGCATCAAAACGGAAATTGGACGATTCCATAATCCCGTCTTGCAAGGTTAAATTCCCCCGACCGAAAACCTGTTTTTTGTGCATGCCCAGCGACCCGGTCAGTTGGACTTCTTTGTTATACAACGAAATGGATTGCTTAAAAGGATGCATCCACAAGCTGTCCGTTTCCTGCATCCACGTGAAACGATGCTCGCTCATTTGCATGTTTGGAAAACCCTTCCCTTGCATATTTGCTTCTAAGCCCGTAGCAATCAAAGAATCCGGGTAAAAATGTGATTCTTTTTGATTTGAAATGAGCCCTTGATACGTCATCGAACCCGTCGCGGAAAGGCCTGATTTATTCATCAACAAGGGGCTTTTTAATTGATATGTCGCCTTATTTCGGTAAATGCTGAGAGGTGATTTTTGATTATACGAAAAGCCAAAACTCTGATCTGGCATCAATACCAAAGAAGCCTTGAATGTGGGCAACAAACCATCCGAATAAAAACTTCCCTCAAACGTAATTTCCTTTTGAGTTAAACTATCCAGCTCAATGCGTGGAACTTGAAAATAATGTTTTTTGCTGTAAACGCCTGTCGCCCTCCAAGGCTCATCGAAATAGGAAACAACCCCTTTCGGAATAATCAATTTAGGAAAAGCAGCAAGACCCAGTCGGCCCGATTTATTATTCGGGGGCGCTAATAGAATATGACCCGCCTCATAGCGAAACTGCCCACCCAGCTCACGATTCGTCCCCTTTCGAACGAAGGTAATCGAATCAATTTGAGGTAAATTAATCGAATAATCCGTGAAATTAAAGCGGAATCCCTGGCCCCGGAAGCGGTAATTCCCAATCTTAATTTCACCCATAAAATCGAAGTCACGACCCTGCCCAAACACAATTTGATTGTTCGAAGGAATAAAGTTGGCCTTCAAAGAATCCGACACCATAACTTCCTTAATACCGCGAATCACGAGTTTTTGTTGGCCTAAATCCAAAGAAATATTCGCCGTATCCTTTGCCAACATCCCCCCAAACGAAGGGACATAAAACCGATCAAAATCCTTTTGGGCATATTTCACTTGCGCATAATGACGTCCCAAACGCGTGAAAGAAACGTCGCCACTCAGCTCGTCAAAATTCAAATATCCTGCATGCTTGAACTGTTGGAAACCGCCTTGAAGTAGCTTTGGGTCCTTTTTATTTGCCTCGGCGATATCATACAAATTAGCATGACTTCGTTTAATCATAGCCAAATGGTTATACAATATTCGAATCGGATCATAGGTTAATATGCCCTGCTGGCTATCCAATCGGCCCGCATCAAAAAAGTCAAAGGACTCGACCCAGGCGGGGTTTTGGCTTTTGCCCGACAACCGGAAAAAATCCATTTTCTGCGTATCTGCGTGTAGAACACCTAAGTCGGCAGAAATCGATACTTGGTGAAAACTATCTTCAAAACGAATTTCTTCTTGCGTGGGTTTGAGGTGCCAAGCGGCCTCGGCGGGAATCCAATTCGCAGTCACAAACCCGTGATACAGCGAATCCTTTTTCCCGACATAGCCAATAAATGCTCCTTCTTTAATCTGAATGGATTCGTTCGCTTGCATCAAGGCTTGCGTCGTCAAAATTTCACCCAATTTCCGTTGGGGGGCCCAAATCTCCACCCTTGCTGGTTTTTCTTTGGAACCAAGCAAACCTAATTGATTTCCGCGTACCAGCAAGCGACCAAAACCTTTGAAATATTTCCCTTGTAAAGCCTCGCTAACAAATTGTTTGGATCGAAACTCGAGGTCGAATTGCTTGGCACCCCCCTTCTTTTTCAATTGCATCCGCAGTGCCCCCACAATGGATCGATCTCCTTCTTTCCAGTTCATTTCCTCGCTGAGCAAATAGCCTTTGCGCGGGTTGATTTGAAATAACGGTAAGGCCAAAGTTCCTTGTTCCACAAGCGCATGTTGACCAAAAAACAAACGATCTTTTACCGAAAACAAAACCTGTTTCGCAGCTATCCGAAGACTATCCTTGCCAATGAGCGATTCACAAATTGCATCTGTCCAAACCAAAACCGGCCCCGGGCTTTTCACTTGATATTGAATCCAAGTTTCAGCAGGGCTTTCTTCGGAAGGCGTATCCCAATTGTCGGCGGGCGCCAAAGTACTATCCGCATCTTGCCAATGAACCGACAGGTTTCCCTGCACACGGATAGCGTAATTTCCCGTTTGTAACAGCTGTTGATTATACTGCCAAGCATCCACTTGTTCGTAAAAATCAAGCGCGAGTTTGCCTACTTTTCGGTTGGCAAGCTCTTCCGCAACACGCATTAATTCCTTCTGTAAATTAGGGTTAGCTTGTAAAAACGTTCGTGCAAACAAATAAGAAAACGAAGGAGTTTTATAACCCGCCGCGCGCATTTGTTGGGCCCGAATAAAAAATTCCGCTTGCGGTTGCTGTGCATAAAGACTTTGCAATTGGTTGACAACAACAGGCGCGTCTGAAAACTTACTTTGGCTAATGCTCGAGCATAAATCGGCGACAAGAGAGGCGTTGGAATTTTGTTGGGCATGGGCATAGGTGGGCAAAAATGCCAAGGAGCCAACCCAGAAAATTATACGCAAAAGCCTCATAGGGGGTAAAAATACAAAAAAGCCATCACGAATCGCATCAAGTCTTTCCGCAGATTTATGTAAATTACCATTCAAATCAATCAATATGTCCAACGTACTCACGCAATTTGCGCAAATTAAGGCCTTTGTATTCGACATTGACGGCGTCATGACAGACGGAAGCGTTCATGTCTTGGAAACCGGAGAACATTACCGAACCTTTCACATTCGGGACGGATATGCCATCGAGAAGGCTCGAGAAGCGGAATATAATTTGTGTGTCATTACCGGCGGAGGCCATAAGGGCGTCAAAAAAAGATTGGAAAACCTGAAGTTTCAAGACATCTATTTTGGTTTGGGCGGCAAGGATAAATTGGAAACTTATTTGGGCTGGTTGGACAAAATGGGAATCGACGAGTCGGAGGTTTTGTACATGGGCGACGACGTTCCAGACTTAAAAATTCTTTCCCGACCGGCATTATTGAGTACTTGCCCAGCAGATGCCATTCCAGAAATTCAAATGGCCTGTAAATATGTATCGCCTTTTGGTGGAGGCAAAGGAGCCGTGCGAGATGTGATTGAAAAAGTGATGAAATTACAGGGCAAATGGCCTGCTTAACAATACGAAAATGGCATTAATTGTTCCAATAAAGGGTATTTCGCCGCAATTTGGGGAAGAAAATTGGCAGGCAGCGAACGCTACCATCGTAGGTGATGTGACGTTTGGTACACACTGCACGGTATGGTATAATGCGGTCGTTCGTGGGGATGTGAATCGCATCCGCATAGGCAATTACAGCAACATTCAAGACGGTGCGGTGATCCATTGCACCTACCAAAAAACCGAAACGCATATTGGGAATTACGTGTCCATCGCACACAATGCCATCGTTCATGGTTGTACCATCGAGGATTATGTCCTCGTGGGCATGGGTGCCATCATCATGGACGGTGCGTTAATTGAAACAGGATCCATCATCGCCGCAGGTGCTGTTGTAACCCAAAATACCCGCGTTCCTGCTGGTAGTATCTTTGCGGGAAACCCAGCCAAATTACTCAAGCCTGTGAGCCCTGAAGCTGCAGAAGTATTCATGCGAACCGCGATGAATTATTTGGAATATGCGGGGTGGCAGAAGTAGACATTGGACGTTAGACTTTGGACGTTGGACGGTGGTCGTTGGATGGTGGTCGTTCGCCGTTGGAAAATGTTGTAGAGACGCGATACCTCGCGTCTTTTTTACGTTTTAGACGCGAGGTATCGCGTCTCTACTCTACGGACTATTTCCCTCCGGACTGATGACTAGCGACTGACGACTTAAAAGATTTAGACGCGAAGTATCGCGTCTCTACACTCCGGACTATTTCCCTCCGGACTGACGACTGACCACTGACTTCAGTCCACTGCCACCCCTACCTCCCTAAGCCATCCGCGATCACCCGGTCATTCGCCAACCGTGGAACCTTATTTTGACCCCCTAATTTCCCCTGCGATTTCATGTAATCAATAAAAGCATTAGGCTTCAAAATCGTGAGTTTTAACGGCTGCAAAACCTTTCCGGTAATCAAATCCTTGTAATAGATGTTTTGAGCGTTCATAGATGCCTCTAAAACGGCTTGAAAACGCGTAGGGTCCTGCGGTGCCTGAGCAAATTCGACCAACCACTCATGGTAAGGCAATTCACCCGTAGGTGGATTTACCTGCGGGGCTAAGGTAAATTCAACAAGACTTGCTTCCGGACAGGCCTTTAATGCCTCAGCCATCGCTCGCTCCGCCTCTTCCGCAATCACATGCTCCCCAAATGCAGATATAAAGTGCTTTATCCGACCCGTCACCACAATACGAAACGGATTCAGGGACACAAACTTTACCGTATCTCCAATCGAATATGACCAAAGTCCCGCATTCGTCGACATCAATAAAGCATAATTCACGCCCAATTGAACCTCCGAAAGCATTAAACGCTTTGGCGTCGCCGTGAAATAGGTATCAGTTGGCACAAACTCAAAGAAGATTCCCCCATCGACATTCAACAATAATCCCTCCTCGCCCGTTGAGTCCTGAAATGCGATAAAACCCTCCGAAGCTGGATAGGTCTCTACGACATCAATTTCCCGACCAATCGAATCCATCAATTTCTGGCGATAAGGCTCAAAATTCACCCCACCCGTGACAAACAATTGAAAATCAGGGAATAAATCACCGATCTTTTGACCAGATAAAGACTCAAGCCGATCAAAATACATCTGCACCCAAGGCGGAATTCCTGAAATCAGCCCCATGCGTTGTTGGATGGTTTCTTGCACAATCGCCTCCAATTTCTCCTCCCAATCTTCGATGCAATTTGTCTCATAAGATGGCAATTGATTACTTCGCAAATAGCCAGGAACGTGATGATTGACAATCCCCGACAAGCGCCCTGTCGGAATTCCATGCTTCGACTCAAGCTCAGGAGAGCCCGACAAAAAAATCAATTTTTGATCTAAAAATGCAGAATTACCTGAATAGTGCACATAATGCAACAAGGCGTCGCGTGCACCCGTAATGTGAAACGGCATCGACTCTTTGGAAATCGGAATGTATTTCGCACCGGAAGTCGTGCCAGATGTTTTGGCAAAATAGGCAGGCTTTCCCGGCCATAAAATATTGGGAGAACCCAAAACCATCTCATCGATGTAGGTCTTCAAATCCTCGTATTCTGCGATGGGAACACGGATTTTATATTCTAAATAATTACGGATTTTATCGAATTCATAGGCCTGACCAAAGATGGTCTGCTCCGCTTTTTTGAGGTTATTCTTCAGCCAATTTTCCTGAATTTGAATCGCCTGCGCGTGACTCTTTTGGTGTTTTTTTACCACCTTACGCGCAAAAGGTTTTGCAAAAAAGGATCGAATTCCCATGGTAACTTACTTAAACACGCCCTGCGGATCAGGCAATTTTTCCGCTAAACTATGTCCTAAATTTAAATCTAACTGCGTGATATCCAGCTTTCTACATTCATGTAAATAGGCCCAGGCGTTTTCATATTTTTCCTGCAAATAGGCCACTTGCGCCCGCTTCATCCACGCTGTCGCATAATTCGGTGTTTGCAACAGAGCTCTCTGTAATAATGCATCTGTCTCATCCAAAGTACCACAATCCATGGACTTCAAATAACAACTCAATTTTACAATCGCTAAGTCCACGCGAAGAATACTTTGCGTACTGTCTAATGCTAATCCTTTGGATAAAAACTCAATGGCCTTTGGAAAATCTTGTCGTTGGAAAGTAATCACTCCTAATCCCCAATAAGAATCAACAGCCTGATTATCAAGCGCTTGAACTAGATTAAATCGATACGTTGCGGTGTCCAAATGTCCCGAAGAGACAAATTCCCAAGCGCGCTCAGAAAAGAATTCCACGGCCTCTTTACGTGACCCAAAACTAGCATCACAAGACTCCACGAATTGCGTTAATTCCTTTTGGTCTTTGGCGGATAAGGCCTTTTGACCATATAGTGGCAAATATTTTGCCTCTTTTGGCGCTGCTGTTTGTTGGGCCAAAGCTAGGCTTCCAACGAACATAAACAAACTCATTAGTAGTACTTTCATCGCTGCAAATCTACCTTTTCTTTTTAGATGATGGTGCTCCTGGGCGAAATTTTGCGTTTTTTCCTGGGCGATTATTCCGTTGGGGTGGTTTCGGAGTAGAAACAGCACCCCCTTTAGGGCCTGTTTTTGTCACCGCTTTGCGCGTAGGAACCTTTTGGCCACTCGCACGCGCTTTGATCACCCATTTTTTCTCGTGGAACGCGCCTTTAAAATCGGGATCTTCACGTTTCCGCTGATCATCGACCGCACGTAACATGTCTTGTTGTTCCACAAAAGGAGTCTCCTCCCGATTGATTTCTGCCGGAAGGTCTTGAATTTCAATCGTTTGCTGAATTATTTCCTCAATCTTTGCCCAGTGATATTGCTCAGCCAAGGTAATAAAAGTGATCGACTCGCCTACCTGATCCGCCCGACCCGTCCGACCAATCCGGTGGACATAATCTTCGTAAATCAAAGGAACATCAAAGTTGATGACATGGGAAACTTTGGGAATATCAATACCGCGTGCAGCCACATCGGTCGTCACCAACACCCGAATTAAGCCTTCGCGAAACTGCTGCATGGCATTGATACGCGTATTTTGGCCTTTATTCGAGTGAATCGCACGCACTTGGTCTTCCGATAAAACCTTGCGGATTAAGAACTTTTCAACCTGGTTGGCAACGTCCTTACTCCGACAAAAAACCATCACACGCTCAAAACGATCTTGCTTAAGAAAATAGGCCAAAGCATTGATTTTCGTACTTAAATTCGGTGCCTCATAAACAAATTGGGTCACCTGACTAGCCGGAGTGGCTTGTCGTGTAATTTCCACTTTTTGAGGAAACTCCAAAAACTCATGCGACAAGTTCTCTACTTTCTCAGGGAAAGTCGCGGAAAACAATCCGTTTTGACGCTTTTTATAAGGGATTTTCTCGAGTATTTCGCGGATCTGTGGCATGAAACCCATATCCATCATTTTATCCGCTTCGTCCAAAATCAAAATCTTTAATTCCTTAACGACAATCGCATCCTTGCGATATAATTCCAAAAAGCGACCCGGTGTAGAAACCAAAATATCAACGCCCGCTTCTAAGGATTGAATTTGGGTTTTGGGTCCTAATCCGCCATATAATGCCAAAATTCGTAAATCTGTTTCGACGGCTAAGCCAACCATCACTTCATGAATTTGCATGACCAACTCACGTGTGGGTGCTAAAATTAAGGTGCGAGGATTTTTCCCTTGGGCGTATTTACAACGCATTAATATAGGCAATGCATAGGCTGCCGTTTTTCCCGTGCCGGTTTGTGCGATGCCAAGGACGTCGTGTCCTTGCAACATAAGAGGAATCGCCTTCTCTTGTATGGGGCTTGGAGTAACATAGCCCAAAGCGTCACAGGCGCGACACAATTGAGGGTTTAAACCAAGCGAAGAAAAATCAGTCATATGATTAATTTTGATGAAGGGACAATTTCCTTCGCGGAATTCCGTTCGCGAACGCTGCCGGCGCCCAATCGCAATTCCACGACAAAGGTAGGCAAAATAAAATTCCCTACCTTTGAAACAAAAATTCTCTTAATCATGCGAATTTGGGGCATTAGATTCCTATTATGGGCCATCATCTCCTTCGCCAGCGGTAGTGTTGCATCACTTTTCCTCTGGGGCTTGCAATTCATCGCAGAAAATCGACAAACTTATTTTTTACTAGGACTTCCTTTGGTTGGTTTATTACTCGTATGGATGCGCAAATGGTCATTCACCACATTAGGGACAAACGACCTCATCAAGCAGCTACAAGGAGACACCCAGGATACTTCTGTTTTCCAGGCACCCTATACATTAGCCAGCACCTGGCTAAGTCATTTGGTCGGAGCATCTGTAGGTAGGGAAGGGGCGGCAGTATTCATGGGCGGCTCGATCGCAAATGCGAGTACTCAGCCATTCAATATTTCGCAGGAGGAAAAATCCATTTGGCTACGCGCCGGAATGAGTGCAGGCTTTGCGGCAATTTTCGGAACACCTTGGGCCGGATGTTTATTCGGACTCGAAATTAAAGAAGTAGGCAAAATTCATTTTCGCTCAGTTTTTGCATGCTTATCCACCGCTTTTGCAGCAAATCTCGTAAGTCTCCACGTGTATGGAACAAAACACGTTTTGTATCCCCACATTTTATTACCTGAGATTTCACCTGTATTTTGGGCCAAATTAGCGCTTATAGGCCTTTTTTTAGCCCTCATTGCACGCTTCTATTCGCGCTTAGAATCGATTATTTATTTTGCTTCTGATAAATTACCCATACAGGCCTACCAAAAAGCGATTCTCGCGGGCCTCATTTTACTCGCGCTATTTCAATTTCCCATTTTCCAAGAAAGCATCGGATTGGGTTCCGAATATTTACTAAGACCCTTTGAAGAGAATTTTCAATCGGGAACATTCGCTTTCCAAAAACTCATCGCGACATGCTTGAGTCTTGGACTCGGTTATAAAGGGGGAGAAGCAACGCCCTTATTTTTAATCGGCTCACATGCCATGGCAAGTTTTTCAGATCTAATCAATTTGCCAGGTCCGTTTTTAGCGGCCTTGGGCTTCACCTGCCTTTACATGGGATTAACAAAAACTCCCATTGCAGCGATGTGCATGGGCGTTGAACTTTTCGGAATGGATACTTGGTTTTGTTACCTCATCGTAACCTGCATTGTTATCTATTTCTCAGGGAATAAAGGAATTTTCAAATCACAAACATGGGCCAATTATATGCCCAAACTCCCCTTTTAATATGTACCATTTCTTTTTCGACAACTATTCACAGTACAAAGAAACACGAATTCAACAGCGTCGTTTTGACGAAAGTTTATGGCAAGAACTCATACAAGAATGGACTAATTCTCCTCATTTACAGGTAACGAAAATTGGGGAAACATTTGAAAAAAGAGCGATTCATGAGGTAAAATTTGGCAAGGGTCCCATTCAAATTATTGCCTGGTCTCAAATGCATGGCGATGAAGCTACGGCAACCATGGCATTGTGCGATATATTCAACTTTATCAACTCAAATGATTCGAGGTTTATTGAAATCAGGGAAATATTGCATCAGAATCTAAGCATTTCATTCATACCTTACTTAAACGCAGATGGTGCAGCATGGTGGACTCGTGAAACAGCATTAGGAATAGATATGAACCGCGATGCTCAACATTGTTATAGCCCTGAAGCGAGATTATTATCTGATTGGGCAGACCGCATACAACCTACATTTGCCTTTAATCTACACGATCAAAATCGATTATACTCCGTAGGTAATTCGGCAAATCAAACGCACATTGCCTTCCTAGCAACGGCTGGAGATGAGGCTGGCACCTGGACAGATTCACGAATGCGCGCAGGAAAATTAGCCAATCGATTGACGCGATTAACACAAGAAAAAATACCCAACAAAGTAGCTAAATGGACCGATGAATTTAATCCTCGTGCATTCGGAGACAACTTTCAGAAAAGAGGTTTCGGATTACTATTACTTGAGTCGGGGGGCGCAGGCTGGGACTTGGAAAAACAATCTTTGCGCCTACTCAATGCAGCGATTTTATTAGATGCCTTTTACAGTATTGCTACGGGTACATACCAACAAGAAAGCATCGAAACCTATGAAGCTTTAGCGACGAACGAACGCCAAATATTCGATATAAAACTGACACAAGCACCATTAGAATCAACAGGAAAAATTAGAGCAGACATTGGTCTAAACTTGAAAGAAACGGCAAGTGGACAGACACAAATAAATTACACTTGGACAGTCGAAGAAATAGGAGACCTTGCTTACATGCATGCATTAAATACACAAGATGCGAGCCAATGGGAATTTGTTCAACCAATACAATTAGGACAAGAAATAAGTGATTTGATCTTTACAAAAGGAGGCGAAACCTCTTTTGATTTACGTACTTTTACAGCCAAAATAAAATAACATATGACATCATTACCCGTAATCATTATTGGAGTAAATCCATTTGCCCTTGAAGTTGCACACATATTCCAACAAAATAACGTCGTAATCTATGGTTTTCTGGACGATGACCTTAAGAAAAAAGACACCATGATCGGTGAAATTCCTGTATTGGGAACCACAGAAGATGAAAGTTATTGGGGCTTAATTGGAAAGTCATGTGCCGTATTTGTGGCATTGGAAAACCCAACAGAGCGTAAGAAAATGATCGAATTAATCGAAGAAGATCGCAAAACAAAACCGGTTCACGCGATACATCCAAGTGCGCAAATTGCCAATGTGAAGAGCTTAGCTTATGGAATATTCATTGGCGCGAATGTCGTGCTAGGAGCAGAAACGAAGATTGCAGATCACGTCATTATTGGACCTGGAACAATCATTGAAACAGGTGCAAGTATTGAAGAATTTAGTCAAATCGGCGCAGGTTCAGTTATCGGGAAAGAAGCACAAATCGATAAAAATGCATTTGTAGGAATTCACTCAACAATCGTTGGCAGCATTAAAATAGGGAAGGGCGCAACCATCGGAGCGGGCTCTGTTGTAATTGAAAATATTCCAGCAAGCAAACGTGCTTTCGGAAATCCTGCCAAAATACTATAGTTTTTGTATGTTGTGTGGCTCAACTAGGTTCATAAAATGAAACCGTAAATAGAGTTGGGCCACCACAATCACATCCTCCATGCAATAGGATTCAATCCGCGCCAAATTTCCTTCCTTATAGTATACATCATGTACTTGGTCGCCCGAAAGATCTGATTTCGCGCCCTCAATTCCCATCATTTCAGCCAATAACTCCAAGGAGGTATAATTCTTTCGATCTCCAAATCGCCACATTTCCATGGTATCTTGGTGAATGATTTCCCATGGTTTTTTACCCTGAACTTGAAGGGCTTTGGGAATTTCAAGATTATTTGCCAACATTCTTCTACACAAATACGGAAAATCAAACTCTTTCCCATTATGCGCCACAAGCGTCAACTCCTTAGACTTGTAAGTCTTATTTATAAATGCGCCAAACTCCTTCAGTAGCTCTTTCTCATCATGATGCGCAATGGTTTTCACCTTCATACTGAGCTGCTGGTCCTTATTGACATACAAAAAGCCCATTCCTATCACAATTACACGACCAAATTCAGCAAACAATGCTGCGCGATCCGCATATAGGTCTTCTAGGCTCAAGGCGTCGACATTGTACAAATTCTTCGCTTTTTTTAGCCAGAACTCTTGCATCTTTTCAGAAATCTGGGAAAAATCCGATTTTCCAGACACGGTTTCAATATCAAGAAAAAGCGTGTTTTTAAAGTTCATTTGTCTCTGGCTTAGGCAATGTTTCACGTGAAACATATTGGGGTGTAAATAAGAAAAGCGCTTGAAGATTCGCTAAAACAAGGCTCTTAACTTCGTCCAAGTCCATCGTTTGGCCTAGCTCTTGCTGTAAAGAAGTTACACCTTTAGTTGCAATGCCACACGGCACAATATGTCCGAAATAGGATAGGTCAGTATTCACATTTAAGGCAAATCCATGCATGCTGATCCAGCGAGAAGCCTTCACGCCAAAAGCACAAATCTTTCGTGGATTGTCAGATTCTGGATCAATCCACACGCCCGTCAAGCCTTCGATGCGTCCAGCCATCAAACCATAGTGAGCACACGTTCGCATGATAGCTTCTTCCAGCATGCGGAGATATAAATGAATATCCGTAAAAAAGTTTTCTAGGTCAAAAATAGGGTAGCCGACCAGTTGGCCCGGCCCATGGTAAGTAATATCTCCGCCCCGATTAATCTTGAAAAAGCTAGCGCCAATGGTATGCAAAAATGACTCTTGCATCAACAAATGAGACTCGTCTCCACTCTTTCCCAGGGTATAAACATGCGGATGTTCGCAAAACAAAAGGAAGTTGGGCGTAGACTTCAAGTCCGCCTCAGCCACATTCCGATTTGCCAATTTAATGCCGGCCGTATGCGCCATCAAGGACTCTTGGAGATCCCAGGTTTCCTTGTAGGGCACAAGCCCCAAATCAACAAATTGGACATTTTTATTTGGCATCGAGATTATCAAGTAACTGTTAGGTCTGGCCAGAAGAAACCAGTTCTTTTGGGAAGACAAATATACAAGAATGGCGAAACATTTAAGGCTTGGTAAAAAGGCGGAATATCTAGCAACTGATTATTTACGAAAAAAGGGTTATTATATCCGTGACAAAAACTACCGAAGCGGCCAGGCGGAAGTAGATATTGTTGCACAAAAAAGCCAACGGTTATTCTTCATTGAAATCAAATCGAAACATTCGATGCGCTATGGGGAACCGGAAGAACAAATAGGAAAGGGCAAGATTCGGCGCTATCACCACGCGGCAGAAAGCTTTCAAATGGAAGAAAAATGGCATGGCGAAATACAGTTTGATACGATTTCCATTACTTTTTTTCCACAAGCTGTTAAAATCGAGCATTTCGAGGATGCTTTTTCGTAAATTCGCGGTTTAATAACCGAATATGATCAGTTTCCATACAGAAGACGTTTCTTTTAAGCTGCAAGACAAAATCAAGCACAAGCAATGGCTGCAAGCGGTTGCGAAAGAAGAGCACAAAAAGATCGGAGAGTTGAATTATGTGTTTTGCTCCGACAGCTATTTATTGGAGATCAACCAGAATTATTTGCAACACGATACCTACACGGACATCGTGACGTTTGACAATTCGGATGACCCCAAAATCATCGAAGGAGACATCTTTATTTCCTATGATCGCATCCTGGAAAATGCGCAAAAATTTGGGACAGAAGAAAGCGAATTGCAACGCGTCATGGTGCATGGCCTGTTGCATCTTTGTGGGTATAAGGACAAGGCGAAGGCCGACAAAGACCAGATGACGAATAAAGAAAATTATTATTTGGCAAAAAGATAATACGTGTTCCACGTGAAACATAAATGAAGATGATGCAGAATTCATATGACGTAATCGTAGTAGGAGCGGGGCATGCAGGCTGTGAGGCGGCGCATGCAGCAGCCCAAATGGGCTCAAAGGTGTTGTTGATTACGATGAACATGCAAACGATTGCTCAGATGTCCTGCAACCCGGCAATGGGGGGTGTGGCAAAGGGTCAAATCGTTCGTGAAGTAGATGCCCTAGGAGGGATGTCGGGAATCATTTCCGACAAAACGATGATTCAGTTTCGAATGTTGAATCGTTCGAAGGGGCCGGCGATGTGGTCGCCAAGATGCCAATCGGACCGCGCGCGTTTTGCAGAAGAATGGCGCTGGGCATTGGAACAAAATGCCAATGTTGATTTTTGGCAAGATTCTGTGGAAGGCTTAATCGTTGAAAACGACGAAGTGAAAGGAGTGAACACCCGATTGGGAATGCAGTATTTTGCTCCTACAGTTGTACTAACGAATGGTACCTTTTTGAATGGCTTAATCCATATTGGGGAAAAACATTTTGGCGGAGGAAGAATGGCAGAGCCCATGGCTGGAGGTATCACAGAACAATTAATTCAATTGGGCTTTGAAGCGGGTCGGATGAAGACAGGAACCCCGCCGCGTGTGGATGGACGGAGTTTAGATTATTCGAAAATGGAAGAACAAAAAGGGGATGAGAATCCAAGCTCATTTTCTTATCTAACGAAGGCACCAATCCAAGAGCAACGCTCATGTTGGATTACACATACGAATGAAAAAGTACACGAGGTGCTTCGCAAAGGATTTGATCGCAGTCCGATGTTTGCAGGAAGAATCAAAGGCTTAGGGCCGCGCTATTGTCCATCCGTGGAAGATAAAATCAATCGCTTTGCGGATAAGGATTCCCATCAAATTTTCGTTGAGCCGGAAGGGTGGAATACCGTTGAAATTTATGTGAATGGATTTTCAACATCGCTTCCGGAAGACATTCAATTCGAAGCCATCCGCTTGATCCCAGGATTTGAAAATGCGAAAATGTTCCGACCAGGTTATGCGATCGAATACGACTATTTCCCGCCGACGCAATTGAATGCGACCTTGGAAACAAAGCGTCTTTCGGGTTTATTCTTTGCCGGACAAATTAACGGAACGACAGGCTATGAGGAAGCTGCTTGCCAAGGATTAATGGCAGGTATCAATGCGCACCAAAAAGCACACCAAAAAGAACCCTTTACCTTATCGAGATCGGAGGCATACATTGGCGTTTTGATTGACGACTTAATCAACAAAGGTACGGATGAACCATACCGCATGTTTACATCTCGCGCAGAGTTTAGAACCTTGCTAAGACAAGATAATGCTGATGAGCGCTTAACTGAAAAAGGCTTCGGCTTGGGATTGGCAACGCAAGAACGTTTGGATACTTACCTGAACAAAAAGGAACAAGTAGCTGCGTTAATTGAAACCATTCAAACAACGAAAGTGAAGCCTGCGGAAATCAACGATTGGTTACAAGAACAAGGTACAGCAACATTGAAGGAGGGGGCACCGCTGATTAATTTATTGAAGCGCTCCGACTTAAGTTTTGAACAAATTCTCCAACACGAAATTGGGCAAAGTATTAAAGAGACTTATTCACAAGAAGTGCTCGAGCAAGTTGAAATTATTGTCAAGTACGAAAGCTATATCGAGAAAGAGCGTTTGATGGTTAACAAGATGAAGAGCATGGAAGATTTGGCGATTCCGGCGAACTTCGATTATGACAAAATCAAAACCTTGTCTACTGAGTCGCGCATTAAACTTAAATCAATTCGTCCACAGACCATTGGTCAAGCGAGCCGCATCTCAGGGGTTTCTGCCGCTGACGTTTCGATTTTACTTTTATTTATGGGTCGTTAATTATGGAAACATTACAAAACTGTCCGGCATGCGGTGCGTCAGAAATGACAACACATTTACAAGCCAAAGACTATACCGTTTCAAAAAATACCTTCAACATCGTTCGTTGTGCAGCATGTGATTTACTCTTCACAAACCCACGACCGGAAGCAGAACAAGCTGGCTATTTTTACCAGTCGGAGAATTACATCTCCCACAGCAATACGCAAAAAGGATTCATCAATAAGCTTTACCATGCGGTTCGAAAAATAACCTTGAAACAAAAAACAAATTTGATTAATGGCGAACAACAAGGGACTAATAATCTATTGGATATCGGTTGTGGCAATGGACACTTTTTACATGCTTGCCAGCTAGCTGGATGGAATACCTTTGGCATGGAACTCGATCCTGAAACGGCAGCGCGTGCAGCAGCATTAACGGGTCAAAACATATTCCCACATTTACAAGCCATCCCCGATGAACCTCAATTTGAATTGATCAGTTTGTGGCATGTTTTGGAACATGTGTATGAAATCGACGCCTATTTTGAGTTCTTCAAAAAACGCATTAATGCAGGGGGTAAATTGCTTTTAGCCTTACCCAATTCGAAATCTTTTGATGCGAATTATTTTAAAGAATTTTGGGCGGCCTATGATGTTCCACGACACATTTATCATTTCAATCCTGAAACAATTCAGTCAATTGCCAAAAAACATGGATTTAAATTAGCCAAACAACACGGGCAAATTTTCGACAGTTTTTACATTGCCCTGTTGAGTCACGAATACAAAACCGGAAGCAAGAAATTAATCGCTTCATTTTTCGTCGGCCTTTGGTCAAACCTAATTGCCTATTTCAAAACAGGTAATTATTCGAGTAATATCTATATTTTTGAACATGCCTAAATTCGTGCAAAAACTCGCATTCGTCACATTTATCCTGTTCATCAGCTTGAGCATGTTTCAGCGTTGTGCACAAACGGCAAGTCCTCCAGGTGGAAAAAAAGATACCTTAGCGCCCAAAATTGTTACGAGTATTCCGCTAAACAAAAGCAAAAATTATACCGGAAAGAAAATCGAATTGAATTTCAATGAATATGTATCGATTCGTAGTTTGAATCAAGAATTGTTGATCACTCCGAATGTGGGAACCTATGAAACACGTATCCGACCTACGGGCGTAACTTTACTATTGGATTCTGCGCTACACAAAAACACGACCTATACCTTCAATTTCCGAAACGCGATTGAAGATATGTCGGAGCGCAATAAAGGCAAAAACATCAAACTCGTTTTCAGTACGGGATCCGATATTGATTCTTTACAAATCAGCGGCCAGGTAAAACATTTGGAGACAAATAAAAAGCTAGAATCTATTTTGGTAGGCCTCTATCCTTACACGGATACCTTGCGCATCGATCAGGCAAAGCCGTACTATTTTACGAAAACAGATACCTCCGGAAATTACCAAATAGAGAACATTGCAGCTGGTAAATATTATATGGCGGCATTTAATGACATCAACAATAATTTGGTTTATAATTCAAATAAGGAACCGGTAGATTTCATCACCCAAAACTTTATTGATTTAAAGAAAAACCAAACGCAGGATTTTAAAATTGCTTTGCAAAATCAAGACCCCTTGAAAATTAGCAAAACGACAAGCACGGCTAAAACAGTTTTATATGAATTGTCGAGGGGTGTTAAGGCAATTGAGATCCAGCCAAAGAATTTAGCTTACCAAATCGAAGCTAATCGCAACCTACGTTTCTATGTGGGAAACGTGGAACATCAAGACACAGTACGTATATCAGCTATTGTAACGGATTCACTGAATCGGGTGACAACATTAGCTTTGAAGCTAAAATTCAGAGAACCTAATAAGAAAGAAAAAGTTGTCAATACACCTTTACGTATGGAAGTATTTCCGGCAAGTAATCATTTGTTAAGTCCAGAAGATTCGATTGTGATCAAATTTCAAAAACCGATCGCTTTGATAAATACGAAAGCAATCTCGTTCGTAACAGGTCCCGATGAAGAAATTCAATTACCGGATGAGGCCTACAACTGGAATAGCTTTGTCAATGAATTGAGCATTCAAAAAGCTTATTTGCCATTGCGTAATCGTTTCGAATTGAAATTTGCAAAGCATGCTTTCATCAGTGTGGAAAAAGATTCCTCACAAACATTTACACAAGCATTTGAATTTCAAGATTTAGAAAATTATGGAAGTATTTCAGGGAGTATCAATACACCTAAAGGCAAACATGTATTTCAGTTGATCAAATCGGATACGAATGTTTTGGCATACCAACAAACAGGTGAAAACACATTCCATTTTCCACACGTGGAACCTGGTTTATATGAATTACGTGCCATCGAGGATCGCAATGGAAATGGACTTTGGGATTTAGGCAACTTTAAAACAAAAGAAAAGCCAGAGTCAATTTATTTCTTCCCCGGCAAGATCAAATTGAAGGCCAACTTCCAGATCAGTGATGTGTTGATAAGTACTCAATAAACACCCATTTTATCCACAATACCTGTGGACGAATGTGGATAAAATTTCATACCCTGTGGAAAATGTGCATAAGTCCACACTTATCCACGCAATACGGAAATCTTATCCACAAGTTGATACGTTATTTAAAATTATCATCTTATTGATTAATAGCATATTACAAATCAAATTCTGACTTATCCACATATCCACAGAGAACAACAAAAAGAAACAAAGAAAAGATTTTAAAAAGTTTTTCTTTTTTTAATTTATATGTGTGGATAAAGTAAAATCTACCGTTTGACCCCGGCAGGGTATATCGTTTTTGATGTTATATTGACATTTTATATTAAAAAAATAGTTAAAAAAGATAGAATAGTATATTTATACCCCTTGCATTGTGGATAACTTGTGGACAATAGACTATTGTGTACAAAAAATTCGTTTAAAAGTGCAAATCGAGAGGCTGATTTGTTAACTTTGATATTCATAATCAACAAACTCAATCATGCTTGAATTTTCAAATTTCACCCGTGTATTTGATTTACTGCCGATTTACGATCAGCTTCATAAATCGGACTTGTTTTGCCTGAAGCGAAATGGCGAATGGCGAAAATATAGTTCAGAAGAAACCTTGGATATCATTCAAGATCTTGCTTTGGGACTTTTGGCTTTGAAGATTAAACCAGGAGATAAAATTGCCATCATATCGGGCAATCGGCCGGAATGGAATTTTGTTGATTTTGCTATTCAATTGATTGGTGCCGTTTCGGTGCCGATGTACCCAACCATTACTGTGGAAGATTATGCATTCATTTTCGAGAATGCAGAAGTGAAGTATGTGTTTGTGGAGGGAGAAGAATTATATCTAAAAGCAAAAGAGGCTTCCAAAGGAAATCGGAAGATAAAGAAGGTCTACACTTTTGATCCTGTTGAAGGGGCTGATATGTGGACTGACGTGAAAGATGCTGGTTTTGGTCAGGATCGAGCACCTTTAAAACCTTTGCAAGACGCAGTAAAACCAAGTGATCTATTAACCTTGATATATACGTCGGGAACAACCGGTCGGCCAAAAGGGGTCATGTTGACCCATCACAACATTGTTTCTAATGTAAAAGCGTTAATCCGTGGGAAGTTTTTTGATTTACATGCGACGGATCGAGCATTAAGCTTTTTACCACTTTGTCACATTTATGAGCGGACGGACATTTACATGTATATGTCTTATGGAGTTTCAGTGTATTACGCGGAGAGCATGGAAACTATCGCTGATAATATTAAAGAGGTTAAGCCATCTATGTTTGCTTCTGTCCCACGGTTATTGGAAAAAGTGTACGATAAAATTTTAGCCAAAGGCAATGAGTTAACGGGTATCAAACGTAAATTATTTTTTGGCGCGATTGAGTTTGGATTGCAATATGACCCGATGGTAAAATTGGGTTTGATGGATTCCATCAAATTAGCAGTTTACCGGAAATTGATTTTTAGTAAATGGCGTGAGGCTTTAGGAGGAAACGTGCGTTTGATTGCCTCAGGTTCTGCAGCTTTACAACCTCGTTTATCACGTGTATTCTGGGCGGCTGGCGTTCCAGTTAGTGAAGGATATGGGTTGACGGAGACTTCGCCAGTTATTTCGGTATCTCAAGTTAATCCTCCCGATTTCCGAATTGGATGTGTGGGAACTTTAGTGGATAGCATGGAATTGAAAATTGCGGAGGATGGTGAAATTTGTGTACGCGGGGATTCTGTGATGGTCGGTTATTACAAAAATCCAGAAGCGACGGCTGAGGCTGTTGATAAAGATGGTTGGTTCCACACAGGCGATATCGGTGAAATGGTGGAAGGCAAATATTTGAAAATCACGGATCGCAAAAAGGAAATATTTAAAACCTCGGGTGGTAAATATGTTGCACCGCAGTTGGTGGAAAATAAATTAAAAGAATCTGCGTTTATCGAACAATGCATGGTGGTCGGCGAAGGCCAAAAATTCCCTTCTGCATTAATTATTCCGGAATTTGCAGCTTTAGGTGTTTGGTGCAAGCAACATGGTATTCCAGTAGGAAGTCCTGAAGAATTAATTCAACATAAAGATGTTATTCGGAAGCTGGAGGAAGAGGTGATGTCCACGATGGGTTCTGTAGCGAAATATGAACAGGTGAAGAAATTCGTATTATTGCCGCGTTTGTTTACGGTTCAAGATGGAGAAATTACCCCAACGTTAAAGTTGAAGCGCAAGGCTATTTATGCCAAACATGAAAAAGCAATTTTGACATTGTATGAATAAAACAATGTGTTTTCACGAATTAGCTTTAGTGCTCTGCTAAATTTTCGTAATTTTGAGGTTTGAAAAAATATTCCGCAAGGAGTCATTAAATTGGATGTATGTCACAGCATAAAAAAGTTGCCTTAATTACGGGTATTACGGGTCAGGATGGAGCCTATTTGGCAGAATTGTTGTTGAGTAAAAACTACGTAGTTCATGGAATTAAGCGTAGAAGTTCTTTGATCAATACGCAACGAATCGACCATTTATACGAAGATCCACACGTTAATTCATCCAATTTCCATTTGCATTACGGTGATTTAAGTGATTCAACAAATATTATTCGCATCATTCAAGATGTTCAACCCGATGAAATTTACAATCTAGGTGCGATGTCGCATGTCAAAGTTTCATTTGACGAACCGGAATATACAGCGCAAGTAGACGGAATCGGGACTTTACGTATTCTGGAGGCCGTTCGTTTGTTGGGCATGACGAAGAAAACAAAGATTTATCAGGCGTCTACGTCGGAATTATATGGTTTAGTACAAGAGGTTCCACAGTCGGAAAAAACACCTTTTTATCCACGTTCTCCGTATGCGGTTGCTAAATTATATGGCTACTGGATTACGGTGAATTACCGTGAGGCTTACGATATGTTTGCAGTGAATGGAATTTTGTTCAATCACGAGTCACCCTTACGTGGAGAAACATTTGTAACGCGAAAAATTACGCGAGGTGTGGCGCAGATTGCGTTAGGCCAACAAGATAAATTGTATTTAGGAAACTTAGATGCGAAACGCGACTGGGGACATGCCAAAGATTATGTTGAGGCAATGTGGTTGATTTTGCAACAAGAAAAACCGGAGGACTTTGTCATTGCAACTGGTATTACAACGACCGTTCGTGATTTTATTCGCATGGCATTTAGTGAGGTGGGCATTGAAATTAAATTTTCGGGTGAAGGCGTGAATGAAATTGCAACGATTGCCGCGTGCAACAATCCTTTGTATCAAGTGGAAATTGGTAAAGAAGTTGTAGCTGTCGATCCGCGATATTTCCGTCCTACAGAGGTAGAATTGTTGATCGGAGATCCTACCAAAGCGAAGGAAAAATTAGGTTGGAAATTGCAATATGATTTGCCGGCATTGGTGAAAGACATGATGGCTTCCGACGTACAATTATTTACCAAATAAGATGAATCCATCGATTGCGATAATAGGTTTGGGCTATGTGGGATTTCCGCTGGCTGTGGAGTTTGGAAAAATTTATCCAACCTTGGGTTTTGATATCGACGCTTCGCGTATTGATGAATTAAAGTCGGGGGTGGATCGCACCCAAGAAGTTAGTGCTGCCCAATTAGCCGAATCGAAAAACTTGCGTTTTTCTTCACAAGTGGCAGATTTAGCGACTTGTAATACCTTTATTGTTACGGTTCCTACGCCTATCGATCATTTCAAAAAGCCCGATTTGAGTCCTTTGTTAAAGGCATCTGAGATGATCGGAAAGGTCTTGAAAAAAGGTGACGTGGTGATTTATGAATCCACGGTTTATCCAGGTTGCACAGAAGAAGATTGTGTGCCGGTGTTGGAAAAACACTCGGGATTGGTCTTTAATCAGGATTTTTTCTGTGGTTATTCGCCTGAGCGAATTAATCCAGGAGATAAGGTCAACACGTTAACGAAGATCAAAAAAGTTACATCAGGTTCTACGCCGGAAATCGCGGAATGGGTGGATCAATTATACAAATCGATTATCGTCGCAGGGACGCACAAGGCCTCATCGTTAAAAGTTGCCGAGGCGAGTAAGGCGATTGAAAATGCCCAACGCGATGTCAATATTTCCTTTGTCAATGAGCTTTCCTTGATTTTTGATCGGATGGGTATTGATACAACTGAGGTATTAGAAGCTGCGGGAACCAAATGGAATTTCTTGAATTTTAAGCCCGGTTTAGTAGGTGGCCACTGTATTGGGGTCGATCCATACTATTTATTGCATAAATCGGAGAGTTTGGGCTATTATCCGCAGGTTATTCTATCCGGCCGACGAGTGAATGACAACATGGGAATTTTTGTTGCCAATAAATTGGTCAAATTACTCATTCAAAAAGGGAAGAAAATCGGCGGTGCCAAAACCTTAATGTTGGGCATCACGTTCAAAGAAAACTGTCCAGATATTCGAAATTCGCGTGTAGTTGATATTTACAAAGAGTTGGTTGATTTCGGTATGGATGTTGATGTGTATGATCCTTGGGCGAATGCCAAAGAGGTAAAGCATGAGCATGGAATTAGTCTTGTTACGGAATTAGGTCAGGCCTATGATGCCATTGTGTTAACGGTGGCGCACCGGGAATTTTTGGATCTCGCCTTCGGCGAATTAAAAGCCAAAGATGGGGTGCTTTTTGATATCAAATCAATTTTAGATAAATCCATCGTAGACGCTCGATTATAAGATGGCTTGGTATGCGGTTTACACGAAATCTCGCACAGAGAAAAAAGTGGCCATGCGTCTAAAAGAGGCAGGAATTGAAGCCTATTGTCCCGTAAATAAGCGCGAAAAACAGTGGTCGGACCGACGAAAAGTCACCGAGGAGCCTCTTTTTCGTTCATACGTTTTTGTCAACATTGATTTAGAAAAACAGAGCGCAACGGTTCGTCGGACCCTGGGCGTTGTCAATTTTGTCTATTGGTTACAAAAGCCAGCCGTCATTCAAGACGATGAGATTCTGGCGATTCAGCAATTTTTATCGGAGCATGCGGCCGTCGAGGTTTTTGGAAATACGCTTCAAGTGGGTGATTTTATCACGATTGATGCGGGTGCCTTGAAAGGCCAAAAGGCGGAAGTTATGGGGATTAAAAATCGGCATGAAGTGCGATTACGGATAGATTCCTTGGGGTTTGAATTGGTGGCTAGGGTGGAGTAATATCCGTATTGTAGAGACGCGATACTTCGCGTCTGTTCCCCGAACTAATGCCTGGCAATATAAGAAAGACGCGAGGTATCGCGTCTCTACATATTACACCCATTCTAAGTCTATTGCGTCTCTACAGATTTCTTAATACTTTTTTCGTATTTTGCGTACCTAAACCCTTTTTCATGCGTCTTCGCGCAATTTCATTTCTTTTGTTGTTCAGCTTTTGCGCGAAAGCTCAGGATAAGATTGGTCCTAGCCTGGAATTAGGCATGGGCCTTACTTCCGGTACCTATACGCCCTTCTGGTTACGTGCCAATCAATACGGCGCCGTTCCCACAAAAGAAAGTTATGCTACTGCCGCCATTGCGCTGAGTGATTTTGTCCAAGTAAACAAACGATACAGTTGGGGGTATGGAGTTCGCGGATTGGTCAATCTAACAGAGACTAAAGCGGATGTTTTATTACAAGAAGCCTACCTCAAAGGTAAAATGGGGATCTTTGAATTACAGGTAGGCCGAAAAAAACAAATTCAAGGCCTTGTTGACTCAACGCTCAGTTCGGGGTCTTATATTTGGTCGGGAAATGCATTGCCCATGCCCATGGTTAATTTGGTTGTCAACGACTATTGGGCGCCCAAATTTATGAACGATTTCGTGGGCTTTAAAGGCAATTTTGCGCATGGGTGGTTTGATAACCAACGTGGCGATGTGGCCGATTTCTATTTACATCAAAAATCATTTTATGGCCGACTGGGAAAACCCAATTGGCTTTTCAAGTTTTACGGAGGATTTAATCACCAAGTTCAATGGGCTGGTACATTGAAATATGCTGACCCGGGCAATTTCGCGGCGAAAAATGGTAAAATTGCCAGCAGTCTCAAGGATTATTTATACGTGATTACGGGCCAAAGCATGAATGTCGTTGGCAGCGATACCGCAACGTATGGAATTAATGACGGATGGAATCGCCTAGGAAATCACCTCGGTTCCGTAGACGTGGGGATGGAAGTTGATTGGAAGGAAGCTAAACTCCTTTTCTACAGACAAAGCGTTTATGAAGATGGCTCCCTATTCCATGGAAACAATATTACCGATGGTCTTCATGGAATTTCATTTACGCGTAAATCCGAGCAAGGCATTACCAAAGTCGTAGCGGAATACTTAAATACTACCTCTCAAGGCGGATCGGTATTCAATCAAACGGATGTGAATCGGGGATTGGATAATTACTTCAACAATGCGGTTTATCGAGAAGGATGGACCTATGCGGGCAAAGGCTTAGGAACACCCATGATGACCTTGGATTCTGAAACGGATTTAACAAATACAAATGGAACCTTCTATGATAATAACCGTGTCGAATCGTTTTATGTAGGAATTCAAGCCAAATTTGGTGAAAATGATTTCACATTTCGAGGGTCATTAAGCAATTCCATCGGTTGGTTTGGTATAGAAAACATCCCCGTGAAAAAGCAATATTCCTTTGGCTTGCAATGGCAACGACCTGTCCAGTTGATGGGATATGATGCGCAATTGAAGGCATCGATAGGCGCCGACAAAGGTCTTTGGAAACCGGATGTTGTCGGAGGAAATGTCTCTTTGGTTTTGCCTTTGAACTAGCCAAAGAACAAATAGCTCACCCAAATCGCGGTGGCGATTCCCACAAAATCGGCGAACAATCCTGCCCACAAGGTGTAGCGAATATTACGCACCTGAACAGATCCGAAATACAAGGCCACGACGTATAATACCGTTTCTGCTGAACCTTGGAATACACAAGATAAGCGCCCCACAAACGAATCTGATCCGAAAGTTTTCATCGTATCAATCATCATCGCGCGCGATCCACTGCCACTCACCGGGTGCAGCAAGGCTGTAGGCATGGCATCCACCCAGCGGTTGTCGATGCCCGACAAATCTACGAGATATTTAATTCCGTCAACCATATAGCCCAAAACGCCCGAATTACGCAGGCAAGAAATCGCAACCAATAGCCCCACTAAATAAGGAATTACTTTCACGGAAGTTTCAAAACCACCTTTCGCGCCCTCCACAAACGTTCCGAAAATGTCGATTTTCTTGCGCATTCCCGCGGCAATGAAAGAGAAAATCAGCAAGAATAGAAAGCCATTGGAGAAGACTTTAGATTGCATTTCGATGGCCTCTTTGGGTAAGGAGCTGAAGTACCACAAGATGGCTCCGAGAAAGGCGGTTAGGCCGGCTAACCAGGCGAAAAGTACAGGTTCTAATAAGTTGATTTTCTGTTTGATGGATACAAAAATCAGACCCGTAATTGTCGTCGCATAAGTTGCCATGAGGCAAGGAATGAAGATATCAGAGGCGTCCTGCGCACCGTAAATGGCCCGTTGGGCCATAATACTCAAGGGAATCAACACGGGGCCTGCGGAATGCAGAACCAAGAACATGATTTGAGAATTGGAGGCCGTATCTTTATCGGGGTTAACTTCTTGTAAACTCTGCATCGCTTTCAGCCCAAAAGGCGTCGCCGCATTATCCAAACCCAATAAATTGGCTGAAAAATTCATGATCATTTGTCCGTGCACTGGATGGTCTTTGGGAATCTCCGGAAACAAACGGGTGAAAAAAGGACCGATGCGTTTAGCTAAAAATTGAATCGCTCCCGCCTTCTCGCCTACTTGTAAAATACCCATGAAAAAAGTCATGACACCTGCCAAAGGCAAGGCAATTTTCATGACGGCTAATTCCGCGGAATCGAACATGCCATCTACGAGGATTTTGAATATTTCGGCATTCCCAAAGAAGAGATATTGAATGATTGCGACTACAAAAGCCACACCGAAGAATAAAAACCAAATCCAATTTAATGCCATAGGGTCGAGGAAATTTGGTTAAATTTAGGCAAAATCTCTGATTATTATGCGCACGATTGCCTTAGTCCTCCTCTCCTTTGCTGCCTGGGCGCAAAAAACGACCTGTTCGTACGAGCTTGCGATGGAAAAACAAGGCTTGCTTGAGGTTACATCGAATGCCCCCGGGGTATTGGTGGAGTTGAAATATGGGACAACGGATAATTTCATGGGCAAGGATGTTTATGGTTGCCTGCGACATGCCTATGTGCAAAAACCGGTCATGGCGATGCTTCAACAAGCGCAGTCTGCCCTAGAAAAGAATCATCCGGGTTTTCATTTATTGATTTACGATGCCGCACGTCCCCTATCCATTCAATGGGTTTTGTGGAATACGCTGACACAATATCCGCCCTCAGAGCGCCAAAAATACGTGGCGGATCCGAAGCAACATTCCATTCATAATTATGGATCTGCCTTGGATTTAACGGTGGCGGATGCGAATGGAAAGCCTTTGGACATGGGAACGAAATATGATTTTTTTGGCGATTTGGCTTATCCTTCCAAGGAGCGGGTGTTTTTGGCATCAGGCCAACTAAGCCAAAAAGCCTATCAAAACCGATTGATTTTGCGGGAAGCCATGCAAGCGGCTGGCTTTATGCGGATTGAATTTGAGTGGTGGCATTTTAATGCTTTTTCGCGTGCGGAGGCGAAACGCCGTTTCCCTGTTGTGCAGTAATCGCGGATTTTATCAGCGACTCTTGCCGTTTATCCAAAAATCAAACTTGCACAAAACGCATTTGTGTATTATTGTGAACTAATTCTATCGACGCCTATGTCTATTAAAAAATACCTTTCGCTTACCTTGTTGGCAGGATTGTCCTGGGGAGCTCACGCGCAGACCGCCATTCAAGGCAATGCGCAGGTGGTTCATTTGAGTTTAAGCCAAGCCGTGGACATCGCGCTGCAGCATAATTTGACGGTGAAGTCTTATGAGGTGAACTTGAAGAATGCGGAGTTGACATACCAACAAGCGAAATACAATCAATTGCCATCTTTGGGGGGAAATATTAATCAAGCGGCGAGTTTTGGCCGGTCGATTAACCCGTATACCAATGGTTACGATTCACGCAATATCAATTACAACAACGTAGGTTTGAATGCGAATTTGACCCTTTTTAATGGTGGTCAATTGCGTAATACAATCTTGCAAAATGAGTTTTCACTGAAGGCGACGCAGCAGGATTTGCAATCGATGCGCGAGAATATTGCCTTGCAGGTGGTGCTTTCGTATTTGTCTATTTTGAATGCGGAGGATCAATTATCGATTGCCAAAGCGCAGACGGAAATCACCAAATTACAAATTGAGCGTACGCAGAAATTAGTGACTGCGGGTAATTTGCCGATATCGAATGTCTTGGATTTGAAGGCACAGTTGGCCAATGAAGAATCCAATGTCGTGTCTTTTCAAAGCACCTTGGATATCAACAAATTGACCTTACAGCAATTATTGAATGATTCGAGCATTCGGGCATTTGATTTGCAACGCATTCAGGTGCCGGTTCCTTCCTCGAAGGCTTATGATTTATCGGTTGATGCAATTTATGCCAAAGCCTTGGACATTCAACCTTTAGTTCGTGCTGCGGATTTCCGTGTGCAAGGAGCCTCGAAAGGTGTGGATGTTGCGAAAGCCTTACGCCTCCCTACCCTATCGATGAGTGGAAGCTGGTCGGCGAATCAATCGAACGCATTGAAGTCGGTGGAATTATTAGGC
Source organism: Aquirufa sp. TARAVU-A1A (assembly GCF_054558675.1). NCBI lineage: Bacteria > Pseudomonadati > Bacteroidota > Cytophagia > Cytophagales > Flectobacillaceae > Aquirufa > Aquirufa sp. TARAVU-A1A. Next base: position 358,400 of record NZ_JBPXKP010000001.1, read on the forward strand.
ACGCAAACGGTCAACTTAGGATCTGTGGCGATTGGCGGAACCAATTATCCGGTTTCAACGGTCCAACCGAAATATGGCGAGGGTACGACGGTGGCGTATTTTGATCAATTGAATAACACGCAGAACAAAGTCGTTTCGTTGAATTTAAACATTCCGATTTTTGCCAAATATGCGAATCGTACGCGGGTGATGCAGGCGGGCTTGCAAAAGCAAAATGCGGAAATTGAGGCCGATCGTGCACGTTTGACTTTGCGTCAAAATATTGAGCAGGCTTATGTGAATATGGTGAATGCGGCGAATAAATATGAGGCATCTTCCCAACAAGTTTCGGCCTTGGAGGAAAGTTTCCGGGCGTCAGAGAGTCGTTTTAATGCGGGGACGATTGATTTTGTGAGCTATAATTTACAGAAGACGAATTTGGATAAGGCGCGTTTGGCCTTGATTCAGGTGAAATATGATTTTGTGTTTCGGACGAAGATTTTGGATTATTACCAAGGGAAGAGTTTGACTTTTTAGTGCTAAATAGTAGAGACGCGATACTTCGCGTCTAAATAATAAAACATTAAAGGATTTATTTAACAAAAGACGCGATGTATCGCGTCTCTACAATAATTAAGAATATGAATAACAAAAAAACATGGATGATCATCGCAGGTGTGGTGATATTGATTTTTGGAGGCTTGGCTTTGGCGAAGAAGATGGAGTGGATTGGGAAGGCGGAGCCTACGGAGGTGGAATATGCCAAAGTCCTAAAAGGGACGATCGTGGAGAAGGTTTCTGCTTCAGGTAAGATTCAGCCGGAGGTTGAGGTGAAGGTGTCGCCTGATGTGTCTGGGGAGATTGTATCCTTGAAAGTTGCTGAGGGAGATTCTGTCGTTGCCGGTCAGGAATTATTGAAGATTCGTCCAGACAACTATGTGTCTTTATTAGCACGTGCGGAAGCGCAAGTGAATGCAATGAAAGCAAGTTCAGAGCAGAGCAAGGCGGTCTTAGCACAAAGCGAAGCCCGTTTGAGCAAGGCGAAGATTGACTTTGATCGGAATAACCGTTTGCACAATGATAAGGTGATTTCGGATTCAGATTTCGATCAGTTCCAGTCGGCCTATTTAGTTGCCAAACAAGATTTAGAAGCGGCGAAGGCGAATGTGAAGGCGGCCAACTTCAACGTAAAATCTGCGGAGGCAGCGTTTAAAGAGGCGAAGACAAACTTAACGAAGACAACTATTTATGCGCCACAGAGTGGGATTATTTCGAAGTTGAATGTGGAATTGGGTGAGCGTGTGGTAGGAACTTCGCAGATGGCGGGAACGGAGATGTTGCGCATCGCGAATTTGAATAACATGGAAGTGCGTGTGAATGTGAATGAAAATGACATTACGCGGGTGAGTTTGGGAGATACGGTATTGATTGATGTAGATGCATTCTCTTCGTCTGAGCGGAAGTTTAAGGGCGTGGTGTACGAAGTGGCTAGTTCGGCAAATTCGTCGGGTACAGCGCAATCGGTTACGACGGATGCGGTTACGGAATTTGAGGTGAAGATTCGCGTGTTGCGCAGTTCGTATGCGGATTTGATCCAAGGAAAATTATCGTATCCTTTGAAGCCAGGCATGACGGCATCGGTGGAGATTTTGACAAATACCAAAACGAATATTTTAACGGTGCCTTTGTCGGCGGTAACCACACGCGAATTAGGTGCACCAGCGGAAGCAAAAGAAGGCGAAGAGAAGCCAGCAGATGGAGCAGCGGTAACCACACAGGACGATGCGAATGTGGCGAAGAAACGTAAGGAGAGCACGAAGGAAGTGGTATTTGTGGAAGAGAAAGGTAAGGCTAAGCAAGTCGTTGTGAAGACGGGAATATCAGACTTTGAGAACATCGAGATTATCTCGGGCTTGAAGGAAGGCCAGGAGATCATTTCGGGTCCTTATGCGACGGTTGCGAAGAAGTTGAAGGATGGTGAAGTCGTGAAGAAAAAGGAGGCCAAGAAAGCGGATAAGAAATAATTTCAAAAAAAATGGGGGGCAATCTTGCATTTAATGAATTGTCCCCCTATTTTTGCAGTCCCAATAGGAACAAAATTCCTTCTTAGCTCAGTTGGTTAGAGCACATGACTGTTAATCATGGGGTCCCTGGTTCGAGCCCAGGAGAGGGAGCCATAAAAAGATAAAAGGGTTATACTTTGATAGTATGACCCTTTTTTATGTCAAAATTTTATATTTATAAATAAATATTTATTGTTTATCAATAAATATTGACTACGTTTGTGACATAAATTTTACGAATTATGTCAAAAGGAACCGATTTTCTTTTCAAAGTGCTGAATGTACTTGCTTGGATTATTTTTATTGGATTATGTATCGAGTCTGGCGGTTTGATAGTAAATGCCTTTGTTTCGATTTTTATCAATCCTTTAGCATCCTCCAAATTCTGGGGTGGGATGAACTTATATGAATTGAATCAATTCAACGAAAGTCATTTTATATCATTAGTTGTTCTAATGATAATTGTTTCAGTGTTGAAGTCCATATTGTTTTATTTGATTGTCAACCTTTTTCACAAAAAGAAATTAAATCTATCAACACCTTTTAATGAAACAATGGGTAAATACATTTTTAATCTATCCTATTTGTCATTTGGAATTGGCCTTTTTATTTATTGGGGAAATAATTTTTCTAATTGGTTGAAAATTATAAGTAATGACAAAATATTACCTTCTCTTCAACAAATAAAATTTGAAGGTGGAGATGTGTGGTTATTTATGGGTGTCATTCTTCTCATATTTGCAATGATATTTAAGAAGGGCATTGAAATACAATCTGAAAACGATTTAACTGTATAACCTATGCCAATTATAGTAAACTTGGATGTGATGATGGCAAAACGAAAAATGTCATTAAATGAATTGTCTGAAAAAGTTGGATTAACATTGGCAAACCTTTCAATTCTTAAAACAGGAAAAGCAAAAGCAATAAGGTTTAGCACATTGGAAGCAATTTGCAAGGTTTTGGATTGTCAACCTGCTGAAATATTAGAGTTTGTAAATAAAAAGTGAAAAATGATACCAAGAACAGAAACAATAAACGATAAGAAATTGGTTGGAAAACGAATGACAATGAGTTATGCCGATTATAGAATTGGAGAACTATGGGGTAGTTTTATGCCAAGAAGAAAAGAAATAACCAATACTTTGACAAACGATTTAATATCATTAGTCGTATATGCTCCTAATCACTTTATAGATTTCAAACCTACTAACCAATTTGAAAGATGGGCCACGGTAGAGGTTGAAAATTTCAATAACGTCCCAGATGAATTGGAAACATATAATTTATCAAGTGGACTTTATGCAGTTTTTAATTATAAAGGAATGAGTTCAGGTGCCGCAGCTTTTTTTCAATATATCTATAGCGAATGGGTGCCCAATTCAGAATATATATTAGATGATAGAGCACATTTTGAAGTTTTGGGTGAAAAATATAAAAACAATGACCCATCATCAGAAGAAGAAATCTGGATACCTATAAAAGCAAAATAAGTAATTGACTTCCTGCAATTTGACACGATGTTCAACCCTTCAATTTCCTAATAGTCACATACTCAATCATCGCATAATAGTTGCATCTTTCGTCTGTAAGGGGAGCAAAACTGCACAAGGCGACAGAAATGTCGCCTTTTTTGTTGTCCTTCAGTGAGTTAGGCTAGTTGCATCGTTCTAAATATCAAGTAAATTCTTTAATGATTTTTTTAGCAGTATGAGTATTACCCCAATTAGCAAGTTCAAGTAATAATGGGAGTAACGATTTGCCTGCGTTAGTTAAAGAATATTCTACTCGAGGAGGCATTTCAGTGAATTCAATTCTATGAATCAATCCATATTGCTCTAATTCTCTCAACTCACTAGACAATACTTTATTTGAAATCGACGGTATGATTTGGTTTAGTTTCCCAAATCGAATTGTCCTATCTCCAATACAGTTTAGTATGATGGGTTTCCATTTACCTCCAATGATACTTATTGTGCGGGTTACTGGGCAATTTAATGGGTTGTCGATAAATTTGCTACTCATAATTTGGTTACCTTTTGGTTACTTGTATTTACTAAATTAGTTACGAATGTATACCATTTGAAATAGATTTGTAAAAAAAATATAAAATGAAAAGTTACATCCAGATTATCAGTTTTTTATTAATCAAGTTCGTTTTTGTTTCCTCCGTTTTTGCTCAAACAAAATTGACTTTAGGGAAACAAGTTTTTGAATTACATAATGTGACAGGATCAATCATTAAGTTTCAAGGTGAATCTGTCCTTAAAATTGAAAGAGATTTAAACTCTTTGCCATTTGACCCCAATAGATTAGAGGCAACTGTAGATGAAAAACATTATGCAAAATTAGTTGGATTAAATGATTTTGAAAATGGAACCATTGAGATTAAGATGTATAGTCAAATTCAAGAACCATCCCCTTTTGCAGGAGCTGCCGGTTTTATTGGCTTGTATTATCGAATTGCTGCAAACGATTCTGCGTTTGAGTCAATTTATTTGCGACCTAAAGCTGGAAGAGCCCCCAATCAAATGCATAGAAACCACGCTGTTCAATATTTTTCTTATCCGAATGCAAAATTTGAAACACTTAGAAAAAATTATCCTCCTGGCTCGTATGAGGGTTCGGCACCAGTTGCTTTAAAAGAATGGATAACAATGAGAATTGAGGTAAATGGAGAAACGGCCGAAATGTTTATTAACAATATGAAATATTCCTCTTTTATCGTTGATAAAATGTTGGGTAAAGTTAAAAAAGGTGGAGTTGGACTTTATGTTGATATTGCTACAGTTGGATACTTTAAGGATTTGAAAATAATAAAAAGACCTTATAAAGCTCCAATTAAGAAAGAAGTTAAACAGGAAGGTATTTAAACTCTCTGTCAATTTGCACGAAGTTTAACCCTTTAATTTCCTAATAGTCACATACTCAATCATTGGTATATAGTTGCATCTTTCGTCTGTAAGGAGAGCAAGCCGATCAGAAATGACCGGCTTTTTTGTTTTATATTTGTTCAAACGTCGCATATGGCATATTCTGTACATCAAGCGGACCGAATACGAGCTCGGTTAAAAGGAATTCATTATTCTGAAAAGAAAATGATGGGTGGGCTTATTTTTATGGTGCGCGATGCGATGTGCATCGGATTAGATTTTGATAAAAAATGTAATGAAGACAGATTGATGGTGCGTGTTGGGAAACTTAATTACGAGAATTTGTTGTACCAACACGGAAGTACCATCATGGACTTTACTGGACAAGTCATGCGAGGATTTTTATTTATCAAGGCATCTGGTTTTGATATGGATGAGGGGCTTGATTTTTGGATTGAAAAAGCTTTGGAATTTAATCACTTATTAACCCAAGAATAAAATTATCATCATGAAAAAAATGACCTGCAAACAGCTCGGTGGAGCTTGTGATATTGAATTCTTGGGCGAGACCTTTGATGACATTGCCAATCAAAGTAAAAAACACGGAATGGAAATGTTTCAAAAGGGCGATGTGGCTCATATAAATGCAATGAATGAAATGCAAAAAATGATGAAAGAACCATCCGACTTTGCTACATGGTTTGAAAATAAAAAGGAGGAATTTGACAAGCTAAGCAATAGTTAACCCTTCATTTACCAAATAGTCACTCATACGCTATCAACACATGATAGCTGAATCTTTCGTCTGTAAGAGGGGCCTGAGAACTCAAGGTGTCAGTCAATTGACCGACTCAATTTTAATTTCAATCATTTAATATTTGCTTCATGTGATGCTCTAAATGAACAATATAATCATCTATCAAAAATTGTAATGTAAGTAAGTTTCCATCAATGAAACACGTTCGGGATAAATTTTCCCTTGGTATATTTTTGATCAGATTAATCAAATGTTTATTGTATGTGAACCAAAATCCAATCAAATCACTCGAGTTCATTTGTTGGTAATAACTAAATCGATTCCAATTCTCTTGGTCATAAATTATTTCAGGATTCGTTTCAAATTGAGCCCGGATAAATCGTTGGTGGTTATTGGTTGCGCTATCAATCAAATGGCCTAAAATTTCTTTTTTACTCCATTTGTTTGGATCATCTTTCTTTGAAAATGTAGCATCATCCATCTGATTCATTAAATCAGGAAGGGTGTCACATATAAATTGAAGCTTTTTTATTGACGTTGTTGGCATATATGTCTGAAAATCGATTTTTACTATTTAATTCTATTTTTTTCGCGGCATCTTTTGAATTTTCTCTTTCACGCTGAAAGTAAATTGGATGATCTTTGCCTGTTTTAGTATCACCTATTCCCCAGCATAGGGATCCTTAATCTTTTTAGCATGGTAGGTTAGTTCGCTGAAGGTGACCCGACAGTCTTTTCCCGTGGGCGACTGAGCGAGTAATCCGACTTGTAGCGGGTGGCTTGAATCAAAGGTAAAATGGCGGATTAAATACCATTTTTTACCCGACTCGGAATAGTAAATGGTTATCACATTATCTGCTTTGGCAATTTTAAAATAGACCTTATTTTTAGTTAGCTTAACCGAGTTACAATCATCTGAAATCCCCTTCGTGACAACCGTCACAATTCTTCTGGCTCCGGTATAATCCTTTTCAAAACAGCATTTCACCCAATTCAAACTATCAGCTTTTAACACCAAAGCCCCTCCATCCCATTTGCTCATAAATGCATGTTCGATGGCTGCCGTAAATACAAAGTTTGAGTCGGCCTTGAAAAGTAATTTGGGGGCATTGTCCGTGTTGTAGGTTACATTAGGATCCCTAAACATATCCGTTTTTTCACCCGAAAAAATCGTTATTGAATTTTTGCCTTGAATAAATTTCCTCGGTTTAATTTCCCAAGTCAAGCTTCTCGGAATTCCACGTATTTGTATGGAATCATTTTTTATGATATTGGATCGTCCGTCAACTTGGAAAAATAAGAGACAGGAGATTAACCAGGTGAATACATGCTTCATTCGATAGGAGATTAATTACTATCGTGAATATAATTATTTTTTTGAGCTTGGCGAACAGCAATAATTAGCGTCTGTGTCATTCTTGCATAAGCTTCTAATCAGTATAGTATGCGTATGATAATATGCTCATGTATTCTTCAAAATGGGGTAACTACCTACAGGTAATGTGCAAGCATTTCATATTCACTTCATATTTCACATAACATAGTCCCTCCTGTTTTAAAGCGGCTAAAGCTTTAATGAAAAGCCTCTTTTGTTCGACCTGGCTCTTCGCTGTTAAATAGCTAATATCCAATGTTTTTCCGCGTAGGTGTGCCGAGTTCTCGATGGCATTGCCATTATTTTGTTGGAGTGTTTTCACCGACTCGGTCGTCCGAGTGGCACTTGTTATCCGAAAGGGAACATATTCCAAATGCTGTTGTATACAAAGCGCGCGATAATCCTGGGATAAGCGCTTTAAGAATTTGACCCCTTTAGGTAACAAGCATGGAACGGATGCATCCATTGGTTCCACGACATAATCCTCACAGGTTTCGATTTCACGCAATACATGTTTGTCGATTAACTTGTGAATTGCCGCGAAACTTTTTTTGGGTTTGATCCCTTCGCTTTGAAAGGCTTTTTCCTGCTCTGAAACGCCATCTTGAAATAGGATATCGCATTGCTCACATGAGCTATCTCGGTTCGTAAAATATTCCCAAAGGACAATTCGTTTGATGATGCGCTTGATTTGTTTGGGATATTTAATCCCAACAATGAGCATGAGGAAAATGGTTATTGCACCGATTAGCAGGAGTATGTTTTTCAGGTTTATGTATTTCATGCTGGTGAGTTTCTGAGCTTGTGAAGATAAATATGATTCAAATCTATTAAAACTTCGCGTGCATACTTGTACAATTTGTTCCCATTTCCTTTTTGGGAACACATTTATTCGATGTCACATTTGTCACACAGCTGGAATAAACTATCTTGATTCTTGAAGTTTACACACATGGAAAAACAGGTTAAAAAATTGCGCTTTGATTTATCAGGCTATTACTTTTTCGGATTAATCTTGTTGGTATGCCTGGGTTTTTGGCCATCGTATTTTGCTAAGTTTTTCAATGGTACCGCCAACTTCTCCTATTATTTTCATTTCCATGCCACCGTGCTTATTCTTTGGATGAGCTTGTTGATTATCCAACCGATTTTAATTCGGAAAAAGCAAGTAGCGCATCATCGCTTGCTGGGAAAAATAAGCTATCTGCTGATTCCCTTGATCTTCATTTCGATCCTTTTGTTAACCCATTCGCGCATACCGCACCAGGGATGGCTGACGGATAATGATTTAGTAGGGGCGTTTAATTCATGCAAGGATTTGGTCATTTTGGCGACCGCTTTTTTCATTGCGATTCGGTACAAAAGGGATTATCAATTACATGCGCGGGGAATGATTGTCACGGGTTTGGCATTCATCGAACCGGCTTTTATTCGCTTTGCGTTTCGGGTGATTAGCGACCCATTTGTGGCCTATTTGACCACGATTTTTACGCTTTATGCGGTTTTTCTCGTGATCATTTATTGCGAACGTAAACAAGCCAAAGCGCGTTGGGTATTTCCGTTGATTTTAGGCCTTTATATGATTGCGCATGGAATGGTCCTGTTTGATATACTCTATTTGCCCTTTTGGCGCGATTTCGTATTTTGGTTTGCGCATGTACCATTAACAAAAATTTAATTTACCCAACTGCTATGAAACACATTTGCTTCTTTTTTGTCCTCTTGTTTGCTCATTCGATGTTTGCGCAATACCCTTTGACGAAAGACTTAACGGCAAAGTTTGATTTGACCTCGAAATACAATAATAAAAAATACACGCTAGAAGTATCATTGCCTGTAACCTATGATGTCAATAAAAAATATCCTGTGTATTATATTCTAGATGGGTATTACGCGGGATATATAGCGCATGGGGCACATCGATTTCTTCAGCTAGACAATTCAATCGAAGATGTGGTTGTTGTAACAATTTCGGGGCCAGAAAAAACGCCAAGTGAATGGATCATTAACAGATGGCCGGATTTTTCATTTTCACGTGACACGACAAACGATGTGAAACAAGCAAAAATGTTTAATCTACCCGCAGGGAGCACCGTTTCAGGAAAAGGGGAACTGTTTCTACAGACCCTAAGCAATCAAATACTTCCCTTCATCGAGAACAAATACAGTTTCAATGGGAAAAGGGGGATATCTGGGCATTCCATGGGTGCACAATTCGTAGCTTATGTCATGTTTAAAAAGCCAAACATGTTTGAGCGTTTTGGTATAAACAGCTCATTTCAAGGGCTTTGGCTGTCCAATGAGATTAGACATATTGAAAAATCATTTGCAGAATCAAACAAAGACTATCAAGCAAAAGTATATTTTTCATTTGGCAGCTTAGAACCCAAAGAAATGGTTGAAGATATTCGATATTTTGATGGTCAATTAACAAGTCATTACAAAAACATACAGACTAAATTTGTTGAATTTGCCGATGAAACCCATGCATCGGTCATCCCGCTTATGTTGAATAAATGTATGTGGTATTTATATAAAAAGAACTAAACTAGACAGCTAAATGAAATTCAGCCTTTCCATTATTTTGCTTTTTGCATGTGTTAGTTTGGGCAATGCTCAATGGAGCACAGCGCCCATGCACACCGACGAGATAAATTTGACGTCGGCCATAAACCACCGCACTTATAAAATTTCGGTGGCACTACCGACCACCTATACCAAAGAAAAGAAGTATCCTGTTTTTTATCTGTTGGATGGTTATTATGCCTTTCCCATCGCGAAAGAGGCCATGAAAGCCCTTAAAATGGGCAATTTGGTCCATGATTTTATTTTAGTTTCGATCGCCGGGGACGAAAAAACAGATTATGAATGGTTAGTGAAACGCTGGACCGATTACACGTTTACCCACCGACCGAAGAAAGACAGTACATTTTCGAATATGTGGAATATCAAATCGCCCGGTTTGGTTTCGGGAGGCGGAGAGACATTTTATCAAATCATAAAAAATGAAATCATTCCCATGGTCGATTCGAAGTATAGCACGAATAACGAAAGAGGAATTTCAGGGCACTCGTTAAGTGGTTTGTATGTGGCCAATCTTTTATTCAAAAGAGATGGTTTATTTACCAAATTTGGAATCAACAGCCCGTCCCTTTTATTTTGGGATAATGACATTTTTCAAGCCGAAGCTAATTACGGCCAAACGAATTTAAACGCGAAGGTGTTTTTCTCCATTGCGGAATTAGAAGATGGTTTGGATAATCTGTTGAAATTTGAAGCCGGTTTGAAAAAGTATCAAGGGTTTAATTCGACGTTTGCCCTTTTCAAAGACGAAACACATAATTCGGTTGGCCCAGCGATGATCAGTCGGACCATGCGTGTACTTTATTCCAATAAAAATTAACCCATAAATTTATTTACCATGAAGAAACTTTTATTTCTCGGGATATTATTTTTATCTCAATCGCTGTATGCGCAATTCCCTTTGACGAAAGACTTAACGGCAAAGTTTGATTTGACATCCACATTCAACAAAACAAAATACACCTTGGAGGTATCATTGCCCGTAAGTTATGATGCCAGCAAAAAATATCCCGTGTATTATATTTTGGATGGGTATTATGCAGCAGCCATCGCACACGGAGCGCATCGCACGCTTCAGTTTGAAAATTTGATTGAAGATGTGATTGTTGTAACGATTTCGGGTCCAGAAAAGACAACCAGTGAATGGTTGATCAACCGTTGGCCTGATTACACATTTTCAAAAGATACCTTGAATGATGTGGGAGCGGCAAAATACTTTGGTTTGCCCGTTGGCAGCCTCCATTCCGGAAAAGGCGAAGAATTTTTACAAACACTAACAAAACAAATATTCCCATTAATTGAGTCTAAATATAGTTTCAATGGAAATAGAGGCATTTCAGGACATTCTTTAGGGGGCCAAATCACTGCATTTTTGATGTTTAAAACGCCAGAATTGTTTAATCGTTATGGGATTAACAGCTCCTCTCAAAGACTTTGGTTGAATAATGAAATTCGAACGGTAGAAAAAAATTATGCAGCCACGCACAAAGAATATACCGCCAAAGTGTTTTTATCCTTTGGCAGTTTAGAACCTAAAGATGCGATCGAAGATTTACGCTATTTTGACAACCAACTCAAAAGCCATTACAAAAACATCGAAACCAAATTTGTCGAATTTGCGGATGAAACGCATGGATCTGTGATGCCGGCGATGTTGAGTTCTTGTATGTGGTATTTGTATAAAAAGAACTAATCTTAAATTTTATTGAAATGAAGAAACTATTATTCTTGGCAGTTATTGCCGCAAGCTTGTTTTCATGTCAATCCGAAACAAAATCAAGCTTCGATTTAGCAAAGGCAAAAAGTGAAATTGAAGCAGCAAATCGTGAAGCAGAAAATTTCATGGCAAATGGAGATTCTGTGGGCATTGCGTCCATTTATTCTACGGATGGCTATTTGATGGCGGACCATCAGAAACCGATAAAAGGGAAGGAAAATTTAATCAAGGCATGGGGAGCATTTATCCGAAATATGAATGTAGGTGGACTTAAAATCACAACCATGGAAGTTTGGGGAGATGAAAATTACCTGACAGAGGAAGGGGTTTTTGTATTTAAAACAAAAAGTGGTGAAAGTTTTGGCAACGGGAAATATTTAATCGTTTGGAAAAAAGAAAATGGAAAATGGAAAGTTCATCGTGAAATGAATAATTCAGATTTGCCTAATTAAACATTGGACAGTCTTACTCGCAAAGCGGCAATATATTTTCTGTTTAACCCTATAAAAAAATGAAGAAACTATTATTACTCGGGATATTATTTCTATCCCAAACCCTTTATGCACAAGTACCTTACGGTTCGAATAATGGTCAATATATTACAATCAAAGGGGCAAAGGTTTATTATGAAGAATACGGAAAGGGAACGCCGTTACTATTATTACATGGTGGATTTGGTTCTATTAGTAATTTCAATCAAGTAATAGGGCCTTTATCTAAGAACTACCGTGTTATTGCTATTGATAGTCCGGGCCAAGGAAGGTCAGAGCAAATTGATGCGATTAGCTATCAAATTTTCTCAGATTATTATGCAGAATTTATCGATAAAATGAAACTGGATAGTGTTTATGTTGTGGGATGGAGTGATGGTGGAAATTCTGCTTTTATTCTCGCACATGATAGACCCGATAAAGTAAAAAAAGTGGTTGCCTGTGGTTCAGATAGTGATATGTATGATGCTGCACCTGCTGGATTTGTGGAGAATATGAAGACAAGAACACCTGAAAATATTTCAGAAGAATACAAACAATATTGGCTAAATGATTTTTTAAAATTATCTCCAAATAGAAATACTTGGCAAAAGACTTTCACCCAACTTCGTGACATGTGGATCACAAAAGAAGTAATTAGTGATGACCATTTACGTAAAATTAAAAGCAAGTTCTTAATTGTATACGGAGATAGAGATGTAATCAAATTAGAACATGGTTTACATATTTATAGAACAATTCCTGGTAGTCAATTGGTCATATTACCCAATACGAGCCATATGGTATTTATGGAGAAACCAACGCTGATTTCCAATTTGATTGTTGATTTTTTAGGAAAATAGAAATCATGTACCTTTTGACACCGGCAAGTTAAAATAATGGAAATGGCCGCAACATTCAAACTATTAAGGTATCCAAACTGCACTAGGCGTCCGTCAATCAACGGACGCCTTTTTTGTTGTTCATCCATGTTTAGGGTAGCAACACTTTTTGATTATTAATTTTTACTTTAGCAAACTAAATTTTCATTTCATGGGCGAGTTTTATAAACAGATTTCAGCGACACAAGAGTCATTTATCAAAAATCAACACATGTATTTTGTTGGGACAGCCCCCCTTTCAGGCGATGGGCATATCAATGTGTCGCCTAAAGGTTTAGACTCCTTTAGAGTAATAAACCCCAATCAAGTAGCATATTTAGATGTGGTAAGCTCTGGAAATGAAACCTCAGCCCACATGTTGGAAAATGGCCGAATAACCATCATGTTTTGTTCTTTTGATAAGAAACCCTTGATATTAAAATTATATGGGAAGGGTGAAACTATTTTACCGTCCAATAAAAAATGGAATACCTATGCCAAAGAATTTGATGTATATGAAAGTACCCGTCAAATCATTGTCGTTGATGTAGAATTGGTTCAAAGTTCTTGTGGTTTTGGTGTCCCACGCTATGATTTTATCGAACATCGCGATATACATTTTTCTTGGGCCGCTCAAAAAGGTTCAGAAGGCTTGAGTCATTACATCGATGAGAATAATTTGATCAGTTTGGATGGGCTGCCAACGGCTTTGGGGCTTGAGCGAAATAAAATATAATTTAATAGTATATTTGATAGTGTTAAAATTAGATAGGACATACAGCACCTCTGGAAACCTTTTCGAACAGAAAGAAGAGGTTACGCATTATGTAGGAATGAGCAAAGAAAAAATAGGAAAGGTTTTTGCCTATTTAAATAGTGTTGCTTTTAATTATACCCTTGGAAATCCTCCTAAAATGGATAAAGCGGCATTTTCAACACGCAAAAATTAGCCATGGGGAACATTTTTAATCCAGATTTTCAAGAATTTTTATTGGCTCTGAATAAAAATGAAGTCAACTATGTATTAGTTGGAGGATATTCCGTTATCTATCATGGATTCCCTAGAACTACTGGAGACATTGATATATTTGTTGAGGTTTCGAAAAACAATTATGGAAAATTGGTACATGCCTTTGAACAATTTCAAATGCCTCTTTTTGATATGACTGAAGAGTCTTTTCTTCACCAAACTCATATAAATGTATACACCTTTGGAAGACCTCCAGTTTGTATTGAAATTTTAAAAGAAATCTCAGGGTTTACTTTTCAAGAAATTTCGGCCAATGCATTGGATACTGTTTTTGAAGAAATCCCAATGAAAGTAATTCACATCAATGACTTGAAAAGAAACAAGGAAATAAGTGGTCGAGCTAAGGATTTAAATGATTTGGAAAATCTTTCTACATTATGAACAATAGGTTCAACCACTGTCAAGCTCCTGTGCTAGCCAATCAAATATGATCGGCTTTATTGTTCTCAACATGTGCATTCTAAATGGTAGATTCCCTATCTTTAATCATTCAACTAACAATTTCATGGCGAATCAAATCTTTATCAACCTTGCGGTACAAGATCCCGAAAAATCGATGGCATTTTACACAGCTTTGGGCTTCAAGAATAATCCGCAGTTCTCCGACGAAAGTGGCAAATGCATGGTTTGGTCGGACAATATTTTTGTGATGATCCTTTCGCATGATAAGTTTTTGAGTTTTACCAAAAAGCCCATTGCCGATACGAAATCATCGATTGCCGCCTTGCTTTCTTTATCTATGGATAGTATGGAAGAAGTCAATCAAGTCGTGGAAAGCGGCTTAAGAGCAGGCGGTATCGAACCCAATGAAATGCGCGATTATGGCTTTATGGTGCAACGTACGATTGAGGACTTCGATGGACATACCTGGGAAATATTTCACATGGATATGTCGAAATTGCCGGCTTAAAAAGCCCATTCAAAAACGTGTTTAATCGGACTCTTTACTTCTTACCATGAAAATTTTAGCCTTTATTTATTCCCTCTCCTTGTTTGTATTTTCAGCTTCTGCAATGGATAATATTCAGATTAGCTTCTCCAATGATTACAAAGATGTTTATCATCTTTCATTGATTATCTACACGCCGGATGGGAAAATTCAAACACGCGTGAGCAACTTGGCCCCCAACGAAATCAAATCCTATTCCTTGCCCGCAAACACCGAGATTTACATTGCAGATAATAAACAGGAGGCTTTTGCGATGAAGGGTAATGATATTAAATCTACGGGCGTGAAGCCATACTTGGTTTTGAAGGATTCAGATGTCCAGCGTGTGATTAGCCTAAGTTCAATCGCCCATTGATCGGTTTCCAAACGAACTCGGATCCGGACAGTTTTTAGCATAATAGTCTACATCTCTTAGCGAACAAACGCCGGGATAATCGCCCTGAAATCCTTGCATATCACGAATCAATTGGAAATGCAGATGGGGTGGCCAGCCTCCATTCTCGTCAGGTTTTCCGAGGTGGCAAAGCTTTTGGCCTGCTGTAATCTGTGCGCCAACTTCCAGCTGTGCTAAATCAGAACTTGCTAGGTGTCCATATAAACTGTAGATCTTTTCCGCCGGGTGGTATAAAATAATTGTAGGCCCATAATTCCCAGAGCCTGGATTGACCTGAAAGCTATGCACCACGCCAGCTAAGGGAGCAAAAACAGGCGTTCCGGCTTCGGTCCAAAAATCCATGCCCAAATGAATATTTCGGAAATCTGCGGAGGCCGTCGCAAAGTTCTCGTGTGACTCATAAATCACACGATGTTCCAAATAACCGCCATAGCCGATTTTGCCAGCTAACTTCGCGTTAATATATTCACAGAAGGCGGATGTGTTCCCATAAATGTAGGAATTCAATTCCGTATTCGTAGCACTGAGATCGAGCGCGATACTATTCAGCGGGCTTAATGCTTCGGAAAAGAGGCGATGAATCATAGGTATTACTCTGCTTTGGCTGATATTAAAAACTTATTCACATCCAACCAATGTATAAACGCATCAAACCATTTATTGCTCGTCCGGTTCGGATTGCCTAAGCCAAAACCATGTCCACCATTTTGGTATAAATGAAATTCAACCGGTCGGCCGGCCTTAAACCACGAATCAATCACCCCAAATTGTCCATTAAACAAGAAGTCATCCGAGGCAATGACATTGAACATGGGCGGAGCATTTACCGGCACTTTTACCGGGCCCATGCCGCCATAAATGGGACCAATAAAAGCGAGTTTCATGGTTTGGGAATTGAGTGTCGAGTGCATGGTTAATCCTGCCCCAGCGGAGAAGCCAATCATCCCGATTCGCTTCGTATCGACACCCCAGGCTCCCGCGTTTTTAAGAATCATCGCATAGGCCGCTTCAGCATCTTGCAATTGATTGCTTAAATCCATTTGCGCCATGGGATTCGTATTTTTTGCGGAGCTGTCCGTTTTTGCGGGAGCAGGGCGTGGGCGATTCATCCAAGCTGTAAAATCTTCAAGCTTTTCAGGCGTAGGAAATAAGCGATATTTTAAAACGAAGGCCGTTATTCCTTGTTTGGCCAACGCTTCTGCGACCTCCCAGCCCTCATTGCCCATGGAAAGCCAACGGTATCCGCCGCCAGGAGCAACGATAACGGCTGCGCCATTGGCCTTGCCTTTTTCAGGAAAGAAAGGAGTTAGGGTGGCTGTTGAAATATTCCGTGCCATCGGATCACCCCACTGGCGGAACCAGGTTTCAGGTGCGGGCTGGTCTTTCACAGAACCCGTGTTTAGGGGAATGGCATTAAGCTCTTTGGGGGCCTCAAGCGGATAAATCGTTCCGTCTTGTGCGATGGCATTGATTACAACACATTGAAGGATGAGTATAAATAGAATTTGATGAATTTTTTTCATGGTTTTTAAATAGGTTATGAATGCCAAGATAATTAATTTATTTTTGATTGTTTGTCCCTTTAAATCCCACTACATATAATCAGCTATTTATTATCCAAAATGCAAGAAGTCCTCAAAAAACTCCGATTCAAAGGCGATGGAATCGTCATTCAAGCACCCAAGCACCTTGCGGACGCATTACTTGCACATGGATGTAAAATGGAGTTCAATTCGGCCCCAAGCACAAACACGCTTGTTTTCGTTTCGGATAAGGATGAGTTAACCCACTTTCTGAAGGATGGACTCAAACACATTGTGCCAGATAGCGTTTTTTGGATTGCCTATCCTAAAGGAACCTCTAAACTGAAATCAAACATCAACCGAGATAGTATTCGAATGACCGTTGAGGAATTTGGCATCACGACTGTTTCTGCAATTTCCATCGATGATACTTGGAGTGCATTACGATTTCGCCCCATCAATCAGGTAGGGAAATAATCATTTTATATAGACTTTATGATCAAATTCGCTTACACAATCCTATACGTCGAAGACGTCTCGAAAACCGTTCAATTTTATGAGCAGGCGTTCGGATTCATGACCAAGTTTATCACCCCGGATAATTCCTATGGTGAAGTTATTACGGGCGAGACGACGCTATCCTTCGCGTCCAAAACATTAGCGGGCTCTAATCTATCCGATGGATTTATCGAAAGTAAAATCCATGAAAAGCCGCTGGGAATTGAAATTGGTTTTACAACGGATGATGTTGCGGCAACCATGAAACAAGCCCTTGCATCTGGTGCGATATTATGTGAGGAGGCCAAAGAAAAACCCTGGGGGCAAATCGTTGGATACGTTCGCGATTTGGATGGTTTTTTGATTGAGATTTGTACACCGATGTCCTAACAACAAATGAAAACATCCTTTTTACTCCTGTTTTGCCTGTGCATTTTTTCAAATGCGCAATCGCAAAACCCCAATGAAAAAAAGGTCGCAAGTACTGAACAAGCATTGTTCAACAAGATTGCGCAATTGGATAGCGCCTTGTTTGCTGCCTATAATGCTAAAAATTTGCCCTTGTTAAAAACCTATTTCACGACAGATTTAGAGTGGTACCAGGACAATGGAGG
Source organism: Aquirufa sp. TARAVU-A1A (assembly GCF_054558675.1). Classification (NCBI taxonomy): domain Bacteria; kingdom Pseudomonadati; phylum Bacteroidota; class Cytophagia; order Cytophagales; family Flectobacillaceae; genus Aquirufa; species Aquirufa sp. TARAVU-A1A. Next base: position 376,106 of record NZ_JBPXKP010000001.1, read on the forward strand.
ACTGATTGCTTTTGATCAGGTTTTTAGCAATTTCCAACAGATTTTCAATCGAGATTATGACCTGAAACGGAATCTGGTGGAAGGGAGTTTGGAGGTCCACCCGATTCAGGGATTTGGTGCAATTGAAATAGGGAAGCACCAGTTTAAGCATATTGAAAATGGGAAACTCGAAGTGGGGACGTTTAAATTTTTGATGATTTGGAAGAACGAAAATGGGACATGGAAAATCTCGAGAGTCGTTAGTTATGACCATTAATTTTTGATTATGCTACAGACAATCATCCCCAAACTTCCCATGCGCGATAAAAATCAAACCAAAACGTTCTATTTGGAAGGTTTGGGTTTTGCAGAAATCGCCGACTACGGAGATTACCTATTGCTTAAGAAGGACGAAATCGAAATCCATTTTTTTGAATTTCCCGATTTAAATCCCTTAGAAAATTACGGGCAGGTTTATATTCGGGTACATGACATCGAAGCGCTTTACCAGGAATTGGTCGTAAATAATTTTCCCATTCATCCCAACGGTGCTTTGGCGAAAAAACCCTGGGGTCAGCAAGAGTTTAGCTTGTTAGATCCGGATCATAATTTGCTTACATTTGGCGAATCCATTTAAAACAAAACTCGATGATTTTACCTAAAATATCACTCATTCTTAATATCCTAGTGCTCATTCCCGTTTGTTCGGGAATTCTCTTGAACGCTAATTGGGCCGTTGATTCCTATGGCATCGAAACGCCTGCACGAGGAATTTTGCTATCGATTTATTTGGCGATTCTGATTATCTCGATTGTACTTTTATTCAAATTTGACGCCAAAATGGTCATGGCACTCCTTGTCGTACAAATTGTTTACAAACTTTTAAGTCCGATCATGGCGGGTACTATAACGAATCCGGTTATCATTAGCAACCTGTTCATTGCTGCATTTCATGCCGTGAGTGTTTGGAAAATTGCAGCGGCAGAAAGAATGATTTAGGCGGCGGTATATTCCACCATCCACTCGATCCCGAATTTATCGCGAAACGCCCCTAAATAGGTGCCCCAAGGGCCTTCATCCAAAGGCATTTCAACCGTTCCGCCGGCCGACAAGCCATTGAAAAGCGCCTCGGCCTCTGCTTGACTTGCTGCGGAAATGGTAATCTTGCTTCGGTTTTCCTCTTCGTTCACCACGCCTAAAAAATTAGGCACATCGCTGCCGGATAAAACGCAGGATTCCCCGATTGGTAAACGGATCAACATGATCTTGTTTTGCTCGTCTTCGGGAAATGCGAAATCCGGATTGTTCAAATCCTTAAAGCGCATCAATCGCGAGAACGCTCCACCAAAAACGGAACGATAAAATTCAAATGCTTCTTCAGTATTTCCGTTGAAGTGGATGTGTGGGATGATATTGGGCATAATGCCAATTTATGAAATGATTTTAAAACTTATGGCGTCCTTTTGAGTTTTTAAAAGCGGATCTTCTTTCTTTGCTTTCATGTCCCACAAAAAAATCCTCATCTCTGGCGCGAGTATCGCTGGCCCTACCCTAGCCTATTGGTTGAACCGTTTTGGTTTTGAGGTTACGATTGTGGAACGGGCGGAGTCCTTACGTTTAGGTGGCCAAAATGTCGACATCAAAGGTGCCGCACAGAAAATTGCGCAATGGATGGGAATTGAGGAGGAAATTCGGGCAGCTGATACGGGCGAATTGGGCGTCCGATTTGTGGATGAAAATGATGGGATCAAGGCCGCGCTGCCGAAAGGCGAATCTAATTTAGGAACCTCCGAACTCGAGATATTGCGCGGCGACTTGGTCAAGATATTATACAAGCACACGGAGGATAAGGTTGAGTATCTGTTTGGCAATCAAATAATCGCCTTGGATGAGCATGCAGATGGTGTAAAAGTAAGTTTTCAAAACGGCGAAGTACGTGATTTTGCTTTGGTCATTTGTGCAGATGGCATTCGTTCGCGAACGAGGCAATTGATTTTTGGCGATGAACCTTTTGTGAAGCCTGTCGGGCTTTATGTCTCCTATTTTACGATTCCACGTGGACCCTCGGATAGTCGCTGGGCCCGCTGGTATAACGCAACGAATGCACGCGTGATTGTCATGCGACCGGATAACGAGGGCACAACGCGTGCGTCCTTTTCGTTCATGTCGGAGCCCATGGGCTATGAAAGATTATCTCTAGACGAGCAAAAGCAACTTTTGCGAGATAAATTTTCGGATGCCGGTTGGGAGGCCAAACGCGTCTTAGCCGCCATGGGGGAGAATTCCGATTTGTATTTTGATGCGATCAGCCAAGTCATTGCGCCTCGTTGGTCGAAAGGCCGCTGTGCCATGACGGGTGATGCGGCATTTTGCCCATCGCCCTTGACAGGCATGGGAGTTAGTCTGTCCGTGGTAGGAGCCTATATTTTGGCAGGGGAATTGTCGCGCCATTCGAATTATGCAGACGCATTCGCGGCATATGAAAAAGCCTTTCGCCCGTATGTGACAAAGGTTCAGAAGCTTCCTCCGGGGGTGCCTTGGTTGGCACATCCCAAAACGAAATTGGGGATATTCTTCTTGAATACGATCCTCAACGTGATTTCGAGTAAGTTCGTGATGAAAATCGGGGAGCTGTTTTCGGATAAAAACAAGTCCTCTACGGATGATACGATTGAGTTGGAGGAGTACGGGAAATAGACTTTACTCCTTTTGCATAATATGCTCTTGCCCCCAAGCGTACAAAGCATGGATGCTCGGAAGGAGTTTCTCCCCTTTTTCTGTCAGGGTATATTCAACCGTAGGAGGAACCGTCGCGAAGGCGGTACGAGTAATAATGCCATTGACCTCCATGTTTTTTAATTCTTTCACCAGCATGCGGGTATTAATGCCTTGAATCGAACGTTCTAATTCTTTAAAGCGAAGCTTTCCTTTGGAAAGGACATAAATGATGGGCATCGCCCATTTACCACCAATAATCTCCAATACATCTTTAATGGAGCATTTTTTCCCGTTTACAATCATAATAATTTGTCGGCCTTGCGGCTATTTAGCCAATGTTTTACTAGGGGTTACTATGGTACAAATGTGTAACTACTTTCAAAAGTAAAGTATTGGTGGTAGATTTCCAGCTAAATCAACAACACGATGCAAAGAATTCAAGTTATTTTGACGATTGATATGGAAAATTTGCCAGCAAATTTTCAAGAGATTTTACAACAAGAACAAGCCGTTGTGGCGGCCTGGAAGGAAGAAGGCATTCTCGAACATTTGTTTTTGAGAGATACGAAAAATGGGGCCGTGCTGATTTTCAAAAACCTTTCGGAAGCAGAAGTGGAGGCACGCATGAAAACCCTTCCTTTCTATTTAATTAAGAAAAGCGTGGAATATTATAACCTGATTCAGCAGTTTTAAATTTTGTTAAACAGCGTAAATAGCCACTTGGGCTAATTGGGGTTAAATATTATCCTGTATTTTTGTGCTACAAACCTAAATGACGTGTTTGCGCGCGTCCGTTTTTAGGCAATTTAGCATGAAAGAAACTCCCGCTCATACCGATAAGATTGCGAAAATGACTTTTTCTTCCGTCTATCCGCACTATGTATCCAAAGTCACTAAGAAAGGAAGGACTGAGGAAGAACTGCTTCAAGTGATTCATTGGTTGACAGGTTTTGATGCGGCAGAAGTGCAGGCGCTGATTGACGAAAAGGCCTTGTTTAGTACCTTTTTTGATAAGGCCACATTACATCCGAATGCTCATTTAATCACAGGGGTAATTTGCGGATACCGCATTGAAGAAATTGAAAATCCGCTGACGAAGCAAGTTCGCTATTTGGATAAATTGGTCGACGAATTAGCCAAAGGAAAAGCTATGGATAAAATCTTACGAACATCGAGATGAACAATCTTCAATCTTTCAAAGAATCTCTTGTTGTAGACAAGCCAGACGCACAGCTTTCGACGATTTTAAAAAGTCTTTGGTACGATGCCAAAGGGGATTGGGATCAAGCCCATGCGCTGATTGATCAGTTGGGCGATCGTGATTCTGCCTGGGTGCATGCCTATTTACACCGAAAGGAAGGGGACACTTTGAACGCGGATTACTGGTATGCGCGGGCGAAGAAAACACGGCCGAGCTATTCGCTGGAGGAGGAATGGTCGAATTTGGTAGCTTATTTCACCATTTAATAAACGGTTCTTATTCAGAGAGTCGTAACAATCTATTACGTTTTTTAAAATGGATGGATCCTACTGTGTGGGTCTATATGCATAGGTCTTTTTTCTTCCTTTAGCCCAAAGCAATGTTTTTACTTTTTCTCCGTTAACTAAATGTACATTTGCTTTAACGGAATTGGGGTCAAATGTGACCTTGTGTCAGATTTGACCTTTTTCCATATTGGGCCATGAAACTAAAGAAGGAAGAGTTGATCGTTCTAGTCGGCTCTAACATTCGGGAAATACGCAAAGAAAAAGGCCTAACTATCGAGAAGTTAGCGCATGAGGCTGAAATAGAAAGCAAGCAATTGCGGCGCATCGAATTGGGTCAAATTAATACGAGCATTTATCAGGTTTATAACCTTTCCTATTCACTGAATGTCCCCATGCAAGACATTTTCTCCAATGTGCAAGGCATGGATAACTAAATACCCCCACATTACCTTTGGCATCCAAATCCAGGGAAGATTTTCAGTTTGAATTTATCGTTAACGAACAAAATTCAAGATTGATTCCACCACCTTCCCCGGCACCTCCTCCATGGGAACGTGGCCTACGTTTTGGTAGATTTCAGCCTTGCTACCTTGAATATCTCGTTTGAAAAGCGCCACATTGTCCACGCTGATGACGTTGTCTTTATCTCCCCATAAGATGAGCGTGGGGGTTTTCACTTGATTGATTTGGCCTTTATTTTTCGTTGTTCCAAAAGAGCCTTTGAAAATTTCCAAAGCCACGGCGCGGTTTCCTTCTCGGATAGCAACGTCGTGAAAACGTTCCACCTGCGCATCGGTTACCCGGTTTTGATCGTAATAAATGGTTTCTAAACTCTTACGAACTAAGGATTTAGGCGTTGCATATAGTAACAGATTATTAATCACCGGAGTCGAAGCAATTTTGAAACCCAACGAACCACTCTCACCTTTTTTCGGATATCCCGCTGCATCAATTAAAATCATTTTGGCAAGACCTTTGGGGTTATGCAAGGCATAATTCCAAGAGATCGCACCGCCCATGGAATTACCCACAAGGATGAAGCGTTTGATGTGGAGGCGCGTCGTAAAGGAATCAATGAACTTGGAATAGTAATCAAAATTGTAGGTGTTTTCCGGCGAAGGACCCGTCAAGCCAAAACCCGGTAAATCCAAGCTGATCACTCTTCGCTCCAACTTCAATCCCATCGCTACACTATCCCAGGTATTCAAGGACGATGACATCCCATGCAATAAAATCAAGGGTACCGAATCGGCTTGAACGCCTTCATCGCGATAATGTACCTTCATGCCTAAGATGGGCATAAACTTCGAATCTTGGTTGGCATACAACGGAATCAATTCTGATACTGGACGGTCACGTTCGCAAACGATGAATAGTAGAATGAATATAAGGGCGAATATTCCGCCGACGATTTTGGTGGCTAGTTTCATGTGGAGTCGTTTTGAAGTCCTAAAAATAAGGCATTGAAAGCACATCGTTGTCGAAAATGTATATTTTTGTTTCCACCTTTTAGAAATGATGATGAAGCGTTTGCTGTTTGTGCTTTTATGTTTGAGTTTTGGGGCGGTAGGCCAACAAAAAATATACACCTCGGATCGATTGAATATTACAAGCCTTTCTGAAAACACATTCGTACATACATCCTTTTTGCAGACCGATGATTTTGGCAAGGTCGCTTGCAATGGCTTAATTGTTCGTTCTGGTCACGAGGTCGCGGTTTTCGATACGCCCACGGATGACCCCAGTTCGCAAGAATTGATTCGCTGGGTGCAGGATATGTTGAAATGCAGGATCGTGGCCATTGTACCTACCCATTTTCATAGTGATTGCCTCGGGGGGCTTTCGGCATTTCATGTGGCAGGAATCTCATCGATGGCGAATGAAAAAACGATTGAATTAGCGACTCAGCATCAAATGACCGTGCCCCAAAAGGGCTTTTCAGGCAAGTCGAGTTTGCTTGTGGGGGGCAATGAAGTTCAATTGCGTTTCTTTGGCGAAGGCCATACCCGTGATAATGTTGTGGCGTATTTCCCTAGCGAACAGATTTTGTTTGGAGGTTGTTTGATCAAAGAAATCGGTGCGTCCAAAGGCTTTTTAGGCGATGCGAATGTAGGTGCCTGGTCGGCAACGGTGGAAAAAATTCAATCGGCTTATCCGGATGTGAAACATGTTGTTCCCGGTCATGGAGCCGTAGGAGATACAAAATTATTGGAATATACTCGGCAGCTATTTCTAAAACCTTAATGATTTTGATAGCCCATTGACAAACCGGTGTCCCCTTTCACTTTCAGCAAAACATCTACGGATTTAGTGGAAGCATTTTCAATACGCAAAGCTGTGTTTTTCTCTACACGTATCGAAATTAGTTCATTCGGTTTAACCTGAACAGGAGAGTGCTGGCCGCCGTCAATCGGGCATCTCCAAATCTTGATGTCGGTTTCAGCTAAATTCTTTAGGCTGACAGTGAAAGAACCATGGGGATTATTCCCAAGTAAAAAAGCATCATTCCCGCCGATTGTTGTTGTGGAAGTTAGTTGGGAAAATGGTAAATATTGGCATGCTGTTAACAATAAACAAGCTGCAAAAGTGAGGTATTTAATCATATTAATTTTGTTGATAAATGGAATCCAATTCATGCGCCAATTCCCAATCTTTTTCCGTGACTTTGTTCCCTGCATCATGCGTACTGAGGACGATGTCGATTCGATTATAGGTATTAGCCCACGTAGGATGATGATCTAATTCCGCGATTTTCACTGCGGCCTTTTGCATGAACAGCATGGCTGACTCAAAGGAGTCAAACGTGAACGTTTTTTCCAATCGGCTTTCGGACTCTATCCAGTTGCTCATGGTCTGTTTTTGGTCTTAGTCTCTCTTCCCCTTGAAATAAGCGTAAATTGCATTGGCGTGTCCATGGCCTAATTCAAAATCCGCTTTTAACCAATTCACAATCTCGGTTGCTTTCACGGCGGGAACTCCATTTTCTAAGAATCCTTTTTCCTCAGCTAGGCGAACAAATTCTTCGGGGCCTTTGCCTGTTTTGGCTTGTATGTTATCGATGTAAGCTTGAAATGACATGTTCGTAAAAAAGGTTTAATCCTTAAAATTAAAGATATATTTGAGAAAAATTTCTCAGATGAAAAAACTATTCGGGCTGATGGCCATTTTGTGTATTGGGTTTGAATCAAATGCGCAATTTCAAGTAAAAGATCTCGCGTTTTCAACGGGTATTTGGTATGGTCAACTAACTTATTTGGATTACACCAGTGGCAAACCCTATTCGATGGCGGCTAATTTAAAGGTAAGTTTAACGGAGGACCAACTGGGATACATCCGCAGATTTGAATATCCGAAAGAACCTCAAGCGAATCGATCCGATACGGTATTTGTCGACAATCATCATTTTGACGGTGCGAAAATTGTTCAATTCACAAAGGGTTCATCATCGGAGCTTTCCTGGGTAACAGAGAAAATGGGCGAAGATGGGAATGATCATCAAAAGGCAATCATCAGACTAAGCTATCTCATGAGTTCTACGCGTTTCCGTATTGTCAAGGAGGTTCAATTCATCGGTACGGCGACATGGATTAAGCGACATGAATATGTGTTTGATAAATAATTTTAATAAAACACATAATGAATTTAATTTTTATTTATTCTTTTCTGATTTTAAGTTTGCTTCGAAAACGATGAGTTTTTGATTTCGTTTGAGTAATTAATTAATGAAAAGGGTTGACATGATAAAGCCGGGCACATTTGCCCGGCTTTATTTATTCAAAATGCTTGCTTTTGATTTCCTCTTTCTTTTCGATAATGTGGGCCATAAAGGCCTTCGCTACAGGGGATGGGCTTTTTTCTTTGTGCCAAATTAATTTCCAAGTTGTAGCAATAGGCAACCCACTTCGAGGAATTATAGCCAGCTGTCCATTTTTTATCTCATTTTTAATACCAATTAGGGGCATGATTGAATAGCCAAGTCCAGCGATTACGGCTTGTTTTACGGCCTCATTCGACATCAATTCAATCTTTTTCATGGAATGAATCCCTTGTTTCTTTAAATAGGATTCCATAATTTTTCGCGTCCCCGATCCATTTTCTCTAAAAATTAATGGAAGCTCCTTGTTGAACTCTTGGAATGCAAATTTGGGATTCAATGCCGCTGTCAAGGGATTTCCTACGAGATAAAGTTCATTTTCTAAGATATCAATATAGTCATACGTGGGACTATTGACATCCGTGGAAATCAAGCTGAAATCAACCTCATTGTTTTCTAAACTTTGGAATACTTTTTCCCGATTCGTCACATCAATACTGATTTCCACCCCGGGATTATCTTTTAAAAATTCTGTTAAAAAATAGGGCAAGACATACTTGCCTGTAGAAACGACCGAAACTTTTAGTCGGCCAAGCAGCTGGTCTTTAAACGCCATGGTTTTGTAATTAATGGCATATACTTGATCAATGATTCCCTCGGCCGACTTGGCGATTTCCTGACCAAAATCGGTTACGTAAATCTTTTTTCCGATGATCTCAATGAGTGGAATTTCAAATTGAGCTTGGAAGTTTTTTATCTGAATGGAAACGGCTGGCTGCGTTAAGTTTAGTTCCTCGGCCGCCTTCGTTATGCTCATGGTTTGAACAACCTTCAAATAGATCTGTAATTGATTTAGTGTATAATTCATAAATAGGGCTAATACATTGCATTATAAACTTAAATAAAAATTATTTAAAGTGTCCTGTTTACTTTGTGATAATTTAAATTTTTATGAAATCTGCGCCCAAAAGTCTGCTTGTTGTTATTCATCTGTTATTTATCATCATTGGATTGCTGTTAAGCTTTTATAACACGGACATTTTTATTGACAAACTAGCAATTAGCCTGCTAATCATCGTGTCCTTAAATCTGCTAAGACTTTTACAAGGCCCTAATTGAACCTATGCATGTCGAATTTTGAGTTACTCATTTTTAATTTGAAAAATCCAACCTTGCTCTTTTTTATCTTGGGGGTAATAGCCAAAATAGTTAAGAGTGATTTAGAGATTCCTGCAGCCTCCAAGGGTTTTATTGCCTTGTATCTTTTATTTGCTATTGGGTTTAATGGGGGAGCTGAGCTTGCGGTGACAGGCATTACGCATGAAGTGGTCTTGCATTTAGTTTTTGGCCTTTTGTTGGCGACAATTATTCCAATCTACTCCTTCTTTATCTTAAAAATCAAATTAGATGCAGTAAATGCCGGAGCCATTGCCTCTTGTTATGGTTCAGTCAGTGCGGTTACTTTTGTTACCGGCATGGCTTTTCTTGAAATGAATAACATGAAAGTGGGGGGAGAAATGGTAGCCGTGATGGCTTCCATGGAATTTCCAGCGATTATCATGGGAGTAATTTTAATGAACTTGTTTCCAGGTACCACGCAATCAAACACGCGCAATACGTCTTGGCGTTCTGCTTGGAAGCATTCTTTAACGAATGGGAGTGTGTTAATGATTTTTGGTAGTTTGGTTATTGGTTTTATCGCTGACTCCAACCAATCGGAAGGGATTAAACATTTTACCTCTGATATTTTTAAAGGATTCCTCGCAATCTATTTATTAGACATGGGGATGGTTGCGGCAAGTCGATTTTCCGCATTCAAAAAGCAGGGAGCTTTTCTAATTTGTTTTGCCATCCTCATGCCGCTTGTTAATGGAGTTCTAACGTCCTATTTGAGCCAGTTTGTAACGGAAAACGAAGCTAGCCGACTCATTTTTGCCATCCTTGCGGCAAGCGCATCTTATATTGCTGTGCCCGCCGCGATGCGCCTTGTCGCCCCCAAAGCTGACCCCGGGATATTTATTCCCATGGCTCTTGGAGTTACATTCCCGATCAACATTACCATTGGCCTCCCGCTTTTTCTGCATATAATACATGGGTAGTTTCGATTTATTTTCGGGTCGTCAAATCCTTGTAGCCACCAAGCACGGGAAAGAACAAGTTATTGCTCCGCTTTTATCAGAAGCACTAGGCTTGACATGTGTCGTCACAGATCTTCTTGATACGGATTTGTTAGGCACATTTGCTGGCGAAGTGGAGCGTTCAAAATCCCCGCTAGATACGGCAAGACAAAAATGCCACATGGCGATGGATATTACCTCGACAGACCTGGCGATTGCCTCCGAAGGATCCTTTGGCCCACATCCTAATTTTCCTTTTATTCCAGCTCATGAAGAGATTTTGGTTCTTATCGATAAAATAAATGCGTGGGAATTTGTCGTCAAGAGGCTGGAGACAAAAACCAATTACAGCCAAATTCTGCTTCAGTCATACGATGAGTTGGAGGGATTTTTGGCAAAAGCCCTATTCCCATCGCATGCCTTCATCATCAAGAAAAGTTCGGCAGATACGACCGATTGTGTGAAAGGAGTACATGACGAAAAGACCTTACGCGAAACGATCCAATTTTTCATGCAGTGCTTCGGGCAATGTAGCTTGGAAACGGATATGCGCGCCATGCATAATCCCACGCGCATGGCGGTGATACACGATTTGACGAAAGAACTCATTCAGCAAATTCAAACAGCTTGTCCCACGTGTCAAGCGCCCGGATTTCGCATCAGCGATATCGAACGGGGACTTCCTTGCGCGCTTTGCGGTCAACCAACCCGTAGCGTAAAATTTGAAATTTATGCATGTCATTGCTGTCAATTTTCGGAGCATCGTGCTCCTTGCCACGGCCTAAAAATGGAAGACCCCATGTACTGTGATTTTTGTAACCCTTAATTTATGATTACCAAAGACCTATCCATTATTCGTGAAAAGCTCAAGCATGGGGAGCTCATAGGCCTTCCCACAGAAACCGTTTATGGCCTAGCCGCAAATGTGTTTAACTCGAAAGCCGTTTCATCCATCTTTACGACGAAAAATAGACCCACCACAAATCCACTCATTGTCCACGTCGCTTCAATTAATCAAGCGCGGGCCTTAGTGAAACGCTTTCCTGAAAAGGCCTCCCTTTTAGCGAAGCATTTTTGGCCCGGACCTTTAACGATGATACTTCCCAAAAATCAAACGGTGAGCGGGCTCGTTACCGCCGAGCAAGAAAATGTGGCCATTCGAATTCCAAATCACCCAGCAGCCCTTAGTCTGCTGAATCAGTTGGACTTCCCACTCGTTGCACCGAGTGCAAACCCCTTTAATCGAATTAGCCCTACGACTGCTGAACATGTAGATGCTTATTTCCCATCCATCTATACATTGGACGGAGGGCCTTGCACTTCAGGAGTTGAATCCACCATCGTGGGCTTTGAGCATGATGACGTCGTTTTACTGCGGCATGGCGCGATTTCCATGGAGACACTTGAAGCCCACGTAGGGCGCCTGTTAAATCGGACGGCGGCCTCTGAACATGCGTCGCTCCCGGGCCAACATAAAAAACATTATTCGCCTAACTGTCAATTAATTGTTAGCTATGAACCCCTGTTCATGCTCAGCACCGTCAAGCATAAGAAGGTGGGAATTCTTTGGTATCAATCCGTTCAAATTGAAAGCATTCATGTGGAGATTAATCTCGTGTTAGCCCCAACAGGCGACCTGGCAGAAGCCGCCCAAAACTTATTTTCCGCGCTTCATACCTTAGATAAGTTGGGGCTTGATTTAATTATTGTGGAAAGACTCCCCGCGCATGGACTTGGAAACACCATCAACGATCGTTTAGACCGCGCCGCTAGCCAATGAAAAAATACCTAATCACAAACGCTCTGCTCGTCAATGAAGGGCAAGTGAAACCCAGCGATGTGCTCATTGCTGGCGAACGAATCGAACGTATCGCAAATGTGATCTCTGAACCGCATGCGCAAGTAATCGATCTTCAAGGGAATTACTTAATTCCCGGAATGATCGACGATCAAGTCCATTTTCGAGATCCGGGATTAGCCTATAAAGCGGATATCCATACGGAATCCCAAGCCGCTGTGGCCGGAGGAATTACTTCATTTATGGACATGCCGAACACGATTCCCAATACTTTGACGCGCGCCTTGTTGGAAGAAAAATACCAATTGGCTGCCCAAAAATCGCTAGCTAATTATTCTTTTTTCATGGGGATTACCGCCGCGAATCTGGAGGAAGCACTTCGCGTAGATAATGAATCAGTTTGTGGGATTACCGACGATGGGCTCTACCTAGAAAAGCAGGAGATTCTAGCCAATAATCCTGAATACCTTGAAAAATTATTTTCCCGAGCGGAAACTTTGGTGGCCTTGCACAGTGAAGATGATTCCGTAATACGTAGAAATTTACAGCAATACCAACAACGCTACGGCGATCAAATTCCTGTTGACCTTCATCCAGCGATTCGTAGCTCCGAAGCTTGTGAAATGGCTACCCGACGGGTTTTGGACATTCAAAAAAAATACAACAACCGCCTTCATTTTTTTCATATTTCGACAGCCGCGGAGGCGAAATTATTTAGCTCGGGACCTATCGAAAAAAAGCGCGTCACCGCAGAAGCTTGCATTCATCATCTGTGTTTTAATGATGCGGAATACGAAAACTTAGGTAGTAAAATCATGTGGAATCCTTCAGTTAAGTCGGAAGTGGACCGCCTCGAATTATTGAAAGCTTTGCAGGATGGGCGATTGGATATTATTGCCACAGATCATGCACCGCATAGTCTCGAGGAAAAGTCGGGAAATTACCTGCAAATCAAATCCGGTGCACCCATGGTCCAACATGCTTTGTTGATGCTTTTTGAACTCGTGGATCGTGGGGAACTAGCACTGACGACTTTGGTTGATAAAACGAGTCACCGCGTTGCCGACTGCTATAAAATGGTCGATCGGGGTTACATCCGGGAAGGGTATTTTGCGGACTTGGTGGAAGTTGCTCCATCAGCTCCTTGGGATGTAAAAACTCAATCGCTTCTTTATAAATGTGGGTGGTCACCTGTCGTGGGACGAATATTTCGCCATGAAATCAAACGCACCTTTGTCAGTGGGAACCTGTGTTTTCAAGGCGGGAAATTCACAAATGGGCATACAGGAAATAGATTACAATTTCACAAAATCAGATAAACAATGTTGCAATTTTTTGTCACAGGAATAGGAACTGAAATCGGGAAGACTGTCGTATCTTCTATACTTACCGAATATTTACAAGCGGATTACTGGAAGCCGGTCCAGTCGGGAGATTTGCACCTGACCGACACCATGAAGGTACAAGCGCTTGTTTCAAATACGAAATCATACTTCCATCCGGAGCGGCACCGACTAAACGCGCCGCTTTCCCCGCATGCCGCTGCGGCATTGGATGGGGTGCAAATCCAGCTTTCGGATTTTACCTTACCCCAAACGTCTAATCATTTAATTGTTGAGGGTGCCGGTGGACTCATGGTTCCATTGAATGATCAAGATCTCATGATTGACCTTATTAAGCAGTTGGGAATTCCTGTCATACTTGTCTCGCGTAATTACCTAGGAAGCATCAATCATACGGTTTTGTCCATCGAGGCTTTGCAGCGTCGGGAAATCCCCATTGCCGGAATTGTGATTAATGGAGAACCCAATCCCGCGACGGAATCAATTATTGAATCCATGAGTGCTTTGCCTATTCTCTTTCGCGTGGGGCAGTTCTCTGAAATTTCGAAGGAAGAAATTCAGCGCTTTACTCAATCATTGAAATGCTTTGATTAATGTTCAGCCGTTGCCCGCTCAAACACTTGTTGCACCAATCCATTCGCATAGGTTTTGGAACGGACACAACGAAAGCTGATGGGATTTGTCAAAGCGCCAAAGAGTCGGACCCCATCGCCTATTAAAACGGGAATGGTGGTGATGGTCAATGTTCCCACTTTATCTGCTCGTAAAAAAGATTGAATGACTTGTCCGCCATCAAGGTAAAAACGCTGATAGCCTTTGGCTTGAATTTGAGCCTCCACTTCGGCTAAAGTTCCTCGCACGAGTTCTGCTTTGCCAGCCAGTTCCGCAGGTATCTGGTCAAGCGTTTGGCTCCAAACAAAAACGGGTTTGGTATAAGGCCATTCCACCCCAAAACCTAAAACTGTTTCAAAACTTTTGCGACCCATCAACAGCGCATCCACTTGGTCCATGAAAGCATAATAGCCCATGTCGTCCCCCTCCGGCATCGGAAATGTGTCGAGAAAACCAACGCCACCTTCGGCATCAGCAATGTAGCCATCGAGGCTTGTGGCAATAAAAACGTGGTGTTGTTTCATCGGGGAGGCATTGGGTTCATGGGAACAGAATGGCTAAGGTAATAAAGTAAAAGCCCGAGCAAAATAGTGGCGAACATAAGCGTAAATGTCTTTCGCCAGTTACCGGGTAATAGCGCGCTAAAATAATATCCTAAAATAAATCCAAGGCCATTCAATAAGACATCGTCTACATCAAAAATTCCAATTTGGAATAGATGCTGAATAATCTCGATACTTAAACTCGTACACAAGGCGAGCATGAAAATCGCGTTCCGACGAATTTCTGGGAATCCTGCAGGTATTAAAAATCCGATGGGTGCGAGTAATAGCAAATTTCCTAAAAGATTTAAGCCGGCAATCAGTAAGCCTTTATTGCCCATGATATAGGCCAAAAGGGTTTTGAACGGAATCCAATTCGCGTCCCCTGTTTGGGTCCCGCCAAAATAGAATCGCATGTGGCCAATAAGGATCATGTCCATATCTTTGAAGACCACAAATTTGATTAATAGCAATAAATAGAAAGCGATTAGGACGCGTGAAAGAGACTTCATGCCATAAAATAAGCACATTTAAAATTAGTATTAAAGCAATATTAAATTGAATTTCTTAAGTTTGACAAAGCAAAGCAATTGCTTCGAACCTATTAAACTTTCATGAAACAATTACAAAGCCTCGACTACGTCGTATTTCTTCTCTATTTTGTTTCTGTGACCTGCTATGGTTACTGGGTGTATCAGCGAAAAAAGAAGGTCGAAATCAGTACCAAAGACTTTTTTCTTGCGGAAGGTTCCTTAACCTGGTGGGCAATCGGCGCATCATTATTGGCTTCCAACATTTCTGCCGAACACTTCATCGGGATGTCGGGCTCCGGCTTCGCGATTGGTTTAGCCATCTCATCCTACGAATGGATGTCGGCCGCCGCCCTCGTCATCGTCGCCGTTTTCTTCGTCCCTATTTTCCTAAAGAACAAGATTTACACGATGCCACAATTCTTGTCGCAACGCTACAACAATACGGTTGCGACGATTATGGCGGTTTTCTGGTTGTTGCTCTATGTGTTTGTGAACCTGACCTCCATTCTCTACTTGGGCGCTTTAGCGATTGAAAGCATCACTTCGATTCCCTTTTTATATGCGATGATTGGGCTCGCGATTTTCGCGATCTTCATCACCTTGGGTGGGATGAAGGTCATCGGTTATACCGATTTCATTCAAGTAATTGTGTTAATCATCGGGGGATTGGTGGTGACCTATTTGGCCTTGGATATGGTTTCCGATCGCTTTAATAGCGGAGGCGTTTTTGGGGGATTGTTGGAATTGCGTTCGCAGGCCGACGACCATTTTCACATGATTTTTTCCGAGGGAGATAAGTACTACGATGCGCTTCCGGGCTTCGCGATTTTGTTTGGCGGGATGTGGATAAATAACCTGAATTACTGGGGATGTAATCAGTACATTGTTCAGCGGACCTTGGGGGCCGACTTGCCCACAGCACGTTCTGGGATTTTGTTTGCGGCCTTTTTGAAATTGTTGATGCCCTTGATCTGTGTGATTCCGGGGATTGCGATGTATGTGCTTTACCAAAATGGGGCCTTCCAAAGCGAGATGGCGATTGATGGAATCATTAAACCGGATCACTCGTATCCGACCTTAATGAACCTGTTGCCGGCAGGTCTAAAAGGGCTATCTTTTGCCGCTTTAACTGCTGCAATTGTGGCCTCTTTGGCCGGGAAAAGCAATAGTATTTCCACGATTTTCAGCTTGGATATTTACAAAAAATCCTTGAACCCCAATGCCTCAGAAGCTCAAACCGTTTGGGTGGGTCGCATCGCGATCTGGGTGTCTTTTGCCATCGCATTGTTGATTGCGCCGCAATTACGCCAACTAGAACAAGCGTATCAATTCATTCAAGAATATTCCAACTACCTGACGCCTGGTGCCTTTGCGCTATTCTCTTTGGGATTGTTTTGGAAAAGGACAACCTCTGCAGCTGCGATTGTTGCTGCGGTTGCTTCGATCCCACTCGTGGTTTTATTCAAGAATTTGCATACTTTTATCGGCGGAAATCCAATTCCATTTTTGAATGTAACCATGTGGGTCTATTTGATTCTGGTTGCCATCATGGTCTTGATTTCTTTGGCTGATCGTTCTAGCATCGATAATCCGAAAGGCTTAGCCGTGGAACGTAGCGACTTCACCGTCAGCGGCCAATTTGCGATTATTTCAATTTTAATTATGGGCATCGTTTCGGCGCTTTATACCGTATTTTATTAAATCATGGAAACCATTTCAAAAGACAAATCGGAATTTCGTAACTACGAACAAGGGGACATCACGGCGGCTGTCAAAGAGCATTACCGCAAGATGCGTTCGCGTCAAACTTATGAATACGTGTTGCGCATGAAGAAAAAGTATTTGACCTTCGATCATCCTATGGATTTATGGGAAATGATGGAGCGTTTGAATGTTTTGGTCGATGTGTCAGATCCCGATTTGAATCTTCCAAACATCATTCACTTGTTGCAGTCCGCGGAAGGCTTACGCGCGGATGGCCGACCGGATTGGATGCAATTGGTAGGTTTAATTCATGATTTAGGCAAAGCTATGTACTTGTTCGGATCAGACGAAGATGGAACTTCCCAAGCGGAGCAATGGGGCTTGGTGGGTGACGTGTTTGTGGTGGGTTGTAAACTTCCCGATTCATGTGTCTATCCGGAGTTCAACGCATTAAATCCCGATATGCAAGACAGCCGTTACAATACCGAATTAGGGGTTTACGAGGCAGGCTGTGGCTTAGATAATTTGCATTTAGCCTGGGGACACGATGAGTATTTATACCAAGTATTAAAAAATCACGCGGATAATAAAATCCCTGAAGCGGGCATGGCGATGATTCGTTACCATTCATTTTATCCTTGGCATTCCGGCGGAAGTTATCGCCAATTCATGACTGCGAAAGATGAGCAATATTTGGACTGGATTCACGATTTCAATAAATATGATTTATATACCAAATCGCCCGTGGTTCCTGTTTACGAAGAATTAAAATCTTACTACATGCCGATTGCCGAGAAATATTTAGGCAAAGGGCCGATAAATTGGTAATAATGAAGACATCCTTTAACAAATATCTCTACATCGGATTTGTGCTTTTTGCGCTATATGAATTACTGATTAGACATTCGGCTGTTGAGGCCGCTACTCAATTAGGTATTGCCTTGGTTTTTGATCCATTTGATACGACGCAAGCATGGAAAGAACGTCCATCTTGGCAAAAGGCCGTTTTGCTTATACACCTTGCTTTTGTGGCTGGCTTATTTGGCTATGAAGTAGGGACAACGGACTTAGTTCAAGGTTTCAAAGACGGCTGGAACGGAAAATAATGTACATCTCACTCACAGGCTTAAAGCCAAAAGGATTTCTAGCTTACATTCGGTTTTGGTTTTTAGCCATTCCTGCCTTCCGACAAGCCCAAAAGGCCGAAGGAAATTTGCATTGTGACGTCAAGAAAGTTCATGAATATCAGTGTACTATATCGGCTTGGGAAAGCCGTGAACTTATGCTGAAATATTTGCGAAGTGGAGCACACCTGAAAGCCATGAAGGCTTTTCACCAGATTGCCACAGGACCTACTTTTGGGTATGAGTCGGAGACAATCCCCAGTTGGGAGGAGGCCTATACCCTACTCACGGAAAAGGGTAAAATGCATTAGTTGCGGAGTTCGAATTTTTCCCGATTCAAATACATCAACCCCCACATGTGCCCGTCCGGATCTTCGATGCTGCGCAGTGTCATAAAGCTTTCATCCAAAATGGGCCCAGAAGCCTTTCCTCCCGCGTCGATTCCCTGTTGGAAAAGTTCGTGAACCTGCATTTGGTTTTCCAGCGGAAGTGTAAAAGAAGGTCCTGAAAATTCATGAAAATTCGCACGCGGCTTTTTTACATGCTGATCAGTGAATGAGAAAGATTGGAGCATCACATATATTTGCTCGCTCCAAACCATGCATTTTTGGTCCGCATCAGTAAAAATGGGATTGACTGTAAACCCCAAAGCCTCGTAAAAATCCTGTGATTTTTTTAAGTTTTCCGAGGGAAGGTTCAGAAAGAGCTGTTTCATGTTAGGCCTTTTCCGCGTAGCTTTTGAAGTTATCCAAAATCATTTGCCAGCCAGCCTTTTGCATTTCTTCCGGATTTTGACTTTCCGGCTCAAATTGCTCCACGACTATCGTTTCTGCTTCCGTAGCTTCAAAAGTTACCTGCATGTTTCGGCCATCGCCTAAAACACTTGCGATCATTTTCCCGTCTTCAATTTGCTGGAATGTGCCCCAAAAATCAAAGCTAAAGGAACCGTCTTTGGCTGCCATTTCATAATGAAATTCACCGCCTACTGTCAGGTCAGATGTTGCTTTTGGGCAATGCCAATCGGGTGATGCAAAGTTCCAATGTTGGATGTGTTCTGGAGAAGTCCATTTCTCCCAAACTTGCGCGATGGGCGAGTTAATCGTAGTTTCAATTGTAATGTAAGCCATGCCTATTTTTCTAATAAAGCGTTAACACACCAAAGCAAGGGGCCTTGGCCATGCAAATCTCCAACAATTCTTTTACGTTCCAAATAGTATTGGTGATCATTTTTCTTGTTTGTCCCTTCGCAGATTTCGGTTAAATCGCCGTTCTCGTTCACGTAATCTTGCAGTTTAATCCAGGCTTTTCGTGCCGCTTTACCATAGGTTGCGGATGGCAGCCAACCATTTTTCACGCCCACAATGAAGGCATACGTAAACATGCCTGTGCAGGAAGTTTCCGGCCAGGAATTTGGGTCATTGATTAATTGATGCCACATTCCATTCGTGTCTTGGTGTTTCAACAAAACGCGCATCATGTCCTGATACCCTTTCATGATGCGTGGTCGGTGTGGGTTATCCTTAGGTAAGATTTTCAATAAATCGGCCATGCCGGCGGCCAACCAGCCATCGCCTCGTCCCCAATAATAAGGCACATCCGGCGCGTGGTAAAATAAACCATCTGGATTTTGAAGTGTGTCCAAATAGGCCACCATTTCATAGCCTGCGCGGTCGATGTATTTACGGTTTTTCGTTGCCTCATAGGCCTTTGCCTGAACCGCCGTAATCATGTACATGTCATCCATCCAGAAGCGCGTAACCCAACTAAGTCCGGCGGCATACCAATTTCGAACTTCGGGTTTTAAACTCGTATATTCTTCTGGACTAAGCGTTTTGAATTCTTCATCTGCATAGGCAAGACCCATTTTTTTCAAGTCCTGATTTCCGTTTTGCATGTGAAAAGCTAAGGGAATGGCGCCAAAAACGAAGTTGTCCACATGGTTTTTCTTGGGCTGTAAATGTGCCTCAGTCGTGAGCAATAAATCAGTTTTTTCATTTAATCGTTTCAGCAAATCCGCATCATTCGTTTTCTGCGCGAAGCCCAAGGCGCCTAACCAAGTGCACACGTCGGGATAGGTGATTTGAGTCGCTGGAGGATTCGGGAATGTAACTCCATACCGAGAATGAGGAACGGCCATGAAGCGTTCGGCGGTGCGTTTTCCTACGGTCAAAGGATTTGCTTTTGCGGGCCAATTCGTCAGTTCTTTTTGTGCGAAAATCGAGCTCGAAATCAGTAAAAATAAGGTTAGTTTCTTCATCGTTATTTTGCCCCATCCATGGAGCTTTGTTTAGTTTTATCCGCTTGAGGCAAACGCCCTTTTGCATTCGAAATTTTTAATACCACCGCGTTTGGCCATTTGTTATTCGTGTAGAATCGTTGGCCATTCACCGCGCTGATGGTCAATCCGAGCGGGCTGGCACTGACATAGGTTTTGGCATCAAAATCCTGCTTGTATTCTACGAGGTCGCTTTTGTAACCCAAAATTTCCACCTGCGTTTTCTCGTTTCCAAGCACATTGGAAAGCACGAAATTCTTCCGTTCCCCGTATTTCCAATCGTCCGGTGAAGTGCGCAAAACGAAAGCATAAATATATTTCTCATCGTTGGATTGCGTATACCAAACGCCTTCTTCTTTGATTATTGGCATGGGTTTCACGGCATAAATTGCCTCGGAATAAGCGAAGTTCCACAGCGCGATTTCGCGTAGAATGGCTTCCTGCTCGATCTGAATTTCGCCGTTGGGTTTAGGGCCTACATTTAACAAGAAGTTTCCGCCTTTCGCCCGGATTTCCGCCAACATATTGATAACCGTTGTCCCGGATTTCTGCGGATCGTTGGTGGGTTTGTATTGCCAATCTGTCCCCATCGTATAACATGCCTCCCAGGGTCTCGGCAGCGAAGCATTGGGGGTTGTTTGTTCCGGCGTTTTCATCGCGTCGCGGGTGATGACTAAATCCGGATTGATCGACCAGGCAAATTCGCGTAGACCATCGCCGGGGCCGTCGATGAACAGGATGTCGATTTTCCCGTATTGGGTTAATAATTCTTTGAGTTGGGCTTTATCATATTCCATCAAACCGGGATTGGTCTTCGGATAATGGGCTGGGTCTTGTGCTCTGCCGATGGGCTGTTTGTGCGTATGTAAATAGTAAAAATCATCGGGTGAAAAATAGATTCCCACGGCGATACCTTCGGCGCGGAAAGCCTCTACGATTTCTTTTGTGATGTCTCGTTTGAAAGGCGTATTCATCACATTAAATGGGGTCGTTTTGGTCTGGAACATCGCAAAACCCGCATGGTGTTTGGCCGTAAAAACGACGTATTTCATGCCGGCGAGTTTGGCAAGCTTCGCCCAGTTTTTAGGATTAAACTGTTCCGGATTAAAATAGCCCGGAAGCTCTTGAATGTATTTATTGACGTATTCGTCGGAAGCCCCCGCAAGCGAGTGGCTTATCACAGCTCCTAAACTGACATCCACATTCCAGTGAATAAACATCCCGAAACCCAGGTCTTGAAACCAATTGACGCGGTCTGTTTTATTCGTCGTTTGTTGGGCAAAGGCCGTGAAACTGAGGAGGATAAGGAGGAAAATCTTTTTCATATGAATAAAAGTTGGTTCAAGGATAAATCTACCGTTCTAATTTTTATAAATTCTTTATATCATTTAGTTTAGATTTGTTTCATGAAATTAAAGTTATCTCATCAAATTTCATTAGTCTTGGCGTCTGTGGGGCTTTGTTCAGGCATTTGTTACTTGTTTGAATCTTATTTAGGCTATCATGCTGTGGCGCTAATTTTGTTAGTGCTTACTTCCCTGATAGCGACTTCTTTTGATATAGTACCCGTTGTCTTGGCAGCAACTTTAAGTGCCTTAACTTGGAACTTCTTTTTTATTCCGCCTCGATTTACCTTTCATATTTCTTATTCTGAGGACTTATTACTTTTTCTTTTGTATTTCTTCATCGCATTAGTGAATGGATTATTGACTGTTAAGATTCGAGAGGCTGAAGCCAAAGCACGGGATAAGGAAGAAAAAGAGGTGACAATCTCCCTATATAACACACTTTTGAATTCCCTTTCACATGAATTAAGGACTCCCATTGCAACGATTATTGGGGCCGTTGACACCTTGAAAGATGCAGAAATGTCATTAAATGAGGACCAAAAGGTCTCCTTATTCCAGGGAATTGAGTCAGCTAGTTTACGACTTAATCAGCAGGTAGAAAATTTGTTGAATATGAGTCGGCTGGAATCTGGAGAATTGAAGTTATCCTTGGATTGGGTAGACATTGAATCCTGGATTTTTTCAGTTAAAAATAAGTTTTTGGGCAAATGTGCCACGGTTGAAATTCAGATACATTTGGAGGAAGGCCTGCCCTTGTTTCAATTGGATGTCGGATTAATGGATCAATTGATGGATAATTTGTTAACCAATTCCGTGCAATACGGTACGAGTCATCCAGTTATTCGAATTGAGGTGGGAATAAAAAAAGAGCAATTGGAAATACTACTTTCAGACAATGGACCCGGATTTCCTGAAGAACATATTCCATTCGTTTTTGATAAATTTTACCGGCTACCCGCTTCAAAAGCTGGAGGTACAGGCCTTGGTTTATCGATCGTCAAAGGTTTTATCGCGGCACACCAGGGAAGCATTGAATTAAACAATTTACCTAAAGGTGGCTGTCAATTTTCAGTGTTAATTCCTGCGCCCACTTCCTACATAAACTTGTTGAAGCATGAATAAATCGACCGTACTTATTATCGATGACGAGAGCTCTATTCAGAAGCTATTGCAAATTATTTTGGAGAGTCATGATTTTAAAGTCATTCAAGCGACAAGTGGTTTGGAGGGTTTAAAATTAGCTGCTAGTCACCTTCCGGATGTTATTTTGTTGGACCTTGGTTTGCCGGATATTTCTGGGCATGAAGTTTTACTACAATTAAAGGATTGGTTTTCTAAATCTGTGATTATGCTATCTGTGCAAAACTCCGAAAACGATATTGTTCAAGCTTTGGACAACGGGGCGACAGATTATTTAACAAAGCCATTTCGAACAGGAGAGTTAATTGCACGGATTCGTGCGGCTATTAGACGGAATGCAACGGATCAAAAAACGGCGCAATGGACTTTTCATCAATTGCGTATTGATTTAGTTGCTCGAGTAGTTTGGAAAAATGACCAAGTTGTCAAATTGACCCAAACGGAGTTTAACTTACTTGTATTTTTTGCTAAAAACGAGGGGCGTGTGCTTACGCACCAACAGCTGTTAAAAGAAATTTGGGGGGTGGGTTCGCAAATGGAAACCCAATATTTACGGGTATTTGTAGGAACGCTTCGAAAGAAAATAGAAGACAATCCTAATCAGCCAGAACACCTCATCACGGAAAATGGCGTAGGTTACCGTTTTCAGGCCTAGTCTTTATTTTTTCTTTATAGCTTTGCCATACATCTTTATGGTTGCCTCATCTTAATCGATGCAATTTTGTTCCATAGAATTTAACGACATGGAACAGACACATTCAAGTACCTCAAAGAAAATTACAGCAGCCTCTCTTTTAGTTGCCTTAGGGATTATTTATGGAGACATTGGGACAAGCCCGCTCTACGTATTCAAAGCCGTGATGGGGGAAAGACCTATCGAAGAGGTGTTAGTCTTTGGAGGAATCTCCTGTATTTTTTGGACCCTCGTTTTCCAAACAACTATCAAATATATTTGGCTCACCTTGCAGGCGGATAATCAAGGGGAGGGAGGGATTTTTTCCCTGTATGCACTTGTTCGAAGACACGGGAAAAATCTTGTCATACCGACTATTTTAGGAGCGACTACTTTGCTTGCGGATGGAATTATTACACCTCCTATTTCGGTAGCATCAGCTGTAGAAGGATTAGCGATGGTTCCCGGATTTAAGCACATACCTACCGTTCCAATTGTTATTGCGATTCTGTCGGTCTTGTTTTTTGTGCAACGATTTGGTACCCAAAAAGTAGGAGGGGCTTTTGGGCCCATTATGGTGATTTGGTTTACGATGCTATTTGTAATGGGAATTAACCAAGTGCTTAAACACCCAGAAGTATTACAAGCATTAAATCCCTATTTTGCTTATCAATTATTAACGCAATATCCACAAGGGTTTTGGTTGTTAGGGGCGGTCTTTTTGGCGACTACGGGTGCTGAAGCCTTGTATTCTGACCTTGGTCATTGCGGTGTAAAAAATATTCGAATTACTTGGGCTTTCGTAAAGACCTGTTTAGTCACTAATTATTTGGGTCAAGCAGCATGGATTTTGCATCAAGGCCAACAGGTATTAAATGGCCGAAACCCATTTTATGAACTGATGCCTTCTTGGTTCTTAATTTTTGGGGTGATAATTGCCACGATGGCAACAATCATAGCATCCCAGGCATTAATTAGTGGGAGTTTTACGATGATAAATGAAGCGGTCAATCTGAATTTTTGGCCTCGAGTTACTGTACGTCAACCCACGGAACTAAAGGGTCAAATATTTATTCCAAGTGTCAATAATATTTTGTGGTTTGGTTGTGTGCTCATGATTCTTTATTTCCAATCGTCTTCGCATATGGAAGCGGCGTATGGATTTTCAATCACGGTAGCCATGATGATGACAACCTATTTATTGGGGTATTTTTTAAGCTATAAACTTAAATGGAACCGGATTTATGTCTTTAGTTTGATGCTGCTTTTTGCCGCGATTGAATGTTCGTTTTTCATTGCAAATGTGGCAAAAATCAAAGAGCGCTGGATGTTTTTATTCTTTGAGCTATTCATTTTCATGACCATGTACATTTGGTTTTACGCGCGCAAAATCAATAATCGCTTTACAAAGTTTGTTGACCTAGGACGCTATGTCCAACAAATTAATGAATTAAGTGGCGATGTTGAAATTCCAAAGTTTTCGACGCACTTGGTTTATATGACCAAAGCAAATCACCGGCAGGATATTGAAGAGAAAATTGTTAAATCAATCTTTGCCAAAAAACCCAAACGCGCCGATGTTTATTGGTTTTTGCACATCAATCGAACAGAAGAACCCTATACGCTAGCTTATTCTGTCAACGAATTAATCGATGATAAGGTCATCAAGATCAATTTAAAAGTAGGTTTCCGAATTCAACCCAAAACTGAATTTTACTTTAAAAAAATTGTTCAAGATTTGGTCAAAAACAAAGAACTCAATTTGCACATCCGACCTGATGGATCGACGAAATACAATGCGGAGCCTGATTTTAAGTTTGTTGTCATTGAGAAATTCTTGTCCGTAGAAAATGAATTTAGTTTGCGTGAAGGCTTGTTGCTAAATTCGTATTTTTGGTTGAAACGCATGGGCCAAAGAGACGAAAAGGCTTTTGGTTTAGATAAATCCGACGTGGAACTTGAATTCGTTCCGTTGGTTTATCAACCGATTGGTGATATTCGTTTGAGACGAATACAATGATTAAAGGATTGCTCTTAAGTTTAATGGTTGCATCAGCTTTTGGCCAGGCTGATACCTTACATTATTCGTTTGGCGCCTATGCTGAAACCTATTATGGTCATTCACTTACGAATCCTCAGGCTGATGAAAAGTCGGCCTTGTTTTATAACCATACAACGTTAAATCAACCGGCTGTCAACTTAGGTTTAATCGAATTTTCGGCGTCTAATTCGAAGTGGACTATTCGTGGCGATTTCATGCTGGGCACCTATTCGCAGAAAAACTTGGCCGCGGAACCGGGCATGTTGAAAAATATATACCAACTCAATGCCACATTAGCGTTATCACCAAAGCATCAATTGATGCTGGGCATTATGCCATCCCACATTGGCTTGGAATCAGCCAAAAACTGGGAAAATCCAAGTTTTACGCGAAGCTATATCGCCGAAAATTCGCCGTATTATGAATCGGGATTAGCGTGGGTTTACAGTCCGAGCCAACGTGTGAACCTGAAGCTATTTGCCTTAACCGGTTGGCAAACGATGCACAAATTCCGGCCGGCCTTAGGGACACAGTTAACAATTGAAAATGCCAAAGGCATTCGATTTAATTCCAGTGGCTTTATCGGAGATGAAGGCAAAGGCCTGCGTGTTTTTTACGATAACTATGTTCAAATACCGCTTTCTTCTTCTGTAAGTTGGACGTTGTGCGAGGATGTGGGTTTTGAGTCAGGAAATTTTTGGCATGGCGGATCCACATTTCTTACTTGGCAAGTCAGACCCGCGTTGAAGTTGGCAGGTCGTTTGGAATATTATACTGACACCAAGGCGATTATTTTGGCTGAATCATTTTCAGACTTGTCTCAATCTTTGTCGGCGGATTACCAACTAACATCCTGGGGAATGCTACGGACGGAATGGAAACATTCGGAGAAATGGGGGAATGAAGTGCTATTGGGGCTGTTATTCAACGTTTCTAGCAATTGAAAACCGCGTTTTATGGGATAATTAGGTGCTTTAACTATATTTGCACAAACAAAATTCGAGCACTATGATTATTGAACCTAGAATGAGAGGGTTTATCTGTTTGACATCGCATCCAAAAGGCTGTGAGAAAAACGTTTTAAATCAAATTGACTATGTGAAGTCCAAAGGCAAAATTGCTGGGGCGAAAAAAGTGCTCGTGATTGGAGCCTCTACAGGTTTTGGTTTAGCCTCTCGGATAACAAGTGCATTCGGATCGGATGCCGCGACGATTGGCGTTTTCTTTGAAAAAGCACCTGCAGAAGGCAAAACAGCTTCTCCAGGATATTACAATAGCCTTGCTTTCGAAGCAGCAGCAAAAAATGCGGGTCTTTATGCCAAAAGCATTAATGGCGACGCATTCTCAAACGAAGTAAAAGCACAAACGATCGACTTAATCAAGGCGGATTTAGGCCAAGTGGATTTAGTGATCTACAGCTTAGCTTCTCCTGTGCGTCAACACCCTGTTACGGGCGTGTTGCATCGTTCGGTGTTAAAACCTATCGGCGATACATTTTCCGATAAGACGGTTGATTTCCACACAGGGAATGTTTCCGAGGTGACGATTACGCCTTGTAACGATGAAGATATTGCAAACACGGTTGCCGTGATGGGCGGGGAAGATTGGCAGATGTGGATGGACGCATTATTGAGCGCAGGTGTTTTATCAGAAGGTGCGATGACGGTTGCCTATTCGTACATTGGTCCAAAAGTAACTGAGCCAGTTTACCGCAAAGGAACAATCGGAATGGCGAAAGACCATTTAGAATCAACAGCGTTCAAGATTACAGAAGATTTAGCCAAAATTGGCGGGAAAGCATTTGTATCCGTAAATAAAGCTTTGGTTACCCAAGCAAGTTCAGCGATTCCAGTGATTCCATTGTACATCTCATTGCTTTACAAAATCATGAAAGCCAAAGGAACGCACGAAGGCTGCATCGAGCAAATCCAACGCCTTTTCAGCGCGCGTCTATATACGAACGGTTCGATTCCTGTGGATGAGAAAGGTCGTATTCGCATCGACGATTGGGAAATGGACGAAGCGGTTCAAAAAGAAGTGGCTGAATTGTGGAAAGGAGCTACGACGGAAAACTTACCTTCGATTGGTGACTTGAATGGTTATAAATCGGATTTCTTAAACTTATTTGGATTTGGTTTTGATGGCGTGGATTATGCCGCGGAGGCCAACGAAATGGTGGAGATTCCGGGGTTGATTACCGTAGAAAAATAAATAGGAAAGCCAATCGTCAACAGACGGTTGGCTTTTTTTTCATATTCCAACAAATGAATCAGCGATTTTATCTCTCAATCATTTTATTACTCTTGTGTTTTAGCGTGATGTCTAAGCCTTCAACCATCAAAATTTCTATTGGAGCAAAAGCTTTCTATGCCACATTGAAAGAAAGTGAAAGTGTTAACGCTTTTATCAAGCAGTTGCCTTTGACCTTATCCATGGAGGAGTTGAATGGAAATGAAAAATACGCAGAATTAAAGTATCCCTTACCTACTCAGGCAGAATCCATAGGTAAAATTCAGACCGGTGATTTATTGTTATATGGGAATAATGTCCTGGTTCTTTTTTATGAATCGTTTGCTACGCCCTATCGTTATACCCGTTTGGGTCACGTGCATGATACCTTAGGACTGTCGAAAGCCTTGGGCGCGGGTAATTGTCAAGTATTATTTGAAGCTAATCCCTGAGTGATGACAATTTTCGAGCGCATGCGTGCCGGCGGAATTATTCCGCACACAGATCCACAATGGGCGGAGGTTTGGAAAATTGTCAATCAAACCATCGCACTTTCAGCAAAGTTGAATTCCTCGGGCAATGTCGACGATATTCGAGCTATTTTATCTGAAATCTTAGGCCAAAGCATTGATCCCTCGACAACGGTATTAGCTCCTTTTTCTACCAATTTTGGCAAGCATACCACAATCGGGAAAAACGTGTTCATCAACCACGGTTGTTCGTTTTTAGACTTAGGAGGTATTACGATTGAGGACGATGTGTTGATTGGGCCGCAAGTGAAAATCGTCACAGAGAATCATCCTGTGGATCCGTTGCAGCGCAAAAGCTTGGATGTGAAGGCCGTTCACATTGGAAAAAATGTATGGCTAGGTGCTGGAGCCATTGTATTGCCGGGTGTTACGATAGGTGAAAATTCCATCGTAGCGGCAGGCGCTGTGGTGACGAAAGACGTTCCTGCGAACACGATTGTAGGTGGCGTTCCGGCTAAGTTCATTAAATCAATTTAACGACCGATACTCATTCGGCGTTTGTCCCACGCGTTGCTTGAACAAGCGCGTGAAATGTTGCGGGTATTTAAAGCCCATCTCAAAGGCAATTTCATTGATGGTTTTATCCGTATCAAAAACGCGGTTTTTCGCCACGTCGATGGTCTTGTTTTGGATGTAATCTTTGGCCGTTAATCCCGTTTCTTTTTTGATCAAATCGCCAAAATAATTCGCGGATAAATGTAGCTCATTCGCAAAATAACTCACGGATGGAATGCCGCTTACTTGGGCTTGATCGGATTCAAAATACTGATTCATGAGGGTTTCAAAACGCTCCAAAATGCCTTTGTTCACATGCTCCCGCGTGATGAATTGACGATCGTAGAACCGTTGGCAATAACCTAAAAACAATTCGATATTCGAGACAATTAATTTCTTGCTGTGCTTGTCAATAGGCTGTTTAAGTTCGAATTCGATTTTGGCAAAACAGTCCAACATCATTTGACGCTCATCTTCGGATAGGTGCAGCGCCTCGTGCGATTCGTAATGAAAGAATTTATAGTGCGAAATGCTTCTCCCTAGGTTTGTTCCGATGAGTAAATCCGGATGAAAAACAAGTCCATGTCCTTGCGGCTGGTAAGGAATTTTGAGATTCGGCACTTCTGCCACTTGTCCCGGAGCAAAGAAAACCAAAGTTCCCGCCTGATAATCGTAGGTATGCTTTCCATAGCGAATGTCCCCACATTTCACATCCTTTAAAATGATGCTATACAAGCCATATTGAAATCGGATGGTATCTGCATCGCCCCAATCACGTACGTTGGCTTTGGAATAATCCAACACAGACACGAGCGGATGTAGCGTCTTGTGATTGTTATTTTGATTGTATTCGTCGATGTTATTAACCTGAATCGTTTTTTCCATGGGATTAGCTTGAACGAACGAATTTACCAATTATCTGATACGCATGTACTTCAACAATATCGAATCCGTAAAAATGGTAGAAATCCCCGGAATTTATCTACGTTGCATTCTCTGCATTCGATGCAATTTTGCGGCATATCAAAAATACCTATGAAATCTATTCTTTTATTCGTGAGCCTTTCGCTCGTAACGCTTTCTTCCACATTCGCTCAAAGTGCTGAAGAACAAACTTTAATCCAATTGTCGATGGACAAATGGCAATGGATGTCCGACAAAGACGTGGACAAGCTTGACAAATTATTCGATGCCAAAGCCAAATTCGTTCATATGAGCGGAACCTGGAAGAAGGACGAGGAATTAGACATCATCAAAACGGGTCGTATTTGGTACAAGAAAGCGACAGTGAAGGATACAGCCGTGGAGATTTCGGGTAATACCGCGATTGTGTGGAATCGTATTACCTTGGACGCGGTCGTTCGGGAACAAGTAGCAGTTACGGAATTCACTGTGACGGAGGTATATCAAAAACAAGGCAAGGATTGGAAAATGCTTGCACTGACGTTTAGCAGCGTGCGCGATACCCACCAAATCAAGCATTAATCTTGTTTGAAAAGTATAATTATTGATTGGATTGATTATCTATATTTGCTTCGATTCTTTTAAATCACCTAGACTATGATCAAGAAATATTCCGTTCGCATTAACAAGAAAGTCCACCAGGTAGAGGCGGACGAAAACATGCCCCTTTTGTGGGTGCTCCGAGATATTCTCGGCATGGAAGGCACTAAATATGGGTGTGGCGTGGGCTCCTGTGGGGCATGCACGGTGCATTTAAATGGAAGTGCGGTTCGCTCTTGCCAACTACCGATTTCAGCTTTGGCAGGGATGGAAATCACGACCATCGAAGGTTTATCTTTAAAGGGGGATCACCCTGTTCAGAAAGCGTGGTTGGACGTTGACGTCGCGCAATGCGGCTACTGTCAATCAGGCCAAATCATGAGTGCCGCAGCGCTCTTGAAAAGCACACCCAACCCTACGGAAGAAGATATTGAGAACTTCATGACCGGCAATATTTGTCGGTGCGGAACCTATACCCGTATCAAAAAAGCCATCCAACAAGCCGCAGCGAAATCATGAAAAAGACAGAAACTAATTACAGCAGACGTTCGTTCTTAAAAGTATCATCGCTTTCCGGAGGAGGCATGATGCTCGGTATTTCTTGGTTCGCGAGTGCAAAACCCGTGGAATCGCTCGGTGAATTGAACATCGAACCCGTATGGCAAGAGGTGACTAGTTTCATCAAAATTGCGTCGGATAATTCGATTAAAATATTCTCTCCCAATCCAGAATTTGGCCAAAACGTGATGACTTCTTTACCGATGTTGATCGCCGAGGAATTGGATGTGGATTGGAAGCAAGTGGAGGTGGAACAGGGTAATTATGACCCGAAAGCTTTCCCGCGTCAGTTCACAGGCGGTAGTCAAGGCGTTCGCATGGCATGGAAACCGTTGCGGACAGTGGGGGCTGCAGCCCGACAAATGATATTGAATGCAGCGAGCCAGGCATGGAATTTGCCTGTGTCGGAGTTAACGACCTCGAACGGTTTGGTGACACATGCGTTTAGTGGTAAGTCAGAGAGCTACGGAACCTTTGCGGAGGCAGCTTCGAAATTACCCGTGCCTAAGGATATTGTCTTAAAAGGAAATCAATCTTTCCGGTTATTAGGAACGCCACAAAAGAATGTGGTGGGGCCTAAAATCGTGCAAGGAAAACCTTTGTTTGGTTTGGATTACCGCGAGGCGGGCATGTTATATGCCATGACGGAACGTCCACCGGCTTTCGGGATGCAATTGAAATCCTTCGATGCGACCGCGGCGAAAAAGATGCCGGGCATCGTGGATATTTTCCCAATCAAGGTCTACAATGACGATCACAAATTTGCGGGTTTTGATACACGTTCCTTCAATGAGGTTATTGCCGTCGTGGGTAAATCTACCTGGGATGTCATGAATGCGCGCAAGAAAATAAAAGCGGTTTGGGAGGTGGCACCAGAGAGAAAAGAGATGGGACAAAATAACCAAGCAAGAATTGTCCCTTCAGGCTTAGAAAGTACAAAAACGCAATACGCGCAAATGCTTGAAATGGACAAAAAACCAGGCAAAATTGAGCGTCGAGATGGGGACCCAGAAAAAGCCTTTGCAGAGGCCAAACACATCATCGAGCGAACTTATACCGCGCCGTTTTTAGCCCATAACATTATGGAGCCAACGAATGCTTTTGCACATTTCGTGGGTGATAAGGTACGTTTTGTTGCTCCGATTCAAATTCCTGAGATGATGGTGCCTTCCATGGTGGCTCGACTAGGAATCCCTAAAGAAAATATCTCGATTGAATTAGCTCGTATGGGTGGCGGTTTCGGTCGGCGAGCTTACGGTCATTACATGATCGAAGCAGCCCTAATCTCAAAGCAAGTAAACGCTCCGGTGAAATTAATTTACATGCGAGAAGATGATGTAAGTGGGGGTAATTATCGTCCATTATATCAATTGACCTATCGAGCAGCCTTTGATGAGAACAAGAAATTGATTGCATTTCATGCGAAAGGAGGAGGCGTTCCGGAATCCCCATTACATGCAAATCGTTTTCCAGCAGGAGCCATTGATAATTATTTGGCGGAGAGCTGGTTGATTCCATCGAATATTACGATTGCTGCTTTCCGCGCACCGCGTTCTAATTTTAATGCAGCGGCGGAACAATCGTTCTTGGATGAGATTTCGGAATACATGGGCAAAGACCCAATTGCCTTCCGTTTGGAATTATTGCAACGTGCGAAAGACAATCCGGTTGGAAAAACCAACGATTACGACGCGAGCCGTTACATGGGCGTATTGGAATTAGTTCGCGATAAATCGGGCTGGGGAAAACCGGAAAACGCGGGTAAAAAACGCGGGGTTTCGGCGTATTTCTGCCACAATTCTTATGCAGCGCAGGTCATTGATTTGCAGGTGAAGGGCGATCAAGTGACGGTCGACCAAGTAACTACGGCACTAGATTGCGGTGTTGTCGTGAATCCTGAGGGAGCGAAAAACATGGCCGAAGGTGCAGCTATCGACGGAATTGGCAATGCCTTATTTGGTCAGTTGACTTTAACAGATGGTAAAACGGATCAAAAGAATTTCGATACCTACCGCATGATTCGCCACAATGAGGCACCGAAGAAAATCGACGTGCATTTTGTGAAGAATGAGATTGACCCTACGGGTCTTGGCGAGCCGCCATTCCCTCCGGTTTTTGCTGCGGTGGCGAATGCGTTGTACAAGGCGACGGGAAAACGTTTTTACCAACAACCTTTTCAACCTCAATTAAAAGCTTAAATGGAATTTGTTACGTTAAATAATGGAGTGAAGATGCCCATCTTGGGCTTTGGTGTGTTTCAAATTCCAGATCCTGCCGCGTGCGAGCAGGCTGTTTTAGATGCGATTTCGGTCGGATATCGGTCCATTGATACCGCCGCTTCTTATGGAAATGAGGAGTCGGTGGGTCGGGCGATTGCCGCTTCTGGCGTGGATCGCAAGGAGCTGTTTATTACCACCAAATTGTGGATTCAGAGCCAAGGCTACGAGGGAACTTTGCAGGCATTTGAGCAATCGATGCAGAAATTAGGCCTGGATTACTTGGACCTTTATTTGATTCATCAGCCGTATGGCGATGTGTTTGGCGCGTGGCGCGCGATGGAAAAATTGTACAAAGAAGGTCGCATTCGGGCCATTGGAATTAGTAATTTCCAGCCGGATCGCGTCATGGATTTGATGGTTCATACGGAGATTGTGCCGGCGGTGAATCAGCTGGAGACGCATCCTTTCCAACAGCAAATCGCGAATCAAGCCTTTATGCAAGAGAACAACATTCAGATCGAATGCTGGGCCCCTTTTGCGGAAGGGAAGAATGGGATGTTTACCAATGAACTGTTAGGTGCTATCGCGGCAAAACATAACAAATCCATTGCACAGGTCATCTTGCGCTGGTTGGTTCAACGGGGCGTCGTGACGATACCTAAAACGGTGAGTCGGGAACGAATGGCGGAGAATTTTAACATCTTCGACTTTCAATTAAGCGAGGCCGAAATGGCGCAAATCCAAACACTCGATACGCAGACATCTAGCTTTTTCGATCACCGGGATCCGGTGATGGTGAAATGGCTAGGGGAGCGTAAACTATAAATTATCTGAAAAGGGCTGCCGGTAATGTCTTTTGCCGGTGGCCTGATACAGGGCATTCGCCAATGCGCCAAAAACCGGTGGATAGGCTGGTTCGCCCATACCGGTGGGATCGATTTCGTTCTTCACAAAATGTACCTCAATTTTCTTCGGCGCTTCATGGTGTCGAATCATCCGATACGTATCAAAGTTAGAACTCTGTGGCACCCCTTTCTCAATCGTCATTTTGCCAAACATCGCCGCACCAATCCCATCTACAATTCCTCCTTCTGATAGGTTTTTAGTTCCATCGGGGTTGATGACAATGCCACAATCGACCGCACAAACCACATTTTGAACGACGGGAGCTCCATCTTTCATCTCCAAATCGAGCACATGAGCCGCATAGGAATCATGGCAGAAATAGGCCGAAACCCCACGTTTTTTACCTGCGTTTTCAGGTTTGCCCCAACCGGATTTATCGCGAACTAATCGCAATACTTCCGCATAGCGTTCCGGTTCGTATTCGTTGTTTTTGCCCACGGGTTTATCCTTTGCCCGCTGCAATAATTCCAAGCGGAAATCAATGGGATCTTTGCCCGCAAATTCAGCTAATTCATCCAGGAAGGATTGTTCTGCCGCGGCCATGAAATTGGAACGTGGTGCGCGGAATGAGCCTACGGTAATGTTGCTGTCGATGGTCCAGTCTTCGGCTAAATAATTGTCGACCGCCCCAGCTGGGAATCTATTTGGATATAAAGGTGATTCCGGGATACCTCCCGCTTTGACGTGAAAACCAATCATTTGATTATTCGCATCTAACGCCGCGCGGTAGGTTGCTGTATAGGTAGATCGGTAAATGCCCGCAGTCATGTCGTCCTCGCGGGAGTAGATGAGCTTGATGGGCGCTTGAACTTGTTGGGAAATCAAGGCTGCCTCGACCAACCAGTGGGAATACGATCGCCGACCGAATCCGCCGCCTAAGCGCGTCATTTTAATGTCGATATTTTCGAGTGGAATGCCGATGCGTGCGGAAAGCGTTTGTTCACTGAATTCCGGTTTTTGTAAGGGTCCAGCTAAACTCGCTTTATCCTTCGTCACATGGGCGAAAAAATTCATCGGCTCCATGCAATTATGTGCCAAATAAGGGCCATAATAGGTCTTTTCTAAGACTTTCGTTGCATTTTTAAAGGCGGATTCGATGTCGCCATCCTTGCGTCTAACTGTTCCAGGAACGTCTTTTTTCGCGGCCATTTGTGCCTCATGTACGGAGGTGCTTTCGAGGCCAGCGGGGACATTTTCGGTTATTTTCCGACCGAGCATGTCGCGTTTTTGGGTATAGGATGCAAAAGGTGTCCATTCAACTTGTAAGACTTTTTTAGCTTGCATCACTTCCCAAGTGCTCCGTCCTACAATTGCGACTATTTCCGGGAAAGTGGTCGTATCGAAGAAGGTTTTTTCGTAACCTTCGTTGTATAGTTTGATGGGGAAAACTGCTTTGATGCCAGGCATTTTTAAGGCTTTTGACGCATCAAAAGAGGCTAATTTCATGCCAAAAGCGGGTGGGTGTGCCACCATCGCGAACAGCATGCCAGGGACGCGGGTATCGATGCCGTAAAGCGGTTGGCCTGTTACAATTTTTCGTATATCAACCTGTTGTTTGGAATGGCCGATGATCTGGAAGTCTTTCACCGACTTCAATGTAATATTCGCAGGTACGGGAATCGTCGCAGCCAAAGCAGCCATTTGACCATACGTAGCGGTTTTTCCGGAAGCTGAGTGACTTAATACACCGGCTTTTGTGCTAATTTCTGCCACAGGAACTTGCCATTGTTGGGCCGCAGCCTCCTTGAGCATTTGTCGGGCCGTAGCCCCCGCCATCCGTAAGGGTTTCCAACCTTGATGAATCGCTTGACTTCCGCCGATGAACTGACGGGTAAAATGTTTGGTATCTAAATCTGCCTGAATAACCTCTACTTGTTTCCAATCCACATCCAATTCCTCCGCCACGATCATGGGCATGGAAGTCTTTACGCCTTGTCCGCCTTCGGGGTTGGGGGACATGATTTGGATTCGATTATCGGCTAAAATCTTGACAAAACCATTGAGCTCGATGGGCTGCGAGCCCGGTGCTGCTTGTGCATGGGCTTGCGATAAAAAGGAGAAGCTAAGTAAAAATCCTCCGCCGCTGAGGGCTGAGGCCTTTAAGAAGTCTCTCCGGTTTAGGTTCGATGGCTTTTTCATGGCAAGAGGTTTATCAAGGGGATAAAGTAAAGGAACCTAGGCGAGAAAAAGAAATATATTTTACGGGTATTTCTACCAAAATTACGGATGTAAACAAGGCAATTTTGCTAATCCCTAAATCTGAATGTCCTCCGGCTTGATGTGCTGGATTTTGCCGTCACGGAAAACGACGAGTGGGGTGCCTGTTTTCTTTTTCAAAGCAACTAAATAGGCGGGAATTTTTGATATTCCTTTCATGATACGGTCAAAATCATCATTTGATGAGCTTACAAGTTTCTTTTTAGGAGCAGCCATGTTGGGTTGTCGTTTATGTTGATTGGATGATTCAATCGTTTACTGGCAATAAGACTAAGTACGGCATTTGATGAATCAAATATCATGAAATTGTCTACGATGGGCAAGTAGATTTGGAATAAATTCTTAATTCCAGCAGAATATCGTCTTTCAATAATATCAGCAGGTATATGGTGTCCGCCACTTTTTACACGATATATTACACGTTCTTGAGCTAATTCAATGGAATTCAGCCAAAAGTATAACAAAGTCACTTCGTAATGTTTTTTTTGAGCTTGTTTTATGATGTGTTGGTAGGACTTTGCAGCAAGTGTGGTTTCAAAACAGAAGGTTTTACCAGCCTCAATTAAGTTCTGAATTTCAGAAAGCATTACTCTTCCTGCTAAGATAGCTACGGAATCAGGATTGAAAGGGGAAATTAATTTAGCGATGTCATCTGCATTGACGAATTCTTTGCATGAAATCAATTCGGGTAGCACTGTTACAGATGCTGTAGACTTTCCTGCCCCATTACACCCCGCCAAAATATACAATCGCTTGCTCATGGCATAAATCTACGCCTGAATGAGCTTCGTTGTTATTCGATTTTGTGGATTATCAAGTAGTTGATAAAATATCGAATTTCATTAACACATCCCGCTGTGCATCATCACCTAATTGAAAGATATGTTCCCCAAATTTCACAAATCCCTGCTTCTGATAA
Source organism: Aquirufa sp. TARAVU-A1A (assembly GCF_054558675.1). Classification (NCBI taxonomy): domain Bacteria; kingdom Pseudomonadati; phylum Bacteroidota; class Cytophagia; order Cytophagales; family Flectobacillaceae; genus Aquirufa; species Aquirufa sp. TARAVU-A1A. The sequence continues at coordinate 412,932 of NZ_JBPXKP010000001.1, forward strand.
AATCGAATCGCCCGCGGATTTTCTTCCCAAACACCTAGCCAGATATATGGGGCCTTGCGTGTCTGCGCGATGCTTAAAGCTTGTTGGTAAAGTAATGCGCCCACTTGCGTTCCGTGGTATTGCTGAAGCACATAAATGCGTTCGATTTCCAGGGCATTGGGGTCCTGATTTTCGCTTTGCGCATCCCCCCAATTCACTTTTAAATAACCTATCACGTCTTCTTTTTGAAGGGCAAAGTAAAACTGGGAATTATCGTTTCGGAGTTCTGCCCCGAGTTTGTCCTCTGAAAAGCCCTCTTCTAGATATGCCGCTAAATTTTCCGCTGAATTGCCTTCCGCAAAAGTTTCTACAAAGGTTTTTCGGCCGATGGCTTGTAAGGCGGCGAGGTCTAAACGGGAGGCTGGTCGGATTATGACATTCATTGATTTCAAAGATAGCGAGCTTGCCGTTTAAATAATAATCCGTTTTTGATTTCAAATAATTTTCCAAATTGCATACATGACAGCATCACGCAAAACATCTTTGACCGCGGGTATATTATACCTATTGACCTTTATTTCGATACCGACCTTGTCGCTTTATCACGAAATTCACCAACCGAATTTTATCTCAAGTTCAGCGCCAGCCAGCGATGTGGTGCTCGGTGGAATCTTGGAATTGTTGATGGCATTGGCCTGCATTGGGACGGCACTCGCTTTTTATCCCGTGTTGAAGAAGCAAAATGAAAGCTTGGCTTTGGGTTTTGTGGCCGCTCGAATTTTAGAGGCAACATTGATTTTTGCCGGAGTAGCGAGTTTGTTGACCGTCTTGAATTTGCGCGCTTTAGGTGCAGAAGCACAGGTTGTGTCCCGTGGATTAGTGATGCTCTACGACCGTTTGTTTTTAATTAGCCAAAGTTTTATTCCCGCTGTAAATGGTTTACTCTTGGGTACCTTGTTATATCAAACACGTTTGGTTCCCCGCATTTTGCCTATCATCGGGATCATCGGCGCCTTTACCTTGGTGGCTGGGGATGTCGCCGTTTTGTATGGAGTATTTGATCAGCGCGCGCCCATCGCGGGTTTATCCGCTGTACCGATTGCCCTGTGGGAGTTTTCGTTGGGGCTTTATTTGACCTTCAAAGGTTTTAAAGAAAATGACCTAATTTTGGCTTCATGAAAATTGCTATCTACCAAGTTGACGCCTTCACGAAAGAACGCTTCAAAGGCAATCCTGCCGCCGTTTGTCCCTTAGCGGCCTGGCTTCCAGAAGCTGTCATGCAGCACATCGCCGCGGAGAATAATTTAGCCGAAACGGCTTTTATTGTCCCTGCGGGTGATCGTTATGAAATTCGTTGGTTCACCCCCACGGTCGAAGTGGATTTGTGCGGACACGCAACCTTAGCGAGTGCCTATGTTTTGTTTCATGAATTGGGATTTGCGGGTGACCAAATCAATTTCCTTTCTCCGCGCAGTGGCCCCTTAACCGTATCAAAAAACGGTTCTGTTTTAGCTTTGAATTTTCCCGCAGACTCCTTAACGGAATTTCCTGTTCAAGCTGAGCATGGCATCGGATTATCCCGTGCGCCTCGCCAGGTTTTCAAAGGCAAGACGGACTATCTTTTTGTCTACGATTCGGAAGCGGAAATCCGCGCCCTCCAACCGGATTTTGAGGCCTTGAAAATCCATCAAGTTCGCGGCATCATCGTGACGGCACCTGGCGAAACAACGGATTTTGTTTCACGCTTTTTCGGTCCCGCTTGTGGTGTGAATGAAGATCCCGTAACAGGTTCTGCGCACACGACCTTGACACCTTATTGGGCTTCGGTTCTTGGGAAGACTGAATTTACGGCCCGCCAACTCTCCCAAAGAACGGGCGACTTAACTTGTAAGCTGCTAGGAGATCGAGTAGAGATTGCCGGGGAGGCCGTGTTGTATTTGCGAGGCGAGATTGAAGTGTAATATGTTAATTATAAGCATATTGGATTTTAATACAGAAATTAAATTGTAATTTTGTCTTTCAATAATTCTTCAATTATGGAAAACTTTTCAAATACTGAAAAACGAGTTGTGTTTTTTCAAAAGCAATTGGAGAAAGCCATGCCTGCGGTTAGACAACAAATTAAGGTCTACGAGTCACATGTTAAATCGGGTAGTACAAATAAATCCCCTAAAGTAGCACCTCAATTCAATAATGCATAATCCACGTTTGCTGGTAATTGCGGGATGTAATGGCTCTGGTAAATCTTCGTTTTCAAAGTTCTTAGTACCATCTTCAAATACAACCCCCTTCGATTATGATTCCCACTTCTTAAGCCATTATAGGGCCTTAATAGATATTGATATTAAGGAGCAAATGGCACATAATTTGGCGTCATCGGATTTAAAGGATGAGATTGAAGAAGCGTGGAGAACTGGGAAAGATTTCGCTTTTGAAACGAATTTTGATAGCGAACCCATGTATTGGCCTAATCAATTTAAAGCTAAAGGATATGACCTTTTTCTGATATTTCTTTGCTTGGATTCGATTGAGTTGGCGAATAAACGTGTTTTAATCAGGGTGGAAAATGGAGGACATTTTGTGCCTACTCATGAAGTTGAGCGGAGATATTATGCAGGATTTGAAAACTTGAATAAGTATTATGCTCAGTTTGATTTTATCGATATATTTGAAGGTTCTGCTCATGCAAGAATCCCTGAGCACATGGCAACAGTTGAAAATGGCAAAGTGGTCTTTTCTACTTTGGATCGTTATCTATATCTAAAAAACCTAATTCCTGAGTTAATCTCCCGCTAAGTAGCTCATTTAATTGGCTTTTTTGCTAGGAGGAAATAACACGTAAAGATGAAAAATAGTAAACAAGCTAAGTCGGGCGGAATGCTGGGAACAAAAACAAAACGTGTGTCAGATTTGTCCAACAAGGCAAATATAATTACCAAAAGTCCTTTTAAAAGTAATTTGGTAAAAACAGCAAATAAACGAATTAACAACCCTTATAAATTATAACCATGAAAAAACTATTCACCTTTTTGGCAATCCTTGCCATGGCCAGCAACCTGACTGCTCAAACTCCGAAAGCGAACCTATTGAAAGACTGGGAGCGCGCGCGTGCTTACACGAAAGAATATTTGGACGCAATGCCTGAAACGGGTTATGCCTTAAAGCCAACGAAAGAAATGCGCTCTTTTGCTGGCCAAATGCTTCACCTTTCTGATGCGATTTACATGTTTGTGGGAACGGCAACGGATGTTGCTCCTACAGCAAAGGATTTAGAAAAATCGAATGACGTGGCGAAAGCAAGCGTAACGGAGAAAGTGTTAGCTGCCTATGATTTTGCTATCAATGCGATCAAAAATGCACCAGATGCGAAATTAGCGGAGTCGGTAAAATTGTTTGGACGTTTCGATATGACAAAAGGCCAAGCGATCGACAAAGCCTTTGAACACCAAACACACCACCGCGGACAAGCAACGGTGTATATCCGTTTGGCTGGCGCGACGCCTCCACAAGAGAAATTGTTCTAGTCTAAACATTTTCCGTAGAAAAGGGTTTGTCTTTTATAGGCAAGCCCTTTTTTTATGCAAGGCGTTAAAAAACAACATTTACCCTCCAAAATCTGCCCCGTTTGCCACCGCCCTTTCGCCTGGCGCAAGAAGTGGGAAAAGAATTGGGATCAAATCATCTACTGTGGTGAAAAGTGCAGACGTAGCAAATAAATTTACCGACGAGGACATCGACCGAATCATTCAAATGGCCTGGGAAGATCGCACACCTTTTGAGGCGATTGAATTTCAGTTTGGCCTGAAGGAAAAAGAGGTCATCGAATTCATGCGCCTGAATAGCAAAGACTCTAGTTTTCGCATGTGGCGGAAACGGATGGCCGGTCGGAATACCAAACACCTGCAAAAACGCGTTGCCCTAGATCCTCGATTCAAATGCACCCTGCAACGCAGCATTAGTATGAACAAAATCAGCAAGCGCTAATGAATTTTTCGACGAAACGCGAAGAAGTATATGCGCAGATCGATCGATTTGACGTTGAGCATTATGCACGTTTACGTAATTTTATCACAGGTGGCGTGTCCTATTTATCCCCTTATTTATCCCGCGGTTTTATCACAGTTCCCCAGGTCGTGAAGCGATTAAAGGATCGTGGAATTGGTTTGGAACAGGCGGAAAAATTCATCCAAGAATTAGCTTGGCGGGAGTTTTATACACGGACTTGGTTTCAAAAAGGCGATGCAATTTTTGAAGATATCCGCCATCCGCAGGAAGGAATTGAACGCTTTGGGATTCCTCGTGCCGTATTACAATCAAACACGGGAATCCAGGCCTTGGATACGCATTTAGCCACATTTGCAGAAACTGGATATCTACACAATCACCTGCGCATGTACCTTGCCGCGACGATTTGTAATGTGGCGAAATACCATTGGCTAGAACCTGCCCAGTGGATGTATTACCATTTGTTGGACGGCGATTTGGCCAGCAATGCGCTGAGTTGGCAATGGTGCGCCGGCACCTTCAGCAATAAACTGTATTACGCGAATCAGGAAAATATCAATCGCTATACGGGTAGCAAGCAGCAAGGAACATTTCTGGATTTCGAATACGAGGAATTGCCTTTGCAATCTCCTCCCGAACATTTACGGAGCTCAGTTGAAGCGGCGCTTCCATTTACTCCGCCTACGACGAAGCCACTGGAATTAATCGATGGTATTCCCACCTTCATTTATACCCATTATACGCTGGATCCTAGCTTCCATGAGGGGGAAGCCGGCAATCGGATTCTGGTCTTAGAACCGAGTCATTTTGCGAAACATCCGATGGCTCCCAAGACGATTGAGTTTATCCTTTCACTCGCCGAAAACATTCCGGGGATTCAAGTTTATTATGGGGAATTTTCTGATCTAAACGTAAAAGCTATTTTCCGGGATCATCCTATTAATGCTCATTTTCAAGGTATCCGTGAGGTGCATCCGAGTTTAGCTCCAGGTCTCCAAGGGGAATTCAATAGCTTCTTTTCGTTTTGGAATAAACTAAGCAAACAATTGCGTTAAAAAGGTTTCCGCTCGCTTGAGGTGGGCGTCTCTTTTTTCCACAGGCATTTTGTCCCAGGTGCTGATGAGCATGGCCCAACGGGGATTTTTGCGGAAGGTTTCGCGTTGTTTATCCAAGAAGCGCCAAAATAATCCATCCCAAATTTCTTGCCATTCGCCCTTCGGGTAATCACTCATTTTCAGGATGTAATTGGACCCGCAGATGTATGGTTTGGTGGTCATTAATCCGCCATCGCTGAATTGCGACATGCCGTAGATGTTGGGCACCATCACCCAATCGTAGGCATCTATGTACATTTCCATGAACCAGCGATAGACCGAATCCGGTTTGATTTCGCACAATAACATAAAATTACCCAGCACCATGAGGCGTTCAATGTGATGATTATAGCCCGTTTTTAGGAGCTTGCGAATCGTTTGGTCGATGGGTTCCACACCGGTCGTGGCCGTGTAAAATGCCGCGGGCATCTCATTCGTAAATCCCCAATAATTTGTGGTACGCTGTTGGACCCCGATTTTCCGATACAATAATTGGACAAATTCACGCCATCCAACGACCTGTCGGATAAATCCCTCCACACTATTTAATGGTGCAGCGGAGGCAGCCACACGTTCGACGACTTGTGCTGGATTTAATAAACCCACATTTATCAGCGGACTCAAGATGCTGTGAAACAAGGTCTTTTCATTTGCCCTGATGGCATCCTCGTAATCACCGAAAAGCGGTATGCGTTCCTTGATGAATTGGTCTAAAGCAGCCTGTGCTTCTTCGTGCGTCACGGGATAATAGGCCCCTGAAAAAGGTCGCTCGGAAGAACCCGGATTATTTGTGAAGTGGGCAGCGACATAGTCGATGGCCTCAAGGATATAATCATTCGGAACGGTCTCTGGAAAGGGTGCCGGGATGAAAGTGTTTTTCGGAATTTTCTTCCGGTTCTCCGCATCAAAGGTCCATTGGCCACCCATCGGTTTTCCGTCGGCCTCGAGCAGAATCCCGCGATCTTTTCGCTGCTGGGTATAGAAGGCTGTTTGGAAATAGGGTTTACGGGTGCCGAGGAGTGAAGTGTCCGTATTTAGGAAATTCGGGCTTGCCAATAAATGAATGTCACCGGCGCGACGCAGTCGGCGTTCGAGCAGATAATCATTGGGATCGAAAAGCGTAATGGGGCCTATTATCGACGCGGCTAGTGCTACTTCCGCAGAACGAGAATCCTGCGCATCGATGTATTCCACTGTTTTCCCTGCAGCGCGGAGGCGATCCGCGAAGGCCCGCATGCTGGCCCGATGGAAGATTAGTTTTTGTTTGTGGAAGGCGTATTGTTTGAAGAACAAATCCGATTCCACGACATAAAAAATAGCCGCTTCTTGAGCGAGTGTTTCTTCAAATAATTGGTGCGGAAAGATTAGGAATGCGCTCATTTGTTGACGTGTTTTTCGAGGATTCGAGCCCCCTCTTGTCGGGCCTTTTTCGTTTTTCGCATCGCCCAAACTTGATCCGATGCCGTCTTTCTCGTCGCGCTTAAATCAACGACAGGAGCGGGATAATCCACCCCGATTTTCACCCCATACAAAGTCTGCTCCATCTCGCTTAATTTCCAGGGTTCATGAATCAGCGTCGCTGGAACCGCTGCTAATTCCGGCACCCATTTTTTGATGAAAACGCCATCGGGATCGTGTGCGTAGGAATTCTTGACTGGGTTATAAATTCGGATGGTATTGATGCCCGTTACTCCTGCTTGCATTTGGATTTGCGGGTAGTGAATCCCGGGTTCGTAGTCGAGAAATTGGCGGGCTAAAAAATGCGCCAAATCCCGCCAATCTTGCCAGAGATTAAAGACGAAAAACGAAACGACCATCGCCCGCATCCGGAAATTCAAATAACCCGTTGCGACCACGCATCGCATGCAAGCATCGATCAGTGGAACGCCCGTTTGGCCTGTTTGCCAAGCCTGAATTAATCGCTCATCGCGGTCTTTTTCCAGTGCTTGATACGCCTTGTTGACCGGTTCAAATTCCATCCGCGATTCATCCTCGAATTTTTGGATGAAATGCCCCTGCCAGTGCAAACGGGAAATGAAATTTTGCAGCGCGCGTTTGTTCGCAGCGCTTTTGTAATGCTGCATCGTGTAGGTATAGGCCATCCGCATACTGATATTTCCGTATGCTAAATAGGGGGAGATGCGGCTGCATCCTCGCCGACTGGCCTCCGGTTTGCTGATGGAAGAACTGTATGCCGTGTGCCGCGTTTCGATGAAACTTTTCATGTACTTCCATCCCCAGTATTCGCCTCCTTCTTGGAAAATAGGATTCCGCGTTTTAAAAGATATGGGAAGTTCGGGACCTTTTAAGGTCTCATAAAAAGCCGAGTCTAATCGTGCTAAATTCCAATTATCCTCTCGAACGAAAAAGGGCTCATGGCGCATCGTTTTTTCCCAGCGCTCTTGCCACGTTTTGCGGGATTTCAAGCGGCGAATGACCCCGCCCGTTGGCGTTTCTTTCCAGGTAATGTTGGCCTGTTGACAAAATGCAGCCACCGCTTTATCCCGTTGAAAACTCAAATCATTCCCAATTTCTTCATGGGAGGAAATTTGGCGTATGTCAAATTGTTCTGCCAAAGCCTGAAACACAGGCAGCACTTCGTTGTGGAAAATATGCAGGATCCCGTTCCGATCTTCCAAACGCCCTTGCATTTCCATCAAAGATTCATGCACAAACCGCCAGTGACGTAGATCGCTGTCGGGGAATGCCATCATCGAAGGTTCAAAAAAATAGACCAATAAAACGGGGATGTCCGACTCCAATGCCCGGTACAAAGGTTCGTGGTCCGTAAAGCGGAGATCACGTTTAAACCAGACAATATGGATGGGAGATTTGGGCATATATTGGTAACTGCAAAAAGCACTTGGTTGTTTTCGGAAAGGGAAATCCCTACTTTTGCCCCTTCAAATTCCCTAATGTATCAAAATGAAACAATTGTTGGCCATCTGCCTTATTCTCGCCGCTTTTTCGCTCAATGCCCAAACAGGTAGCATTGAAATGAGTTCAGGAGGATTCTCTTTTATTCCTGCTTTTACCTCGAAAGAACCGAATATCATTATTAATGCGAGCACGAATCCGAAGAAAAGATTGACGGGTTCTTTGATGTACATGATGCGCATGAAAAGCATGACACCTACGACAGTGGCTTTGTTCACGCGTTACCGTTTTATTGACAAGAAGTTTAAAGCAACTTTAGGTATTCACATTCCTGCCTTTCAAATGACGGAAGATTATGAAGTAACGAGTTTCTTTGGTCGGGAATTGACGATGTCTTATCCGGTCAACGAGAAATTGACTGTGGGTTCATTTATCTTGAATGGCAATGCGCGGAATTCTGATTTTAAGGTGACGTTGGTGTCAGGAAATACCAATTACCATCATAAGAAATGGAATTTTTTAACACAGGGCTATTATTTGACCGTGGGAGATTTGACGGGTGTTGCCGAGACAATTTCCTATGATATCAATAAACATTTTCAGGCCAAAGCCTTTGGCAATTATACGCTCACAGATGGGCAAGTGATTGCAACGGTGGGTTTGAAGTATAACTTATAATTAAATTTTATTTTTATTATGAAAGCCATTTTATTTGCGAGCCTAATTCTATTGAGCCTTACCGCTTATGGTCAAACAGCGAAACCTTTTAAACACGCTGTTACCATTACATTCGCGGCCCATGCTACGGATGCCCAAATCCAAGAAGTAGATAATTCATTTCAGTCTTTGACAAAATTGGCTGTTGTGAAAGGTTACGAATGGGGAAAAGTGATCGATCTGAAAGATCCCTCGAAGAAACAACACGTGTACATTTTTACATTTGATCGTGAATCCGACTTGCCCATTTATGGCCAATCGAAAGAACATTTGGCGCATATCAAAGTTGGCGCCGACATCACCATAGGCGTCAGTGCGCTTGATTATTTTGTCCAATAAAAAAGGGGCCTAAGCCCCTTTACATTAATACGTCAATCCATGCCCAAAGGCAAATAATCCATAATTCGGACCTTCCATATAACCCGGAACATCGGATTTATTCGCTTCCACAGCTGCTTGACTCACTGGCGTCGTAAACGGCATTTTGCCCGTCGGTTTGAAAGCGCCCGTCACGATATCCAATAAAGCATCTTGTGTCGTTCCAAAGGTTGCGATAATCGATTTTGCCGCTCCTTTATCAATCTCCTCAATCACCCAAGGATTTGTGTAATTGATCGCTACGATCGTCGGTTTCGCGTTTAAGATTTCATTCACGTGATTCACATCAATGCGATTGGCTGATAAATTCAAATCGATTTTAGCGCCTTGAGAGCTGAATAATCCGCCGCTCGTAGGGACCAACCAGAGCAATACCACATCGGCTTCTTCTTTGGTTGATACGAACTCTAAGCCGGGATAGGAAGGTTTGGAAACTTTAATCGCTTCCCCCGTATTGCGTCCCTGCTGGAAATAGGTCTCAAAATATACCTTGGTTTTCTTCGCCAATGGCAATCGTTTTTCATCGTTGCGTAATAGCACAATCGATTTGCGCAAAGCTAATTCCGCTGCGGTCACTGCCTCTTTATTTCCTACGATTTTCGTCGCCGCTTCCACATCCACATAGGGGTTTTCAAAGAGTCCTAATTCGAATTTTTCGGTCAATAATTTGGCAACGGATTGGTTGATTCGTTCCTCTTTGACTAAGCCATTTTTGACAACTTCAATTAAGGTTGTTGGGTCCGCTGCCCCCGAGAAAATATCCACGCCCGCATTCAACGCCTTTTGGTAGCGCTCAGGAATACTCAAGTTTTCCACGCCCCAAGGCATCATTTCTATCGGACCTGTATCGGAATTGATGATTCCGTGGAAGCCTAATTTGCCTTGCAATAAATCGCCAATCATCGCTTTGTTAAACGAGAAGCCTACCTCTTCAAATTCCTTGCCTTTTGGCGCAGAGTAATAAGGCATAATCGCCGAAGTCCCCGCCGCGATGGCAGCTTTGAATGGTTTCACATGGTAGTCGAACATGCCACCCGGATAGTGTGCAAATTTTCCCCAATCAAAGTGCGAGTCTTGTCCATCTAATTGAGGACCGCCTCCTGGGAAATGTTTGGTGGTCATTGCCACCGACGTGTTCGACAATTTGTTTCCTTGAAAACCTAATACAATTTGGGTAATCATGTTTGATGTTAAATCCGCATCTTCTCCGAAAGTTCCTTCCACCCGACCCCAACGAGGTTCCGTGGCCAAATCCGCCATGTACATATAGCCCTTTCGCAATCCCACCGCGCGCCATTCGGCAGCAGCGGTTTCCGCAAATTTTCGCGTTAATGGAAAATCACGCATGGCCGCTAATCCCAATTCGCCAGGCCATTTCGAGAATGCCGTAAGTCCTACACTCAAACCTACGGATGCATCCGTTGTCACGTGGTTACGCGGATTGGATGCGACGATGGCTGGAATACCCAAGCGTGTCGATTCACATAAAGCCTGAAAGTTATTTGACCATTTGGCCATAATTTCGGGTGAGGCACTCGCACGTAAAATGAAGTGGCGAAGGTGGAATTGCGTTACCCCTTTGGTTGTTCCTGCCGCCGACATATTAGGTGCTCCTAACGGCTTGCGGGTAAACATATTTGTATTTTGGACTAGATCTTCTTCATTGAATCCATCAGTAATGACAGGTTTGGGTCCGCCTCCTTGAACGCCATTGGCGAAGACATTATCTCCTCCCATACGTGTCGTGCTGATTAACATGAATCCCAATTTTTCCTCGAGCGTCATTTGGGAAACCAAATCCTTTACGCGTTCTGCAACCGGCAATCGCCAATCTTCGTATTTGTCTAGTTTTTGATTTTTATTCAAATCCTTGAATGTCAATTTCCCCAATTGCAATAAAGCGGCGCTCTGCGATTTTACGATGGGCTGGTTTTGAGCAAACAAACTTCCCGAAATGAGAAGCGCGGCAAAAAGGATACGAGATTTCATGGCTTTTTTCTTTCTTTGTAGACTAAAGCAAATTTCTTGCTATTTCTAATGAATATGAAAAATCCACAGGTAGACGAACTTATTTTACATGCGAAAAAATGGCCACAAGAAATGGCTTATTTGCGCCGAATTTTATTGGACTGCCTTTTGATTGAAACCTATAAATGGGCCACGCCTGTCTATATGTGGGGTTCCAAAAACATCATTGGCATCGCCTCGCTCAAGGATCATTGCGCATTGAATTTTTTCAAAGGAGGGCTCTTGCAAGACGCCGAGGGCTTGCTCATTAAACCGGGAGAAAACACGCAATCTGGTCGCTGGATGAAGTTCTGTTCTGTGGAAGAAATTCAGGCCAAAGAAGCCAGCATCCGTGCCTATGTGTTGGAGGCGATCGAAGTGGAGAAACTGGGATTAAAAGTAGAAAAGGCAGAAGAGCTTCCGATCCCAGAAGAATTAACATCGATTTTTGTTGAAAAACCGGCACTAAAATCAGCTTTTGAAAAACTTAGCCCTGGCCGACAGCGTGCCTATGTGATGCATTTTTCCGATGGAAAGCAGTCGGCGACCCGCATCGCGCGCATCGAGAAAAACGAGAAATACATCCTAAGAGGAAAAGGCTTGACAGATTGTGTTTGCGGTTTGACGAAGAAAAAACCGGGCTGCGATGGTTCGCATCGTGCCATTGAAAATTTCAAGCGATGACGTAAAGAAGTCATAGAAAAGGCGTTTGTTTACACCATTTTAAAACCCAATTTTGGCCCATGAATTTTGGAGAACAATTAAAGGAAATCCGTACCTCGAAGGGCTTAACGCAAAACGAGCTATCCGAAAAAAGCGGGATTGCCCTGCGAACCGTGCAACGTTTGGAACGCAATGAAGGGAAGCCCAGCTTGTATTCGATGAATGCGATTGGGGAAGTACTGGGTGTGAATTTGACTTTATTGTATGCTCCAGATGACGAAACTGAAAAACGAAATATCATGGAAAGTACAGACCAACAACTCTGGCAGCTTGCTAAACGCCGCGCCAAATTTAAACGAAGCTTAAGTGCTTATTCCCTTGTCATCCCATTTTTGTGGATGGTATGGTACTTGACAATGCCGGAAGATATCCGTTTTGATCACATTCCATGGCCTATTTGGCCGATGTTAGGCTGGGGATTGGGATTGGGAATTCAGTATGTAAATGCCTATGTCATCGAAGTGGGGTCCTTGGAGCAGCGGGAATATGATAAGCTGAAAGCGAAGTAATAGCTTTTGGTCTGCCAGATTTTATTGCCTAATTTGAGTGAATTAAACCTATTGCCATGAAATCTCTTTTGCTTATTCTGCTTGTTTGCGCGAGCCTTTCACCCGCGTTTGCGCAATCGAATAAGCGCCCGAACATCATTTTCATCATGTCGGACGACCATGCCTACCAGGCGATTTCGGCATATGACCAAAGACTCATTTCCACCCCGAATATCGATCGGATCGCCAAAAATGGGATTTTGTTTACCAATGCGAGTGTCACCAATTCCATCTGTGCACCGAGCCGAGCGACAATTCTAACCGGCAAACATTCACATCTGAATGGGAAGGTGGATAATCATTTCCCGTTTGATACGACCAACATCACCTTTCCTCAGATTTTACAGGCGAATGGCTATCAAACGGCCATGTTTGGGAAACTGCATTTTGGGAATAGTCCCAAGGGGTTTGATCAGTTTAAAATCTTGCCGGACCAAGGCAATTATTATAACCCGGATTTCATCACGAAAAAGGAGGGAAATATTAAGGTCAACGGCTATGTGACGGATATCATTACAGATATGACTTTGGATTGGTTGAAGCAAGAGCGTTCGGCCGACAAGCCTTTTATGCTCATGTATTTGCACAAGGCGCCGCATCGTTCGTGGCTGATGGCCGAGCGGCATTTGGATGAAATGACGCAGAAAAATTACCCAGAACCGAAGACACTTTTTGACGATTATTCCGGTCGGACGGCACCTGCCAAAGAAGCGGAAATGAATATCCTGACGAGCATGAGTTGGGCCGGCGACAACAAAGTATATCCCGCGACCATGGACTCCTTGAAGATTCCGGAAATCGGTTTTGATAAGCGTCGGTTTGCTGCGGAAATGGGACGTTTGAATCCAAGTCAAAAAGCGAATTTTGAGCGGGTTTATGATCGCATCAATGCAGAGTTTAAAAAGGCCTATCCGAGCATGACGGAACAAGATAAAATGCGCTGGAAGTTTCAGCGCTACATGCAAGATTATTTGGGAACGATTCGCGCCGTGGATGAAAATGTGGGTCGCTTGTTGGACTATTTGGAAGCCAACAAATTAATGGAAAACACGATTATTGTTTATACGTCTGATCAGGGTTTTTACCTGGGTGAGCACGGTTGGTTTGACAAACGTTTTATTTACGATGAGTCATTCAAAACGCCACTGATGGTGTCTTGGCCAAAGCACATTAAGCCTGGGCAAAAATCAGATGCCTTGGTTCAAAATCTTGATTTTGCGCAAACCTTTTTAGATGCAGCGGGCATTCCGGCACCTAAGGACATGCAAGGTCAAAGTTTGATTCCGTTGATGACGGGCAAAGCTTGGTCTCGCGATGCGGTTTATTACCATTATTACGAATATCCGGCGGAACACATGGTGAACCGGCATTATGCCATTGTGACGAAGAAATATAAATTGATTCATTATTATTTTTCAGCGGATACCTGGGAGCTTATCGACCGCGAAAAGGATCCGTTGGAATTGAAAAATGTTTATAATGATCCAGCTTATGCTTCCATTCGCAAAACCTTGCATCGACAATTGCAGGCTTTGCGATTGAAATACAAAGACAATAGCACGATTAGCAATGGCTACATTGATCGGTTTTTGAAAGACGCTGCTGATGGAAAAGTGTTTGGGGTTCCCAAAGCGAAGGCGGCAGAGATGAAGGCGAAGCGGAAATAAAAAAGCCGACTCCCAATAGGAACCGGCTTTTAACTCAAACCTAACTAATCAACTTATTTAAAAGTCACGTCAAAGCGGTCTAGGTTCATCACCTTTGTCCATGCTTTTACGAAATCATTGACAAATTTTGTTTGTGCGTCTTTTGTTGCATAGACTTCAGCTAAGGCACGAAGCTCAGAATTTGAACCGAAGATTAGGTCGGCACGTGTCGCTGTTGCGCGCACGTCACCTGTTTTCTCATCTGTTCCTACGAACTCTTCTTTCGTTGCGTTTGCTGGCTTCCAAGTTGTACCCATTTCTAATAAGTTCACGAAGAAATCATTGGTCAAGGCATCTTTTTTGGCCGTAAAAATTCCGTGTTTCGAGCCATTGTAATTCGTGTTCAACGCACGCATACCGCCTGTTAATACGGTCATTTCTGGCGCTGTAAGTGTTAACAATTGTGCCTTGTCTACGAACAATTCTTCTGTCGATATTGTGTATTGTGTTTTCAAGTAGTTGCGGAAACCATCAGCCATCGGTTCTAATAAGCCGATTGACGCGATATCAGTTTGCGCTTGTGAGGCGTCCATGCGGCCTGGAATAAATGGAACCGTTGTATTAACACCGGCATTTGCAGCGGCTTTTTCAACTGCGGCAGAACCACCCAACACGATTAAATCCGCGATGGATACTTTTTTCTTGCCAGATTTTGCATTGAATTCTTGCTGGATTTTTTCCAATACCGTCAAGACTTTTTCCAATTGCTTGGGATTATTAACCTCCCAATTACGTTGTGGCAATAAGCGAATGCGTGCTCCGTTTGCACCACCACGGCGATCTGAATGACGGTAAGTTGAAGCTGATGCCCACGCCGTGCTCACTAATTCGCTGATTGATAAACCGGAGTTCAACAATTTTATTTTCAAGGCCGCAATATCCGTTGCGTTGATTACCTCATGGTTCAAGGCAGGAATAGGATCTTGCCAAATCAATTGCTCCTTGGGTACCTCAGGTCCTACATACGTTGAGCTAGGACCCATGTCGCGGTGCGTTAATTTGAACCAAGCTTTGGCAAATGCTTTTGCATATACTTCTGGATTTTCTAAGAAGTTACGCGAGATTTTCTCGTATGCTGGATCCATGCGCAAGGCGATATCCGTTGTCAACATCGTTGGTTTGTGGAAGGTATTTTTGTCGAAAGCATCTGGAATGATGTTTGCACTGCTTTTCGCAACCCATTGGTTTGCACCTGCTGGGCTTTTCTCCAGCGACCACTCATTGTTGAACAATAAATGTAAATAACCAATGCCCCATTGCGTCGGAGTCGACGTCCAAGTAACTTCTAAACCCGAAGTAATCGCATCCTTTCCTTTTCCTGATTTGTAGGTACTCTTCCATCCCAAACCTTGCTCTTCGATGCCTGCTGCTTCCGGATCTGGACCCACATTGGTTGCGGGACCGGCACCGTGAGTTTTACCAAACGTGTGACCACCTGCGATTAGGGCTACAGTTTCCTCATCATTCATACCCATCCGACCAAAGGTCTCGCGGATATCTTTTGCCGATGCCACAGGATCTGGTACGCCATTCGGTCCTTCTGGGTTCACGTAGATCAAGCCCATTTGCACAGCGGCTAGTGGATTCTCTAATTTGCGACCCTCTGAATAACGGTTTTTATCATCTAACCATTTCTTCTCAGAGCCCCAATATACGTTTGCTTCTGGCTCCCATACGTCGGTACGTCCACCCGCAAAACCAAATGTTTTAAAGCCCATTTGTTCTAAAGAAACGTTTCCTGTTAAGACCATCAAGTCGGCCCAAGAAATCTTATCGCCATATTTTTGTTTAATTGGCCAAAGTAAACGACGTGCCTTATCTAAGTTGGTATTGTCTGGCCATGAATTTAATGGTGAAAAACGCTGTTGGCCCGCGCGCGAACCCCCACGTCCGTCACCTGTCCGATAGGTACCTGCGCTGTGCCAAGCCATGCGAATAAATAGGGGGCCATAATTACCAAAGTCGGCAGGCCACCAATCTTGTGATTTAGTCAAGACCGCTGCGATGTCTTTTTTCAAGGCAAAGTAGTCAAGACTTTTAAATGCTTTGATGTAGTTGAAGTCGGGACCCATCGGGTTCGACTTTTCTGAATTTTGGCGAAGTATTCCTACGTTCAATTGATTTGGCCACCAGTCTTTGTTGGTCGTTGCTGAAGGCTTCATACCCGTATGTGGGTTGATTCCTGCATGTGGATTTGCGCCGCCCGCCGCGTGTGGGTTGGCTGAATGTGGGTTTGTCCCTCCACCATGTGGATTCGAATAATCTTGAGCGATGGAAGCTGTAGATGCTAACAAGCCGCAAAGGATAAGTAGTTTTTTCATGATCGTGTTGATTTTATTCCGATTTGGTCTCGAAATTAGGTGAAGCATTTGAATAGAGAAAACTGAAATTTTCTATATTTGACATAGACAAAATCTATACAGATGAATATCCACCAATTGGAGTACATATTGGCTGTTGACCAATTAAAAAGTTTCAGTAAGGCAGCTGATTATTGCCATGTGACTCAAGCCACATTGAGTGCGATGGTGAAGAAGTTGGAGGAGCAGCTGGATATCGTAATTTTTGATCGCAAGGCTAATCCGATAGCGACTACGGAGAATGGACGTGCGATATTAGATCAGGCCCAACAAGTTGTTGCACACGCAAATGCGTTGCTCGCTTCGTCTAAAGCTATAAATCAGAAAATTGAGGGGCGTGTTAAAATGGGCATTATTCCCACGATTGCGAGTTCGATTTTGCCTCTAATAATGAAATACTTGGTGGAAAAATATCCGCTTTTATATTTGGAGATACATGAGGTTACCACGAATCAATTAGTGAAAGATTTGCGAGATGGGAAATTGGATGTTGGAATTTTAAGTACACCCATTGCGGCAACAGATTTGGAGACGGAGCTGTTGTATGTGGAAGATCTGCGTTTGTATGGACACTTGGCTGCGGGGGAAAAAAAACTGAGTAAGTCGGCTTTGAGCCAACAACGGATTTTTTTATTGCAGGAAGGACACTGTTTGCGGGATCAAATTATACAACTCTGTGACCTGAAAAAGAATAAATCATTACCGATTAATTTGTCGGTTGAATCAAACACTTTTGATACGTTACTAAATCTCGTGGACACTTTTCAAGGGATGACCTTGGTGCCTGCCTTGTATGTTCGTCAATTGAATGATGAGAGAAGGCAACATTTATTGGCTCTCGAGGATGGCACATTAAGTCGCGAAGTGAGTATCTGCTATTACAGGCCGTATGCCAAATGGAATATTATTCGCCGCCTACAAAGGGAAATTACGGAAATTGTCCAATATCACTTGGGCTAGTCACTTGATTTTTTGGTTTTTCTAATTAGCTTTGTAACACAAAGTACTTTTTATTATGAAAAATCACGAAGAACAGTTGGCCGCCATCCAAGAGATGCGGAATATGATGGATCAGGCTACTCGATTTAAGTCGATAAGTGGGATATCTGGTATGGTTGCTGGATTATTAACGTTCCTTTGTCTTTATGTGCTTTATCTTGTTACTGGGATTTCTCCATTCCAGTCGGAAGCGTTGGTGCAGATGTGGCAGTCTCCTAATCAGTTGCTGGTTGTTTACGGTTTTATCTGTTTACTTCTTACTTGTCTGGGGCTTGGAATTTTGATGGCTTGGCGTAATGCGCGGCAAAAGGGCAAGCAGATTTGGGATCCCGCAGCGCGGCAATTAACACTTAGTTTGGCGATTCCGGTACTAGTGGGTGGTATCTTTTCGATCCTTTTGATTCGCATCGGATTTGTCATATTTGTGGCGCCTGTTACCCTTTTATTTTATGGTTTGGGGCTTTGGGGAGCAAGCAAATTTACCTTGGAGGCTGTTCGTACGGTAGGAATTCTCTTTTTGGTATTAGGTCTGGTGGCTACTTATTATTGGAATTATGGCTTAGTGATTTGGGCTTTAGGTTTCGGATTAGTACATGTCATTTACGGTTTCATTATTTATATCAAATTTGAACGTGCATAATTTTATAGACGAACTGAACAAGGCCTTTGAGAGTCGTGTACGTTTGGGATTGATGTCCTTACTCGTCGTGCAAGATGAAATGGATTTTGCTCGGTTAAAAGAAGCATTACAACTGAGCGATGGTAACCTGGCGAGCCACATGCAGGCGTTAGAAAAGTTGGGCTATATAGAAGTCCACAAGCAATTTATTGGGCGCAAACCAAACACGCAATATGCGGTCACAGAATTAGGTCGTAATGCCTTTTCTGCTCATTTACTTTCGTTGGAAAAACTCATTAAACAAATGCAATCGTAGCATGAAAAATCAAATCAAAGAAAACATCCATCATGCAGCATCTTTGGAGCAATTATACCGCTCAAATCCGTCTGCATTCAAGCGTGCTTTTCATGAAATTTATCCTGAAATCCAGTCGGAGCTCAGTGCCCAAATTTGGTCTGAGCGTTTGCGGTCTCAATCAGATGAAATTTCCTGGGGAACTCGGAAAGACTGGACTTATGTAGGATTTGTTGCCGTTTTTGCCGCATTATTTATGCAGCTACCCGACCTGCTTTCCATCTCACATGATTTCTATTTTCCTCGCAATATTGCTTTTATTGTCATGCCTGGATTAGCTGGTTATTTCGCATTTAAGCAAGGTTTAACCTGGCAAAATGCCATTGTACCGTTTGGTGTACTTGTGGTTTCAATTGTATTTGTCAACCTCCTACCGAATAATCCCTCGAGCGACACATTGCTATTAACATGCCTTCATTTGCCTATTTTAGTTTGGTTGATGGCGGGTTATTTGTACAGTGGGGGCAAGCAATCAACGCCTGCTAAACAAATCGATTTTTTGCGATTTCATGGAGACTTGTTGGTGATGTGTGCCGTAATCATGTTGGCCGGTGGCCTTTTTACCGCCTTAACGATTAATTTATTTAATTTGATTGGGATTAAAATCGAAGATTTTTATTTCCGTTATTTGATTCTCTCTGTCTTTCCAACCGTGCCTTTGTTGGCGACTGTATTAGTCCAACAAAACCCCACGCTCGTTAGCAAAATATCCCCAGTTATTGCACGGATTTTTACACCTTTAGTCTCCTTGATGTTGCTTATATTTTTGGGCGTATTTACGTTTAATGGCAAAGATCCCTATAATGACCGGGAATTTTTAGTGATTTTCAATGGCATTTTATTAGGAGTCATGGCCCTATTGTTGTTTTCTGTCAGTGAAGCGACCCAAGAAAATGCCTCACAATTTCACCGAGTAACACTCGTCATTTTAGCGTTCTTAGCGATTATTAATAATTGCGTTGCATTGTCGGCCATCACCTTTCGTTTGATGGAGATGGGGATAACACCTAACCGACTGGCGGTTTTGGGCAGTAATGTGATGGTATTATTGAATTTGATTTTTGTGACAATCCAACTGCTTGGATTATTGAATGGACAAAAATCGCTTAAGGATGTAGAGAAGAGTATGACGCGTTTTTTACCATATTATGCATTCTGGGCGGCGATAGTCATTTTTGTTTTTCCTTTGATTTTTTCTTTCCAATAAGTTGATATTGATTATCAGTTTGACTGATTTAATCGCTCTCGCACTCCCTTACCTTTGGCAATCCTCCAAGGTTTGCCAAAGGTGATTGGGGATTCCCAAAGGTGAGAGAGAAAGCTAATCGGGATTCATCAGGATAGGAATCTTCTTTGATTCTATGTAAACTTACAGGAATCTAAACCTATCATGAAAAAAATACTCGCTCTGGCGCTCATCGCCAGCTCGCTTTCGGCACAAGTGCCAGCAGGCAAAAAAGCCATCAGTTCCTTGTACATCTATGACTTGGCTAGTGGAAAATCCGAGAAAATTTTGGAAGAAAAAAGGCATTTTGAGGCGCCCAATTGGTCTCGCGATGGGAAATACCTGTTGATCAATGCTTACGGAAAACTCGAAAAAATAAGCCCCAATGGTGAAAAATTAGGGGTGCTGAATTCGGGTGAGGTGCAGAAGGCCAACAATGATCATGGCTATAGTTTTGACGGAAAGACCTTATTTATTTCTAGTGCAAAAGCTGAAATCATAGAGCATACTTCGTTCATTTACAAGGTTGCTTCGGAAGGAGGAACACCGATTCAGTTAACGCCTTTGACTCCATCGTATTGGCATGGCGTGTCTCCCGACGGGAAAACGATGGTGTATTGCGCCGCGCGAAATGGGAATTATGACGTGTATTCGATGTCGACAAACGGCGGAGAAGAAATTCGCCTTACGAGCACAGATGGACTAGACGATGGGCCAGAATATTCGCCCGATGGAAAATACATTTACATCAATTCCTATCGAACTGGGATGATGCAAATTTGGCGGATGAAACCAGATGGCTCTGAGCCTGAGCAAATGACATTTGATCATTATTCCAACTGGTTTGCGCACATTGCGCCGAACAACCAAGTGGCTACAATAATTACCTACATGGAAGATCAGGTGCAGGCGCACCCTTTTGGCCGACAAATCAAATTGCGTTTATTGGATTTAAAAACGAAGCAAATTCGGGATTTGACAGAGGCGTTTTATGGCGGCCAGGGAACGATTAATGTGCCTTCTTGGAGCCCGGACGGGAAAAAGTTCGCGTATGTGCGATACGCATTAGAAGATTTGTAAATTAGTGCTTGAAAAAATAACCTATTATGAAAAATAACAGTTCCGCATCGCGCAGACGTTTTCTGCAGCAAATAGGTGCAACGAGTATGGTCGCAGCAGCGGCGCCACTTCAATCATTCGCTGCTCAGCAAAAAGCCGAAGAGCGTATTTTGCTTTACGAAAAACCGATTTCCGTTGGCGATAAAATCCGCTTGGGCGTGATTGGTTTTGGTGTGCAAGGACACTTCGATTTAGCTTCTGCCTTAAAAGTTCCCGGCGTAGAATTAGCTGGAATTTGTGATTTATATACGGGGCGCATTGAAAATGCCAAAGAACTTTATGGCAAAGATTTGTACACAACACGTAATTACAAAGAACTTTTAGATCGTCCTGATATTGATGCGGTCATCATCGCCACGCATGACGTTTGGCATGCACGCATCACGATCGACGCGCTCGCAAAAGGCAAGCACGTGTATTGCGAAAAACCGATGGTTTATAAAATCGACGAAGGACATCGCGTGATTCAAGCGCAAAAAAAATACAATAAAGTATTACAAGTAGGTTCTCAACGCGTGAGTAGCATTGGTTTGGCGAAGGCTAAGGAGATGTTGGCCAACGGTGAAATCGGGAAACTGAACATGGTGAATGCCGTGTATGATCGTCAAAGCTCAATCGGGGCATGGGAGTATACTATTCCGAAGGATGCGGATGCGTCAACATGTGATTGGAATCGTTTCATTGAGGCTACCGCCAAAATGGAATTTGATGCGAAAAAATTCTTTTGGTGGCGTGCTTTCAAAGAAGTGGGAACGGGAGTTGCGGGTGATTTATTCATTCACCTATTGAGTGGTACACACTTTATGACCAACTCAAATGGTCCCGAAACGATTTTCTCTACGGGCCAATTCAGCCATTGGAAAGACGGTCGGAACCTGCCAGATGTGATGTCGGGCGTCATGCAATATGCCGACACGCCAGAACATCCAGCATTCCAATTAACCTTGCAAGTAAACTTTGTCAGCGGAACGGGTGGACAGGAAGTGATTCGACTGATCGGCTCGGAAGGAGTGATGGATGTGAAGGGAAATACGATTTCCGTGAAGCATAGCATTATGCCAGAGGCACCAGGTTTTGGTGGATACGATTCCGTATTTACTTTCTCGAAAAGCATGCAAGATGAGATGACGAAGGAATACAATGCCAAATGGACGGAGGCACAACGCAAGCGTCCTATCAAGGAGGATGTGATTTTCAAAGCGCCTCCAGGATACGATGAGCACGTAGATCACTTTACGAATTTCTTTGATGCCATTCGCACGGGGAAACAAGTCGTGGAAGATGCGACTTTCGGATTTAGGGCGGCTGCGCCAGCATTGGCTTGTAATGAAAGTTATTTCAGCAAGAAGATTATCCAGTGGGATCCTGTGAATATGAAATTAAAATAGAAGAAGGGCGCTCGAATGAGCGCCTTTTTCGATATTTGTATCATGAATATGTTCTTGGCCGACTTTTCCATAATCAAACAAGTGCTTGATTATGGATATTTTGCATCCATTGTTTTAGGAGCGCTAGCTTTGTTCGATTTTCTGCTTCTTTTTAAACGTCCGCGTCACTTTAAAATTACTTTTGCTCTTTTTTTAGTGACATTGTGGGGATTGGATGTGCTGCTTTGGGTGGAAGTATCTTTTCATGATTTAGTTGCATGGTCTCCATTAATCAATTTTGGGATTTGGGTGACAGGCTTACTCACCTTATCCATTATAACGGAAGGACGTGTTTCCAAATGGATTGCTTGGACCGTTGTGATGATTTTTTTGTTGAATTGTTACAATTATTATATGTTGAGAGGCTACATGAACCTTCACCTAGATCGCAGAGCTGTATTTTTATTGCGAATTGTTGAGGACTTTCCCTTTGTTCAACTGATTCGATTCGCTCAACGAATCATCTTGTTAATTGCTGTTTTTCGCCTGTATCAAGTGGTGAAAAAAATACAATCAGATCGCAATTTATATGGCATGAAACTAAAGCGTTGGCTGCGAATTAGCATGTTTCTGGTGATATTTGTTGTTTTTTGTAACAATGTGGTGGCTTGGTGGGTCGTAGATACGCCCTATTATTTTGAATTTAGCCATAGTATCTATGCTTTTTTCTGCGCGGGTTTATTTTTGAATGTCATCTATCGTCCTGAATTTTTAAACAATCACGAGGTCAATAAATTTGATTTTAGGCGCTATATTTTAGCGGATCAACTTAGCCTTAATGATCAAAATTTTTTTGTTCCCTTTTTTCAGGAGATGTATTATTTGAATACGCAGGCGACGATTGAGCATTATTGCAAGCAAAACAAGATTTTGGAATCAGATCAATTTAACGAGCAAATCATACAGCGCTACAAGATGAGTTTTAGTCAGCTGGTGAATAAAAAACGCGTGGAATATTTTGTTGCTTTAGCCAAAAATCCGTCTTATTCCCATTATTCCATTGAGGCATTAGCAAAAGAATCGGGTTTTAATTCTCGAACGGCGCTTTATAAACCGTTTAAAAAGTTTCATGGGGGAACGCCAATTGATTTAATTACAGCTGTAAATCGCAGATAGTGAGCTGTCTATATTTTTGTGACATCATTTGTTGGGCTTCGACAAGCTTTGGTTGATTAGAGCATCACCTTGGGAATACCTTTGTCATCGATAATCAAACCCATCTAACAAATGTTTCGTTTAAAATTTATTTTTGGCACGCTCGTGTTCGCATATTTAATTTCAGGCTGTAAGGTAGAAGATCCGGTTGCTGATCAACCCTGTGATATAGGTACGTTCTCGTACTCTACGGATCCCAAATTTCCTAAACAAATTTCCCTAAAATGGGGAGAATCCAATACCAATAGTTTTAATAAGGAATGTACGGTTAGTTTTAGTGGTACATTCGTGGGTCGTAAAGGGCCGAATGAAACAGATTACACGAACTTGGAGAATGTTAAATATCCTACAGAGGCTTATGTTGATACAACGGTAAAACCCAATACTACCTATGAATATCGCATTTATCGTTGGAATGGAGATGCCAATGGGAATCCCAAATACTTGACTGTAGTAACACCAAGTCTTCCATTGCCTAGTTCACCAGGGGCTGTACTATTGGAGGTTACCTCACTCAATACAATATTGGTAACATGGTCAAATCATGATGCAAGTACAGCAACAGTTCCGGTAGTGGGAACAAAAGTATATCGTAAGTCTGCCGCAGATGCAAACTTCACCCTGATTGCTACCTTGGGCGCCACGGACAATTCTTATACCGATAAAGGTCTTCTTCTCGATACAGAATATACATATCAAGTTGTTCGGTTTAATAATTACGGGGATAGTCCGGTGGTTTCCCAAAAAGCACGAACGCTCAAAATGGCTACATACGAAGAGGTGACTATCAGCGGCCATACTTGGATGTTAAAGAATTTGGACGTGACAACATATCGAAATGGGGATGTGATTCCCGAAATTAAAAATTTGGCAGATTGGAATAAGGCAACGACAGGAGCTTGGTGTTATTACAATTTTGAATCAAATGCAGGTACAACCGTTTGGGGTAAATTGTATAATAAATATGCAGTCGATGATCCACGAGGTTTAGCACCCGTTGGCTATCATATTCCGACCGATATGGATTGGATGGAATTAATTACCGCAGCTGGTATGCCAGGTGCACCTAATATCAAAGCGACTACGGGCTGGAAGACCCCTTTTGTGGCAACGAATCGTACGGGATTTAGCGCTTATCCTGCAGGAGGGATTATTAGAGGGCAGTTTGATATTAAAAATGTTAGTACAGAATCTTATTTCTGGATTAAGAACCCAGGTAATAATGACATGCGTTATTATATTTACTTGCAGGCCGAAAACAATGATATCAATAAGTACCCAGATGCCTTGGAGGGAGGCTTGCATGGTTTCTCTGTTCGTTGCCGCAAAGATTAGTGATGCTAGTTCTCTGTTTTGGGGTGCCTGAAAAGGCACCCTTTTTTATGGTATGTAATCCAAGGGCAACAATTCCGCCATGCCTATACGGCCCATATCCCCCCGCATTTCAAGCGAAAATGGATCCATTAAATTTCCAGATGCGCTGAGCAATACCAAACCTTTAGGAATCAAAATCGTATAGGGATAAGGTGCATCTGGGAAGACCGGTCGGAGGACGCGCCGTTGATTAAAGACAAGTTCAATGGCATTTTGGGTATCTAAAAAATATAAATCGGTATCTCGATAGGGCTTGACCAAATCAATGGCCTGAAAGGGAAAATGTCGATTCGTTGAAATGTCAAAAAAGAATCCCCGCTTGCCAGCCGAGGTATTTTGAATCCCAGGTTTAAGTAAGTAGGCATTAAAGCCTTCGGCTTCCAATTGATTATCAAACAAGGCTTTTAAGAAATGCGAGAGTGAACCCAAATAGGCTTCTTTCCGATTTTCTTCCCAGCGTTTTTCTTGTTTGGACGAAGTAGGCCGGATTATTTCATAACGCGCCAAACCCCGGAAAGAGGTCAAATCCCTCGTCTTTTCCAGTCGGTCTAAGGTGTAGGTAATTTTATATCCCAAGCTTTGGTTTTCGATTGTCAAAGGTGCGATCGCCGTGGCGATGAGTCCGTCGTCATCTTCCTCAAAATTCACCACTTCTTTATTAAGAATTTGCACCTCCTTGCGGTTATAGCTATCTCCTAAAAAGGCTTTTTCAAAGATTCGTATTTGCTTTTCCCAGGTCTTGTCTCGGGTGGAGCTGACGCGCACTTCGTCGAGTGTTTGGTTGTCTTCTTCCAGTGTAAGATTCAGGACCTTGGATTGCCCTCGGACCTCAATAAATTGAATGCTAGGTTTATAGCCCACAAAGGATGCCACCAAACGATATCGTCCCGTGGCAATCCGATTCACGTGGTAATTCCCGGCGGAATCTGCCTGAGTCCCTAAAGTGGTGCCCTCTAGGTAAATACTTGCGCCTGGAATCCCCACACCGGTTTTAGCGTCTTTGACGCTGCCTGAAATGCGGTATTTTTCTTGCGAAAAAACAGTGAAGGAAAGGAGTAAAAAGCAAATGAGTTTCATTGTCCGCGCTTGGCTCTTAATGCTGGAAGTCCCACGCCAGCGGCATCAAATCCCCCATCGACAGCTATCATTTGGCCCGTCACATAACCCGCTTTTTCAGAACATAAAAAGTAGACGGTTTCGGCAATATCGTCAACCGTTGCCGATCGATTTAAGGGTATGCCATTGTAATAGGCCGTGATGATTTCAGGGGAATGAACGGCAGCTGCCAGTTGCGTTTTTACCGGACCCGGCGAGACACAATTCACACGAATGCCATAATCACCCAGCTCAACAGCTAATTGCTTCGTCAGGTGAACAACAGCAGCTTTGGATGTGCCATAAGCAACGCGCAAGGTACTTGCCCGAACTGCTGAAATGGAGCCGATGTTCACAACTGCTCCCCGACTCACTTTCAAGGCTGGGATAGCTGCTTGCGTGCATAGAAATACGCCATCCAGGTTGGTGGACATGATTTTACGCCAACAGTCAAAATCGGTTTCTTCGAGCGGTTTAAATTCCGCCACACCGGCATTATTAACCAATGCATCAATCCGACCAAAGGAATTCATGACGGTTTCAATCATGTGAGATACGTCGGCAGGTGATGAAATATCACAAGCAATCGCAATCGAATTTTCGATTCCTGCTGCCGCTTTTCGTACCTCGGATTCATCTCGGTCAACGAGCGCAACGCGATAGCCGTGGCTTTGAAATAATTGTGCGGTGGCTAAACCGATGCCGCGCGCAGAACCAGTGACGATGGCTACTTTGGGTGTTTGTAACATAAATAGGTCTTATTCCCTTAAAGTTAGGGAAGGATGTGGAGCCCCAACTATATTTTTGTTATTTTTATCAAAATAAACCTATCAAACATGAAACACCTTTTTTGTCAAGCTAGTCTTGCTTTGGGATTATTTGCGGGTATCGGCGCTGCTACCTGCTTTTTGCTTGGCGTTTCTGTTGCTCCCATTTTACTGATTTTATTTTTTGCCTTGTTGGCTTTAGGATTTCAAGCCTATCCCTTATTGAAAGGATTTTCGTATACATTTTTCATTTTTGCGGCTTCTACCTACGCCTTCACTTTTCCTGAAAACATGGTTAGTTATCAGGGATTTCCGTTGAAGAAATTGGTTACCCCTTTGTTGGTAGTAACGATGTTTGGCATGGGGATTCACATGAATTTATCCCGCTTTGTGGAGATTGTCAAATCGCCCAAACCCATCTTTGCTGGTATATTTTGTCATTATTTAATCATGCCGGGAATCGGTTTGGCCCTAGCGATGACGACAGATCTTCCTCCTGAAATTGCCGCCGGAATTATCTTAGTAGGTTGTTCGCCCAGCGGAGTTGCTTCGAATGTCATGGCATTTATTTCCGGGGGAAACTTAGCGCTTTCGGTGACTGTCACCGCGATTTCCACCCTGCTTGCACCCCTTTTAACCCCTTTATTGATGAAATTACTTGCCAACCAATTAGTGCCCATTAACTTTTGGGATATGTTTTGGCACATTATGGAAATAGTCATTTTCCCGGTTATTGCTGGCTTAGTCTATAATCAATATGCCTATGGCAAGCAGAAATGGCTGGATGAATTATTGCCTATTTTATCGATGGCATCCATTATTTTTATCGTGGCATTGACTGTCTCAGCGGGTCACAGTACACTTATGTCCATTGGATGGTTATTGATTTTAATCGTATTGATTCATAATCTCTTAGGTTATTTTTTCGGTTACCGGATCAGTAAATGGATGGGAATTAATGAACAGGACTCTCGAACAATTGCATTTGAAGTTGGTTTACAAAATGCGGGCTTAGCCTCAGGCATTGCAGCTAAAATGGGTTACATTGCCACGATGGGATTGGTACCCGGAATTTTTGGTTCGATGCAAAATATTACCGCATCAATTTTAGCGAATTGGTGGGGTAGAAAAAAATAGGGAGCCCCCCATTCAATACTTAAATATGATGAATTTTTTCCTCGACAAATTTCTTGAAATTCTTAACAAAGTAGGTAGTCGCTATTTTTTGTTGGCAGGCGCGGCATTTTTACTCTGTTATTTTATCCTTCGGAATCGAATTGCAGCACAGAAAATCCAAGTTCGTTTTCCTGCGACGAAAGACTATGTCAGGGAAATTCTTTTCTCTTTTTCTAGCATGTGCATTTTCGCTGGCATCGTGACAGTTGTGGTTTTTAACCCTTCCATTCGGCCCTATACGACGATTTACAAGGACATTGCCACCTACGGATGGACTTATTACTTGCTTGCTTACCCGATCATGTTTGTCCTGCACGACACCTATTTTTATTGGATACATCGCGTGATGCACCATCCTGTTTTATTCAAATGGTTTCATTTAGTGCATCATAAATCAACGAATCCTTCACCGTGGGCGGCCTATGCTTTTCATCCCCTGGAGGCGATTTTGGAAAATGGAATTATCATTTTGTTCTATTTCAGCATTCCGATGCACGTAACACATGTGCCCATTTTCTTCTTGTTTTCCATTATTTACAACATATATGGACATTTGGGCTGGGAATTGTATCCCAAAGGCTTTAGCACGACACGCGTGGGACGCTGGGTGAATACGGCCGTTGCACATAACCAGCATCACAAATATTTCACTGGAAATTACGGGCTATACTTATTGTTCTGGGACCGGATCATGGGCACGATGCGATCAGATTATGAGGAGGCTTTTGAACAGGTCAAAAGTCGAACATCTTAATTTTCATACAGAACTCCCGCACTTGCCTGCAAAGCAAAAGTAGTTTTTTGTAAGTAGGCTTTCAGGTCGGCTAGTTTCTCCGCTGCTTCCAGTGATTTCATTTCCCGACTGTTAATCAAAAATAAGGAAGATTCTCCCAATTCAAACCGGGATTCTTCGGCTCTGACAAGTGATTGGTAATTTGCCACGGCAGCTTCTTGCGTTCGAATTTGTTTTTGTAAGGCCTCAAATTGATTGTAATAATTACGCACTTTGATTGTGACCTGTACCTGCTTTTGATTTAAGTTTAATTGTTCGTTTTCCAACTTCAGTTTGGCTGCTTGGTATGCGCCCCGACCTTCTGACAGCCTAAGGGGCAGTTCAAACTTGATGCCATATTTATAATTGTTTTCCAAAAATGTAGCGCCGTAAAGTGAGGGACCGCCTTTTGATAAATGATTATAACTTACATCGATTTTAGGAAGTAGGCTTTGAAATTTTAGTTTCTTTTCGATGCCTAGGACATCCAATTTGTTTCGGTAATTATTGATCTCTGGGTGATTTTGCATTGCTTTTTCCAGCAGACTTGCTAGGTTAAGATCCGCATTTGCAAGTAGGCGAATTTCTTCGTTTGCCGCGGGAATTACCTCTTCGCTTAAGTCAACGGTGCGATTGTCTCCTGTCCATAAAAAGGCAGAAAGGCTCAGTCGGGCGTTTGCGAAATCAAGCGCCTTCGCACTCAGAATATTTTCAAATGTCTGCTTTTGTGTCAGCGCCTCTAGAGTATCTACAGCGGGCCTGTCGCCAAATTCGACACTCTTCCGTACAAAGTCTAGTCGCTTAGAAGCGTTCTGATAATTTGCCTCGACCAGTTGTAAAACCTGGTAACTTCTAACCCAAGCAATATAGCTTTCCATCGCATCTAGCAGTAGCTTGTTGAGCTCAGCACGCTGGTCCTGAATGGCCATTTTCTGCATGATTTTGGCTTGTTGGAGTGCGGCTCTTCGCTTATCCATCACGAGGTTTTTCGCCAATGGAATTTGAATACCCAGGTAGCTAGTTTGACCCATGGTTTGGCTTGGGTCCAAACGTGTACCTTGAATGTTTTCGATTCCAGCGCTCAGTTCAATTCCATACCAAGTTGGGATCGACAATGCCGGGGCATGGTAGTCGACGTAGTTTTTTCCATCCAAGGTTTTTTGCGTACTGTAGTGCTGTAAAACAGGATCAAATGCGCCTCTAGCCATGGTTAATGACGCATTTGATTGTTTAATGTCAATCAGAGTCTGCTTCACAACGGGGTGATAGTTCTGCACAATTTGCCAAAATTCCGAGGAGCTCAGGCTCTTTTGTTGCCCGAAACTACTTGAGCAGACGATAAGTAATAAGAACAATTTACTTTTCATTCTTTTGCTTTTTAGCTGGTTTTCCGCTGTAATAATCCGCCGGAAATCCGTTGATGTTTCGCCATAATTCATACCAAAGCGGTACGTCATTTAATAGCGCAATTCCTTGAGCACCTGCTCCAATACGAAGTCTTTTGGGCCATTTTTTAACCTTAGGATCTTCGACAACAATAACGCGAAATAGTCCTGAATCATTAATCGTATTTTCGACCGTTAATACTTTTCCGGCAAAGGTTCCGTAAGACTGATCAGGCCATCCGCCTGCGAAGATGATCGCAGGGTATCCATCAAATATCAGTCGGACCGCCTGTCCCGAGGCCACCAAAGGCAAGTCCACCGGTCGAACAAAAATCTCCACGGCTACATGATTATTGTCGGGAACGATGGTCAACAAATCTTCACCCTCTTTGATAATTTCCCCGATACCCGATTTTTGTGCTTGGATAATTTGACCTGCTTGCGGGGCGATGATGTAGTACATCCCATTACGAATCGTGTAATTCGTTACTTGGTTTTCAAGTTTTGCGACGTCACCACGGTTGCTTTCCACTTGGCTCAAACTTTGAAAACGATCACTCTCCGCTTTATTGATTTTTTCGCTGTATTCTTGGTCTACGCCTTTCAGCTCAATCTGCGTATTCGTGATTTCTTGTTGGGTTTGATTGACTTTATTTTCAGCAACAGTTTTTTTCGCCAATGCGTTCTGCATGGATACATTTCGTTGTTGGAATTGCGTCTGCGAAATCAGCCCTTCCCGGAACATTTTTTGATTCCGTTCGAATTGGTCTTTGGCTAAATTATAGTCGTTTTGGCTTGCGACTAATTCGGCATTTTCGCCCACTAATTTTTGTTGGAGCTGCTTGACCTTATTGCGCAATTGCTCTTGCTTATAGGTTTTTGCGTTACGCAAATTGTCCATTTGCGCGTCTGTGGCGGTTACTTTTTGTTCATAGTAACGCATGGATTCCTTTTTCGCTTGGAGTTGCTCTTGAGTCCGGGAAATTAAATTCGGGTCGAGGTACTCGCCTTTGATTTCGGTGATTTTGGCCAATGTATCTCCCGCTTGTACGGTATCTCCCTCTTTCACCCACCATTGGCTAATTTTACCCGCAATCGGGCTGTATATTTTTTGTGGTTTTTGCTCTTGATAGAGGCTGGTCACATGTCCTTTGCTTCGGATATTTTGCGTCCAAGGCAAGAAGATGAGTCCCAAAGTAATGAGCAGCAAAGCAATCAGCCAAGGTTTAATTGCCGTGCTTTTGCCTTCTTGGTAGATGTGGTCAAATGCATTAAATTTTTCCATGGTGCATGTTGATTTGTTGGTCTGTCAATTTGTTAAAATCTGTGTCGTTCGATACGACAATCACACTCGTATCCGCGGGGCGATTGATTAGGTATTTTTTGATTTTTTCGGCCGTTTGAGCATCAAGACCTTCCCAAGGTTCTTCAAGTAATAGGAGTTTTTTATCCCCACAAAGCGCGCGAAGAATCAGGATTTTGCGAATGATTGTTTGTGGCGTTTTCTTCCCGATCGGTTCGATGATTGTGTCAAATCCTTCCGGAAAATGGTGTAATAGGTCGTCAAAGCCGAGTTCATTTGCCTTTTGAAGAATGGACGCTGGGGTGATTTCTTTTTGGCCTAGGCTAATATTTTCCCAAAGGCTACCGCCAAATATTTCTTGGCCATGCAACAATACGCCTGTGTACTTGCGTAGGCTCTGTAATTTATAGTTTTGAATTGGAAAATGGTTGATTTGGAAACTGCCTAGAAAGTCTTGGTAATTGCCTGTCAACATCCGAAGCAAAATTGATTTTCCGGAGCCTTCAGGACCAGAGATACTCACCTTTTGGCCAGGTTTAATGCGTAAGGAAATCGAATCAAGCACCTTGTGATCAGCATCAAATGAAAAGCTAAAACCGGTCATCTGAATGTCTAGTCCTTTTTGGACATCCAAATCAAGCTTCCCAGATTGTTCGGTTGGACTCTCAGTGACACTCGCGATTTTTTCAAGGCCCGTGATTACATCATATGCGCTATCTAGGCTTGTGATTAATTTTTCGACTGCCCCGATGACCATCAAAATGACAATCTCGGCAGCGATAAATTCACCGATGTTTAGTTGTTGTTCGACTAATAAATAGGTACCCAATGTGAGCATTAAAATCGTTAAACTCACTTTAAAAAAGATAAGCGACTTGTATTGGAACAACAGTACTTCGAAATGTTGGGTGCGTGCCTGT
The DNA here is from genome assembly GCF_054558675.1 of Aquirufa sp. TARAVU-A1A. Classification (NCBI taxonomy): domain Bacteria; kingdom Pseudomonadati; phylum Bacteroidota; class Cytophagia; order Cytophagales; family Flectobacillaceae; genus Aquirufa; species Aquirufa sp. TARAVU-A1A. The sequence continues at coordinate 445,017 of NZ_JBPXKP010000001.1, forward strand.
AGGTAACCTCGCGTGTGTGAATTCGTTTTTTCAAAATTTAGATCCGACCCTTGGCTGAATTTAAATGATTTTAGTGTCCGCGCCATTTCATTGAAGAAGCCGACCACTTCATATTTATAATTCGATTCTTCGATGCTTGTACTAATCCCCTTTTTGCTCGTATAGTTTAAAATAAGCACAAGCAGGATGAACAGAATGACACCTAAAAGAATAAACAAGGGATGATATAATGCTAGCAATACAATACCAAAGAGGATTTGAACACTTGCGATCGGAATGTCGAGCAATAATTTGGCAAAGCCTTTCTGAATGTTTACGGTATCAAAAAAGCGGTTCACTTTTTCTGGAATGAAGTAGTGATCCATTTGCTTTAAATCTAAACGAGGAATCGTATCCGCAAAGGCATAGGCGTAGTTGGCAAATATCCGCTGCTGTATCGTTTCAATAATTTTCATTTGATTGATTTGCAGGAGGCCAACTAAAAACACGCCCAACACAACTAAGAAAATAAGGACATAAATGGAGCTGACCATCGTCGCGCCCATGACCAAACCGATGATGGTTTGTACGCCTAGCGGAAGACTTAAGTTGATCAAACCACTGAGCATGGAGAAGAGGTAAATGGATGTAACCTCCTTTTTATGCAGATTTACCAATGAAGCGATGCGCGATAATGGATTTGAATGTGTCATGTTATAACGGTTGTGGCACAAAACTAAAAATACTTTTTTAAATAATAGTAATACTATTGCAAATAAAATTAAAATATATTTTGTGATAGTATTATTATCGCCTATTTTTGTCGGGTTAAATGTATATAACCATGGATTATTCATTAAGTTTTAAGGTCAACGAGCATATTTATTTACGGGATCCGGATGGAACTGAATTAGGGAAGCAGATTGTCAAACATGCGATTGAATTAATTTACAAGGTTGGATTTGAACATTTTACGTTTAAAAAGTTGGCCTTAGAAATGAATACGACAGAAGCTTCGATCTATCGCTATTTTACAAATAAGCATCGTTTATTGCTATACATCCTAAATTGGTATTGGTCGTATATGGAATATTTGGTGGTTGTACAGCTTGAACCGATCCAAGATTTACGAGCCAAACTTGAACGTGTGGTGGAGTTGTTTACCAGGGAATTGCCAGAACGTTTTGGGCAATCAGATTACAATAAAAATTTCTTGCATCAAATTGTCATTTCAGAAAGTAGCAAGGTTTACCTGGTGAAAGAGGTCAAAGAAATCAATGAAAATGAGGTATTTAAGCCTTATAAAGATTTGTGCGCGCGGATTTCAGATTTAATTAAGGCCTACCAGCCTGCATATCCATTTCCACATTCCTTGAGTACAACGTTAATTGAGACAGCTCATTCGCAGCTATTTTTCAGTACCTTTTTGCCTAAGCTTACGGATGTACAGGACTTGCCTAAGGAATCATTTGTGGAGCAATATTTAAAAGACTTATTGTTTAAGGTATTGTCAAATTAGATTATTCCTTCCGATTTCAAAAAAATTTAAAATTTTAATATTTTGATTGTGGTTCATTGCTGGCGCTGATTGCAAAGTGCTATTATTTGACGAAATAATACTATTGGGTGTATATAGGTTAGGGTAGTTTTGTTCAAGCAAACGCGAAAATCTGTTAACCTATAAATACCTTAATTATGTCAAACGCAAGACCAACATTTAAGTCGCACTACGACAATTTCATTGGGGGCAAATTCGTCCCACCCGTTAAAGGAGAATATTTTGAAAATTATAGCCCTGTCGATGGGAAGTTAATAGCCAAAGCCGCGAGATCTAGTGCGGAAGATATTGAGTTAGCTTTGGATGCCGCTCACAAAGCTTTTGAAACGTGGGGCAAATCTTCAGTCAATCACCGCTCGACAATTTTATTGAAAATTGCAGATGCCATCGAAGCAAACCTAAGCTATTTGGCAACGGTTGAAACGATTGATAATGGCAAACCCATCCGCGAGACGGTGAATGTTGACCTGCCGCTTGTTATCGATCATTTCCGTTATTTTGCGGGGTGTTTACGTGCTGAGGAAGGTACGATTTCAGAACACGACGAAAATACGGTAAGTATTTGCTTGCATGAGCCGATTGGCGTTGTGGGTCAAATTATCCCATGGAACTTCCCTTTATTAATGGCTACATGGAAAATTGCGCCAGCCTTGGCCGCAGGATGTTGTACAGTTGTTAAGCCTGCTGAGCAAACACCTACTTCGATTATGTGTTTATTGGAAATCATCAAAGATATTGTTCCTGCAGGTGTATTGAATGTAGTGACAGGTTTTGGTCCTGAGGCTGGAAAACCTTTGGCACAATCGCCGCGTATTTCGAAAGTTTCCTTTACAGGAGAAACAACGACTGGGCGTTTAATTATGCAATATGCCTCTGAAAACTTGATTCCTGTAACGATGGAATTAGGAGGAAAGTCGCCAAATATTTTCTTCCCATCCGTTGCAGATGCCGACGATGATTTCTTTGACAAGGCCGTCGAAGGGGCTGTTTTATTTGCCGTGAATCAAGGAGAAGTATGTACATGTCCGTCGCGTATTTTGGTACATGAAAGTATCTATGAAAAATTCATGAGTCGGGTTATCGCACGAACAAAGGCAATCAAAATGGGTGATCCATTGGATTCTAATACGATGATGGGTGCGCAGGCTTCGAATGACCAATACGAAAAAATCCAATCCTATTTGAAGTTGGGTGTGGAGGAAGGAGCCGAAGTTCTTTGTGGGGGAGATGTTCAAAAGTTGCCAGGGGACTTAGCTAATGGCTATTATATTCAGCCGACACTTTTTAAAGGACATAACAAGATGCGGATTTTCCAAGAGGAGATCTTTGGACCTGTGGTTTGTGTAACGACGTTTAAGACGACGGAGGAGGCAATTGAAATTGCAAATGATACCTTATATGGCTTAGGCGCGGGTGTTTGGACACGCGATGCTCATGAATTGTATCAAGTACCTCGTGCGATTCAAGCGGGTCGCGTTTGGGTGAATTGCTACCATGCCTATCCAGCGCATGCTCCTTTTGGAGGATATAAAAAGTCTGGATTCGGTCGAGAAACGCATAAAATGATGTTGGGCCATTACCGTCAAACAAAAAATATGCTTGTTTCTTACGATAAGAAAAAGCTAGGTTTCTTTTAATTTGATTTCTTATATTTCATTTGTCGCAGGGTATCTTATCCTGCGACTATTTTTATGAAAACACCTCGCGTCATTATTTCTGATCAGGCCCAACTCGTTGTCGAGCAATTGCAAGCTCGGTTTGGTGCGCTTATGTTTCACCAAAGTGGGGGCTGTTGTGATGGTTCACAACCCATGTGCTTTGAAAAGGGCGATTTTATCATAGGCAATTCGGATGTTTGTTTAGGTGAAATTGCCGATTGTGAATTTTGGATGAGTAAAGACCAACAGGAATATTGGCAGTACACCCAATTGACCATTGATGTTGTCCCAGGTCGCGGTTCATCCTTTTCACTCGAAATCCCGATGGGTTTACGCTTTATCACGCAATCGCGCTTGTTTACCGAGGAAGAACGCGAGAACTTAACGCCTTTGCGCTACTTAGATTGATTTAATTGTTGGTATTGTTTGGGTGTGATTCCCTCGTGCATTTTAAACGCCCGAATAAAATAATTGGCATCTTCAAAGCCTGCTTCGTAACAGACATTTTTGATGTACATCGTCTGATCCTTCAACAATGATTTTGCGAGCTTGATCCGCTCAAGAATAATTAATTCAATTGGGCTGATGCCTAATTCTCGTTTAATCATCCGATACAAGGTCGCCGGACTCATGCCGCATTGTTTGGCAATTAATTTTAGATTTATTTTTTGCCCGATGTTCTGACGAACGATCAGTAAAATATTGTTCAAAATAGGGTTTGGTGTCAAATCGAAGCCTTTTTCGATTGCTGTGACCGATTGCGTTTGAATAATGTGAATCAATAATTCCTGAATGGCTAAATCGGCTAATACATCTTTCGTGATCGAGGTACTTTGACAAACTTGAATGAGTTTATTAATTGTCAGTGCTAAGTCCTCATTGTTGTAGAAGAAATAATTTCGATCGTCTAATTGCCAAAAATTCGCTTTCCCTTCTTTTGGATAGCGTTCATTCAAAAAATCGAGTGTATCCACAATCTTTTTGTTATCAATCGCTAATGCCAAACACTGGGTCGGATTGTCAAGCTCAGCTTCCGGAAAGTCAATTTTCATTTCCACATTTGCAGGAATAATAACGGATTCACCTGGTAGGTAATCGAAGGCTGGGTCTTCGAATAAATGCATAACCTTTTTGCCGCGTAACATGCTTGTTACGACTAAATCATTAAAAGCCAAAGGAACCCTATGTGCCTGTTGATAGGTCTCAAAGAGGTTGAGCTCACAATGATCCAAGTTGTATATGGTCCGATTCTCGACCAATGTTTTTAATGATTTTTCGTGCGTCAAAGCTGGCGCATCTAAGACAACTTTCTGAGCTTTTAGCATGTGAAAAGCCGAGGCGTTTAAATAGGTTAACAGATTGATTACTAAGGTAATTAAATTCTAAAATATTCAAAAAAAAACGACCCAATTGGGCCGTTTTTTAAATCTTATTTAGTTGTTCCTTATTGCATTTGTTGCATATCAGCCCCGCTGTTATTATTTCGTTTCATTTGACTCATGTCAAACTTCCCGAAACGTACGGATAAAGTTAAACGCACTTGCTGTGGATTTGAAATCCGATACGATGTCTGCGTAAATCCATCTCCTAAGGAAACGCGTGTATTTCCTCGTGATTTCGTGATGTCATTGAATGCTAATGTCAATGATGCCATATCGTTTTTCAAGAAGGACTTTTTAATCGCTAAGTCAATTCCAAAATACGGCTCAACATAACCTTGAGAAGAACTTTGAGCTTGCATGCCTGGAGGGCCCATTTGGCCTTGATTTTGACTTACTGGCATATTCGTTTTGCCTTGGTAATCACCTGATAATTGAATCACCCATTTATTCGGCAAAATGAAATTGTTGTTGATCTTACCAAAGGCTGTCCACATTCCATCGGCTACTGCGCCTGAACCTTCAATGTTGCTTGTGTTGATCTTCGAATTATACACGTTCACGTTAGCCGTAAAATCCCACCAGTTTTGAAACTTGTTGGTATACGTTAACTCAGCCCCATAATTAATACTCGAATTCGCATTGATAAATGTATTTATCAAATCCATCTTGCCGCTGATCGGGTTGATTTCTTTGCTGTAATAACGCGTAATCAAATTGTCCGTGTATTTGTAATAACCCGAGAACAAGAATGTTGCTGACCCTTTTGTCTTGCTATAAGAAAGTTCGCCAGATGTTGTGAATTCAGGCACCAAATTTGCATTTCCACGGGTGATATTTAAGCTATCGCTATAATCAACAAATGGGATGATTTGGAAGAAATTAGGCCGATTTACCCGGCGCGTAATGCTTAATTGTAATTGATCCGTTTTCGATAAATCCTTCTTCAAGAAGATGGAAGGGAATAAGCTCAATGGATACTTGTTACTGAATTGTTGTTTGGTATTTAACAATTCCCCTGAATAGTTCGAACTCTCGCCACGCAAACCTAATTTATACGAGAAGGCCGTTGTTTTGCCTGAAACGGATACATAAGCCGCATAGACATCATTTGTACTGGAATAATTGATGGATGCTGATGTGATTTCTTTGTAGATTTCTGATCCAACGGGCTTTAAGGTGTTAGTGTTTGTATTGGCCAACTCATTAATTTGAGCTCTTAAACCCATTTCAATCGTACCCTCGTTTTTGATGGGTTTTACATAATCCGTTTGAATCGTGATGAACTTGTTCTTGCCATCTCCTACGTTCTTTTGGATTTGAGAACCTGTAATGGCGTTATTGTTTAGGTAGTTGGTCGTAATCACCGACTCCCCTTTATTCGTTCCGCCAAAGAAGTTCATGTCCATTGTTAATTCTTCGCCAGCTTTCGGGAAGGTGTGTTTGAAGCCAAACTGAAAACCTTGTGGTTTAAATTCACGTAAACTTTCCGTGTAACGATTGCTGAATGATTTCACGCCGTTCACAGTACTTGTGATGTCCAAGGTTTCATTGGGTCTAAATTGACCACCTCCACCGAAGAATGCACCTAAAGTTATCGTTGACCGATTTGTTACTGCGTAATCCGCTGAGAAACGTGGGAAAAGCATGAAGCCTTTCGTTGAGTTGTCAAGGTTTTGATAAATGGAAGATTGAATACCGCCAATGTTCGCCTGACGATCGCTATATCCATTGGAAACATTTCGCTCCATCATGTTCATGATTGTTGCCGTCAAGTTCCATTTGTTTTGTTGGTAGCTGAAATTACCCATCAAATTGGTTCCCCCTCTACGGTTAACGCCCGCATTCACCATCCCATTGTAACCATTCTTTTTGTTTTTCTTTAATACAATATTGATGATGCCCGCCATGCTACCCGACGCATCATATTTCGCTGATGGGTTCGTGATAACCTCTACTTTTTCGATAATATCGGCTGGGATTTGATCCATGGAAAGGGTGGTAGGCCGACCGTCGATGAATAAAATCGGGTTTGCATTACGCACTTTTACGTTGCCATCGATATCCACTTGAACAGATGGAATATTACGCATTACGTCGATCGCAGTACCTCCAGAAGTCACGATGTTTTGTCCTACGTTGAAGGATTTTTTATCGATATCCATTTCAACAAGCGCTTTTGTACCTGTTACGACGACAGCGTCAAGTTCTTTGGAGTCGGTTGCTAATTTGATATTTCCCAAATCTTTTTCGAAGGCAGCCATCATTTTTGCCATCATTTCTGGATCGGGCGCTTGTCCGGGTTTCATGCCACCCATGGGAGGCATTGCGAAAGCGATAGGAGCCTCATAATTTGTGAAACCTACAAAGCTGATTTTGATTTTCAACTTAACGTTGATTGGAATCTCTTTGAAATTAAAGTCCCCATTCAATTCGGCTTGTTGGGCCTTCACCAAAATATCTTTCGGTTTTTTTGTTGCCGGGTCGATCGTCGTTTTCAACAAAACAACCGATGCGAATTCGACGGGCTTTCCTTGATCGTCAACGACTTTTCCATAGACGTGGCCGCGATTCATGTCGGGCATTTTGGCTCCGGCTGGAGCTCCTGGAACTTGCGCGAATGCAAATAATGTGCTAATCGAAACAAGGGTAGTTAGAATGAATTTTTTCATTAGGCGGATTGAATAATATTGTACCTCAAAGATACATTGATGAATTTTTAGTCTGTTAATTTTTCTGCTCAGCGGTCGAATGTATAGATGAAAGTGGGGAATGTTGAGTTTAGACGTTGGTCTAAAGTCCGTAGTCCGAAGTCCGGAGTCGTTATTCTTTTGATTAAAATTAGGGATGACTTAAATCAATTTCCTCCGGACTAATTTCCCTCCGGACTTGTCACAATCCCCCTTCCCAAACCAAACAAGATCGTATTTGCCAGCGCCGCACATCCGAAAATGATAATCGCCATGGTGAAAGGAGTTCCGTCGAAAAGTAAACCTACTAACACGGAACAAACGGCTCCCCAAGCCATTTGGATAGATCCTAACATGGCTGAAGCCGTACCTGCTCCTTGATGAAAGGGTCGCAAGGCTAATGTGGCTACATTGGGAAAGTTGAAACCTTGACAACCCATAATCAAAAAGAGCAAGAAGATATTCAGCTCCATCGTCATCAAATTCAGCTTAGATAAGATGGCTAAAATTAGCGCAAGTCCCAATTGCGTTGGCAACGTCACACGTAATACCTGCAAACTGCTGTATTTCTTTAGAACAATGTGATTTAGTTGGCTTGCGGAGATAATTCCGGATGCAACAATGGCAAACAACAAGCCGAATTTCGATTCACTTACTTGGTAATAATTCAAGAAAGTTAAGGGTGCTCCCCCCACATAGGTAAAAATACTGCCGGCACCAATCGCACCGGTAAAGGCAAAAATCAAATATTCCTTTTCCTTGAACAAGGCGCGGTAAGCTTTGGCAATCGTCGCAACCTTAAACGGCCCTCGTTTTTCGTGATTGATCTTTTCAGGCAACCAAGATTTTATCAAGAAGATGATAACCAACAAGATGCCGGCTAGGACTAAGAAGATCGCTTTCCAACTCGCTAATGTCAATAAAAGACTTCCTAAAGAAGGTGCTAAAATGGGCGAGACGCCGAGAATCAAAATCATTAATGACATGATTTTTGGACGTTCTTTCTCTTCAAAAGTTTCGCGAATCACAGCGTTTGGGGCAACCATTCCCACACTCCCGCCGAGTGCTTGAAACAAGCGGAAGATGGTTAATGCCTCCACAGATGGTGCAAAGGCACATGCGATGGAGCTTAGTACATAAATGGACAGCCCGATGTACAACACATTTTTCCGGCCAAAATGATCCAATAAGGGCCCGCTGATTAATTGGCCTAAACAAATTCCAAAAAAGAAACTCGATAAGGTATATCCCATTTCTTCCTGTGAGCAGTTTAATGCCGCTGCAATATTTTTGAAAGCTGGGAGGTACATGTCGATGGACAAGGGTCCAATCGCGGATAATATTCCAAGAACCAAAATGATTTTGGTTCGATTTGATGCTTGAGTCATGAATTTATTTAAGCGTAAATAATTTATTAAAGGCGTAAGTCGCGCCTACATTCCAGACCGGTTCTTTTCCTCCCGTAATGGCAGAATTAATCGGTTGGTTATAAAAGTAAGAAAGCGTGACAGGGCTTGTTTTATGCGTCAGTGTAAAGGTTGCGTTTACGTAAGAGCCCTCTTCGCCGTTGGTAAATAAGTAAATCAATTGGGAATTTACACCCGCTAAAAACCCTTTGCCTAAGTCAATGTTATTGTATCCTCCGCGCAAGGTCAACAGGTTAGTAGGCTTCGTTTTATTCTCCACACTTCCAGCGCCCACTAAGTAGTAGAATCCCAGATTAACATGTTTATTGAAGCGGTAATTTTGAGACATTTCAGCTGCCAAAAAGCGCTGAGCGCGTAATACCTCTTCGTTGTTTCCATTAATGGTCACGGGAATAGTTTTGAAAATGATGGCTGGATGGGCCCCTACACTCCAAGTGAATTTGGGCGTTTTGGCTAATTTGTAGCGAAACCAATAGATGAAGGACCATGGTTTCCCTTCCAAAGAAAGGCGGAATTCCGGTTCAAAAGTCAATTTGCGTCCTACGGTAAAGTTGATAATCGCAGCGGGTTTTCCCAAAGTAAAAATAGGGATGATGGAAATTCCGTTATTGGTGATTAAGGTAGAGGTAGCGAATTGGATTTCTTTCTTGGTGGAATCTGTTGCTGTTTCAGCCAAACTCGTGAATTGCACGAGTAAGATCAAACAGATTGATATAATTAATTTCATGATTGGTTTTTCAGAAGAAGATGCAAAGGTACGATTCTCGTACGTGAAATAGGATAAAATTTTAACTTTTGGCCAAAGCTTCCATGGCAGCTGCGGAATACCGGGTCCCTTGAACCTCTACTTGGGAGGTCGCATTGGAAATTTGCTTGATGTCATCAGCGCTTAATTGCATTTGAATGGCATCAAAATTTTCATGCATACGATGCATTTTCGTCGTTCCCGGAATGGGTACAATCCACGGTTTTTGAGCTAATAACCATGCCAAACTAATTTGTGCTGGGCTTGCATTTTTCTCTTGCGCAATGCCTGCTAGAACGTTGATCAATTTCTGATTATGTTCACGCGCTTCCTCGGTAAAACGAGGTACGGTTCTGCGGAAATCTGTTTCATGAAACTCCGTATTTGCATCTATTTTTCCCGTTAAAAATCCTTTGCCGAGCGGGCTAAATGGAACAAAACCGATGCCTAACTCTTCGAGGGTCGGGATGATTTGTTGTTCAGGCTCCCGCGTCCACAAGGAATATTCACTTTGCAAGGCGGTTACTGGCATTTCTGCATGGGCCTTACGGATGTTGGCTGCTCCCGCTTCCGACAAGCCAAAATGTTTGACCTTTCCCTCTTTGATTAAATCTTTAACTGTGCCAGCCACATCTTCGATAGGGATGTTGAGATCCACGCGATGTTGGTAAAATAAATCAATGGCATCTACTTTTAGGCGCTTCAATGAGGCTTCAGCAACTTTGCGAATATTGGAAGGTGAACTATCTAAGCCATTCATTTTATATCCTTGGTTAGGGTCTAAATGAAAGCCAAATTTGGTCGCGATGACCACTTCGCCTTTAAATGGGGCTAATGCTTTTCCTACTAATTCTTCGTTGATAAAGGGGCCATATACCTCGGCCGTGTCAAAAAAGGTAATGCCTTTTTCCACAGCTGCCCGAATGATTTTGATCATGTCATTTTCATCAGCTTTGGGTCCATAACCAAAGCTCATGCCCATGCAACCTAGGCCCATGGCTGAAACTTCTAAGCCACTATTCCCTAATTTTCGTTTTTCCATGATGTATATTATTTCTAAATTTTGCGGGGCTGATGCCCACTTGTTTTTTGAAAAAGTGATTGAAATAGCTGATTTCATTAAACCCTAATGCTTCAGCAATGTCAGCAATGGTCCATTCTCCATGTGATAGAATTAATTTGGCTTCCTGACTGATGCGATCAGCGATAAGTTGCGACGTGGTTTTGATTGTTGTTTCTTTTACCGCGCGGTTTAAGTGATTTACGTGGACGGCCAATTGGTTTGCAAAATCAGATGGGGTCTTTAATTTGATTTTGTTTTGTGGCCCTTCGATGGGGAATTGCCGTTCCAATAATTCGAGAAATAGCATCGAAATCTTTTGATTTGCATTTCCTGGAGCATATCGACTGGAATTTGCCGGTTCCAATTTGAGGGCAGTATGCATCATTTCTAAGGCCAAATTCCGCAACATGTCATACTTGTGGATATAAGTGGAATCGATTTCGGCTAACATTCTTTCAAAAATAACCTGGAAAGATTCATACCCAGCATCGCTCAATTCTATGACAGGTGTGCCCGAAGGTTGATACAGTGAATAAGCCGAAAAATTGCCGTATTGTTGGAAAAAATCATGGTTGAATATGCAGAAATAACCGGTACGTAAATTCTCTGTAGAGTCCCATTTATAGGGAACTAATGGATTTGAAAACACGATAGCATTCTCTTTGACTTCAATGATTTTATTTGCGTAATAAATCGTTCCAGAGCCTTTGACTAAGGTGATTTTATAATAATCACGTCGACGGTAGGGCACTGTTTTCGCACCAATTCCGATGTATGGGTCGAGTTTAAATACATTGAAATGTCCCCAATCTTTGCTTAAGTTTTCGGGAATCCAATTGAATTTGTTTTGGTAGAAATCCTTTAAGGTTTCAATTTTTTCCATGTGCTTATTTATGGATTAATCAAACAAAGGTATGAGCGAGAAGCCAGTTATTCTATACAATATTCAAATAGATGTTTATATAAATCAAACAAAAAAGGCTCAAGATTTCTTGAGCCTTTTCATTACCACTTGCTTAGTCCGAGGATTTTTTCTCCCAAAGGATTGAGTTTGGCAGTATCATATTTGGTTTGTTCCCAGTTGCGTGGGTCACCCGGGAAGGCATAGCCTTCTGGAGCGATGCGGTTTTTCCAGGAGTTCACGCGCCATTCGCGCAAAGCTGCATTATCCTCCTCAGCCGGCATCATGGAAATGTATTGAGCACAGCGTACTTGATCGCTGTTATTCGCTCGAATACCGTGGGGTTGAAGGCTGTTGAAGATCAATAAGTCGCCAGCCTCCATTTTAACCTTGGTTGGCGTAAATCCAGTCGTGTCCGGTTTGAAACGATCGCGGTCTTCAGGCTGTGTCAATTTCCACGTATCGTAGTTTCTAAATAATTCCGGGATGCATTGGAATCCGCCCATGTTTTCGTCTGTTTGGTCCACAAGTGCTAACACACCTTGCACTTGAACGGGTTTGGTTTCCGGATCGTAGTCCCAATGAATGAATGCTTTATATTCGTGGCCCGGGCGAATCGGGAAATTTAGATTCGCACGATCAATCGTCACCCATAGTTTTTCCGTTCCCCAGATGTCCACAAAGGCATCATATACGCGTTGCATTTGTCGGTTATTCCAAAGATGCTGATTGTTGTAGCACTCCACCATGCCCGTTCCACCTAGCTCCTTCATTTTCATTTCAGCCCGCGGAGCCGTATACCAGGTACTCGGATCATTGGGGTCTTTTTCTTCGAATTCCCAAAGGAATTTTGCCGTTTCAAGTGCTTGTTCTCTTGGAACGGCTTGTTTGATGACGATATAGCCATTGTGTTTCCAAAATGTCCAATCTTCCTCGCTCAATACGCGCAAGGCCTCGCCATTTGGTCGATTGTTTAAAGATAGTTGGCTGCTTTTCGCAGTCGACGGATTTCCGGGAATGTCATAATGCGCATTGTTCGGAATCATGGTTTCGTTTTGCATAGCGGGTAAGGTTAAATTCTTTTGACAAATCTCTGCATTTTATTGCTTGCCAATTAATGCCTTATTGACAACTATTTGCACTGTATTGATATTTTTGGATATATTGGGTTTAAATCAGACAGATTTATGTCAATGAAATTAAAATTAGAACAGATTCAACCCGATTCGGAGAGTTCGTTTCGATTGTTGCTAACGCCACAGCTCAACGAAGTATTTTATTGGCATTTTCACCCGGAAATCGAATTGGTCTATGTGGAAGCGGAGCGCGGAATTCGACACATTGGCGATCATGTTTCGACCTATTATGGGTCGGATTTAGCATTAATTGGTTCGAATATCCCGCATTTGAATTTCGATTACGGCGCCAAAACTCGTGTGGAGACGGTCGTGATCCAATTTCCTCCTGATTATTTTCAAATCCGCATGGGACAGGTTCCCGAAATGCAAAAAGTGCGCGCATTGATGGAGCGCGCGAAATCAGGTTTAGCCTTTGATGGCGAAACGAAACGTCTGGTCGGGGAGCGCATGAAAATGATTCCAACGCTGAGTCGTTTTGATCAATTTGTCGAGTTATTGCATATTTTTCAATTGTTGGCGGAAAGTGAAACGGCGATTTCGTTGCGCGCTAGGCCGATTGCGAGCCAACAAGTTTTGAAACAACAGGAACGGATGGCGCGGGTGTATCAATATGTGGAGAAACATTTTCAGGACAAGATTAATACGGAACTGATTGCCGAGGAATTGAGTTTAACGGTTCCAGCTTTTTGTCGCTACATCAAGAAAACGACTTTGCTAACCTACACGGATTTTGTTAATCAATACCGGATCAATTATTCGAAACAGCTATTGTTACAAGACAAACCCATCAGCATTTGTTGCTATGAATCGGGTTTTGAGAATCTGTCTTATTTCAATCGGGTATTTAAAAAGCAGTTGGGGATGTCACCATCCCAGTTTAAAAAGCAAGGAAGGCTTGACCATTGATGGAAGAATTCGTCCATTAATAAATTTAAGGGCGAATTTGTCTCGAAGATTCGTAGTTTTGTCGCTTACATGTTTTCAATTTCATTTGTCTTTTGAAATTTGGAACGACGTTATACTAACCACCAAGATATGATAATCAAAAAAACCTTCAGCGGTTTACTGCTTTCCCTTCTTACTTCCCTTTCGATTTTTGCCCAATCGCCCCTTTCCATCCAAGGGAAATTACGCGATAAACAGGCGCCCGTAGAATTTGCAAATGTGCTTTTGTATGCACAATCCGATACAGTTAAATTGCTTAAAAGTGCCGTTTCTGATAGTTTAGGTCAATTCAAATTGACAACTTCAAACGGTAACTACCTGATCAAATTTCAAATGATGGGTTATGAACCCAAACGTATAGCGTTCCGCGTTCAAGAAAATACAGATTTGGGAACGATGATGCTGACCGAGGATAATCGCTTACTCGCTTCCGTAGAAGTTGTTTCCCAAAAAGAGCTCGTTCAAAAAACCACGCAAGGGTTTATCATCAAAGCCAAAGATAATTTGACACAAGCCGGCGGTTCCGCGACGGATTTATTGAAGTCGGTACCCACCGTTGTCGTGGATGCAGATGGAGCAATTACCGTTCGTGGCAAAGGTCCACTGATTTTAATTAATGGTCGGACATCCGGCATTTCGTCTACGGATTTAATTCCAGCGAGTAGCGTGGAAAGTGTCGAAATCATCAACAATCCTTCTGCGCAATATGATGCGGATTCCGAGGGGGGAATTATCAATATTAAGTTGAAGAAAGTGACTACGGGCGGGACGAATGCGATGGCTTCCATCGGGGGTGGTATGGGTGCAAAGGCAAGGGGTAGCTCTGCGTTTAGCATTAATCACCAGACGGGGAAATGGAACATCGGTTTGAATTACGACATGAAATATTCAGAACGTACCCGTGCGGCGAATACGACGCGGACGAGTTTTAATCAGCCTTTGAATTATTTATTGACGCAAGGCCGTCAAGATAATCGGACGGAGCAAACGCAAAATCTTAAATTGAACATTGACTATGCGGCATCGGATCGCGATGTGATTAACTTGGAGTTTATTGGAAATTTGGAAGGGCAAGATAATGATGAGACTTTGACTTCGCGTTTCGCTTCACAATGGGGCTCGTTTACGTCGCGCAATCGCCGGGAATCTTTTGAGGTAGAAAAGGCTCTTGTTGGGGAATTTGCTTTTACCTATGCGCATCAATTTGCAAGCAAGGGGGAGAAAATCGTTTGGAATGCGAGCACGTCGATTGGGAAAGAAAATCAGGATACAGACATCATCACGAATGCACAAAACGAATCGGGATCTTCTTTGGGAATGCCGTTTATGCAGCGGACTTACAGTTATCAAAAACCACAAACGACGAATCTTAAGGTGGATTATGTGAAGCCGCTTTCAGAAAAAGTGAAGCTTGAAACGGGGTATAAAGGTATTATTCGTTCCACGAATATTGATTACCAAAATCAGACTTTAGTCGGGGGAAATTATGTCAAAAATGCGGCCTTGAGTAATGTGTTTGATTTTCAAGAGCAGGTGCATGCGGCCTATGTGCAAATCAAATCGGAGCCAAGTAAAGCTTGGAAATATGACATTGGTTTGCGTGCGGAACAGGTGAATAATTCGGGATCTTCGGTTTCCAATTCAAGTATTTCATTCCAGCGGAATTATTTTAATTTGTTCCCTACGGCCAATTTGGCCTATTTTATTAATCCTTCGGATTTCGTGAAATTCAGCTATAGCCGACGAATTAATCGCCCTGGTTTGGGGGCTTTGAATCCGATGATTGATATAACGGATTCATTAAACCAGCACGGCGGTAATCCCTATTTGAAACCTGAATTAGTGCATGCATTGGAATTAGGTTACAATAAGGAAGGGGAAGGTTGGAGCCTTTCGAGCAGCGCATTTTATCGTTTGTCTAGCAACATCATAAGACCGTTCATTGAGATGAAAGCAAACGGGGTTGCCTTGACTACACCGCAAAACTTTGGTAATGGAAGTACTTATGGCTTAGAGGAGATATTTAATTATTTCCCAACCAAATTTTGGTCGGTGAATACCAGTGTTTCCATTTTTGATCAAAAGATTGACGGCAACGTTAGTAGCATGGATGTCGCGAATGAAGTGGTGAGTTGGTATGGAAAAATGATTCATAATTTCACCCTTTCAAAGACGACAAAATTGCAAGTGATTGGAGCGTATAATTCACCAACTGCCATGCCACAAGGGACGCGGATGGCTGTTTATAATGTGGATTTAGGTTTTCAAGCCAAAATTATGAAAGGTAAAGGTGGTTTAGGTATCGTGATTAGTGATGTGTTTAATATGCAGAAAAGTGGGAATATTGCTTCGGCTTCTAACTTCCAGTTAGAGCGAACGATGAAAGTTGATACGCGTGCCGTATTCATCACCTTCGCCTATTCTTTCGCGAACATCTTTAAAGAGTCCTTGCTCGAGAATCAATTTTCGAATGATTAAGGTTTGATTTCAATCTCGAAGGGTCCAGCCGGCAATGAGGTTTCATTTGTTAAATTGGCTCCTTCGGGATTATCTGCCCAAGCATATCGCACGAAATAGGGTTCACTTATTTCATCGGAAGAAACGATGACCTTGTTATTTTCGATATAGGCTTTGGCCCAAACAAATTTGCGATCTTTCCCTGCGATGGCGAAATATTGCAATTCGTTTTCAGCGCTTTTGTCGATTTTCAATAGACCTCCTTCCGATTTAAATTCCAATTCAATTTTGTTTTCCTTTCTTGTCGCCTTTGCAATTTGTGGCCCTGCGGGATCCTGGGTCACAGCATCAGCAAAGCGTTCGCCCAAAGGCTTTTTGCGCAAAGGATGTATGTCATTCCATTCGCCCAGGTCAAGTGCTACGACCATTTTGCTGTTGGGAATTTCCGCTTCTGCCTTTCGTTGCGCTTCGCGCAATTGTGCCCAATTGCTTTCAACCGGAAGAAATTGTCGGTCGCCAAATCCTGGTAATTGTGCATAGATAAATGGCAATTCGGACTGTTGGAATTTCGTTCGCCAGTTCACGGCCAAAGCCTTTAAGAACTCTTTATAATCTTGAGATTTGCTCGTATTGGATTCCCCTTGGTACCACAAGGTTCCACGTAGGCTATATGGAATAAGCGGCGCAATCATGCCATTATACAAGGCCGTTGGGCTATACATCTGTGCGGTTGAAACCTCGGGATTGGGATTCCACACGGCGCCCACTTTGTATTGCCATGGACCCATCAGCGTAAGGGATTCGTTGCCTAATTGCAGTTCATAGCGTTTGTCGGGCACAAAACCTCCTTTGCCTGCTTGGTTGCTCACGCGGATGACGAGTATGTTTTTTCCTGGGTGTAAAATACCGGGTTTGACTTCGTATCGACGAGGTGGATATTGGTAGGTGATATTCCCGATTCGCGTACCATTGACATACATTTCATCGGCATCCACAATCCGCCCCATGAAGATTTTGGCAGGTTGATTGACTTGCTCAGCCGTCAGTTCGATTTCTTTGCGGAACCACACCACGCCATTGAGATTGCTGAGTCCTTGATCTTCCCAAAATCCTGGAATGAAGTAGTTTTTCCAG
The DNA here is from genome assembly GCF_054558675.1 of Aquirufa sp. TARAVU-A1A. Lineage (NCBI taxonomy): Bacteria > Pseudomonadati > Bacteroidota > Cytophagia > Cytophagales > Flectobacillaceae > Aquirufa > Aquirufa sp. TARAVU-A1A. The sequence continues at coordinate 462,092 of NZ_JBPXKP010000001.1, forward strand.
CCTTGCGGCAGGTAATTTGTTTCGAACCATTTTACGGGTTCGGTTAATCCTTTGTCGGGCAATGATTTGGTTACCGCCACGGCTTGGATGCGTGTGGTATCCTGCGCGTAGGCTGGGAATTGTTTTAATTGGTCTAGGCTTAGCCATGATTCGATGGGCGAGCCGCCCACGCTGGCGTTTATGATGCCGATGGGGATGTGCGTTTTTTCAAATAGTTTTTGGGCAAAGAAATAAGTGACCGCACCCATGCTGAGGACGCTTTGGGGATTGGTTTCTTGCCAAACGCTTTTCGGCAAATCGGTTTTTTCTTGAATCTTGCTGGAGACCGTTGGGATGAAAAAATTACGTATCTGTGGATATTGGGCCTTTTTTATTTCTTCGGCATACAATTCTTTCACACGTTCCATCGGCAAAACCATGTTGGACTGTCCCGCACACAACCACACATCGCCCCAAAGTACATGGTGAATAAGGACGTCATTGATGCGAATATTGAAGGGCCCTCCTGCTGAAAAGGCGGGTAATTGAGCTGTCCATTTCCCCGTTTGATTGCTTTGTGTTTTAATGATTTTATTACGGGTTTCTATACGAATTTTTTCACCTGGACTGGCCCAGCCCCAGATCATCGTGGCTTTGTCGCGTTGCAGGACCATGTTATCGCCAACCAAAGCGGGGAGTTTGATTTGGCCGGAAGCGTTAAGTGCAATGAAAAAGAAAATGAATATGATAAATCTGTACATGGTATTTATTTTATCAGTTTACCGTTCAAAATTATGATTCCCAGCCTGTACCTTTGGCAATCCTCCAAGGTTTGCCAAAGGTAAGGGGGTGGACAAAGGTTAGAAGCCTCTCAAAGAGGGTGGTTATTCTACAACAAACTCATATTTCCCGCTCGCTAATTCCTGCACAAACGAATCGCTTTTTGCTTTCCATTTACGTGTTCCTTCCGTGATGCGCGCGCCAACTTTCACCGGCAAGGTCAATTGCGCCGTAGTATTCGCAGGCACTTCAAAACTATAAGTCACCCGACCGTTTTTTACTTCCCAGCCGCTGGCAATCTTCCCATACATACTAGAAATATGCCCTTTAGCATGCGTTAATACGCCCGTCGGATCAGGAATCGGGCGTATATAGAAATGTTTGAATCCTGGAGAATCGATATCGCGCTGAATGCCCAACGAATGATTGTACATCCAGGCCGCCACCGCGCCAAACGAATAATGATTAAACGAATTCATGCTGTTATTTCCTCCAAATCCATTCTCCACCGTATACGAATTCAAGCGTTCCCAAATCGTCGTCGCCCCATTGGCAACGGAATACAACCAAGATGGGTAAGTCTTTTGCGTTAATAAGCGATATGCCTCGGCATGATGGCCATTCGCGGCTAAAGCCTCACTGATGGATGCCGTTCCAATAAATCCTGTCATCAAGGAATAGGGTGGACGCGCCACACCACCATCATCCGTATTCGATCGCTTCACCGTTTCCACCAATCCCGCGACCGCGAATGGTTTATTCGTCGCATCGAAAATGCCTAATGCCAATGGAATGGCGTAGGAAGCTTGCGTATCGACCAACTGGCCTTTGTCTGTTTTTCCGGTAACAGCCGCGGCATTGGGTGGTCCCATCGTGGCAGCTTTTACGCCTGATTTCACCGTTTTGTGCGTTGCGGCATCCATGTAAATGGCATTGAATAAGGCCTTCCGAGCAGCAGCTTTTTGGGCATAATTCTTTGCATCTTCCGCAATGCCCAATATCCCCGCAACCTTCACCATAATCTCGTAATTGTAGGCCTGGTAGCTCATCCAAAATGCGGTGTTGTCATTTTTATTTCCTTCCGGGCTCAACCAATCTCCAAGTGGACCTTCATTCAAAATTCCTTCCGGGTTCTGTTTGGTCTCCAAAAAAGCCACATAACGCTTCATCGCATCGTAATGTTCAGCCAATAAAATCTTGTCGCCATATTGCTGATAGGTCTCCCACGGAATCACAATACCCGCACTTCCCCAAAGCGTCCCACCAAATCCTCCGCCCATCGGCGCAACATCCGTGAAGCGTCCATCCGCCCGCTGCACGTCACGCATGCCTTGCAAATGCCGACGTAAGAAATTGTTGACCGGTGCTAAATAAGTGGCTGTTTTGGAGAAGACATTGATGTCCCCCGACCAGCCCATCCGCTCATTTCGAGCTGGAGTATCTGTAGGAATGGACAAGAAATTTCCACGCATAGACCACGTAATATTGGTCCATAATTTATTGACCATCGGGTCTGAGGTCTCGTAAGACGAAGAAATTTCGCTGATCGACGATAGCACAATTCCCGCCACTTGTGGCAACGCAGGTGCCTGATCGACTCCCGTAATTTCTAAATAACGATAGCCATGGAAGGTAAAACGGGGCTGAATGTATTCATCGCCACCTTTCAATACATAAATATCTTGTGCCAAAGCGGCGCGAATATTCTCCAACATGATCATCCCTTTTTGCGAAGCATATTCGGCTAAATCTGGGTATAACATTTCCGCATAGCGCAAGGTAATGACCTGTCCCGCCTTTCCGTTTGGAATGAAAATCTTGGGAAAGCCCACCATGTTTTGTCCCATGTCATAAACGAAAACGCCTTTGCGGGGTTCTTGAATCGACTGCGCCTGCAAAACTTTGCGAACTTGTACGCGATCGTCAAACTGCCCGCTTAATTTCATGTGGCTGTAGTCCATCGATTTGTCCAAAAAGGCTGTTCCTTCCAGCGTAATTGCAGCTGCCGGTTTCCAGTTTTTGTCGCTGTAATCCGCTGTTGCCCAACCCGCAATCGCGGCATCTTTTTGCGCATCGTACACTTCTCCTTGAAAGAAACTTCCCACACGAATGGGACCATCGTTATAGCTTTTCCATTGCGCCGGATTCGTCTGGATTACTTGTTCGGTACCGTCGGCATATTCTATTATCAATTGGGCCAATAAGGATTGTCGGTCCCCAAAATAGTTCCAACTATCCCCGCTATAGGTAATATTTCCTGACCACCAGCCTTCGCTCAACCAAGCTCCCCACGCATTTTCACCGGATTTTAAAAGGGAGGTCACGTCAAAACTTTGGTACTGATGCGTCTTGTTGTACTGGGTTAAACCGGGATTAAAATAGTCTTCACCGACGCGTTTTCCATTCAAATACAATTCATAAATCCCGCGGGCCGTTGCGTAAATACGCGCCTTTTTGACGGCTTTTCCTTGCGTGGAAAATTCGGTTCGCAACATCGGCGCGGCGTGTTGGCTCGGATTCGCGACTGCCATCGTTCCACTGACACGGAACTGTTTTCCATCCCAACCGGGCCATAATTTTGGATTGTCAGCTGCCGCAAAAAGTGGATTACTCGGTTGGCGGAAATTCTTGATGAATACCTCGGAGAAATAAGCTGTTTCGCCTGTGGGAACTTGAAAGCCGATTTCGGCCAACATCGGATAGGAGATGAAGTTATTTCCCACGCCAACTGGATTTAAATTGAATCCTGAAGGGGCGAAAGGACTTGCGTTATTGGGACTCGGGTTGATTTTATGGTCCTTATCGGCCTGATCGATGTACACATCATACACGCCAAAATTACATGTCGCAAAAATGGTATGTGCCTGATATTGATTGGTTTTTGAAAGCAGATTTGTAGGAATTGGGAAGCGATATAAAGGCTTATTCGCTTGATCTTTGGGGTCATAACCTGCGCGAAAAACATTGAAAAAGGCTTGTGTGCTATCTGAGATATCTAACTCAAATCGAATGTAGGCTTCGTTTTTGGCACTCGCCACACCTTGAATATTGAGATTTTTATTCTGCAAACGAGGGTCATTTGCACCAAAAACAAAGGACGCTTTTTTCGAATGGGAAGCCTCGTCCAACTGAACTTTGTATTGAAACTTATAGACCGAAAGGTAGTTGCTGTAGAGGGGCAAATCGTTGGATCCGATCCATTGTGCATCGTTCCAGCCGCTGTTTAATAGACCAGTTTCGAAGGATGAATTAGCGGATATGAGTCGGTTTTTTTGGTCCCAAACCTGCACTTGCCAGGAATATTTTTGGCGCGCTGTTAACGCTTTTCCGGCATAAGAAATACCGATGGAAATATCCGATTTGTTTTTTTGGCTATCCCAAACCACGTTTTGCTTTTCGTCTTTGACTTGAATGCGGTAGGCGCTTTGTTTGTCTCCCCGAGTAGCGGAATTGCGTAGCATTTGCCAGGAGAAACGCGGTTTACTTTCGTCCATTCCCAAGGGACTATCTTGGTATTCCACTTGGAGTTTGGTGAGGCTGACCTGAGCGAAGCTGGAAAGACTTAGCAAAGTCAGGCAAATGATCTGGGCAAATTTCATGTTCAATCGGTTTAGAAATCGAATGTACGGAAATTAAATAGATGGAGTATCCCTAGGTGGGATAGGATAGTTGGCGGGTTGCATGCCAAATCCCCAGACTAAAGTCTGGGGTTATAAAAAGGTGGGGTATCCAAAACCTCAGGTTAAAACCCGAGGCTATAAAATAATAACCCTAGGCTTCAGCCTAGGGACTACAAAAACTTGCGAACCTTTAACCAATTCTCAAAATCCACCGTCCAGTTATCACTCGCCGTATTGTTTTTTCGCATCCCAAATCCGTGACTTCCATTTTCATAAACATGCAATTCACTCGGGTGTTTGGCGGCAGTCCAGCGTTCGAATAGTCGGATGCTGTGCGGCGCGAAGCCTAAATTATCATCGGCAGCCACGGCGATGAAAGCCGGAGTCACCGCGTTTGGCATTTCTTTACCTGTCACCGCATCTGCATAATGGTAGATGGGTGCGATGAAATTAGGTTTTAAGTTTTGGGGAGCGCTTAGTAACACATTCATGGTTAAGGTACCGCCAGCCGAGAAGCCCATGAAGCCTATTTTGTTCGGATCAATGCCGAGTGTTTTGGCATTCGCTTTGACATATTTAATCGCTTCGATGCCATCTTGGGTGGCCATTTCCACGACGGGGGCATTGATTTCGTCAAGCTTTTTGAAGTCATTCATCAGTGGCATTAACTCGGCGAAGGGATTAGGGCCATTGGATTTTACGACGCGGTAGGTGAGCACAAAAGCCGTAATTCCGCGTGCGCTAAGCCATTTGGCGACATCATGTCCCTCTGAATCGATAGACAAAATATGAAATGCGCCACCTGGAGCTACGATGATGGATGTGCCATTTCCTTTACCCGGAGCGGCAGGATAAATGGTCAGCGTCGGTTCGGTCACGTTGAACAACATCCGATTATTCGGCATGGGGGTAAATTCCTTCACTTCCCAATTCCAGTTTTCGGATCCCGGAGCTTTGCCCGGATATAGTTTAATGACTTGTTGGCCAAAGGCCGCAATACTCATCAATAGAAACAAGGCAATTTTCATTCGTTTGAGGTAGGTTTAAAGGTATATAAATAGGGTGCTTTATTCGCGGCACCCGTAAATTGTTTTTCCAATCTGTCCACAATATTCAAATCTAAGATCATTTTTTGAAAATTGTTTCTTCGGTAGGGTTTGTCGAAAACCGTTTCATACAATTGTTGCAATTCCTTCATGGTGAAGGTTTCTGGCAAGAGGTTATAGCCTACAACATGATCGTCAAAATGCAGTCGCATGGCTTTTAGTGCTTTGGCAATAATTTCTGCTCCATCCAAAATGAGTTTGGGAAGCTCCTGCACGGGTATCCATTCCATTTTTTCATCCAATTCTGAGCATTGGGGTTTTACTTTATTGATGTCAACCAACGCATAATAACCCACCGAAACGAAGCGCCTCACATACCAATCATATTCTTCTTGTGGACCGGTTAATTGTGGGTTTTGGGCTAATAAATCAAGCATAAAGCGTTCATTGTGTCGGTCGGCATTACCAAACACATGGAATTGTTGCAAATAGATGTTGGCCAATTGCGTTCGCTCTTCCAAAATACGTAGGGCGGCCTGATCTAAATCTTCTTCTTGGCGAATAAATCCGCTGGGCAAGCTGTAAAAATCACCCTTGAAATTAAGCTTGGGAATAAGCACCTTTAATGTCGCGTCCTGATAGCCAAAAATGACACAATCAATGGATAATTGTGCAATGTAATTCTGGTGACTTGGATGGGTAAAGCTTCCCGACATAGCTGCTGTTAATTCCGTGATTTTCAAAGATAGAAATTATTGTCTAAAAAATAGACAATGTAAAATTTGTTTCTATATTTGCCTCATTATAAACCCTTAAAATCTATTTGCTATGAAAAAGATTCTTGCACTTGTATTTGTTTTGACGACTTTATTTTCCGCGTCAGCATTCGCGGCTAAGCCAGATCCTACTGATTTTTTCGCTGGTAAGTGGAAAATTGTTGTGTTGGGTACGCCAAATGGTGATGCTACTTTCGCAACGAACTTGGTTCGTAAGGATGGTGTTTTGACAGGCCAATTAAAGATTGTTGGCGATGACTCACTTCCTGCAGTTGACATCTCGAAAGTAGAAGATGACAGCGAAAAAGTAGTTATCTATTTCTCTACGCAAGGTTATGATGTTAATGTAGAATTAACGAAAGTTGACACGGACAATTTGAAAGGAACCTTGATGGGGATGTTTGAGGCAAAAGGAACACGCGTTAAAGAATAAATTTCAAGCACATGAAGAAGCATTTCGGATTCGCGGCACTGGTTGTCGCGAATCTAACTGCGTACGCGCAAGTATCTGATTTATCAAAGGGTTTTGTTCAGCCGCCCCACACTGCGCAACCGCGCGTTTGGTGGCATTGGATGAATGGAAATATTACGAAAGACGGTATCCGAAAAGACTTGGATTGGATGAAGCAATCGGGTATCGGAGGGTTTCAAAATTTTGACGCGAGTTTATTTACACCGTTAGCGGTCAAAGAAAAACTCGTCTACATGACTCCTGCCTGGAAGGATGCATTCCGTTTTGCAACGGATTATGCTAAAGAAAAAGGCTTAGAAATGGCCATTGCCGGTTCACCGGGTTGGAGTGTGACAGGTGGTCCCTGGGTGGCGCCTTCAGACGGCATGAAAAAATATGTTTGGTCTGAATTACGCGTTCAAGGTGGGCAAAAAATTACTGTCGCTTTGCCGCATCCGTCGGATATCACAGGACCCATGCAAAATGTGCCTTTTGAGGCTGGAGGATTTGCCGCAGGTTCTGCCGAAAAGGTTGTCAAGCATTATCAAGATATCGCCGTTTTGGCCTATCCTATCGCTTCGCAAATCCAGTCGGCGCGCGACTTAAAACCACAAGTCAGTTCCAGTGGAGGGCAATTTAATTTGGCCGACTTAACGGATGGCGATTTGCATCACATGAGCTATTTGCCACCGATGAAAATAGGGGAGAAAGCCTGGATTCAATATACGTTTGATGCGCCAACGGAAATCTCGAGTGTCGTGCTTTCCAATGAATCATATGGGGAATTAGCGGCATTTAATGGCGGAGGAAATAATCGAAGTATTCAAGTGAGTGCGGATGGGGTGAATTTTAAGGAAGTGGTTAAAGTACCACCAACCATCACGTCCCAAACGACAGTCTCATTTGCTCCTCAGCGCGTGAAAGCGATCCGTTTATGTTATCAAACGGAGAAACCGGGGGATGTGGGTATTGCTGCCATGTTTGGTATGCGTCCCTCTACTGAACCCAAGGGGATGAAAATTTCGGAATTTGATGTGTTTACTACGCCGCGGGTACATCTTTTTGAGGCCAAAGCGGGTTTCGAAGCGCATAAGGAATTAGCCGTTTCAGGGACGCCCGTTTCCAATGGGCCTGCTACTAATCAGGTGATTGATGTGTCGAAATTTGTACAGGCTGATGGTACCTTGTCCTGGGATGCCCCTGTGGGAAATTGGGAAATTTTGCGCTTTGGTTATTCCTTAACGGGAAAGAAAAATCACCCGGCTTCGCCAGAAGCAACGGGTCTGGAAGTGGATAAATTAGACCGAGGAGCGGTTACGCGCTACATGGAAAATTACCTCGATCAGTATGCGCAGGCGACGGGTGGCCAACTAGGCCCTGGTGCTTTGAGTCATATGGTTTTGGATAGTTATGAGGCGGGACACATGAACTGGTCGCCTACATTTGCTGCCGATTTTCAGGCGAAAAGGGGCTACGATTTGAAGCCTTGGATGCCTGTTTTGACAGGTCGGATCGTCCAAGATGCGGAGGCGAGTGAGCGTTTTTTATGGGATTTTCGCAAGACGATTGGGGAGTTGATCGTAGAGAATCATTATGAGTTGATTGGTGATTTATTAGCCAAACGAGGCATGAAGCGCTATACGGAGTCACATGAAAATGGGCGAATTTACTTAGCCGATGGTATGGATGTGAAGCGTAAAGCTGATATTCCCATGGCGGCGATGTGGCAGCCGGGGGCATTGGCAGCTGGGAAGGATGAAGAGCCGCGTTCGCGGGCCGACATACGTGAATCTGCTTCTGTGGCACACATATATGGCCAAAACATCGTTGCGGGCGAGTCAATGACGACAGCAGGGAATTCCTTCAGTCCGCATCCGGGAACATTGAAACGAACGGCCGACATGGAATTAGCTTCCGGATTAAATCGTTTTGTGATACATACCTCAGTGCACCAGCCTTTGGATTCGTTGTTCCCAGGTTTGACCTTAGGACCATTTGGACAATGGTTCACGCGTCAAGAAACCTGGGTGAAACAAGCGAAGGTTTGGGCGGATTATTTAGGCCGGAGCTCGTATATGTTGCAACAAGGGCACAATGTGGCGGACATTCTTTATTTCTATGGAGAGAACCAAAATATCACTTCCTTGGCGATGAAATCCTTGCCTAGCATTCCGGCAGGTTTTGAGTTTGATTATGTGAATGCAAGCGCCTTGCGCGATGCCATTGATGTAGAAAAAGGTCAATTTGTTAGTCGGGGGGGTAGTCGCTATCAACTATTATATTTAGATGAAACGGCGAAACAGATGACGCTGGCGACTTTGAAGCGGATATTCTTTTTAGCACAAAAAGGGGCTTGGATAGCCGGTACAAAACCTATTTCTAGCCCAAGTTTAGCAGATTCAGAACAAGAATTTCAGCGGGTTTTAAATCAATTGGTTTCCTTCCCTACGGTTCATTTTGGCCAAACGGCGGAAGCTGTTTTAGCGTCGAAATCGTTGACAGCGGATTTACGTGTTTCAGGTAATACCGCCGAAGTATTGTTCCAACATCGGCAGGTAGGAGGCAAGGAAATTTACTGGTTGAACAGTCGGACGGATCAGGCCAACAAAGCCTCGTTATCATTCCGGGTTAGCGGCAAGATTCCGCAGGTGTACAATCCAGAGACAGGAGAAATATCAGCGGTATCGTATCGGATGCAGGAAGGAAGAACGCTGATAGACATGGAATTCAGTCCTTGGGATGCGAAATTTATTGTGTTTGAAGGTAATGCTAAAATTAAGGCGCTTGTCGTAAAAAAGCCAATCACGGTTTCTTCTATGACAATTTCAGGACCTTGGCAGGTTAAATTCCAGGAAAATCGGGGTGCCCCAGAGGCGATTACTATGCCGGAATTGCAGGCATGGAATCAGCATGCGGATGCAGGCATTAAGTATTTTTCAGGTACGGCAACGTATGCGAAAACGGTGCAAATGCCTGCTAATTCAAAAGGAGCGAAGTGGCAATTGGATTTAGGTGATGTGAAGAATTTGGCAGAAATTTATGTGAATGGGCAATGGGTTGCAACGTGCTGGAAGCAGCCATTTGTGGCTGATATTAGTAAGCATTTGCATGCAGGAACGAATCAGCTTGAGGTGAAGGTGGTGAACTCTTGGGTGAATCGTTTGATCGGTGACGCTCAGCCAAATGTGAAGCGAATTACGTACCTTTCAATGCCCATGATGATTCAGCCGACGATGCCTTTGGAGACATCCGGATTATTGGGGCCTGTTCAAATTCACCAACTGAAATAGCCATGAAAATCGCAGGAAATGTATTCTTAGTTACGGGTGCCGGAAGTGGCATGGGCCGTGAAATGACACATCAGCTGATTGCTAAAGGAGGAAAGGTTGCGGCCTTGGATATTCATTTGCCTCAATTATTGGAAACCCAACAGATTTGTTCGGGAGGGGCGGCGAATTTTTTAGCTTTGGAGGTGGACATTACGGACCGCGCCAAGGTGCTTGCTTTGCCGGAGCAGGTGATTAAGCATTTTGGGCAGATTGATGGCATCATCAATAATGCGGGAATCATTCAGCCGTTTGTGAAGGTGAAGGACTTGAGTTTTGATCAAGTGGAGCGTGTGATGAACGTAAACTTTTACGGATGCGTGAATGTCACTAAGGCTTTTTTACCACATTTATTGGAACGTCCTGAAGCACACATTGTGAATATTTCGAGCATGGGTGGGTTTTTACCCGTTCCGGGCCAAAGCATTTATGGCGCTGCGAAAGCCGCAGTTAAATTATTTACCGAAGGCTTGTATGCGGAATTGAAGGAGACGGCTGTCCGTGTTTCGGTCGTATTTCCGGGGGCAATCGCGACGAATATTACGGTGAATTCGGGCATCGAAATGCCAAAGGCGTCTTCGGGAGCTTCAGGTATGACGTCCTTGCCTGCCAACGAAGCCGCGCGAATAATTTTACATGGCATGGAGACGAATCAATACCGAATATTGGTTGGCTCGGATTCCAAATTCCTGGATTTTTTATGCCGTTTAGCTCCTGAATATGCGACAAACTTCATCGCAAAAAAGATGAAGGCGCTCTTAGGATAATTATCAATTTCTTGAACTTTTTCCTATATACCTTTGCCAAACCTTGGAGGATTGGCAAAGGTAAGTTAGGGTTTAAAAGTCTCTACCATCGTTAACGCCCGATCGATAATCTGGTGCATGTCATAATACTTGTATTCTCCCAAGCGCCCCCCGAAAAATACCTGCGCTTCCTGATCCGCCAGCGAACGGTATTTTTGGAACAAATCATTATTCACCTGATCATTCACCGGGTAATAAGGCTCTGTCACATCCGCCTTGTAAGGCTCCGGATACTCGTAACTAATCCAGGTGCTCGGGGTCTCGTTAAATTCAAAATGCTTATGTTCTATAATCCGCGTGTACGGAATTTCTGCCTCCGTATAATTCATCACGGCAACACCCTGGTGATTCGGATATTCGTGTTTGACATGATCGAAACGCGTTGTTTTATATTCTAATTCACCAAATTGATAGTCGAAATACGAGTCGATCGGACCGGTGTAAATGACCTTATTCGCCATCGCATTGTAGGTCGATTTATCTGCCAAATAATCTACCCCCAAACGAACCTCAATGCCCTCCAGTAATTTTTCGAATATCTGCGTATAGCCTCCTTCCGGAATGCCTTGATACCGGTCGTTGAAATAATTCGTATCAAAGGTAAAACGTACCGGCAAGCGCTTGATGATTTCCTTTGGAAGCTCCTTGGGGTCCTTCATCCATTGTTTTGCGGTATAACCCATGATGAGTTTTTCGTAGATGTCTTTGCCGACCAACTTAATCGCCTGCTCCTCCAAATTTTTGGGTTCACCTTGGATGTCTTTTCCCTGTTCAGCAATAATTTGTTGGGCCTCTGCCGGTGTGTTTACGTTCCACAACTGGTTGAAGGTCCACATATTAAACGGCAAAGCGAATAATTCTCCTTTGTAATTGGCAATCGGCCGATTCGTGTAATGGTTGAATTTGGCATATTGATTAATCCAAGTCCAAACTTTTTCGTTCGAAGTATGGAAAATATGCGCCCCATATACATGCAAATGGATATCATCGCGCTTTTCTGTGTAGCAATTTCCACCAATATGATCGCGCTTCTCAATAACTAAACACGAATAGCCCTGATTCGTCAATTCTCTCGCACAAATACTGCCGAAAAATCCGGCGCCAACAATCAGAAAATCATAAGGTTTTTGCATGAGCAAGGGTTTATTTGGGCTGTAAATTTAGCTATTTTTCACAAGCCTTTTCTAAATCGGCAATGATGAATTTTGACATTTGTAAAAAGGCATAGGTTGCTTTGGGTGCGGTCTCCGGATTCGACATGAATTTGCCCAAACAACTCGGAACTACCTGCCACGAAACACCGTATTTATCCTTCAACCACCCACATTTTCCGGCAGCACCACCCTCGGTCAGATGATCCCAGTAATAATCAATTTCCTCCTGTGTATCCACAACAATGACTTGCGAAACTCCTTCCGAAAACGAAAACGCATGCATGTGCGAACTATCCATCGCACCGAATGTCTGTTTGTTCAACTCAAATTGCGCATAACTTAAATGGCTCGCGACATCCGCCCCACCTTCCCCATAAGGACTTAGGTGTACGGTTTTGGATTCGGGGAAAATCGACGTGTAATAGGCAATGGCTTCCGCCGCCTTCCCATTATTTTCTCCCGTAAACATCATGCTAGGATATATTCGATCTCCGCTGACATGGTCCAACATTAATTGCCAGTTCACACCAAATTTATCCTCAACCCAGCCGTATTTGCTACTCCAAGGATAGGTATTTAATGGCATTCTGATTTTACCTTCTTCCGTAAGTCCTGCCCAAATTCGATCAATTCCTGCCTCATTGGCTGCATTATAGAAAAAGGAAATTGATGGATTAATTTTATACTCAGGTCCGCCATTCAGGTGCATGAAGCGTTTGCCGGCGAGCGTATAGTTCACTGTAAAGGGATTCTCAGATAGGAGCGTTATGTCATTAAAAACAGACTGATAAAAAGTAAATGCTTCTTTGGCTTGTTTATCAAACCACAAACAAGTCATGATGGGATGGTTCATATCGTTTTTGCTTTAAAACTCCAGGTAAATGTAAATTCGGCGACTATGACGCCTTCTAAATTTTTGCCAATGGCCTTGGATGTCAGTTTGACTCCTTCGCCCGTTCGGACGGTTTCGTCCACGGCAGCTTCCATGGCCTTGCCATCTTCGCAAGTGAAAAAGATAGTTCCCGTTGCTTTTTTGACGAAGGTGGCCTCTACTTTTTCGACCAACATACTCACTGCCGGTTTCCGATTGTGAACTTGGGCATACGCGAGCATTCCGCTACTCATTTCAGCCGCCATCGCTTCTACCGCGAAATACATCGAGCGAAAAGGGTTTTGATTAAACCAAGATAATTTAACCCGAACCGTGCAGGATGCTTCATCAAAATGATGAATGTTTAAGCCAGACCAAAATGCAGCGGAAAGATTTTTGAAGATAAAAAACTTGAATAATACAGGCGTGGTAATGATGCGTTTAAACGCGCTGAAATTAGGATTCATAGCTTGGTGTTTGGGACGATAAATGTAGGGCTTTTCGTTGCATTTTAAAAATGATTTCCCCGTTCGATTTTTGACCCATTTGGCCCCAACCCTTGTGACGATAAAATGCCTCCGCGCGCGTTCCGGGTTCTGTTCCTAAAATCAATTCGGTTTGTCCCGCTGCAAAATAGGCACCAACCATCGTATCATGTAATTGCGAACCGATGCCATTTCCTTCGAAATCGGGGTCAACAAAAAGCGCCCAAACTTCGCCTGCTTCTATATCCAAAATCGCAAAACCCATTATCTGATCCGATTCTTCATATACCCAAGCCGCTCCTTCTTTGGTCAAATAGGGAAAGTAATCCGCTTCTTGTACAGCGAGCGGATTGCTTAATACGTTTTCCTTTACAGCCATGCGGATGCGGTGCATGGCAGGAATATCCGTAATGACAGCTTCTCTAATAAACATAGGGGATGAGGGATTTTACTTGTTGGGAATACGTCCGATAAGATTCACCATATTGTTCGCGTAATTTTTGCTCCTCCAATCTGCTTCCTATCCAGATGTAGGCATAGCTAATGATGAGGATGGTCAACATATGGCTAGACGGGAAAAGCAGGTACAGTCCTGCGATGAAAATAATTGTTCCAAAATACAGGGGATGTCGGACATAACGATACATCCCTGAGACAACTAATTTCGTCTGTTTTTCGGGTACAAGTCCTAAAAATTCCCTCAGGTTAAACGCTCGAAAAGCGAGTATAATCAAGATGAATCCCGTGACGCTAAGGATTATTCCCAGATGGATGTTGAGGGCTTGTGAAGCTTTTGGCAGGCTAAGTACGAGTAATATGCCTAAGCCCAGAATTGCAATGAGATTATATGCGATTCGGTAATAGGTGAAAAGATTTGGCCAGGTTTTGGAAAAATAATTCTTCACTCCTGTACTTGCTAAAAAGCTATGGACAAAGAAATAGAAGAGCCAAGCGGAAATCAGATGCCACTGCATATTCGTTCGAATTTTATCAAAGCTAAATCCTTTTTGAGAAAATATTCTCATGTTTGCTAAGAACCTTTTAAATTCACATGTTAAGGTAAAACCTATTTATGCAACGAAGAAAATTTATCCAATGGTCATCCTTGGTTAGTTCCCTATCTTTTTTTTCTGCCAAAGCGGAAACCCATGCGATTCCGCAAAATGACCGCGCCTATTGGGTAAACTTGCTCGACAAAATCGCCGCACCCATTTTGAAAAATATGTCCAAAGGGGAACTGCGCAAAAACATGATCATTGCTTACAGTCCTACTTGGGATCATCGCGCCTCAGATGTGGCGTACATGGAGGCATTTGGCCGATTATTGATTGGGATCGGACCTTTTTTAGCTTTGCCGGATGATGTTAGTTCGGCCACGGCACGCGAAGAAACGAATATCCGCAAGCGTATGAGGGAACAAACTTTAGCGTCCCTCAAGCATGCCGCGGATCCTTTAAGCCCTGATTATCTGTATTGGGGTTCGCCTACTTCCAAACAACCACTGGTGGATGCGGCCTTTATTGCACAAGCCTTTCTGATAGCGCCTGAGGCCTTATGGGAACCGCTGTCTGCGGAGACGAAAATGAATTACATACGGGAGTTTACAACGATCCGACAAATCACGCCGCCTAATAATAATTGGGTACTGTTTGCCGCCACGATTGAGAGCTTTTTACTTTATATCGGGAAGCCTTTTGATGCCGCGCGCATCGATCAGGCGATTGCCAAAATCCAATCTTGGTATGTAGGAGATGGCTGGTACAAGGATGGTGAGAAATTTCATTTTGATCATTACAATGGCTTCGTGATTCATCCTATGTTGATCGATGTCATGCGGGTTAATTTGGCCAAAGGGCGTTTATCTCAAGCCGATTTTGATTTAGCCTACAAGCGGATGCGTCGCTATGCGAGTTTTCAGGAACGTTATATTTCCCCCGAAGGAACATTTTTGGTTGTTGGCCGCTCGTCGACCTATCGCGTGGGGCTTTTCCACCCGCTCTCAAAACTGGCCCTAGAAAATGCTTTGCCAGAAGGCGTGAGTTTAGCCCAAGTTCGCTCGGCCTTGACGGCTGTGTTTAAGCGCGTTTTTGTTTCGTCGACCTTTGACCGGGATGGATGGTTGACCTTGGGCTTGGTGGGAGCGAATCAGGCCAATCTTGCAGATTCTTATTCCAATACGGGCAGTATGTATTTGACCTCTGCGGCCTTTTTGCCTTTGGGATTACCCGCGAATCATGCTTTTTGGACGGATCCTGATGCGGATTGGACACAGAAAAAGGCGTGGACGGGTCAGGTATTTCCGAAGGATTACGCGGTCGACTATTAAGCTTCACCCCCCTTACCTTTGGCAAACCTGGGAGGATTGCCAAAGGTAGTGCTGCGGGAATAAAAATCATTCAAATAAACTGATAAAAACATGCTACAAGAACTTATTGCCTTATACGATCGGGATTTAAAAGCACTTCGAAAAGAGATTGAATCATATAGTGAAGATGCACGTATTTGGCAATTAGCAGACGGTATCAATAATCCGGGAGGAAATGTATTCTTGCACTTGATGGGGAATCTCAATACGTTTTTTGGCGCAGTTTATGCAAACACGGCTTATGTCCGCGACCGCCCATTAGAGTTCTCCGCGCGAGATATTCCTAGAACGACATTATTGAAGATGTTGGATGAAATCCATCCCATTGTGCTCCAGGTGTTGCGGAATTTCCCGGCGAATAAATTAGGGGACATTTACCCGATTCGAATCTTTGATGAAGAGAAATCGAATGGCTATATTTTTATCCATTTGGAGACACATTTAGCCTATCATTTAGGCCAAATAAATTACCATCGTAGGATCTTGGATTCCTAGTCCCCCTCACCGTACCTTTGGCAAACCTTGGAGGATTGCCAAAGGTAACGTTTCACGAATAAAAATGATTTTAAAAAACTGATAAACACATGAAAAAATTCTTTAAAATTTTCGGCTGGACTTTTCTCAGCATCATCCTCTTGCTTTCCGTTGCCATGGGAACCTTTATGTACAAAGTGAAGTACGGATTCCCGGTCAGCTATGAAACAGAAAAACCCGTGATTCAATTTCCTGCAAATCAGCCCGCCATTTTGGTCTTCACTAAAACCACCGGCTTCCGTCATGCAGAATCTATCGATGCTTCTATTCCTCTCTTGAAAGAGCTGGGCAAAACGCACAACTATTTTATCTACGAAACAGCCGATGGCGGTGTCTTTAATCCAGAACAATTGAAGCAATTCAGTTTGGTGATTTTTGATAATTCCACGGGACGCGTGTTGAATGACGACCAACAAACCGCGTTGGAAAAATATGTGGAAGAAGGTGGTTCGCTGATGGGAATACACGGTGCGGGCGATGATTCACACCGCTGGGATTGGTATGAAAATAATCTCTTAGGGGCTAAGTTCTCGCATCATCCCTTGAATCCACAGTTCCAACAAGCCGATGTGCGCATGTCGGAAAATGTCGATTCCTTGTTTTCGAAAAACCTCGTGAAGCAATGGAGCAATACGGATGAATGGTATGTGTTTTTTAATCAACCCAAAGATGTGAAAGTGCTATATTCCATCAATGGCGACAAGATTATTCCGAATGGAAATATTCTTTGGACGACTGATAAGAATTTTGGTATGGGGGCGAATCACCCCGTGGCTTGGTACCGTGAAGTGGGTAAAGGAAAAACTTTCTATACTTCCATGGGACATTCCGCAGCCGTTTGGAAGAATCCAGATTACCTCAAACTTATCGAACAAGGCATCGCCTGGAGCATCCAAAAAAACTAGTCCAAATAAGGTAATAACTCCGCGCGCAACAATCCACTTCCGCCTCCATAATGTTGGATGATCGGTTGGCTTACTTGCGCGCGGATCAATGCCTCATCAGTTTCCGAAACGCTCGAGCTTAATAAGAGCAAATCAAAACTGCCGACCAGCAGTTCTTCGACTGTCGGAAATGACACCGCTTCTGCCGCATCATACTGATTAATCAATCGGACCAATATGGCGACAATATCTGCATTTCCCCCGAAGACTGCGACTGTTTTCATAGCGATTAAAATTGCATGGGGACTTCCATCAACAAAATTTCTGCGTCGGCTGTCAAGGCTTTGAGTTCAAATGATTCAGCCCCGCGAATACTTAATCCATCGCGCGGCGATAAAGTTTGGCCATCGATTTCAAAACTTCCTGAAAGCACAAAGGCATATACCCCATTCCCTGTTTTTTTGATCGCGTAGTTCGTCTCAATACCTTGGTCAAATTTGCCCATGTGAAACCAAGCATCTTGGTGAATCCAAACGCCCGCATCTTCTGCATTCGGCGATAAAATTTGTTGCAATTGATTGTGGCGGTCGGCGACATTCAGCGTAATCTGATCATAGCGCGGCGTCACATTTTTCTTGTTTGGGAATACCCAAATCTGTAAAAATTTAACAGTTGCGTCTTTGCTGTGATTGTATTCGCTGTGGTAAATTCCTGTCCCAGCACTCATCACTTGGATATCCCCGTGACGAATCACCGCCTTATTTCCCATACTATCTTGATGTTCCAAATCACCTTCCAAAGGAATACTGATAATCTCCATGTTGTCATGGGGATGTTGGCCAAAACCCATGCCGCCCGAAACGGTATCGTCGTTTAAGACACGCAATGCACCAAAATGAATTCGAGATGGATTATGGTAGTTGGCAAAACTAAACGTGTGATAACTTTGAAGCCAGCCGTGGTTCGCGGCTCCGCGGGAATCCGCTGTATGTAATTCGTAGGATTTCATATCGTATTTCTAATATTTAACAAAGCTAGTATTAATTTAATTTGGGAAGCTTAAAATGTGGAATTTAGGCGTAGTTTTGAAGGAAACTTATTTTAACAAATGAACAACAATTCTGAAAACGCTTTTTTAGCGGGTCCGCGTTCCCGATGGCAAGAATTTTTATTCTCTTTGGAAGTTTTATTTCAATTTATCAAAGGTTTTCGAAACCTACATTTTGTGGGACCCTGCATCACGATTTTCGGGTCAGCCCGTTTTTCAAAAGACGACGTTTACTACCAAACGACTGAAACACTCGCGACTCAATTAGGCAAGATGGGCTTCGCCATTATGACAGGAGGAGGGCCGGGTATCATGGAAGCCGCCAACAAAGGTGCCAAAAATGCGGGGGCCTTGTCGCTCGGCTGTAACATCGAACTTCCCTTCGAACAACATCCCAATCCTTATTTAGACCGCATGGTCAACATTCGCTATTTCTTTGTCCGCAAGGAATTGTTGCGTAAATACTCATCTGGCTTTGTCATCATGCCGGGCGGCTTAGGTACTTTGGATGAGTTTTTTGAAGTGATTACCCTAATTCAAACGGGCAAGATGAAAAACTTTCCGGTCGTTGTCATGGGGCTGGAATACCACGAACAATTGATGCGTTATTTTGAGGCTCTGATCCAGCAAGAAACAGTGGGTGCGACGGATTTCCAACATATCTTATTTACGGATGATCTTGCGGAGGCGGCCGAACATATTCGAAATTTTACAGAGCTTGCACCCGAAAAACATGCACAATTAGATACCCCTTTGTGGATTTTAGGAGAAAGAAAAATAAAACGAAAAAAATGAAACTAAGCCTGATTTTTGTTTGCCTTTTCGCCGTGAGCGGTGTGGCGCAGTCGGTTCAAGTGAAGACCCAAAAAGGTATTGTGGAAGGGGAAAAATTCGGATCTATCCATCGCTTTTTGGGTATTCCATTTGCGCAGCCACCGGTGGGCGATTTGCGCTGGAAAGCCCCACAGGATTTAGCGCCCTGGCAAGGAGTGAAATCCGCGAAAGCTTATGGACCAAGTCCCATGCAAGCGGAGCCTAAACCTTTTATGGTCTGGTCGGAAGAATATTTAATTCCGAAAGAACCCATTAGTGAAGATTGCTTGTATTTGAACGTCTGGAATGACTCTAAAGAAAAGGGCCCTAAGCCCGTTCTGGTTTATATTTATGGCGGAGGTTTCCGAAGCGGTGGCTCGGCATGTCCTATTTATGATGGTGCTGCAACTGCCACGAAAGGCGTCGTTTTTGTAAGTATTAATTACCGCGTGGGAACTTTTGGTTTCCTAGCGCATCCGGAGCTTAGCAAGGAATCTGCGGCAGGTGTTTCAGGTAATTATGGTTTATTGGATATGATTTCAGCGCTGAAATGGGTCAAAGCGAATATTGCTGCATTCGGAGGGGATCCCAATCAAGTGACCATTGCGGGACAATCTGCCGGAGCATTTGCCGTGAATTATTTATGCGCTTCACCGTTGGCCAAGGGGCTTTTCAAACGGGCCATTGCAGAGAGCGGAAGTGCCATGCTTTCAAGTCCTTTGCGTCCTGCGACAAACCAAGCAGCAGCGGAGGCGACAGGCCTAGCATTTGCAACGAAGTTAGGAGCAGAAAATCTCCAAGCCTTGCGAGCTAAATCGGCCAACGAAATATTAGCAGCCCCAGGTGGTTTATCGTCCCCTTATTTGGACGGCTATGTGGAACCGTTGAATATGCTTGCGGCTTATGCGGAAAATAAAGCAAATGATGTCGATTTGCTTGTTGGCTGGAATTCGGAAGATGTCGTAAGTAATCGCTGGTTGCCGGCACAGGAATACCAACAAATCCTAACGAAAAAATATGGCCCCCAAGCGACAGAGATGCTGACTTATTACCCCGCATCCACAGACGCAGAAGCAGCGATATCACAACGAAATTTGAGTCGGGATGAGACTTTCGGAGCAGGTGTATTTTTCTGGGCAAAAACACAATTGAAACATGGGAAATCTCCCGTTTACCTTTATAATTTCAATCGGCAGATTCCTGGCGATACGCCTGAAACCCAGAATGGTGCATTCCATACGGGTGAGGTACCTTATGCCTATGATAACTTAGCTAAAGTGCGGAGGCCATATCAGGCGATTGATCGACAACTTGCTAGCTACATGTCAAACTATTGGGTCAATTTTGCTAAAACAGGAAATCCGAATGGGCAAGGTTTACCGGTTTGGCCACGTTTTCAAGCAGAGAATACCATGATGCTATTGGATGTGGAAACAAAGGCTACTACGTTGAAAAATGCCAAGGCACTTGAATTAATTGCACAATAGATTTACTTTTTCAGCAAATCGCGAATCTCTTTGAGTAATTCTACTTGAGGGTCCTTTTTCTTTTCCTCTTTGGGCACATCAACTAAATTGACTTTGTTGATGGCCTTGATGATGGCGAAAAGAACAAAGGAAATTAAGACAAATTGAATGATGGCTGCGAGTGATTTGCCATATTTTACGGCACCCCAAGACAGTTTGTCGATGTCGGCAACGCCCGCTGCTTCAATCGCTGGCGTTAAGATTAACGGCGTAATGATGTCGGAAACGAGGGAATTAATGATGCTGGAGAATGCAGCTCCGATTACTACGGCAACTGACAATTCGATGACATTACCTTTGATGGCGAAGGCCCTAAACTCTTTTATCCAATTCATGCGAGAAATCATTTATCGCTCAAAGATAATCGCTTATTTTGCACAAAAATACACATCATGAAAAACTATTTAGTCGCATTTTTACTACTCTCGTTTGCGAGCATGGCTCAAAAGCCTTTTGGAAAAATTAATCCGAGTTTACCTGTTGATACCTTAGCGGCTTCTTGCGGTTCTTGTAATTTCAAGATGGCGAAAAAGGGATGTTTTTTGGCGGTAAAAAAAGATGGTATTGCCTATGAGGTGAAGGGGACTGGATTAGATGATCATGGAGATGCTCATGCTGAGGATGGTTTTTGCATGGCAGTCCGAAAAGCTCGTGTTCAGGGCAAGGTGGAAAATGGCATTTTTGTTGCTACGTATTTCGAATTATTGAAATAAAAAAACACCACGCGAATATCGGGTGGCGTTTCAGTATTACACTTCATCAACAAACTAAATAACATGTTTTAAAGGCTTAAAAAGCATTATTTTACTCAAGTATTTTAGTACATTTGAAAGTTCATCCTAGTTAATATCATTTTATGAAAAAGGTTTTATTAGTAGCTACATCCGTAGCATTGTTTTCTTTCGCCGCTGAAAAATTCATCACGATGCGTATTCCAGAACCTACCGTGAACTACCACTGGAATAATTTGAATAACATCAAGGCCATTGCTGATCAAAGTAATTTGCCACATGCACAAGTAAAATTCATCATTGCGTCGATCGATAGCCTTCAAAAAGACATGGCGAAAAATGCACGTTTGGATAGTACGGTAGCACCATCAACTCCTGCGGCAGTTCAAAAGAAAAAGTAATTTTATAGCCTTGTTGGGAGACCAGCAAGGCTTATATTTAAGGCACGAAGGTTAACTCAAATACAGAAGCTGGCTGAGATTGGCTATTGAATGTGGGAATCTGAATCCCCGCGGATAGCACCCAGTGTTTACTGACATAGTAGGCTCCTCCAATGACTACTTCGCCCAAGCTGTGTTTTCCGCTGATAAAGTCAGCCTGAAACAACAGGCGCTCTTCCCAAATATTTTGCTCTACACCCAGTTGGATTCCAAGCGATTTCAGGGCGCCCTCATCGGTAAAATTTCTTGACTCAGGGCCAAAATAATTATCGGTCGTATAGTAAAGCCCACTCACCCATTTGGTATGCGTATGTTCATTGACATATACCCCATTTCCGTAAAGATAGGTGCCACCTTGGCCAACTTGCGTAAAGCCTGCTTGAGCTCCGAGTCCAATTTTGAAGTCTTCATGTAATTGGAAACTTTTCTGTGCATTCAGGGTAAAAAAAGGATTATAGGGCTGCTCGGTATGATTGGCGACAAATTTTTGTTGGTAGTCATAATTAACCCCCAATACATTAAAACCGATTTCGGTGTTATGACCTAAACCATAACAAAAGGTGCTTCCCGATTGGACTCCATTGGGAATAAAGTTTAGTTGCTGTTGGAAAAATACTTTCTTACGCGGTGTGATATCTGAGCTTGGAACGTTGAAGAAATTTTGTTGGCCTATGGCTGTCAATGAAATGAGCATGAATGCTCCGATCCATTTGATTGAATGGTACATGTGATTTTTTAGCGGTTTTGTTTCATAGCAAATCTACAAAGCTTTTTTTATCTCCTCACTATTTTCTAAATAATCGTTCTAGTTTAGGCATGGGTCGACACATTTGATTTGCATCAACAATTATCTCTATCTTCCCTTCCTTAATCAACAACGATGCATAAATACCTTTTTATTCTTTCCCTATTTCTTTTTAGTTGTACAGACCAAACGGCAACAGAACAAGCTTTGGATCAACTTCCTACTGCTAAATCCATCTTTGGTACCTCCATTGATTTCAATTCGCCTGATAATTATGCGAATCAATCGAAACCCAATTATATAACGAAGGATAATATTGGGGGAAACGGCATCATCGATAAACAAGCTACACTAGGGCGAATCCTATTTTATGATAAAAATTTAAGTATTGATAACAGCATTTCTTGTGCTTCCTGTCACAAACAAACTTTTGCTTTTGGAGATACTGCCGTTCAAAGTGCAGGCGTTTCGAATGGAAAAACAATTCGGCATTCGATGCGCTTGATTAATGCTCGATTCGCCAATGAAAGTAAATTTTTCTGGAATGAACGGGCGAATAGTCTAGAAGCTCAAACGACGATGCCGATCCAAGACCATTTGGAAATGGGTTTTAGCGGACAATCGGGTCGGGGGAATCTGACGACTTTGTTAGCGAAATTACAAGCCATTCCGTATTATCCTGAATTGTTTACCTGGGCCTACGGTGACAATCGCGTCACAGAAACACGCATGCAAAGTGCATTGGCGCAATTCGTTAGAAGCATTCAGTCCTTTGATTCCAAATACGATGTGGGGAGAGCCATCACGGGAAATGACCAGGCTCCTTTTCCCAATTTTACCGCCGTGGAAAACCAAGGGAAAGCCTTGTTTCTAACTCCGCCTGTTTTTAATGCGAATAGCGAACGTGTGTCAGGGGGCTTTGGCTGCCAAGGATGTCATCAATCACCCGAGTTTGACATCGATCCGAATAGTCGGAACAACGGAATTATCGCAGTCATTGGAAGTACAGATTTTGATGTAGATGTGACGCGTGCCCCTTCTTTACGAGACCTGACGAATGCCCAAGGTATCTTGAATTCGCCTTTGATGCACACGGGCGGGGTAAAGGGGTTAAACAATATGCTCAACCATTATAATGCCATCAACACGCCGCCTCGGAATACGAATTTGGATCCCCGATTAAGACCGAATAACATCGGTCAAAAGCTTTTGATGACGGCTGAGGAAATGACAGCTGTGGTTCAATTTTTACGAACACTTTCGGGAAAGAATGTATATGTAGATAAAAAGTGGTCAGACCCTTTTGTGAAATAAGGGGCTTAGCTTTTGCTTAGCAAACGGAACCCGCTTAGCATTTCAGAGGCTAATTTTTCTACATTGAAAATTTGGGCATTTCGTGCTGAGAATGTTTCAATGGCGCTTTGTTGTGCGGGCAAATCAAGCAAAAATTGTTGAACCTTCGCGATGTTCGCAAGGCTCGTAATATCCGAAAGAACTAAGCCATTTTTGCCATCAATCACCAAATCATTGGCGCAACCACATGCCTCGGTACAAATCACCGGCTTGTGCAATTCCTGCGCTTCATTGGCAACCATCCCCCAGGTTTCAGCGGTTGAAACAAGCATCAATGCCGTAGCATGCTGATATAGATTTGCCAAATTCCCCCAAGCTACCGTCCCCAATAAATGGACATTATCTAGTGCCTCAACTTCTTTTTGATTGACTAAATCGGGGTATTGTGGTCCATTCCCTGCAACAAGCAAGTCGATAGGTACATGCTTCATGAGCTGCAATAAAGCAGGTAGATTTTTTTCGGGGGATAGTCGGCCCACAAAAAGCAAATAAGGTGTTGGATGTGGTTTTACCGAATCCTCCGATAAGGTGTTCAGAAATGCCGTTTTATCGAATGCATTTAAAAAGCTTAGGATTTTTCGCTTGCTGACACCGGCTTGAAAAAGGAATTTATTCGTGTTGAGACCATAGGAAAAAAAGCCATCGCACAGGTTAATTAAGATACTCTTATAGCGGGTTTTTAGTGCATGGAGTAGTGAATTTCCGCGCGCCGACAAATTTTCAATGGACTCGACAGTCATGATTGTTCGGATACCGAGGATTTTGGCGAGGAGTAAAATGGGCAAGGTTCCGGGTTCGCTGTAACCTGTTAAATTGATGACATCAGGTTTAAATTCGCGGATGATGCGAATCCAATCCCACATCGTTTTCCAGGGAGATACTTGCTGTAATGGAATTCGGTTCAGCAGTTTAACGGGAAACTGATAGGCATAACTTGCGACATCGAAATCCACTAGATCCTCCCGACCCCTTTCGGTAATGGCGGTTTGAACGACCAACACTTCGTCGTCTGGAGAACAGGTCTGAGCGATTTTTTCGAAAACCACCGACTTGTATTGTGACCACAATAAATTATGTAAGATTAATATCCGCATGCTGGCAAGAGTCGTTTGCAAAGCTACGGGCTTTTTGGCTAAATTCGTACAAAATCAAAAAATCATGGCGACATGTCCTTTGCATGCAGATGTTCAATCGCAAACCTGGTATCAGGAACAAATCGCTCGTTTAGATCCTATGATCTTGGCGCTGGGCTTAAGCCAGCCGGCTCTTCGCGCGTTGGTCAATTTATCAATCTATTCGCTAAATGATTTGAAAGTTGTCGACGAACAAACCTTGCGAAATGGCCACGGCATAGGCCCAAATGCGATGAAAAAATTGGAAACACTCCGCTAATCTTGTATTATTGTATCAAACTGTGACAATATAAACCTATTACACATGAAAAAAATGTTATTATCAGTGGGCTTTGGCCTATTGTGTTCCTGGGCTTCTGCTCAATCAATCAATTTATTTCCGGTTCAAACGACGATCCAACATGGCGTGATCGAAGGGAATTATGATACGAAAACAGGTGTTCAAAAGTATTTTGGGATACCTTTTGCGAAACCACCGGTGGGTGAATTGCGCTGGAAAGCTCCTCAGCTTTTAGCTCCTTGGAAAGGTGTGAAGGAAACGAAGAAATTCGGTCCTCGTCCGATGCAGGGCATCGTTTTCGGTGATATGATGTCGCGTTCAGAAGGTTTGAGCGAAGATTGTTTGTACCTGAATGTGTGGACGCCGGCAAAGCGAAATACTAAAAATCTCCCTGTATTAGTTTATTTCTACGGTGGGGGTAATGTCGCAGGAGATGGTTCTGAGCCACGTTACGACGGAGAAAGCATGTCTAAAAAAGGTGTCGTGGTTGTGACTTGCAACTACCGCTTGAATATTTTTGGCAACTTGGCGCATTCGGAATTGAGTGCTGAAACGTCATACAAAGGATCTGGAAACTATGGATATTATGACCAATTAGCGGCTTTGCAATGGGTTCAAAAGAACATTGCGGCTTTTGGTGGGGATCCTAATCACGTAACCATTGCAGGGGAATCAGCTGGTTCGATTGCCGTGAGTTATCAAATGTCTTCTCCGCTCTCGAAAGGTTTAATTCATGCGGCGATTGGCGAAAGTGGTGGCGGAATTAACCCTACTATGGCGCCAGTTTCGTTAGCTGATGCCGAGAAAAATGGGGCAGAGTTCTTGCAAAAAGCCGGCGTGAAATCCATCAAGGAATTGCGTTCTATGTCGACAAAAGACATCTATGATCTTTACCAAGATTCAAAGCGTTTTGGTTTCCCTGTGGTTGTTGACGGGAACTTCTTGCCAAAGAAATTGCCTGAAATTTTTGCAGCAAAAGAGCAACATCAAATTCCATTATTGTTGGGCTGGAACTCCGCTGAAATCCCAGGTGGCGCTTTCATGCAAGGCAAACCTTACACAGTTGAAAACTACATCGAACGTGTGAAGAAGGAATACCCAAATGATGTGGATAAAGTCTTAAGTCTTTACCCTGCCCATTCGGAAAAAGAAGTAGAGTTGTCGGCGACTGCCTTAGCCGCAGACCGTTTCATTTCCTATTCAACATGGAAATGGTTTGATCTGCACCGGAATAACAGTAGCCAACCGGTTTATCGTTACTTGTATAGCAAATTGCGTCCTCCTTTGGTTGACCAAAATACCGTTTCTGCATTAGCAGGGGGTACGGTTAGACGTGAAGAGCCTGCACAAACGCCTCCGCCAGCGGTAGGCGCGCCACACGCATGTGAGATTGAATATGCGATGGGGAATTTGCATTTGGTGAAAGAATATGCTTGGACAGCCGACGATTTCAAGGTGTCGGATACCATGTTAAATTACTTCACCAATTTCGTTAAAACCTATAATCCGAATGGAGACAAATTACCTGAGTGGCCTGCTGCCAAAGCGGGAGACGCAACTCCTCCTGTGATGATTATCGATACGAATTCCAAAGCGGAAAAGGCACAAAACGATGCGCGATACCTGTTCTTGGATAAAGAATACATGAAATAAGGTTTGGGGCGAATCGAAAGGTTCGCCCTAATTTTTTACGTGAATGACGGCTTTAACGATTTTTCTGGCCGGGTCATGAACGCTCGTGAACTCTTCACTTACCTTTTGCCATTCAAAATGATGTGTGATAAAGGGTTTTATATCAATTTGCTTCGACCGCAGTAAGTCCATGACATAGGAAAAGTCCTCGGTCGTGGCGTTCCTACTGCTCATTAGGGTCGCTTCGCGTTTGTGAAATTCTGGGTGAATGAATGAGATCACCTCTTTCTGTAAACCAATCAAAATGTATTGCCCACCGTGGGCAATTTTAGCAAAGCCCGACTCGATGGCTGCTTTATTGCCTGTTGCATCAATGACTGTTTGGTAATGTGTTTTTGTGGACGAACCGACGCCTAGATGCTCTTCACAAAATGCCAAACGCGATGCGTTCGGTTCGGAAACTTCTACATCTGCCCCTTGAATTTTGGCAAGTAAACAGGTAAATAAGCCAATAGGCCCAGCACCCATGACGAGCACCTTTTCGCCAGCTTGAATTTTTCCTCTTCGCAAGCCATGAGCGGCAATGGACAAAGGTTCCACCAGCGCAAGTTCCTCCGTAGAAAGCCCTTGCCCGGCTAAAATATAGCGGTCTTCCACGACGATGTATTCGCGCATACCGCCATCAACATGCACGCCAAAAACCTGCATTTTTTCACAACAATTTGTCTTTTCTTGTCGACATGCTCCGCATTCTCCACAATGAAAATAGGGGATGATTGTCACGAGCTCGCCCGTTGGAAATCGTTCCGACTCCACCACCTCCAAGGCTAATTCATGACCTAAAATTCTTGGATATTGAAAGAAGGGTTGGTTACCAGCAAACGCATGGATGTCGGTCCCGCAAATCCCTATCGCCTGCGTGCGTAAAAGAGAAAACCCGACAGGGCGGTGGGGAATTTCTGTTTCTTGTAATTCAAAACTTCCCGGTTGGGTACAAGTCCATTGTTGCATCAGGTTTCCAAAGGTTTAGATTTTTGAATTTAGTAATTAAAATGGAGTTTTAATGTTTAATAGTAGAGACGCGATACCTCGCGTCTTTTTTTTTACATAGACGCGAAGTATCGCGTCTCTACAGTTTTGCATGACGCGAGGTATCGCGTCTCTACTTGCATAACTGACTTACATCATTTTTGCCCTCCTCGCGTACTTTTACCTTTGCATGCTATGCAACAGGTATCACTCGACTTACTTCAAAAATACAATGTCCCCATCCCGCGGTATACGTCCTACCCGACGGTTCCGTATTGGGATGAGACAATAGATGTCGCCACTTGGAAATCTTTATTTACCCAACGCTTTAAGGAAAGCGGCGAGATAAGTCTATATCTGCATCTTCCTTTTTGTGAAAGTTTATGCACTTTTTGTGGATGTAATAAGCGCATCACGACGAACCATTCGGTCGAGGAAACGTATATGTTAGCCTTATTAAAGGAATGGGAAATTTACCGAGGCATGATGCCTCATAAACCTGTGATTCGTGAATTACATTTAGGTGGTGGTACGCCTACCTTCTTTTCGCCTGCGAATTTAAAGCATTTGATTGAATTTATTTTGGCGGATGCCGTGGTCCCGTCGGATCATGAGTTTGGATTTGAGGGCCATCCAAATAACACAACCCGCGAGCATTTACAAACCTTATTTGATCTTGGATTTAATCGGGTGAGTTTTGGTATGCAGGACAGTAATCCGGAAGTCCAAAAAGTAATTAATCGAATTCAACCCCATGCGCATGTTGTCCAAGTGGTTCAATGGGCGCGTGAGATTGGCTATGAATCCGTGAATTTAGATTTGGTCTATGGCTTGCCCTTGCAAACCTTGCCGCGTTTGGAAAAAACGATTCAAGATGCCTTAGAAATCAAGCCTGATCGTATTGCTTTCTATTCCTATGCACATGTGCCTTGGACGAGTAAGGCCCAGCGGCTCTTTGATGAAAATGATTTGCCGTCGGCGGATGAAAAAATGCACCTGTATCAGTTAGGAAAAAAACGATTCATGGAAGCAGGTTATACGGATATCGGGATGGATCATTTTGCCTTGCCCGGCGACTTGATGGTTCAAGCACATGAAGCAGGAAATTTGCATCGCAATTTCATGGGCTATACGGTCCAACAAACCGGCATGCTGTTAGGTTTAGGCGTCTCGAGTATCAGCGATATCTATTATGGATTTGCCCAAAATAAAAAGACGATTCAGGAATATTATGAACAGATTAATCAGGGCGAGTTAGCGGTATTTAAGGGCTATTTCTTGGATGAAGTTGATCAAAAAATGCGGCAATATATTCTCGATGTGGCTTGTCGGGGAAAGACTCATTTTGCTAAAGCGGATTTAGCATTACTCCGCCAATATACGTTTCATGAACTCGATGAATTGGCCTTGGATGAGCTCGTGACTTGGGGCGAGCATGGCTTGATCGTTACGGAATTAGGAAAACATTTCATTCGAAATATCTGCAAGGCCTTTGACCTCAAATTACTCTCGGCGGAAGTTCAGAAAAAGACATTCAGTCAGGCGGTGTAAAAATGAGGCGATTAATAAGTATAATCGACTCAAAATTTAACTATATTTGAGTCGATTAGCTAAATTAATCGCCTCACGATGTACAACTGGCAACGAGATTCCTGGCCTCATTTTGAATTTGACACGACTGCTATCGAGTCGCAAATCTTCGCGTTTATGCAGAAATCGGGGGAATTGAGCGGTAAATTAGCCGCTTTACCTCTGGTTGAGCGGACAGAAATGATGATACAACTGATGGTTTCAGAGGCGATGAAGACTGCTGAGATTGAGGGAGAATATTACAGCCAGTTGGATATCATGTCTTCGGTTCGCCGAAATTTGGGCTTAGCTACCCAACATAAGATCAAAAATAAACATAGCATCGGGCTTAGTGACATGTTGATGGATGTGCGAAATACCTACTATGAACCATTGACAGAAGCTCATTTAAAACATTGGCATCGTTTATTGATGGGAAGTTTTCCCGCGATCCAAGCGGGAGCATGGCGAACGGATGAAGCGCCCATGCAAATTGTTTCAGGATCAGTTGCTCAGCCCAAGGTTCACTATGAGGCACCTCCTTCCATTCGAGTCCCTAAAGAAATGGAACAATTTATAGCTTGGTTTAACGAATGCAATATAACGGCTGCACCCGTTAAGGCCGCAGTGGCCCATTTGTACTTTGAGGCAATTCATCCGTTCGAAGATGGGAATGGACGAATTGGTCGGGCCATTGTAGAGAAAGCGCTTTCTCAAGGTTTGCAGTGCCCTTTGCCATTTAGCGTTTCCAAGGCTATAGAGGCCAATAAAAAGGCATATTATCAGAGACTCCAACAAGCAGAAAAGAGTCTAAATATTACGGATTGGGTTACTTGGTTTATAACGATGTTGCTGGAGGCGCAAACTTATGCCGACAAAATGATTCAGTTTACTATTTCCAAATGGCATTTTTTTGCGGTATTTGAACACAAACTAAATATTCGCCAAAGTAAGGTTATTAATCGAATGTTGCTCGATGGACCAGATTCATTTCATGGGGGCATGAATGTGCGAAAATATGTGGGCATAACAGGAACCTCCAGAGCCACGGCATCGCGTGATCTTCAAGAGCTCGTTACTTTGCAAGTTTTTATGCCAGTAGGTGCGGGTAGGTCAGCGCGCTATGAGTTGGTTTTTTAATCAGTATTTTTTGTGCATTTTGCACTTTATATAGCGTAAGCCTCTAAACAAATTTACATGATACATACGATGCGTTGGTTCGGTCCAAACGATCCGGTTTCTTTGATGGATATCCGTCAAGCCGGTTGCACAGGAGTCGTAACCGCATTGCACCAAATTCCCGTGGGGGAGGTTTGGCCGATAGAAGCCATCAAAGAACGCATTTCCATCATCGAGGCAGGCAATCAAGATTGGACGCCTCTTCATTGGTCGGTGGTAGAATCTTTGCCAGTTCATGAGGGAATTAAGAAAGCCTTGCCGTCACGCGCGCAGCTTATTGAAAATTACAAGACATCTTTACGAAATCTAGCAGCTTGCGGCATCAAAACCGTATGCTATAATTTCATGCCCGTGCTCGATTGGTCGCGGACCAAATTAAACTTCGAGATGCCCGACGGCGCGCGTGCCTTACGTTTTGTTTGGACAGATTTTGCCGTATTCGATTTACATATTTTGCAGCGTCCGGGTGCTGCTTCAGATTACACGCCGACTGTTCAAGCAGCGGCTGCTCAGCGTTTCGTGACAATGTCTTCGGAAGAAAAAGAGGAATTAAAAAACACCGCATTATTAGGCCTTCCGGGTTCCGAGGAGGCTTTCCATTTAGCGAATTTCCAAAGTCTCTTAGATGAATACAAGGCTATTTCAGCGGATCAATTGCGCGAAAACTTGCATTACTTCGTTCGTTCCATCGCTCCTTTGGCTCAGGAATTAGGGATTAATTTATGCATTCATCCCGATGATCCTCCTTTCCCATTGTTGGGCCTACCTCGTGTGGTAAGCACAGAAGCGGATTTGGCGGCGCTTATGGACGCTTCCCCAGAACGTGCGAATGGTATCACTTTCTGCACGGGTTCTTTAGGCGTTCGGGCGGATAATGATTTGCCCAAGATGCTTCGTCGTTTCGCTGACCGAATTCATTTCTTGCATTTGCGCGCGACTTTCCGGGAGCAAAATGATCCTTTGATTTTCCACGAAGCGCCGCATTTAACGGGTGATGTAGATATGTTTGAAGTGGTCAAAGCGGTTGTCGAAGAAGAAAAAAGACGCGGAGGAGCGGAGATTCCGATGCGCCCAGATCACGGACATCAAATGTTGGACGATTTAAACAAGAAAACCTATCCGGGTTATTCGGCGATTGGCCGACTCCGTGGATTGGCTGAAATACGTGGACTTGAATTAGCGATTCGCTCTTTTTTAGCGGTGTTTTTTGTGGTTTGTAGTTTTGCGTTGAAGGCGGATGATGGCTATCGTTTATGGTTGAAATTTGACAAAGTAGCATCTGCTTCTCGTTATGCATCATATGCGCAATCGGTTTCATCGGAGTTTCCAACTTCACCGATAATAGAAACGGCGCGGAAGGAATTAAGTCAAGGTCTGAAAGGATTAACAGGGATTGCGCCTGCTGTGAAATCTACTGATGGAAGCATACAATTTGAGAAGGATGCTACGATTCCGGAGGAAGGGTTTGAGATTCAAGTGGATAAAAAAGTACAGGTAAAAGTGGAAGGCCTAAGTGTAGTGGGTCGGAAATATATACGAATCAAGGCCAGTTCTGACCGCGGCATTTTGTACGGGGTTTTCGAATTATTGCGCATGATTCAGCAGGAGAAGCCATTGGCAGATATCACATCCTCCCCCAAAGTCAAATTCCGCATGTTGAACCACTGGGACAACGTGATGGGCACGATCGAGCGCGGGTATGCCGGCGCATCACTGTGGAAATGGTACGAATTGCCGGAAACGGTGGACCCGCGCTACACGGATTATGCTCGGGCAAATGCGTCCATCGGGATCAATTCCGTGGCGATTAACAATGTAAATGCTTCAGCGAGGTTTATGACGCCGGAGTATTTAGCGAAGGTGAAAGTGCTTGCCGACGTATTTCGTCCCTATGGCATTAAGCTATTTTTATCCGTGAATTTTGCCTCGCCAAAACTGGTAGGCAAATTGAAAACTTCCGATCCTTTAGATCCTCAAGTGCGCGCTTGGTGGCAGGCGAAGACAAAAGAGATCTATGCGCAGATTCCGGATTTTGGCGGATTCCTAGTGAAGGCAAATTCAGAGGGAGAACCGGGACCACAGGAATTCGGAAGGACGCATGCCGACGGCGCGAACATGTTGGCGGAGGCCGTGAAACCTTTCAAGGGCATCGTCATTTGGCGGGCCTTTGTTTACGCCCCTAATCCGAATGGAGATCGTTTCAAAGAAGCGTATAATGACTTCAAACCTTTGGACGGGACCTTCGCGAATAACGTGATTGTTCAGGTGAAAAATGGCCCGATCGACTTCCAACCGCGGGAACCTTTCCATCCGCTTTTCGGTGCGATGCCCAAGACACCTTTGGCGCTAGAATTTCAAATCACCCAAGAATACACAGGGTTTAGTACCAACGTATTCTATCAATCGATCCTATTCAAGGAATGTTTGGATTCAGATACTTACCAAAATGGAAAGGGTTCTACTGTTGCCAAAGTCATCGACGGCAGCCTCGGAAACGAGCAAATTACCATGATGGCGGGTGTTGCAAATACGGGTTCGGATCGAAATTGGACGGGGCATTTGTTGTCGCAGGCCAACTGGTATGCGTTCGGGCGTTTGGCATGGGATCACACCCTGAGTTCTGAGCAGATTGCGGATGAGTGGGTGAAACAGACCTTAACGCGCGATGAGAAAGCAGCGAAAACGGCGACCAATATTCTGATGAAATCCCGCGATACCTATGTGAAATTTACGACACCATTAGGTTTGCATCATGTGATGGGCCAAAGCATTCACTGGGGACCGGAGCCTTGGTTGGAACGCAGTCAACGTCCCGACTGGACATCAATTTATTATCACCGAGCGGATTCGGTGGGCTTGGGTTTTGACCGAAAAGCATCGGGTAGTAATGCCTTGAGTTTGTATCATCCAGCGGTCGCTCAACAGTGGTTGGATCCAGCGAAAACGGATTTGAATTATTTATTGTGGTTCCACCATGTGGGCTGGCAGGAGAAATTGTCTACCGGCCGCACGCTTTGGGATGAATTCTGTTACCGTTCTAACACGGGTTTACAGGAAGTGAAGGATTTGCAAAAGGATTGGGATTCGCTGCAAGGCAAGGTCGATCCGGAGATTTTCGCGGATGTTCGTGGGAGATTGGCGGCGCAGCAAAGAGAGTCGGTCTTGTGGCGCGATGCCCATTTATTGTACTTTCAAACCTATTCAAAATTGCCGATTAGCTACGGGACGCCGGCGCGGACTTTGGCAGAAATAAAAGAAATTGTACGTATATACCAACTGAAATAAGATGCAACAACCATTTTCATTGCAAGGGCGCGTGGCGCTCATCACGGGCGGCGGAACCGGAATCGGATTCGATATTGCCAAATGCTTTTTAGCCTCCGGAGCGACGGTCGTGATCACGGGTCGGCGGGAAGATGTGCTGAAAGAGGCGGTTGCCAACTTAGGTTCAGGGGCGCATTATGCGGTGAATGATGTTTCAGATTTGAGCAAAACATCACAGCTGGTAACGGATCTAGTGGCAAAACACGGTGGAATAGACATACTTGTCAACAATGCGGGAATCAACATGAAACGCCCGGCGGTGGAAGTTTCGGATAATGATTTTGCGAATATTATTAATGTGAATTTGAATGCGGTTTTCTCCTTAACACGGGAAGTAGGGAAACATATGTTGGAGCGAGGTAAAGGATCTATCATCATGATTTCTTCGATGGCGGCATACTACGGAATCGATCGTGTGGCAGCTTATGCATCTTCTAAAACCGGTATCTATGGTTTAGTGCGCGTGCTCGCTTCCGAGTGGTCGGGCAAAGGCGTTCGTGTGAATGCGATTGCCCCTGGATTTATCGAAACGGCGATGAGCAGAACCGCGATGAATTCGGATCCGGATCGTAAACACAAGGCGATGGATCGCACGCCGATGGGCTATTTCGGAAAACCCGAGGATATCGGTTGGGCTGCGGTTTATTTAGCTTCCGATGCAGCAAATTATGTGACAGGCGTCTCAATCCCGGTTGACGGCGGGAATTCAATCGGATTCTAATGAAAGGAAATTACCGCTGGGTGGTGGTCGCCCTCTTGTTTTTTGCAACAACGATTAATTATTTGGATCGCCAGGTGATCGGCTTGTTGAAGCCCACGCTGGAAAAAGAATTGAACTGGTCGGAGACCGATTACAGTTTCATCGTCATGTGTTTCACGGCTTCCTATGCGATTGGCTTGTTGGCCTTTGGGAAGGTAATCGATAAGATTGGTTCCAAAATGGGTTATGCCATTTCGATTGTGATTTGGTCTTTTGCGGCGATGGCGCATGCTTTGGCGAAAACTTCGTTTGGTTTCGGTGCGGCACGTGCGGCATTGGGAGCAGGCGAGGCGGGGAATTTTCCGGCGGCGATTAAGACGGTGGCCGAGTGGTTTCCGAAAAGAGAAAGAGCTTTAGCTACTGGGATATTTAATTCCGGGGCAAATATCGGAGCCATGGTGGCGCCTATTATGGTTCCTTGGATTTTGGGAGCGTATGGATGGCAAGAGGCCTTTATCATTACCGGTGCGATTGGCTTTGTGTGGTTGGCTTTATGGTGGGTGTTTTATGAGATTCCTTCGAAACACAAATCCGTAACAACGGAAGAGTTAGCGCATATTCAAAATGTGGAGGAGGATGTGACAGAAGTCGCACCCATCGCTTGGGGAAAATTATTTGGCTACCGCCAAACCTGGGTTTTCATCGTAGGCAAGTTTTTCACGGATCCGATCTGGTGGTTTTTCTTGTTCTGGTTGCCCTCATATTTTTCAACGACCTTTGCTTTGGACTTGAAAAAGCCGAGTTTACATTTGGCGATCTTGTTTACCTGCACGTCGATTGGTAGTATTGGCGGAGGCTATATTTCGGGGTATTTCATTAAGAAAGGTTGGCCCGTGTACAAGGCGCGGAAGTATTCGATGTTCTTTTTTGCACTATGCGCTGTGCCGATTATCGGGGCTCGTTGGGCGACGGATATTTGGCAGGCCGTATTTTTAATTAGCATTGCAGCATCGGCGCATCAGGCGTGGTCGGCGAATATTTTTACGACAGTATCGGATATGTTTCCGAAACATGCGGTTTCTTCCGTTGTGGGGATTGGTGGTTTGGCGGGTTCGCTGGGCGGGGTGATTTTTCCTTACATTATCGGCGTTGTTTTGGATGCATACAAGGCAGACCAGGCTTTGTCGGCCGGATATAATGTTATCTTTGTGGCTTGTGGCTGCGCCTATTTATTTGCGTGGTTATTGATTCATGTTATTTCGCCCAAAATGGAGGCGGTTAAATCGTAGACCTATGAAAAAATTATTGATTGCATTAGTGGCACTTTCTTCGAGTGTATTCGCGCAGGAATCGCATCATCCATTGGAAGGAGCTTGGGATTTACATGTTTCTATGGAAAATCGTAATGGGGGAGTTTCGACGGCTCCTTCTTGGTTAGAGGTTCGTCATTCCGGTTTAAAGACCTTAACGGGTCGCTTTGTGGGAGATGGCGGTTCAGCAAGACCGATTTCGGAAGTGTTTTTCAAAGATGGGCATGTGTCGTTTAAGATTCCGCCACAATGGGAAAAGGATGAGTCGTACATGAGTTTTGATGGAGACTTGAAAGATGGAAAATTGTCGGGGACTATCGTTAAACCCAATGGCAAGTCGATGGCCTTTACGGGAGTTCGTGCACCTTCCTTGTGGAGATCGGCGGAACCGGTTTGGGATAAGCCCATTAATTTATTGAATGGCAAAGATTTAACCGGTTGGCATTCGCTGGGAACTAAACCCAATCAATGGGTGATGGAGCAAGGGGTGATGAAGAGTCCAGCATCGGGGGCTAATATTTGTACAGATGAGAAGTTTACAGATTTCAAATTGCATGTAGAGTTTCGCTTGCCGCCAGGGAGTAATAGTGGTGTTTATCTCCGTGGACGTTATGAGGTACAGGTGGAAGATAGCTTTGGCAAAGCACCTTACAGTATTTATTTAGGTGGTATTTATGGGTTTATAGATCCTTTGATTCAGGCGGCGAAACCTTCAGGAGAATGGCAGTCGTATGACATCACGCTGGTAGGGCGTAAGGTTTCCGTGACCTTAAATGGCCAAAAAGTGATTGTAGATCAGAACATTCCGGGAGTAACGGGAGGTGCGATGGATAGTGATGAGGCCGCACCAGGGCCGATTATGATACAAGGAGATCATGGACCTGTCGAGTATCGAAATATCGTGCTGACACCAGCGAAATAAATGAAAAGGCCCTCCGCAAGAAGGGCCTTTTTTATTAGAATGAAACGCCTAATTGAACGGCTAGAGCTGCTGAAATCGGCTTATCGGCTCCTGTTCTCACAGGCAGTGGAATCGCGATATAATAATTACTTAACTTATTTTTCTTGAAGACCTTCGTGAAAACGGGGGTAATTCCATAGCGGCCGCTGGTTTCGAAAGCTGCGCGTCCTGCGAAGGTAAATGTAGGCGTAAAACGATATAAAATTCCGGGGTGCAAGGTGAAATTTGTCATTTTGTGCGAACCATTTTCGTTTTTGATGGTTGGATAGGCCTCAAATGAAAAACCGATTTTATTCGTTTTCCAGATGTTGATAGCTACCGGGAAACTGACTGTATAGGAGTTATTGAAATTATACGTGGCGTTACCATCACTTAAAGTAACGAGCGCGTGAACGATTCCGGCGTGGCCGGTGATTTTCGGAAATACCTCTTGAGCCTGGAGTAGGTATGGAGAAGCCAAAACGAATAATAGTAATTTTTTCATAAGTCAATTGATAAAAATACAAAATCTATCATTTTTATAGAGTTTGCA
Organism: Aquirufa sp. TARAVU-A1A; assembly: GCF_054558675.1. Taxonomy (NCBI): domain Bacteria; kingdom Pseudomonadati; phylum Bacteroidota; class Cytophagia; order Cytophagales; family Flectobacillaceae; genus Aquirufa; species Aquirufa sp. TARAVU-A1A. The sequence continues at coordinate 499,474 of NZ_JBPXKP010000001.1, forward strand.
AAACTAGCTTCATTTGCTTTAAATGCAAATTTTTTCTTCTTTTTTCTTCACTCAAGAATTTTTTTTAAATTTTTTATTTGTATTTAATCGGGATGCTTTTTACTTTTGCCAAACAATCTACTAAATCGGTAGAGTTTATAGTATAAAGTAAAATATAATACTCTGAGTATGAATAAGTTTTTTACCCTCCTATTAATCCTGTCCGTATCGGCAGCTACAACCTTTGGCCAACAAGTTAAATCGACCATCAATTCTACCTTAAGTGGACAGGTCTTGGATGAGAAAACCAAAGAGCCCATACCAGGTGTTTCATTATTTATCAAAGGCACAACGCACGGTGTCATTACGGATGCCGAAGGACATTTTTATTTCCAAACGGGACAAAAATTTCCCTATACCCTGATCGTTAGTTTCGTGGGATATCAAAAACAAGATTACATCGCGGAAGGAACTCCCGTGACGATTTACTTGAAAGAGGAGGCGAAGGAATTAGAGGAAATCGTGGTGACCTCACGTCGGAGAAAAGAAGCGGTGCAAGATGTTCCTATTCCAATTACCGTAATAGGTGGTGCGAAAGTAGCAGAGACAGGTTCATTTAATGTGAACCGTTTGAAAGAATTCATCCCATCGGTTCAATTGTATTCTTCGAATCCTCGTAATACTTCCTTAAGTATTCGCGGCTTGGGAACCACATTTGGTTTAACAAATGACGGTATTGACCCAGGCGTAGGATTTTATGTGGATGGGGTTTATTATGCGAGACCAGCAGCCACAACGATGGATTTTGTGGATATCGAACAAGTGGAGGTTTTGCGTGGGCCACAAGGAACGCTTTTTGGTAAAAATACGACGGCGGGTAACTTTAATGTAACGACAAAAAAAGCAAGCTTTACGCCGGGTGCCAATTTCGAAATGAGTTATGGTAATTACGGTTTCATTCAGGCGAAGGCGAGTATTACGGGGCCGCTTTCCAAAACTTTAGCTGCCCGAATTTCCTTCTCTGGAACGCAGCGGGATGGGTTATTGTACAATGTTGTTTCCCAACAAAAAGTGAATGACTTAAATAATTTAGGTGTCCGTGGACAGTTATTATTTGTGCCTTCAGAGAAAGCGAAGTTTACCTTGATTGGGGATTTTACGGAACAAAGACCGAACGGTTATGCACAGGTTTTTGCGGGAGTTGCGCCTACCTTACGCGCATCATACCGACAATTTGAGAACATCATCAAAGACTTGAATTATACGCTGCCAAGTCGTAATCCATTTGATCGATTGATTGATCATGATACGCCTTGGCGCTCGAATCAAGACTTAGGAGGTCTTTCTTTAACGGCAGATATTCAGGTCGGACCTGGTACCTTAACATCGACGACTGCTTGGAGATATTGGAATTGGGATCCATCGAATGACCGTGATTTTACAGGATTGCAAGCGTTGAAATTATCTCAAGCGCCTTCGAAGCACGAGCAATGGTCTCAAGAGCTTCGTTGGGCGGGGACATTTTCTTCTAAATTGAGTGCTGTATTTGGGGCCTTTTTGTTTGGCCAAAATTTGAAATCCTCTCCGGATCAAACGGAGGAAGGCGGCTCTGCCACGTGGCGATTTAACCAAAGCACAACAAGTGCACTTTGGAAAACGCCGGGTCTTTTCGAAGGTTATGGAATTAAGACACGTTCGAATTTGAACACCCTTTCTGCCGCCGTTTTTGGTCAATTGGATATTGCATTGACAAACAAAATCAGCTTGATGCCAGGTATTCGCTACAATTATGATGCGAAAGATTTGACCTATAGTCGGACGACTTATGGTGGTTTACAAACGACTGATCCGGCGTTGATCGCCTTGAAAAAATTAGTGTATTCAGACCAGGCGTTTAATGCTGATGTATCTGATCGCAACTTCTCTGGACAAGTGACTTTAGCTTACAAAGCTTCGAAAAACTTTAATTCATTTGCGACCTATTCGACTGGATACAAGCCGGTAGGGTTGAATTTAGGGGGCTTGCCTACCTTGAATGGTCAACCGATGTTAGACTTAGCGACCATCAAACCAGAGGCTACGAAGCATTTCGAAATTGGCTTTAAAACGCGCCCTAGTGTAAATACTACCTTTAATTTAACTGCCTACAATACGGAAATTACCGATTACCAAACCTTAGTTCAAACGCCAGATCCGGCTGTTAACCGCGGTTATTTAGCGAATGCGGAAGGTGTTCGAGTACGTGGTCTTGAAGTAGATGGAACGGTAAGTTTGACAAAGCATTTCTCGTTTTATGGTAACTTAGCTTATACCGAGGCGATTTACACGACATTCAAAAATGCCCCAGTTCCTTTAGAGGAAACAGGAGGAACGGCTTTTTTTAAAGACATCTCTGGACAAGATTTGCCAGGGGTTTCTAAATGGGCAGGTTCATTTGGTGGCGAATTTACTTCTGTAGCTAAATTATTAGGCCAAACGGGGGAATTCTATATCGCTATTGATGATTATGTTCGCTCGGGTTTCTCTTCGAGTCCTACGCCTTCCAAATATTTAAATGTGGAAGGATATTCATTATTGAATGCCCGAATCGGCTTCCGGTCTGTAAAAGGTGTGAGTATCTCTGTATGGGGACGTAATGTCTTGAATCAAAACTATTTTGAGCAATTATTACCTGGAGCAGGGAGTGCTGGGCAATATGCGGCTGTTTTGGGCGATCCAAGAACGTATGGCATCACTTTGCGCCACGCACTTTAAATGATTTTTTTGGTGACGCTGCCGGGGTTTCTAACCCCGGCAGCGTCTACCGATTTACGCATTTTTTCAATCAGTTTTTTGATAAAATCAGTCTAGCGCCTATTCTAGCGCGGATTGGCCTATCAAGAAACTGATTTTTTGTTCCAATCCCATAAAACGATATCCCATCCGATTCCGCCGTAAGATAGGGTGTCGATGACTTGAAATCCGCGTTTTTGATGTGCTTTAAGTGATCGCGCATTTGCCTGTGCGACATCGGTTACGCAAAAGTCGAAACGAGAGGCATAGTGCTCTTGAAATCCCCCATAGAGTTTTTGGACCAAATCCTGTCCCCGGTAATCCTTTGAAACACATAATTGTGCCACAATCGCATAAGTAGTAACAGGCTTACCGTCGTATAAGCATCTTTCAATGTTTTCAACTAAATCGGCCAACAATGGATGATGGCGTGCCGTATCGGGTAGTGCGACTAAACTATAGCCAACGACCTTTTCGCCAACTTTCGCTAGGATGCCAGGGCTGTTTTTATGTAGCAATTCCAAAAAGGCCAAGTCGTATTCCGCCATCAAAAATCCTTGTGTCGTCGCCTCTTCTTCGCTGATGTTTTTCCGCAGATTGGCTTGTTGGAGTGCCAATACCTCAATTAATTCTTCACTTGTTTTTGCTAATTGTATTTGGACCATGTAGTTTTAATCATTCATCGACAAATTAAAAAAATATGATTCAGATTTATGTTACCGGAGGAACATTTGATAAGGAATACAATGAACTAAATGGTTCCTTGTATTTCAAAGAGACGCATTTGCAGGAAATGTTGACGAAAGGGCGGAACCGACTGGATGTCAAAACGGATACGCTCTTTATGAAAGATAGCCTCGAATTTACGGATACCGACCGAATTCAGATTTGTGATGCCTGCCTTTCAACTGATGCTGATCGAATCTTGATTACGCATGGAACAGATACGATGACCCAAACGGCTGAATATTTGGCAGGAAAAATTTCCGATAAAACCATCGTGTTAACGGGTGCGATGATTCCCTATAAATTTGGTTCTTCTGATGGGATGTTTAACCTAGGGAGTGCCCTCGCTTTTGTGCAAGTGCTCTCCCCAGGAGTATATATTTCCATGAATGGCAAATATTTTAAGGCCGGCGAAGTTCGTAAAAACCTCGAACGCGGAGAATTTGAAGCTATTTAGCGGACAGTAATGACTACCCGACGATAGCGAGTTAGGGCTGGCATTCCATTGTCCGTTCCCTCGATGACCACATGAAATGTGTCCCCTTTTTTCGCTGAATCTGGGATGGAAACGATGGCTTGTTTTCCCCCAATATTAACCCCTGCTTTTCCGGATCCCGCTTCTGGATAGGCCCAAGCTTTCAATTGAATGCCATTCCGGTCTGGGTCACGTGTTTCTATCGTTAATAAGAGCTCTTGACCTGCCTTAGCCGTTAAATTCATGCCTTCTTTTACTGTGATTTGAGGCGCGTGATTTGCATCCGCATAGGATTTTACACACCAGTCGGCACGCGCTGCGAAATCCTCTTGTGCCGCAATTAGCCAACGTGTTTGCGAATAATTGATGTCCATTTTTCCTGTTTCCGGATTGAAATCAGCAGCTTGTTCATTGTCTTCAAATCGGAATGGATTGTCTTTCGCTTGCACAAATCGACCGCCCCATCCGCCAAATGAAGGGTTGTTTAAGTTGTTTAAGCCTACGTCAACGAGGTGTAAAAAGGCTGGGGAATCTCCTTCGGAAATGAAATCATATTGATTAAAATCACCCCATTGTGCATTTTTTATTTTAGTGATGTCCCCGTGTATGTGTTCATCATCGCCCGCCTGTTTTTGGCCATCCCCGTAGGAATAATACATTTTTAAAAGAGGTCCGTGGTCCAAAATAATCTTATTTGCCATGTAAGCGCCTTCGAAATAGGGCTGTGTCGCTTTTGGCATGATGCGTTTCCAAGGGTATGCGAAACTCGCAAATTGATGCGCATTGTAGAAAACCCGAATTTCTGGCCAGTGCCCTCCGATGTAGTTTTTATACGTGGCGTCCTGATCCATGACCGTATAAATGATGGCCTTTTTCGAAATTTTTGCTTTGATGGCGGGCCAATTTTTGTCAGCACCAAATTGTTCTTCGATCGATTTTAAAGCGCGGGCAATGGTGTTCGTTCCTCCCCAAGCTTGCAAATAGATCGGTTCTGGGTCTTTGTCCAATAATTTCGCTTTAATCCATTCGGAACCCTCAGTGATTTGTTCCATTTCGCCCTCGAAATCAATATTTCCTACTTTAACTATGCTGTTGAGGTAAGCGGGCGATGGGTAGTTTTTGTCGTGCAAGATTAAATTCGGGTGAACCTCAGCATAGGCTTTCAGGAGGTCTTGAATCCACTGAACGCCCGGCCAACGCAAATCCGTTTTAGCACCATACATTTTCCGAGTCATCTCCATTTCCGAGGTGAATTTGGTCCCCTTTCCGTCCCCTTTGTAATGCCACATGGAACTCGAATAGATGAGTCCCTCGACTTGGTATTCGTTGGAATACATCAACATCCGAATAAATGTATCTACGTCGTCAATTTCGCCGTCGGTTGTTACGATGGTTCGCGGGAGATTACCTTTCGTAAATCCAGTTAACGATAGGCACAGGAGCAGCGCTCCGAAAATCAGTTTTTTCATATTAGGTTATACGCTGCCGGTGGTCACCGACCCCGTCAGCGTATCGCGAAGTTAGTGGAATTCGAGTTAAATCAAGATTCAATTACTTGATAAAATGCTTTTTAGGCATCGAAAATTCCTAATTTCCCCGTAGCTTTGGCAATCCTCGAAGGTTTGCCAAAGCTAAGCGAGGGGAACAAAGCTAAACCTATGAAAAAAATTATCGCTTTGCTGATTTTCAGCATGTCAACGGCCTTCGCTCAAGAAGCTCCCAAACTCGAATTTTTCTGCGAATTGCAAGTAAAACTTAGTCCCGCACTAACCGTAGGTGAAACGGCCCATGGAACGCGTCGGATTATTCCTATCATCGGTGGGACAGTGGATGGTCCCGGAATTAAAGGAGAGATTTTTAATGGAGGTGCCGACTGGCAAGTAGTCCGGAAAGATGGCGTTGCAGAATTGGAAGCGCATTATCAATTTAAGGCAGATGATGGATCCATCATTTATGTGAAAAACATCGGTGTTCGTGTTGCAACTCCCGAAGTCGCAGCGCGTATTGCCAAAGGTGAAAAAGTGGATGCCAGTCAATATTATTTCCGCGCGATTCCCAAATTAGAAGCTCCTTTAACGAGCAAATATGCTTGGATCAATGATACCATTTTTGTTTGCACCGGCGAACGGATGCCCGATGCTGTGAAAATCCGAATTTATAAATTACTCTAATGAAGCAAATAGCAATTTTATGCCTGCTTGCCCTTTCGCTACACGGACAAAAGGCGGTAGACCTGGGCGTTCTCAAGGGAGGCGATTATCAAATACACATTCCCGCAAATTGGAACAAAAAGCTAATCATGTATGCGCATGGTTACCAGTTCATGGGCACCCCGCCAGCAAGTGCAAATGCTCAGTTGGCCCAACGACTAAAACCCTTTTTGGATCGAGGATTTGCGATTGCGGCATCGGATTATCCCATTCAAGGGTTCGCTCTGGCTGAAGGAGTTGATGCCACGGAAGAATTACGCCAAGCGTTTGTTAAAAAGATGGGCCAACCGGATTCCACGTTTATGGTGGGGCATTCCATGGGTGGTGGGATTACGATCGCGACATTGGAAAATTTTGGGCAGCATTACCAAGGTGGCCTACCCCTTTGTCCCTTGGCTTCCAGACCATATCTGCAATGCCGCAAGGAATATGACATGTATGCGACGTTTAATGGACTTTTTCCAGGGATCGTTCCTAGTTTGAAGGAAATTTTTGATCCAGCGAGTTCGATTGCATTTGTTTCGTTTGCCCAAGCAGGTTCGCGCATGGCGGCCATCAAACAAGCCATTTTAGCTAAAGATTCCGTATTAGCTGTCGCTTTTGCGAAACGCTTTGATTTGAAATTAGCTGATTTACCAGGTTCTTTATTTTTCAATCAAAATGTGTTGCGAGATTTGGCCTTAAAATTCAATGGTAACCCATTTGACAATACGCAAACGGTCTATTCGGGCTTTCCGGATAACTTAGAAGTGAACAAAAAGGCGGAACGTTTGGCCGCTACCCAGGATCCGCAGAAACTTTTCGCCCGCTACGATCGGACTGGAAAAATCGATAAGCCGATTGTGTTAATGCATACGATTTATGACCAATTGATCCCCGTTTCTTATGCGGTTACGAATCTCGAAAACATGATTCATGCACAGGGTCGTGGGAAATATTTTACGGTCAAATACACGAATGGACAGGCACATTGCCAATTTACTGATAAACAAACAGGTGAGGCTTTTGATGCCTTGCGTAACTGGGTTAAAACGGGCGTGAAGCCTTCTTTTGGATATGTCAACTAAGCAATACCTCACAATTTTCATTTGTTTTTTAATGAATATGTTGGATGGCATGGACGTGCTCATCATTTCCTATGCCGCTCCTGCTATTGCGAAAGCTTGGAGTATTAGTCCCGCTAATTTAGGGATCGTATTCTCTTCGGGTCTTGTGGGTATGACCGTAGGGGCGATCTTTTTAGCACCGTTTGCCGACCGGATTGGTCGGAAATCCACAATGCTAATTGCAGGCTTATTAATGGCTACTTGTATTTATGCGACATCTTATGCCACGGATGTGAATTTGTTGATGATTTTTCGCTTCATCAGTGGTTTGGGTATCGGGGCGATGATGGCAACGACGGCGGCTTTAACTGCTGAAAATTCGGCTGTTTCGACCCGAAATTTTTGGGTGAGTACGGTGGTTGCGGGTTATCCCGTCGGAGCAGTATTGTCAGGTTTGATAGCTGCTACGGTTATCAAAACATCTGGATGGGAGCATCTCTTTGAACTAGCAGGCTTTGCGACATTTTTGTCCTTACCCCTGGTTGGGCTATTTATCAAAGAATCATTTGCCGCTTCTCAAAGTGCTGAAGAAAAGCCGAGTGTACAAATTTTGGTCAAAGAGCCTTACCGAATTTCTACGTTTCAGTTGTGGACTGCCTTGTTTTTAGCTTTCGCAACCTTGTATTTTATGTTGAATTGGATTCACAAATTAGCCACGAATGCCGGGCTATCCATGTCGGCAGCCATTTACGCCGGAACTGTTTTTAATCTTGGTGCCATTGTGGGCATCCCGATGCAAGGTTATTGTTCATCGCGTTTTGGCTTGAAGAAAACGATTGGGACGATTTTACTTTTTACGGCGGTGACCATGCTGTCTTTTGGCTTCTTCGTGCATTCGCCTTATGTTTTAGTCATATTCTTTTTGATGGGATTTGGTGTACAAGGAGGATTCGTGGGTTTATATGCGGTGGCCGCGAGTATGTATCCTACCTATATTCGCACGACGGGCGTTGGCTGGGCGATTGGTGCGGGCCGATTGGGCGGAATTATCGGTCCGATTTTAGGGGGACTTTTGGTCGCTTGGGGCTTAGACATGACGCAAAGCTTTTGGGTATTTGCGATCCCAGCAGCTTTGGCAGGACTAATGACTTTTCGTATTTCTTCCAAAGATATTAGTTAATCTATGCAGCTTATAGAAGGGGAAATTGCCAACTACCGTTTAGACGAATCAGGAATTTTGTATTCCTATTCCAAATCAGTTTTGCGTACGGTTCCCTTGATGGAAAGGAATAGGGAATTGGTCAAAAGCATTGCTGGAGATAAGCCTGTTCCTTTATTGATCTTTTTGAAAAACTCTCCGATGCCCGACAAGGCCACTCGGGATTATTCCAAATCGATTCTTCCCGAGATCTATTCGGCGATGGCTATGGTGTCAAAGCCCGGTCTGTCTACCTTGATTATGAAGCTTCTTTTTGCCTTCCAAAAACCTCCCATTCCCATGAAATCTTTTACGAATGAAGAAACAGCGAAGGCCTGGTTATTGAGTTTATCGAGTAATAGATAATCGCTTTTTGAACAACTGAATTGTCGTATGCAAACACTACCTTTGGCAATCCTCCAAGGTTTGCCAAAGGTAAGGCGGGTTATTTCGTAAAAAGCCCTACGAAAGAGTTCGTAATTCCTACCACAAAACTGAAGATTAAGGGAGCAATGAATCCACTTACCTTAAATCCATCAACATAGGCTTCCACGATGTAAACCATTGCTACCGTAATCACCAAAGAAAACAATCCCAAGGTCATGAAAGTGATTGGGAAACTGATAATTTTTAAGATGGGTTTCACGAAGGAATTTAAAAATCCCATGGCGAGGGCGACCAACAAAGCTGTCGTAAATCCATCGACAGTAATTCCTTTTAAATAGCGCGGAATGACTAAAACCACGCAAGCAATGATGATGTAACGAATGATAAATCCAATCATATTATTTCTGATGTCTAGCTTGTAATGTCTTTACGATTTCTTCCAAACCGATTCCACGATCTTCTAATAAAACCAATAAGTGGAAGATCAAATCCGCCGCCTCGCCTTTGAATAAATCATCATTTTTCATCAGGGCCTCAATCACCAATTCCACAGCTTCTTCACCCACTTTTTGGGCTACTTTGTGTGTTCCTTTTTGGAATAATGAAGCGGTATATGAAGTATCCGCAGACGCATTTTTACGTGAACGAATCACGTGCTTTAATTGATCCAACCAAGCCGCATTGTCCGCATTAGATTCGTTGAAACAAGTGTCAGCTCCCGTATGGCAAGTAGGCCCAGCAGGTTTTGCTTGAATTAAAATCGTGTCTTGATCGCAATCGATCGCGACTTGCACGACATCCAAGTAATTTTCGGACGTCTCTCCTTTGGTCCAAAGGCGATTCTTTGAGCGGGAAAAAAAGGTCACCCGTTTTTCTGCAATCGTTTTGGCATAGGCCTCTTCATTCATGTACCCTAACATCAAGACTTTCAAGGTGCTTGCATCTTGAATAATGGCAGGTACTAATCCTTTGGAAAAATCGGGTTGTAAACTCATAGGGGTTAAATTAGTATATCCGCATCGGAATTCCTTTGCTTGATAAATATTTTTTCAATTCAATAATCTCAATTTCCTTGAAGTGGAAAATGCTCGCTGCCAAACCGGCATCCGCCTTTCCCTCCGTAAAAACCTCATAAAAATGATCCATACTGCCCGCACCACCTGAAGCAATAATGGGGATGGATGACTGCGATGAAACCCGACTCGTCAAGTCATTCGCGAAGCCCGCTTTGGTTCCATCAGCATCCATGGATGTTAATAATATTTCACCCGCTCCACGCGACTCGACTTCTTTCGCCCAAGCCATCGTTTGAATTTCTGTGATTTTTCTTCCTCCGTGCGTATGTACCCAATCATTGCCATCTACAAAGCGCGTATCAATCGCTACGATGATGCATTGCGACCCGAATTGCAAGGCTAATTCGTCCACTAATTCCGGCCGACGAACCGCTGAGGAATTAATCGAAACCTTATCAGCACCCGCATTCAATAAGGCTGAAACATCTTCGATGCTACTGATTCCACCACCGACGGTAAAAGGTATGTTGACATGACGTGCCACCTCACGAACCAAGTTGACTAAGGTCTTTCGGTTGTCAACGGTCGCCGTGATGTCTAAAAAAACCAATTCATCTGCTCCTTGTTCCGCATAGAGTGCACCCAATTCAACGGGATCACCCGCATCGCGCAAGTCCACAAAGTTGGTCCCCTTCACAGTCCGACCTTCTTTTATATCCAAACAGGGAATAATTCGTTTCGTTAGCATAGGGATTCTTTGGCAAATGTGGCTAAATCTTCAAGCGTAATGCGACCTTCGTAAAAGGCTTTTCCCACAATTACTCCGAATAAATTCATGGCACGTAATTGTTCCAAATCTTGCATATTGGCCACTCCGCCACTCGCAATGATGTTCATTCCGGGATTATTGGCCTGAATTTTTTCATATAAATCAAAACTCGGTCCTTGCAACAATCCATCTTTCGCCACATCCGTCGAGATAACGTATTGCGCACCTGCCGCTTGGTAGTCTGTCAGGAAATCAAAAATAGAGATGTTGGAATTTTCTTGCCAGCCCGATACGGCGATTTGCTCATTGTGTGCATCGGCACCTAAAATGATTTTATCTGTTCCGTATTTTTTGAACCAACCGTGTACGAGTTCAGGATTGCGAACGGCAATACTTCCTGCGGTGATTTGTGCTGCACCGGCAGAAAACGCTCGGTCGATCATGGCATCGGATTGAACTCCACCGCCAAAATCAATGTGCAAAGAAGTGTTCGAAGCAATGCGCTCCAAGACAGCAGCATTGACAATTTCTTTCGCCTTGGCTCCATCTAAATCCACCAAATGCAAACGTTGAATGCCCGCTCCTTCAAACGCTTTGGCAATTTCCAAAGGGTCTGAGCTGTAGACTTTCTTTTGTTTGTAATCCCCTTGCGTTAATCGAACGCATTGTCCTCCAATAATATCGATGGCTGGAATGAGTTGGAACATAGATTAAAGCGCTAAGAAGTTTTGAATGATTTTTTGACCGGCCATGCCCGATATTTCTGCGTGGAATTGTGCCGCATAGAAATTGTCTTTTTGCAACATAGCAGAAAAGGGTTGCGCATAGTCACAAGTGGCTGTCGTATACGGATTTACGGGCGCATAAAAGGAGTGGACGAAATAAACGTATTCTTCTTTTTTGAGTCCTTCCATCAGTACATTTTCACCATTGGCTTGAATGGAATTCCAGCCAACGTGCGGTATTTTCAGGTCTGAGCTAACAAAGCGTTTCACGGGTACATCAAATACGCCCATGCAGCTTGTGTTATTTTCTTCAGAATCTCGGCATAATAATTGCATCCCGATGCAGGTCGCTAAAACAGGTTGTTTTAAAGAGGGAATAAGTTGATCTAAGCCTTTTTCACATAAATAGGCCATAGCCGTACTCGCCTCACCAACCCCAGGAAAGATGACTTTATCTGCTGAACGAATTACATGCTCGTCATCTGTCCATTGGTATTTCATCCCGATTCTGTCCAAAGCGTACATGACCGATTGCACATTTCCGGCGTTGTATTTGATGATTGCGATTTCCATGGATGAATTTTAATGGGGCAAAATGCCCTGCAAAGGTAGGCAAAAGGGCTTGGATTATGAAAAGAAGCGTATATTTGTTGGCCTTATGCCCAAAAATCGTCGCATCATTCTTGAAACGCTTTACCTTCTCTGGATGGGAGCTTTACCCGTGCTTTCGAGTATGCTGTTGGGTTATTTTGCCTTGGCGAATCCCACATTTTTTACAGAATTTTCACCTACGGAATATGTGTTATTTTGGATGGGTGCTGTTTTTATCATGGGGCTGGCATTGTGTCCAACAACCTTTTTTGCCATGTTTACGGGCTTTGTTTGGGGATGGACAGGCTTGTGGCCATTGATTATCGCTTATGCCATCGCGTCTTTGTTGGGCTATTTCTTAGCTCGAAAAATGAAAGGAGATTCGCTGATTGAACTGATTCGAGTCAAGTTTAAAGCGGCTGATTTTCTGGATAACGTTCAAGCTCAATCCTTTGCTTGGGTGTTTTTAGCCCGCTTATCTCCCATATTTCCTTTCGCTATCACGAATGCATTAATGGCATTTTTGGGTGTTCCTTTGCGTCAATTCTTTGTAGGCGGAACTTTGGGGATGCTTCCGCGAACTCTGATTGCTTTGTGGACCGGTACACAGGCGGCCTCCTGGGCAAACTTACTCAATCATCCCGAAATGCTTCGTTGGCAGGATATCGCGAGCCTCGGAATGTTATTCATTTCCGTCATCGGGATGTTTGTGCTCGCAAAAAGAAAAGCCTAATGTTTTAAAAACAGGTATATAAAACCGAACATCGCGACGAGCTGACCTATCCAAAAGGTAAACATCCATCGTAGAATATTTTTTTCCGAATCGGCTATTTTCGTTAATAATTTCAACTCCAGTTCCATGAGTCGAACATCTAAGTATTCCTTCGTGACGAAGTTCTTAGTCCGGTCCTCAATGGTGTCTTGAATGACATCTACAAATTCCATGGCATCTTTTTCCACTAAGTGGAGTTTTTTATGCGCTAATTGATACAATTGAATTGATTTCGCTTCCATGTTTCAAACCTACAAAAACACGCTAAATGAGTCAATTCGATACAAGAATAGACCAATAATTATCAGTTTTTTATCAGGGAAACAATCATATACGTCACAGCTGCTTGCCCCACCCAAAAAATAAACATCCATTTTATCAGTTCGCTTTTTGCTTCTGAAACAGTTTGATGTACAAAATCCTTTGAAACAAACTCCTGCGTAGATTCCTTGACCTCAGCCTGTAGTCCATGGATAAATTTCATGCCATCTTGCTCGCCCAAATGCAATTTGGCACGGACTAACTGATATAATTTTCGGGTATGTGGTTTCATGCCCTAAATGTAGGGCCCTATTTCAAGCGAGTCAATTCGTTTTTCGACTAATTTATATCAATTCAGAATCAATGACTTGAACTTTTCCCCAGAGGTGCTTGTTTTCATCGATGAACTTTTTGTGCAAAGGATGATATAAGTATTCCGATTCTTTTGTCGCGTTATCGAACACTAAAACGACAGAAAAAGTATAACTTCCATCCGTTGCACCTTTGTCGAATTCCGTAATGATTGGTCGGCCTACGTGCGATTGTTGGATCATAGGTAGGGTACCTAATTGTTTCAAGGCCGCCAATAATTGGGCTTTTTCGGCTTCATTACCTGGGTTTTTGGCCCAAAATAAGACATGGTGAACAAAGGTCATAGCGGATTTTGCATTGGGTAAAAGGCTGCTAGCTGCAGTCGCCAAGCCGGCTTGTTGGAGGAAGTTTCTTCTAGAAGTCATCAAATAGGTATTTAAATATTATTCAAGTCTACGATGGAAATATTACAAAAGCAATTAATCATTACGGGTGCCACAGGCATGGTAGGCGAAGGTGTCTTACATGAAGCCATTCAGTCGCCTTTCGTGAGCCAAATTTTAGTCATTAACCGCAAGCCCTGTGGTGTGACTCATCCCAAGGTCAAAGAATATCTACTTTCTGATTTTTTTAAACCGGAAGAAATGCGGGATGCGATCAAGGGTTATGATGCATGCCTATTTTGTCTTGGGGTTTCTTCCGTGGGGATGAAGCCGGATGAATACAAGCAAAAGACCTATGATTTGACGCTAGGCTTTGCCAAAGTCTTGCATGATGAGAATCCAAATATGTCATTCAGTTACATTTCAGGAGCCGGGACAGATTCTACGGAGCTGGGTCGTTTAGCCTGGGCGCGTGTCAAAGGAAAAACGGAAAATGATTTGGCTAAATTAGGTTTTGGTGATTATTATTCCTTCCGTCCGGCCATGATTCAGCCGACGCCCGGCTTGAAAAATGCCTTGGCCTTTTACAAATACATCAATTGGCTTTTCCCGATTCTCAAATTATTTGTGCCTAATTCGGCTTGTACCCTACAAGAATTAGGGCATGCCATGTTGGAGGCAAGTATTTTTGGTTCCCCGGTCAAGACGGTCGAGGGAAAGGATATTTTGGCATTCGCCAAACAAATGCGTGCGCGTTTATAGCTTTTTGGCTATTTTTGTTAGATAATTAAATATACTCCCGTGAACAAGAAAGTCGTACTCATGATTTTAGACGGTTGGGGAATTGCCACCAACCCAAAAGTTTCAGCGATTGACGCTGCAAAAACTCCATTTATTGATTCGTTATATACGAAATATGCGCATTCAAAATTGGAGGCGTCGGGTGAGGCCGTAGGTCTTCCTGAAGGCCAAATGGGAAATTCCGAAGTGGGTCACATGAATTTAGGTGCTGGCCGTGTCGTATATCAAAATCTAGTACGTATTAATAAAGCGGTTCGCGAAAATACTTTAGGGCAAGAGCCTGAATTAGCGAAAGCTTTTGACTACGCGAAAAAAGAAAATAAATCGGTCCATTTCATGGGCTTAGTTTCAGATGGTGGTGTTCATGCCCACATCGAGCACTTGAAATCTTTATTGACATCTGCTTCTGAGGCAGGTTTGTCCAATGTGTTTGTTCATGCATTTACGGATGGCCGTGATACGGATCCTAAATCAGGGATGAAATTCATGACGGATTTGGTTAACCATACAAAGAAAACAGGTACTGCCGTTGCATCCGTAACAGGTCGTTATTTTGCGATGGACCGCGACAACCGTTGGGAACGTGTTGCCTTAGCATATCATGCCATGGTCGATGCCGAAGGAACACCTACACAAGATGTGTTGGCTTCTATCCAAGCAAGTTATGATGCCGGCGTAACAGACGAATTCATTAAGCCCATCATTGCGACGGATGCTGCGGGGAAACCTTTGGCAAAAATTGCGGCTGGAGATGTTGTCATCTGTTTCAACTTCCGTACTGACCGTGGACGGGAAATTACACAAGCGCTTACGCAACGTGATTTCCATGAGGAGAATATGCACAAATTGGATCTGTATTACTTGACGATGACGGAATACGATAAGGAATTCCAAAATGTGAAAGTGATTTTCAATGATTCCAATTTGCCCATGACGATGGGTGAGGTGTTAGAAGGAGCCGGTAAAAAGCAAATTCGTATCGCCGAAACCGAGAAATATCCACACGTGACTTTCTTTTTTTCAGGAGGTCGTGAGCAATTGTTTGAAGGCCAACAAAATATCTTGCGGAATTCACCGAAGGTTGCGACCTATGACTTGCAACCGGAGATGTCGGCTGCCGATTTACGTGACGCCTTGATTCCTGAATTAGAGAAGGAAGAGGTTGATTTTGTGTGTTTGAACTTCGCTAATCCCGACATGGTTGGTCACACAGGTGTTTTTGAAGCCGTTGTGAAGGCGGTTGAAACTGTAGATGCTTGTGCTGAGGCTGTTGTCAAAGCAGGTTTAGCACATGGTTACTCTTTCGTTATCATTGCAGATCACGGGAATGCTGACGTCATGATGAACGAAGATGGAACGCCTAATACGGCCCACTCGACGAATTTAGTTCCATGTATTTTAGTAGATAATGATTTTCATCCAACGCTTCAAAATGGAAAATTAGGCGATGTGTCGCCTACCATCTTAAAGTTGATGGGCGTGGCTCAGCCGAAAGAAATGACGGGAGTGCCCCTGTTTTAATTCGTTGTTCACAACGAGTTTTGACCATTGGATAAATAACCGGTATTAACTAAAGGGGAATTGGATAAACTCTAGTTACCTTTGTTCCATTAAATTTTACTATGGCTAAAGTCATTATTTTTGGTAATACACGAACCGCTGAACTTGCACTTTATTATTTGCAAAACGATTCCGATCATGAGGTTGTTGCGTTTACCGTTGAGCAAGATTACATTCAGGAGCCAACGTTTCACGGCTTACCTTTAGTCCCATTTGAGACAGTTGAATCGGTTTATCCTCCTTCGGAATATAAGTTCTTTGCTCCCTTAACGGAGAAAAACATGAATCGGGTTCGTGCGCGTGTTTATGAGCAAGGATTAGAGAAAGGGTATTCCTACATTTCCTATATTAGTTCACATGCGACGGTTTTAACAGATAAAATTGGGGACAATTGTTTCATTTTGGAGGATAATACGATTCAGCCTTATGTGACGATTGGAAATGATGTAGTCTTATGGTCTGGAAATCACATAGGCCATCATGGCACGATTGGTGATCACGTGTTCTTTACATCCCATGTGGTACTTTCGGGTGGTTGCCAAGTAGGCGATTATTGTTTCATCGGTGTGAATGCGACAATTAGAGACCAAAGTGTTTTAGGTGAAGGTACCTTGATTGCGATGGGGGCGAATTTGACCCGTCAGAAGACAGATCCTTGGAGTATTTGGAAAGGAAATCCTGCGGAGAAAGCCGCAATTTCAAGTAAGGATATCAAGATATAAAAAAAGCCCTTCGTTTGAAGGGCTTTTTTGTTAGTGCTCGATGGGTTGATTGTTTTCGTCCACAATCACAAAAATATCCTCTTTCGGTTTCTTCATCAGATATTTTTCCCTCGCATATTTTTCCAACAAAGATGGATTTCCGATGACCATGCGGCGCTCTTTTTCCAATTCTTTGGTTTTTTGTTGGTAATACGATTTCTCGTTTTCAAGCTGCCTTAATTCATTCCAAAGGCGAAACTGAACAGTGACATCATTGGAATCCAGCACGAACATCCACACGAAGAGGATGCTCGCTGAAATCCAATAAAATTTGTTCGGCCCAAGAAATTGCTGCTTGATGCGATTCACGAGTGCTTAGAAGTTTAAACCTGGGAAATAAGCATTCGCTCCCAATTCCTCCTCAATACGAAGCAATTGGTTGTATTTAGCCATACGGTCAGAACGTGACGCAGAACCTGTTTTAATTTGTCCTGTGTTCAATGCAACTGCTAAGTCAGCGATTGTTGCATCTTCTGTCTCTCCTGAACGGTGTGACATGATGTTTTTGTATGAATTGCGTTTCGCTAAGTTAACCGTATCAATTGTTTCAGTTAATGAACCAATTTGGTTTACTTTAACTAATACAGCATTTGCAACACCTTTTTCGATACCTTCTTGTAAACGCTTCACGTTTGTTACGAATAAATCGTCACCTACTAATTGGCATTTAGAACCGATTAATTTTGTTTGCTCAGCCCAACCTGCCCAATCATCTTCAGCCATACCATCTTCGATCGAAATGATTGGATATTTATCCGCCCAAGTCTTCCAGTAAGCAGCCATTTCCATGTTGTTCAATTGCTTGCCATCTGATTTTTTGAATGTGTAAAGACCTGTTTTCTCATCGTAGAATTCAGATGCAGCCGCATCCATCGCGATGAAAATTTCTTCACCTGGTTTGTAACCTGCTTTCTCGATGGATTGCAATACGATTTCGATTGCCTCTTCGTTCGACTTGATGTTTGGTGCAAAACCACCTTCATCACCTACGTTTGTTGAGTATCCTTTTGATTTCAACACACCTTTTAATGCGTGGAAAACTTCAGTACCCATACGCAATGCGTGTGAGAAAGATTCCGCTTTCGCTGGCATCACCATGAATTCTTGGAAATCGATTGAGTTGTCCGCGTGAGAACCACCATTCAAGATGTTCATCATGGGAACTGGCAATGTATTTGCATTAACACCACCGATGTAACGATATAATGGCAAACCTGCTTCTTGTGCTGCAGCTTTCGCTACCGCCATAGAAACACCTAAGATTGCGTTTGCACCTAATTTTCCTTTGTTAGAAGTACCATCTAATTCAATCATTAAACGGTCGATCATGTTTTGCTCAGAAACTTCTAAGCCCCATAATTCTTCAGCAATAGCTCTGTTTACGTTCTCAACAGCCTTCAAAACCCCTTTACCTACGTAAACTGATTTGTCTTCATCACGAAGCTCAACAGCCTCATGGATACCTGTAGAAGCTCCTGAAGGAACTGCTGCTCTACCGAAAGCTCCGTCTTCGGTCTTGATATCAACTTCGATTGTTGGGTTTCCGCGTGAATCTAAAATTTGTCTGGCGTGTACGTACTGTATTGCACTCATCTTTTTATTGTTATTGTGAATAAATGATTACGATGTAATTGCTTAAATTGCCTTGCAAAATAACGCAAAATTTGGATAATTTCCGTGAGTTTTGTGTTTAATCCTGATTTTATAAGTTGACATCCCCTCAAAATGAAAAAATATTCCCTTCTAGTCCTGTTTTTAACCTTGTGTTCAGGGCAATTATTTTCGCAAGTGCTTGACGTTGAATCGTTTTCAGCCAAAATTGCCGAACAACCTCAGGCTTTATTGTTGGATGTGCGTACATCCGGCGAGTTTGGTGGCGGGCATTTACCGAAAGCGACAAACATCGACTTCCGATCGGAAGGCTTTGCCAAAGAAATCGACAAATTAGATAAATCTAAACCGGTATTGATTTACTGCCTTTCGGGTGGTCGGTCAGCACAAGCCGCCGAGCTTATGCGGGCTAAAGGGTTTCATGTGTCAGAACTAAAAGGAGGATATTTGAAATGGACAACAAAATTGATGCCTTTAGAAGGAGTCCCTACCGTGAAACACGATGCGGCTTGGAGTCTTGCGGATTTTGAAAAAATGGCCAAAGAAAATGAATCAGTTGTCGTAGACTTTTATGCCAAATGGTGCGCTCCTTGTCTGAAGATGATGCCAATGGTAGATAAATTAGCGGGTGAATTTGCCGGTAAAGTAACTGTGATTAAAGTGGAGGCAGATGGGAATCAGGCGATTTTACAGGCCAACGGAATCGACGAAATCCCGAGCTTTTTGGTTTTTCGCAAAGGAAAATTACTCCAAAAAACATCGGGATTCCGAGAAGAGCCGAAGCTCAAAGAATTATTTGATCAAGCTATTGGGACCATTCAGTAGGTTGGCGCTCCCAACGGTGCTTTCTTAATTCCGTTAGTAAGGATGCGGGTAACGTTGCCCCATCCGAGCAAGCAATATTACTTTCCACGTGCTTGATTTTGCGCATGCCGGGAATAATCGTTCCTACGTCAGGATTCGCTAAAATAAAGCGTAATGCCATGTCGGGCAATGTCATGCCTGCTGGTACTAATGGCTTTAACGCATTAGCATGGTCCACACTCGATATTAGATTTTCGGGTACAAAATAGGTAGATCTCCAATCGTCCGCTGGGAAAGTTGTATCATAACTCATTAATCCCGTTAGGCTTCCTTCGTCAAAGGGGACACGCGCAATAATGCCTACATCCAATTTCTTACACAACGGAAATAATTGGTCTTCGGGATTTTGGTCGAAGATATTATAGATCACCTGAACCGAGGATAATAGGCCCGTTTCAAGTGTTTTGAGGCAATTGTTAGGTTCCCAACGGTTTACTGAAATCCCCCAATGGGCTACTTTGCCAGCAGCTGTTAATTGCTCAACAGCCTTTTGCCACTCCTCTGAATTTGCCCAAGCATCTTCCCACACGTGAAATTGTTGGAGATCAATTTGCTCAACGCCTAAATTCTTTAAGCTTTTCTCGGTGTATTCAATAATATGTGCTGCTGGGAAGCAGTCTTCTATCTTGAAGTGAGATTTGGATGGCCAAGTAAAATTTTTCGGTGGAATTTTAGTTGCCGCGTATAATTTTTTATCCGGATGACGCTTGATTAAGGCACCTAAAATCTGCTCACTTTTTCCTTCCGCATAACCCCAGGCTGTATCAAAAAAATTAGCGCCTAAAGAAACTGCTTTTTCTAAGGAGGCATTCACTTCTTCGATATCTGAACCGGTCCATCCCGCCAGTCCCCACATGCCGTAACCTAGTTCACTCACTTGCCAGTCGGTCCGACCAAATCGTCTTGTTTTCATTTTTGTTTTCAGTTTTTCAGTCACAATAATATCGTTTTTTGATTGCTTTACTATCTGCTTTGTGTTGTTTTATTTACCTACGCGGAATGTTAAATTGACCTTTATTGGCAATAAAATGTGTTTAAACGTAAATATCACATTTTCATAATTACCTTTTAATAAACGAATTAAGCCTTCAAAATAGCAATAACGCAAATAACTCAATTCTATTCAATTTTCGGAGCTAAGTAGTCTAATTTCGAATAAGCCAATCGCTGAATTTAATGCGTCTTTATGCTATTTGAAGAGAAGTTACATGTATTGCCTGCTTTTGTTCTGGATGGAACCGAGGTGATGCCACCGGACATTTTACTCGTCCGTGGGGAAGGCAATTATTCCCATGTAATTCTTAAAGATGGTCGCAAGTTTTTGTCATGTAGAACACTAAAATATTTTGCTGATGTTCTTGAGACTGGCGGCTTCATCCGACCGTCTAAGTCGGCCCTAATCAATCCCGCCGCCATTCAGCACATTGACTTTAAATCTCAAAAATCAATTCGATTGATCAACGACGAAATTATTCCCATCTCACGTCGAAAGGTGCGTTCCATGCGTTTGTTATTTCAAGGAGCTGAAGCTTAACTTATTGTAGCGGGATGTGTTTTTCCCAAAATGATGGATTGTAGCGTTCCCAGGCATGGCACCCAAAGGGAAGTTCGCCTGCTATGTTAAATGAAGTTTCTGGATTCTGTTCAATCGCAAAGGCCAAGGCGACCTTCCAAGGGGGTAAGCGTAATAAAAATCGGAATGGCCAGGCTCTTTTTTGTGCAAACGAAAACATCGCATCCTCATTCGCTAACCATTCTCGAAAGAACAGTTGGTAGATCTTAATATACCTTAAGACCGGTTTCACGCGGCGTAAGGAAAGTCCTCCATTCAATAATATAGGTAGGCAACTTGTTTGATTATTCAGGTGGTGTTTGCGCAACTTAGGTGCCCCAATGTAATCGTAGCCTTTTTGACACCAAGCAAGCAAATCATCTTTGAATACATAGGCATCTAATTGGTAAATTAAGATGTACTCAAAATTTGTAAATGCCTCGTAAAAGATGGGACTCGTCAGTAGTCTGTTATAGGTTTTGGTACTCTTAAAGTATTCGTCTTTAAATCGAATTGTCTGTGGAGTAATACCATATGAATTTAAAAAGTTACTATCAAGTGATTCTGGGGCGACAAAGATAATCGGATGTTTTCCCAATACGCTGATGCATTGTCGGAGTGAGACCTCCTCCCGGGGGTTCAACTGCGTTTGATAAATGGGAATGATGACCGCAACCTTTTCCATGTTTATTCAAATAGGTCTCCGAGTAAAGGTCTCCACCATTTGCCTCCTTCTTCCAACTGATAAGCGCCCTTCAGTGCATGCTTGAATACGGGTAGGAAACGAAAAAGTCGATTGGCCGGAAGGTTAGCACGCATGCGGTAAAATGCTTCACGGCGAATTAATGCAAGGGTGATTTCATCATTTACATTATTTTCTGCCTCAAAGTGTTTTAAGAGCGCATGTGCAATATCCGCTTTTTTACGAAGCGTACAAAGTTTCTCTTCTCGTGACCTCGTAAATCGCTGCAATAGGGAAACGCGCGCCGGTTTACTTTTGAAGCCTACTTGTTGGTTAGAATGTTCGCGGTATTGAATTAAGCAAGTGTTGATAAAGCCAATTTGGTTTGCCATGCTTAAATTGAGTGCAATCCAGCCATCGTGTATGAGTTCTTTGGTAATATTCGGTACGGCGCCGATTTTGGCTAAGGCACGTTTTTTAACGGCTAAAGCTGCACCGGTTACCACATAACCTTTTAAGAGTATGCGGAAGGAACCTCCTGCATTCCAAAGGCCCTGGACTTCCGGCGTAAATTCAATCTGTTCAAAAGAGGTCTTTCCGGTCGGAAAACCGGCTTGATCAATCATCGTCGCGTTTGAAAATACGGCTTCTTTTTCTGGATGAGCTGTGAGATACTCCACAATTCGTTCCACTTTTTCAGGCATCCACACATCATCTTGATCACATAGAAATATCAAATCGCCCTGGCATAAAGCCATGCATTTCTCAAAATTCTTGCTGCTTCCTAGGTTTTGGGGATTGCTGTGAACTTGAACCGAGAAGGTAACTTGTTTACTGAACCGTTCGAGAATGGCTAATGTTTCATCCGACGAACCATCATCGCACACGACCAATTCATGGATGGGCATGCTTTGTTGTTTGATGGATTCCAATTGTTTCGATAGGAACTCCGCACCATTAAATGTGCACAATGCGACGGATATTTTCTGCATAGACTCCTAAATTACATCGGAACGTAAACCAGTTTTTTGGTATCAAAAAAATCTTCTTTGAAATAGGTTGTCAGGTCAGTTACCTTCACCTTTTTTCCTAATTCAGCAATCTCTTCCGTTAATTCGCCCCCTTTTAACAATAGCAAACCATTCCGTTGTGTATGAAAATGATTCGGGCTGATTTTATTTTTTACCCAATAATAGAAAGGGGTGAGGCGTGTCACGGCTCTACTTACGATAAACTCAAAATCCTGATCGACATCCTCTGCCCGCATGTGGCTGGCTTGAACATTGCTTAATCCCAATGCATCTGCAACGCCTTCTACCACTTTGATTTTCTTACCAATGCTGTCAACAAGTAAAAATTGAGTCTCTGGAAATAAGATGGCCAATGGAATGCCCGGAAAACCACCTCCAGTCCCTACATCTAATACTTCTGTTCCAGGTCGAAAAGGGAGAAATTTAGCGATTGCTAAGGAATGCAATACATGATGCAGCATCAAATTCTCAATGTCCTTGCGTGAAACCACATTGATTTTTTCGTTCCACTCCTTATACAGCGGTAAAAGTTGGTCGAATTGTTTTTCTTGCTGTTCCGTTATTTCCGGAAAGTATTTTTTGATTAATGCTGCGTTCATTTCCATGTAATAACAAAGGTACGAATTTCCTCGGTAGCTCCTTATTTCCTTTTTCGACGTGCCTTCTTAGCTTCCGCTAATAATTTTTTGGCCTCGATGTGTTGGGCTGATTTCTTTTCAGCCTTATCCAAGACTTCTTTGCAATAATCTACGGTCTGATCATAGTCGTTTTCTTGAAACGAAATACGCGCTAAACCAAGCAC
Source organism: Aquirufa sp. TARAVU-A1A (assembly GCF_054558675.1). Classification (NCBI taxonomy): domain Bacteria; kingdom Pseudomonadati; phylum Bacteroidota; class Cytophagia; order Cytophagales; family Flectobacillaceae; genus Aquirufa; species Aquirufa sp. TARAVU-A1A. The sequence goes on from NZ_JBPXKP010000001.1 coordinate 522,760, forward strand.
TGAGGCCCAGTAATAACCCGATTCAAAGGAATCTGTTTGCTTGCTGAAATCCATGCATTGCTGGAAATATTGCTTGGCTTCCGGTCTGTTTTTGTAAACATACAATTGGTAATAGCCCAAAATATAACTCGCATACCGACCGGAAACAGCTTCATATCCCACTTGATGTTGAGCTATTCGATTCAAAATTTCTTTCGATTGCTCCATGGCTTCATCCATCCGGCCCACGATAAATGCCGCACGGGCATGGTATCGATGGAAGAAAGGATTATCGGGATAGTTCTCGTGTGTGTATTTTGCTAGGTCATAGGATTTATCGCTCATGTTTTCCATCGCATAAATCTGCAAGAGAAAATAACGCGCCTCCGTACGCGTATAAAATGCCTGGTAGCTAACTTTTTCGAGTTGGGCCACCCCTTGCATTTTGTTTGCTTTGGGGAATAACCAAAGTACAGGTCTTAAAAGCGGAAAATTCTGTTTGATGAAGTGGTAATAGTAATTGTACAAGCCATCGCCAAACATCAACTCCGGACTGAAATCCGCAAAATTACGGGAGTATTCGAGGTATTTTAAGGCGTTTTTCGCGGCCAATGTTGCTCGCGTCCAATTCTTGCGTTCTGCATGTAATCGGCCTTTAAATCCATAAGCCGCCGCCATAAAGAATGCCGCTTCTGGGTTTTCCGTTTCATCCCAAATTTTCTCCGCTTTGTCGATGCTACTATCCATGTACTCAATCAAGCGGTCGTCATATACCTCATTGCCTGTATTCGGGACAATTTTCCACCATTGCATGAGGCCCAAAAGGAAGTCGGGCAAGGGATGGTTCGGGTATTTAACTTTCAGGTAATTGAATTCGCGTTCCGCCTCGGGAAAGTGGAAATTGTACATTTGATTGATGGCCGTGGTGGCTTCAATCTGTACTTCAGAGGTGAGCAGGAGCATGCCTTTGGAGCGCTCTTTTTCAGCATCTTCGGTCAACTTCCACCATTGGCCTTCCGCTTGAAAGGCCAATGGTAGTGTTAACACAAATAAGAATAGTATCCTAAGATGAGATTTCAATTGCATCTCCGTTTTGGTTTAAGAATTTAAATTCTGTAATGCCAAACGAGGAGTCTTCCATGATGGAAATCCAGGTTTTGTATTTAAAAAACCAATTCATACGAATGGATGGGAATCCCTTCGTGAAATATGCGTGCAAGAATGGATGAACCAATAATGTCAATTTCTTTTCATTTTGCTTCAATACCAAATGCTCTACATGCTGGGCTACAATCTCCGAAACTGCGATACTCGCCGTAATCGTTCCTGTACCCCCACAACTTGGACATGTTTCGTGCGTAGATACGTTCATCTCCGGACGTACACGTTGGCGCGTAATCTGCATCAAGCCAAACTTCGTTAATGGAAGTATGGTGTATTTTGAACGGTCGCCACGCATCTCATCGCGCATGATATCTTGAATCAATTTGCGATTTTCCGCCTTCTTCATATCGATGAAGTCGATCACAATGATTCCGCCCATATCACGTAAACGTAATTGGCGTGCAATTTCTTTCGCTGCTTCGCGGTTGACACTCAAAGCTGTCGCTTCTTGATCTTCCTCCGAATTCGATTTATTGCCTGAATTGACATCAATCACGTGCAAAGCTTCCGTATGCTCCACGATCAAATAGCCACCACCGGGTAAAGATACCGAGCGGCCAAAAAGCATTTTTAATTGCTTTTCGATGCCTACTTGTTCGAACAACTTTGTTTTGCCCGTGTGTAGTTTTACAATTTTCTCTTTCTCTGGAGCGACGTTATGCACATAGTCTTTCGCTTCGTTATAAAGGTCTTGGCTATCAACAATAACATTGTCGAAATCATTGTTTAATAAATCACGCAACATGGATGTCGCCCGACTCATTTCCCCGATGATTCGTTCTGTGGGTTTCGCATCAACTAATTTTTTGATGCCTTCTTCCCATTTCGCGATTGACTCTTTCAAGTCACGCTCCATTTCTTCCACGGCTTTTCCTTCAGCAACGGTACGAACAATCACCCCGTAGTTCTTCGGTTTGATCGACGTCATTAATTTTTGAAGGCGATTGCGTTCTGCTTTTGACGTAATTTTCTTTGAAATATTAACTCCGTTTGAGAACGGAACCAATACTAAAAAGCGTCCAGCAATGGAAATATCGCAAGAAAGGCGAGGGCCCTTCGTTGAGATAGGCTCTTTGACAACTTGCACTAAGGCTAATTGTCCTCGAGTCAGTACTTTATCGATTTTGCCTAATTTGTCAATTTCCGACTCCAGTTTGTAGTTCTCCAGTTTAATTGTCTTCCCTTTTTTGGTTAAGACATCCCGGGTGAATTTTTGAAGTGTATGTAAATTAGGACCTAGGTCATGGTAATGCAAGAATGCATCTTTTTCATAACCAATATCAATAAATGCGGCGTTTAATCCAGAAACCAATTTTTTAATCGTACCTAAGTAAATATCTCCTACAGAGAATTGTGGTTCCGATTGTTCAATGTGGTATTCTACGATCCTTTTGTCTTGCAAAAGGGCTATTCTATCACCCTTGGGTGTAGAATTAATGATTAATTCATTACTCACAATGTTGACAAGAAGAAAGTTTTATTGGGGCCTAAACCCGAATATAAAATATACAGGAAATTAAACGCCAAAAACAGGCTATTTATTGTTAGATAAAATGCCTGTTCTTGGGTTTTGCTAACAATTCCAAAATGAAACTGTAAACCTTATATTATTTCTTCTTGTGACGATTCTTACGAAGACGTTTTTTTCTTTTGTGAGTTGAAATCTTGTGACGTTTTCTTTTCTTTCCGCAAGGCATAGCTTTGAGCGTTTATTTATTAATAATTTACCAAGCTGACTTTCAGCTTTCTATTGTTGTGAAGACACGTAAATCGCATCTCTACAGTATTTAATGCTGCATTTCTGCAAGCAATTCGTTTGCGGCTTTTTTCTCTTCAGCATCTTTACTTTCGTTCAGAACGCGCTTCAGAATCTTTTTAGCCTCTTCTTTTTTATCTAACTGGGCCAAACAAAATCCGAGGTTTAAGGCGGCTTTGTAGTTGTTCGGTTCCAGCTTCAATATCTGGGTGAATCGTTCTTGGCCTTTGCCAAACTGATTCGATTTAATGGCTAATATACCTAAATTGAATATCGCCGGCACGAAAGTCGGCTCCTGTTCAATCACTTCCCTCAAAAGACTAATGCCTTTCATCGGTGTAGGTGTATCTACATAAGTCATCGCCATATTCGTTTTAACCATTAGGTTATTCGGATCGAGCGATAACGCTTTTTCAAAGTAATTACGCGCTTTCTCGCCAAGGATTTGACCCTTTTTAGCGTTGATTGCGTAGGTTTGTGCCTCAAAAAACAATTGACCTGCGCGTAAAATATGGGTCAAAGACGCATGTTTATTCGCGTAATCCGCTGCGTAATATGCAGCGCTATCGTATTTATCAGCGCCAATAAAAGCCGTTGCCAATTTCTCCAAAGCGGATACTTGCTGGGCTTCTGTTTTGGCATTTTGCAGATTTACTTTTAAACCGGCAATTTGTTTTTGCTGCTCAGGTGTTAAGGGAGTCGCATGGCTTGTTTCAGACTCCGTTTGCGCAGTTTCTTTGGCTGCAGCATCTCGGTTTGCCCCTCCTGCCACGGAGTTTTCTGTTTTATTACTCACATTCCCCTTGGGTAATTGGAAAATGAGGGCTGTTAAGCCAAGGCCAACACATAAAATGATCGCAAGCGTTTTATTCATTTTATTGACCTATAAACTTATTTCAAATGAATTAAGCTTTCGCAGGGTCAGTGCTTGTTTTAACTTGTTCTATAAACACTTTTGCTGGCTTGAAGCTCGGCACATAGTGCTCATCAATCGTAATTGACGTGTTTTTCGAAATATTACGCGCGATTTTCTTCGCTCTTTTCTTGTTGATAAAACTTCCGAATCCACGAACATAAATATTTTCTTGTTTCGCTAAGTTATCCTTTACTACTTCAAAGAAGTTTTCTAACGTTTCAGATACATCTTTTTTATCAATCCCTGTTTTGCTGGAAATCTCAGCAATTACATCTGCCTTAGTCACGGTAATGAGTCTTTATTTATTCGTTGATTCTATTTCATTCCCCCTTGCTTTCAAAAGGGACACAAAAGTAAGGTTTTTCTTTAAAAGGGGCAAATGAAAAAGTGATATTTATTTTTTTGCTTTTGGAGAGCCCACTATCTTTGATGCTTTCATGAAGAAAGCTGCTCAACACCCCTTTGCTGAAACATTGATTACCTGGTATAAAGGTCATGCCCGTGATTTGCCTTGGCGAAGAACGAATGATCCCTATGTAATTTGGTTGTCGGAGATTATTCTTCAGCAAACCCGCATTGCGCAGGGTTTGCCCTACTTTTATAAATTAACGGAAGCTTTTCCTAAGGTATATGATTTAGCTGCAGCTGACGAAACGTCCTTATTCCGCTTGTGGCAAGGTTTAGGCTATTACAGTCGGGCCCGAAATTTGCACAAAACAGCCAAATTTGTGGTTGATACGTTAGGTGGAAAATTCCCAGATAATTATGCCGAATTAATTCATTTACCTGGTGTAGGTCCATATACCGCTGCGGCCATTGCCTCCTTTGCTTTTGGAGAAGCTAGTCCGGTTGTGGATGGGAATGTCTATCGCATTCTGGCGCGCTATTTCGGAATCGAAACGGATATTCTGCATTCATCTGCGCGCAAGGAATTTACGGCATTAGCCCAAGAATTAATTCCGTCATCTGATCCAGCTCGCTTTAATCAGGCGATTATGGAATTTGGCTCATTGCAATGTAGCCCGAGTCCCTCTTGTGACACTTGCCCTTTGCAGACTTCATGCGTGGCTTTTCGTGAAAATCGGGTCAGTCAATTACCTGTAAAATCCAAAGCAAAACCTCAGCGCATCCGTCACTTTCATTATTTTATTATTGAGCAAGCGGGAAAGGTTTTAGTACATCAACGTCAAGACAAGGATATCTGGCAAGGATTGTGGGAGTTCTATTGTGTTGAATCAACTTCCCTGAAAGAGGCAATAGATTTGCATCCATTTTTGTCACCGCTCATGGCACATGCTGTCGCATTGCAGGCCCCCGCTATCCATATATTAAGTCACCAGAAAATCATTTCAGCAGCATATTTGCTGCAATTGCCTGCGGAATTCAGCTTCAAAATACCTGTCGATTATCAGTGGATTTTGTCATCCGAATTTGAGCAATTAGGCAAACCTGTCTTGTTATTAAATCTGATTACTGATAATATTGCATTGAAGGAAATATTGGAAGGCTAGAACACGTACATTTGGCTGTTCAATTACCTAACCTTTAAACAATACTATTATGGCAGGCGTAAACAAAGTGATTTTATTAGGCAATTTAGGCGGAGATCCTGAAGTGCGTGCATTACCCAATGGGGTGAAAGTGGCGAATATCAATATCGCGACTTCCGAATCGTATACGGGCAAAGATGGCCAGCGTGTCGAGCAAACAGAATGGCATCGCGTGGAATTATGGGATAACTTGGCAAACATTGCCGAACAATATTTGCGAAAAGGAAATCAAGTTTATATCGAAGGGAAAATTCGTTCCGAAGAATGGCAAGATAAAACGGGAGCAACGGTGCGGGGTTACCGGATTCGTGCGACAAACATGAATTTGATTGGTGGGCGTAATGAAAAGGGTGCGGATGCTCCTGAACGTCCTAAGCCGGAAGCTGTGAATTTAAATGCCCCTGCAGCAAACGTGAACCCATTTCCCGCTGTGATGCAGGAAGATGGCGACGATTTGCCATTTTAAATTTTTAATAAGAAGAGGGAATAATAGGACGACTCTATTCCCTTTTTCTTAAATTTGTGCGTACTGTGCACATTAAATTATGGAGGCTGACCCCTTTCCGAGTCATTTACTTAGTTTCATTGATCCCAATCTCCCCTTAAGTTCGGTGTTTTTCATTGGGCTTATTTTGATTGCCTTACTATTTCTTTCTGCCCTTTTAGCGGGTTCTGAAGTTGCTTTCTTTTCCTTAAATGCGGAGCAGCGCGCAGCACTTCGCGAAAGTGATAATCCGGCAGAAAAGGCTGTGAGCCTTCTTTTGGATAAGCCGCAGCAGCTATTAGCTACCTTGTTGATATCCATCAACTTTGTCAACATCATCTTCATTACGCTGGCTAACTACCTGACAGAAATGATATTAGGGCCGCAGTCCGTGGGCACTTTATTAGTTACCTTATTTTTATTGTTTGGCGTAACCTTCATCATCACCTTTTTCGGCGAACTGATTCCCAAAGTGTGGGCGCAACAAAATAATATTCGATTTGCGACGTTCTCAGCTTCGTTAATTAAATTTTTTACCTTGATTTTCACGCCTTTGTCAAAATCCTTATTGGCTATTTCAAATTTGATCGAAAAGCGAATCGAAAAGAAATCCTATACTTTGACGGCGCATGAATTGAACCATGCTTTGGAGATTACAACAGACGAAAATACCACAGAACAAGAAAAGGATATTTTGCGTGGCATTTTGAATTTTGGGAATACATCCGTGAAATCAGTCATGAAGGCTCGCCGTGATATTGTGGCTTTTGATACGGAAATGGATTTCCATGAATTAATGGATAAGATCAATAAAAACGGATATTCGCGTGTTCCTGTTTTTAAAGAAACTATCGATAAAATTGAAGGGATTTTGTACATCAAAGATTTATTGGTCCATGTAGAAGAAGACGAGAAGTTCGATTGGATTTCCTTGTTGCATCAGCCTTTTTTCGTTCCGGAAAACAAGAAAATTGACGATTTACTCTACGATTTTCAGGAAAAACGTGTTCACATGGCGGTTGTGGTCAATGAATATGGGGAAACAGAGGGCCTTGTGACGATGGAAGATATTATTGAGGAAATTGTGGGAGAAATCAACGATGAGTTTGATGATGAAACCGCGGATTACAAGCGCCTTGACGAACAAAATTATTTATTTGAGGCAAAGACATCCTTGAATGATTTTTGTCGGGTATTTGATTTGGATGTTGTTTATTTTGAAAAGGCCAAAGGCGAGAGTGAAACGCTGGGAGGCCTAATGATCGAATTATTTGGCCGTATTCCGAATTCCGGAGAAGAAATGGTTTGGGAAGATTTTGAATTTAAGATTCAATCGGTGGATGCTCGACGTGTCAAAAAAGTGAAAGTGAGCAATAAAAAGAATGAAGTTCCCGTTTTAGAACAAGATGCATAAAAATAGAATATACCTATACTTTTTAGTTGTAGGCTTTAGCTTATCCTCATGTGTTAAACTGATGCCTGAGCCTACGGATCCAACACAAGGCGAGTCATCCTTTGAAAATGCCGTTGATCGTGGCACACTTGATAATCCAAGTATCATGGAAGCTTCTGGAATCGCTGCAAGCAGAAAAAACCCGGGCTATTTTTGGGTTACGAACGATTCGGATGTACAAGGGCCCATGTTATACTTGATTGATTCCTTAGGAAAAGGGAAAAAAGAATATAAACTGAGTGGCGCCGTGCAACGCGATTGGGAAGATTTGGCTGTGGTAAATGAATCAGACGGATCCGCTACGGTTTATGTTGCTGATTTCGGGGATAATTTTCAAGACAATCCTAATTATGCCATTTATTGGTTTAAGGATTTAGCCATAACAACGAATCCCTACACCGTTTTGACGGACATAAATAAATTGACATTTCATTTGCCAGATGGATTTCATGACATGGAGACCTTGTTGATTGACCAAAAATCGAAAGATATTTTTGTCATCAGTAAGCGTGAAAACAGTAAGCGTTTATATAAAATCCCTGCTGCTAAAGTTTTGAATGGTACGACAGTAACTGCTGAATACATTCAAGATTTAACCTTCTCGACTCCATTTTCTAGCGATTTAAAAATCCAACAAGCTTATTATTTAACAGGAGGAAGTGTCTCACCCGATAATACCGAAATTTTGATTCGTAATTACATTGGAATCTATTATTGGAAACGCAAAACGGGTGAAAGTATCCCAGAAGCTTTGCTTCGTCCTGCCAAAGCTGTGCCATATCAAATGGAGCCGCAAGGAGAGGGAGTTGCCTTTTCACTCAATGGTACCGGTTATTATACAATTTCTGAATCCCCTGATTTGACGCCAACTCACTTATATTATTACAAGAAAAAGTGAGAAATCGGAGTCGTATTCAGGTATTCATGATGGGTTTGCTCGTTTGGGCATGCCAGTCTTTTTATATCGGAGATTCAGAACAAACCAAAACGCGTTTTTCAAACACGAAGGATGTAGGTATACTCGCCAACATAGAAATTGATGAAGCTTCCGGCATGGTCGCTTCGCTTCGAAATCCTGGAAATTTTTGGGTAATCAATGATTCGAAGGATTTGAATCGGATGTTTTTAGTGAGCGAGACTGGCCAAGGTAAAGCGGAATATAGCTTACTTGGATTACATAATCGCGATTGGGAAGCGATGGGGCGCTGGCAAAATCGAACTGGACAAACCTATTTATATGTCGCTGACATTGGCGATAATATAGCGCAAAATCCTACTTACCAAGTGCACCGTTTCCTAGAGCCTTCGCTGAAGCTAACCGATCCCTTGCGCCGTGTCATCAAACATACGCAATCGTTGGAATTCACGTTGCCCGACGGTTCTCGTGATATGGAATGCATGCTCATCGATCAGATTAGCGGGGATCTTTATTTTATCTCGAAGCGCGAAGACCGAAAGCGGCTTTATCGTTTGCCAGCAGTAGCATTTGCATCTAAAGGTGTGCAGAAAGCTCAATTTATGTATGAATTGAATTTTTCTGTTCCTACGTCAAATGTAAGTCTATTGAAACAATTGTATTTTATTACCGACGGGAATGTAGCTTCTTCGAATGAAGAAATCATCGTTCGTAACTATTTGGAAATTTACTATTGGAAAAAGCAAAAACACGAAAGCATTGCTGACGCCCTTCGCAGAAAACCACGCATCGTTCCAAGTATCCTCGAACCGCAAGGGGAGGCTCTAGCTTTTGATGGGAAAAATCAAGGCTATGCAACCATTTCGGAAATTGCCAGCCTTTCCAGCCCTGCCCATTTATATTTTACGGCTAAGCGATAATCATCAATTTCGCGAAACTCAATAGCAAAGTCTTTTCACCCACACCTTGCTCAAATAAGATTTGTGCCTTGCGTTCTGCTCCATTCACCTCTAATTTCTGAATCGTCCCAAAGCCAAATTTTTGATGCTCCACGCGCTGGCCTGCGGCTAAACTCATGGGGTCCGACTGTACAAAATTTGCCGAGGGAACGTGTTGGTAATTGGTATTTTGCTTCGGCTTTTGAATCAATTGAGCGGCACTCGCACTCGTAGATTTCTCAACAAATCCCGTTTTTTGAACGGGACGGAAATTAGATGTATCCTTTTTCCCTGGCGTTTTGGCCATTTTCAGGTAGGTGCTATCTAATTCGTCGATAAAGCGACTCGGTTCGCAACTTTTTAAGCGGCCGAATTGGTAGCGGGATTCCGCATAAGAAATCATCAATTTTTTCTCTGCACGGGTAATCGCTACATAGAACAAACGACGCTCTTCCTCCAAGTCCGCTTGACTTTGCAACATCATTTGACTTGGGAATAAATCTTCCTCAAGTCCTACGAGGAACACGTGTTTAAACTCTAAGCCTTTGGCCGAGTGGACCGTCATCAAGGTAACTTTATCCTTGTCGTTTGGATCTTCGGTTGTGTCCGCATTCGTTAATAAGGAAACGGATTGCAAGAAGGTCGCTAAGGATTTATCTTCATTCTCTTCTGAATCCACGAATTGCTTGATCGCATTCAGTAATTCTTGCACGTTTTGATAGCGTGCCAAGCCTTCGACTGTTTTGTCTTCGTAGAGTTCCCGTACGAGACCTGAGGTTTTGGCTACGTGACTTGCGACCTCGTAGGCGTCCTTTTGTTCTACCTCGACCATCAATTTGTAAGACTTGATCAAGTCGGCAAATTGTTCAATCGGTGCTGTTCCACGTACCCCTTGAAATTGATTGATATTCGCAACGATATCCCAAACCGTCGAATTTTGTTCATTTGCTGTTAGGGATATTTTGGCAATTGTTGTGTCACCGATTCCACGCTTAGGTAGATTAATGATGCGTTTGAATGCCTCTTCGTCTTGTTGGTTTACAACAAATCGCAAATAGCCTAGAACATCTTTGATTTCTTTACGTTGGTAGAAAGAAAGCCCTCCGATAATCCTGTACTTGATGTTTAATCGGCGTAAGGATTCCTCAAATGAACGAGATTGTGCATTTGTCCGATATAAAATGGCAAAGTCGGAGAAATGTAAACCCTCTTTCTGGCAGGTTTCAAAAATGCTTGATGCAATAATCCGGCCTTCTTCATTATCACTTCCAGCTCGGATGATTTCAATTTGATCTCCATCTTCATTGGACGTAAAGACGTCTTTTTTGAGTTGGTTCTTATTGCGTGCAATGACCGAATTGGCCACGGCCACAATCGCTTTCGTAGATCGGTAATTCTCTTCGAGTTTGATGGTTGTCAAATCCGCGTAATCGCGCTCGAAGTTCAAGATATTTTGAATATCGGCTCCACGAAAGGCATAGATACTTTGGGCATCGTCACCCACTACGCAGATGTTGCGGTGAACGGCCGACAGTTTTTTCGTGATGAGGTATTGGGATACGTTGGTATCTTGAAACTCATCCACCATCACATGTTTGAATTTGTGTTGGTATTTATGCAACACGTCTAAGTGGTCGCGGAAAAGGATATTGGTTTGAAAAAGGAGATCATCAAAATCCATGGCATTTGCCTGAAAGCAGCGTGTACAATATAATTTGTACAGTTGTCCCATCATGGGGATTTTGGCATAGCGATCTTCTTGTTCTAAAACGGGGCTATTTAAGTATTGTTCTGGGCCAATCAATCTGTTCTTTGCATTGGAGATGCGGTTCAACACGAGATTGACTTTATAGACTTTATCATCCAAATTTTGCTCTTTGATCAGTGTACGGATGAGTGATTTGGCATCGTCTGTATCGTAGATGGAAAAATTGGAGGTGTATCCTAGGCGTTCCCCTTCAAAACGTAGGATTTTGGCAAAAACGGAGTGGAAAGTTCCCATCCAAATGTTTTTGGCTTGGGAGCCGATGACCGTTTCGATCCGATGGCGCATTTCGCCAGCGGCTTTGTTTGTAAAGGTCAATAGCAAAATGCTAAATGGATCAACGCCCTTGTCGATTAAATGGGCTGTTCGGTAGGTCAGTACGCGGGTTTTTCCCGAGCCGGCACCGGCAATGATCATTAAGGGACCATCGATGTGTTCGACTGCTTTTCGTTGGGGCTCATTGAGACCTGCCAGGTAATCCATAGGGTTTGATTTTATTTGAATTAGGGGGAGCAAAAATAGGAAATTTTGCCGGGTAATTCGTTGCGTAAATTGATAAAAAAAGGCGCAGAAAATCCGCGCCCTTTTACCCTTAATCTTTCAATGTTGATGGAACCTATTGGACAGCGACTAAATCGCGTTTTACTTCCGTTAGGATGTTAAATGTTTTGGATTGAATGATTTGTTTGTTGGCATTCATGATTTCCATTTTATACTTCCCATCTAAAAGGTTCGCGAAGTTGTAAAGCTTTTTGCTTGCGATGGCTTCTTGGTGGATGATATTTTGGTCTGCATCATAAATGATGACAACAAGTTTCGAATTCGGTTCTGCGCTTACTAGGAATTTCATTTTTCCTACTTGGTTAATGCTAACTGGTAAGCTTACTTCCGTTGCCATTGCGTTGGAAGTCATGGACATGCTGATTGCAAATAAGGCAATAGCCAATGCGTTTTTGATTTGCTTTTTCATAAGCGTTTGATTTAAAAATACTTAGGCGGAATTATTTCCGTTTGTTGACCCAAAACTAGGCTTTCTCATTTAGCTCCAAATTAAATCCGTGTAAAATTTCATTTTTTCAAGAAAGTTCTTCTTAAAAAAATTATAATTCACAAAATAATACAATAAACAGTTTAGGATTGTTGGAAAATTGTCGGAAAAGTACAGCATAAATCATTGTATTACGGAATTGTTATGGAATGTGTTATTGTTTTAACGATTTGGTAAAGCATCGTTAATTGACTCGTAATAAGGCTGCTAGTATTTCAGGCTAGTTTTGCATCGTAAAATTCACCAGTATTAAAATTCGCATGAAATCCATTTACGTATTTATTCTATTACTCGTATCTACAGTTGCCGCATTTGCACAAGAAGGAGGAACTATTCGGGGTACAATCAAAGATTCAAAATCAAAAGAAGACATTATCGGTGCGACTATTCTCGTTCAAGGGATTAATAAAGGAGCCGCAACAGATATCAATGGTTTTTTCTCTTTTGGCAAATTGCCAGCAGGTTCTTATTCTTTAAAAGTTTCATTCGTTGGTTATGAATCGAAAATCTATGAAGGAGTAAAAGTCGAATCAAACCAAGTGACGGAATTGAACTTGTCGTTAGCGGAGGAATCAGCAACATTAGCTGAAGTAAAAGTGGTGGCCCAGAAATTGACCAACACAGAAGTTTCGGTTATTTCGGAAATTAAAGCCGCACAATTAGTTGTTAGTGGAATTTCTGCTGCGCAAATCACTAAAACCTTAGATCGTACTGCCGCTGAAGTTGTAAAGCGTGTGCCGGGTGTGACGATTTTCGGAGATCGATTTATCAATATTCGTGGTTTGAATGAGCGTTATAATACAGTTCAATTGAATAACACGTTTGCGCCATCGATGGAAACGGACATGCGTTCGTTCTCATTTGATATTATTCCTGCGGGTCAAATTGACCGTATTTTGGTATTTAAATCACCCGCTGCAGAATTGCCTGGCGAATTTGCCGGTGGTGTGGTGAAAATTTTCACGAAGTCAATTCCTGAAAATAACTTTTTGACAATTGATTACAGCAATTCATTTCGTGATGGAACGACGGGGCAGGCTTTTAATTCACCCCAACATGGTTCCAATTACTGGACAGGCTTTAACAGTGGGTATTTTGATTTACCTAAAAGCTTTCCTGCGACGAAGTTTCAGTTCCCAGCATCTGGCGAGGCTCTTGCGCAGGTAGGTCGTTCCTTAAAAAACAACTGGGTTGCAGATAAGTCAACAGCAAATCCCGATATGCGTTTTTCATTGTCGAGCGGTTTGAAGTTCAACCTAGGAAATGTACGTGTAGGTAATATTACTGCGCTTAACTATTCAAGTACCAAGACAACATACAACATGTTGCGTAACGATTTTGGATACTCTGCTATTCAATCGACTGGTAAGCCGGACTACATTTTCAATTTTAATGATCAGCAATTTTCTTCTGCGATTCGCGTAGGGGTATTACATAACTGGGCATTTCGCTTAAATGATCACCATACGATTGAAATTAAGAATTTGTATAACCAGTTAAGCAATTCACAATTTGTAGAGCGTATCGGAATTGACAATGGAGCCAATTGGAATATTCAATCCTTTGATCAGATTTACCGCGGTATTTATACGGGCCAATTGTCGGGCAAGCATGATTTTAATGATGGAAACACAAAGTTGGATTGGGTTCTTGGTTACAATTATTCTTACCGTGACCAACCGGATTACAAGCGTTTCCGTTACATCATCGACGGATCAAACAAAGTTTTATATGTGCCTACGGGAGCTGCACAAACATTTAATTTAGGTCGGACAAATATTATCTTGACTGAAAGCTCTTTTACAGGTGGTGTTAATTTATCACACAAGTTTACGTTAGCAGAAGGGAAAGAACTGGAATTCAAATCAGGCGTATTTGCGGAGTCTAAAAAACGTCAATTTGATGCACGTAACTTAGGTTATGTTCGTGCCAACAGTTCGTTATTTAATATTGGTTCATTACCCATTGATCAGATTTTCTCTGAGGGAAATATCAACTCAACGAATGGTGTCAAAATTGATGAGCAAACAAACCCAAGTGATTCTTACACGGCGACGAATGAATTGCTAGCTGCTTATGTACAAGGAGGCTACGCGATTGGTTCGAAGTTTAATTTGATTGCAGGTGTTCGTGCTGAGAACAACAGTCAAAAATTGAACTCGTTTGACATGACGGGTAAGACGCCAATCAATTACAATAATACGGTATTGAATGTGTTGCCATCGTTCAATTTGACCTACAATTTCAGCTCAAAAAGTTTATTACGTCTAGCGTATGGCCAGACGATCAACCGTCCTGAATTTAGAGAAGTTGCTCCATTCGCCTTCTACGATTTTGTGAATAACCGCAATATCTCGGGTAATCCACAATTGAAAAATGCGTCGATTCAAAACTTTGATTTCCGTTATGAGCAATATCCTACGCCATCGGAGGTTTACAGCATTGCAGCTTTCTACAAGCAATTCACCAATCCAATCGAGGTGGTTTTTGCATCCGGATCGAATCCTGAGTTGAACTTTGCAAATGCGGCAAGTGCTTACAGTGCTGGTTTGGAAGCTGAAATTCGTAAGAATTTGAACTCGGAAAATCCGAATAGTTTCTTAGGAAAGTCAAGCGTTGTATTTAATGGTGCCTATATCATCAGCAAGGTGTCCTTAGGAGCAAATTCTGGCGCAAACCAGTCGGACAATCGTCCATTGCAAGGTCAAAGTCCTTACATCATGAATGCGGCATATAATTACAATGACACGAAAAAAGGTCTACAAGTGAACTTGTCTTATAACGTCATCGGTAAACGTATTTATGCAGTAGGAAATAACTATGGATACAATTATCCAGATTGGTATGAGATGCCGCGTAACATTGTCGACTTAACGTTCTCGAAGAAATTATCTGAGAAAATACAAATCAAGGGTGGCGTTTCTGACATTTTGAACAATAAGAACATTGTATTACAGGATGGTAATCAAGATGGTCGTTTTGATGCGAATACCGATCAAACCATTCAGTCATTCAGCCCAGGTCGCGTATTCTCATTAGGGGTTATTTATAGCCCATTCGGATTTTAATTTAAATAGCTTAAACACAAACAATTAATAAAACAATGAAACAAGTAACAAACAAATTATTCAAGTTACTCGCTGTATTAACAGTGGTATCTTTGGTTTTCTCTTCTTGCCAGAAGGATGAGGAAGTTTTCCCAGTACCTACCGTAACTTCGGCAGGGACATTATCGGGTGTAACGGGTGCAACGGTTACAGTTAAGGCAACAATCAGTGCTCCAGCTGGATTAAAATCAATCACAGTATTGAAAAATGGTATTGCATTTGATTCTAAGACTTATTCAGCAGGTGAAAAAACAGCTGAGTATTCGAAGGATTACGTAGTTGAAGGTGCAGCTGGAACAGTTGTTACGTTCTCAATTCAAGCAACTGACTTGAAAGGTCAAGTTTCTACAATCTCAGGAGTTTCTGTAAACGTTACTGCAGTACCTCCTAAAGCGATAGTTGAGGTTAAAGGTAATTTAGAAGGAAACGTAACTTGGACAGCTGACAAAATCTACAAATTGGTAGGCTTTGTGCGTGTTGGTCAAGAAGATGCTTTCGGAGTAATTACCAAGAAAGGGGTATTGACAATCCAACCAGGTACTGTGATCATCGGAGAGCGTGCTTCAAAAGGTGCGTTAATTGTTCAACGTGGATCTCAAATCATTGCAAACGGTACAGCTTCAGCTCCTATCGTATTTACATCTGAGCGTGCTCCAGGTGAGCGTGAGGCAGGAGACTGGGGTGGTTTAGTTATTTGTGGACAAGCTCCTAATAACTTGCCAAATGATGCAACTAACCGTCAACTAGAAGGTGGTTACGGTGCATTCCATGGTGGAACAGATCCGGCTGATAATTCAGGTTCATTGAAGTATGTACGTTTAGAGTATGCAGGTATTCCAATCAACCCGAACCAAGAGGTTAACTCATTGACTTTAGGTTCAGTAGGTTCAGCAACTACAATTGATTATGTTCAAGCTTCTTTCGGTTTGGATGATTCATTTGAGTGGTTTGGTGGAACAGTTAACGCGAAGCACTTAATCGCTTACAAAGGATTGGATGATGATTTCGATACAGATAATGGTTTCTCAGGATATGTACAATTTGGTGTAGGAATTCGTGGTGCTGCGATTGCGGATCAATCAGGTTCAAATGGTTTTGAGTGCGATAATGATGCAAATGGTTCTGCAAACACACCATTTACTTCTGCAATCTTTGCTAACATGTCAATCATCGGAGCGAAAGGTGCGACAAACATTGCAATTGACCCATTGTTCCAAAACGGAGCACAGTTACGTCGTAACAACAAGCAAAAAATCTATAACACCGTTATCACGGGATATCCTTACGGTGTTTACATTGATAGCCAAAAAGGTTCAGCGAAAGTTAACGCTGCGAATGGTGATATCGATTTGCAAAACGTTGTTCTTGCTGGTGTTGAAGGATGGGGCCCAGGTGGTTTCGGTTTAGGATGGTCTGTAAACGTGAAGCCAATGGGTGTTGCGGTTCCAGGTTTTGAAAACATGGCTTCAGGTACAAATGGTGCTGCTATCTTAATTGGTGATAAATCTCCAGAAGATTGGTTCAAGTCATTGACAGGAAATAAAATCTTAGGTTCTAACGCCAACATGGGCTTATCATCTACTTTATGGTCTGCAGGTCGCCCAACATTCGTGTTGACAACCGGAACCTCAGAGTCATTGATCGGTCCAAAATTGAAATCTGATTTGCCAGCTTTCTTTGAGGCAACAGATTATGTAGGTGCATTTAAATCAACTGACTGGACAGCTGGTTGGTCTGAATTTGCTCCACAATCAATTGTTTACGTGAAGTAATTTGATTTTAAGGGGCTAACGATTATCGTTAGCCCTTTTTTATAACCAATATAAACGATGAAAAAGTACTTTTTTATACTAGCTAGCTTGCTACTGCTAGCATGCAAGCCGGAAACGAATAAGCCTGCTTATTATTTCAATCAAGCTCAACAAGATTCATTAGTTACGAATATCATTATTTATGTCGCAGAAAATGCAACGTATGCGAGTGATTCCACGCGATTTAAGCCGGAATTTCGCTCTTATTATGCGAAGCAATTACCCAAATATTCCTTGGTCAATTTAACAATGGATCCTTCGGGAATCTATTATTATTTTTTGGTTCGTCCTGTGGGAAATTTGAAAATGTACCGCAGAGGCGTGGTAGGAAGTTTTACATTAGACAGTGCGAGTCTAATGCCAAAGAACTTTAAAGAAATTATTAATACGCCGCATTTGTCGGAGGAAGTAGTACTCGAGCGCGGTGCATTTTTGTTCCGGGAGTTAGCTAAAAAAGGAAATATCAGCGAGTATATGGTCATGCGCGATTATGTCGAGTGGCCCGATTCTACGTTAACATATAATATTCACACGAATCGGTGGGTATATCATCAAGGCAAATAATGTGTGAATCACGAATTTATATTGGTGTAATTAAGAAAATGTCGGCAGGATTCCTGCCGGCATTTCTTGTTTGGCTAGCTTTTTCGTGCATCAAGAAGGACGATGCGGCTGTTCCTAGTTGTACGGCAACACCACCAGCAACAATCAGTTTTCAAAAAGATGTTTATCCTATTATCAAGCATAATTGTTTGTCTTGCCATGATGCGAAGAATCATTTTGGAGGAATTGTGATTGAAAATTATGACCAAATCGCCTTATCGGGGCGGTCTGGTGAGCTCTTTAATTCCATCATGATTTCGTCAAATGGAAAGGCCTATATGCCAAAGGGCGGCCGACTAATGGATTGTGAAATTGCGCTTATCAAGGCGTGGGTGGATCAAGGAGCAAAAAACAATTAACATCGTGTTTATTTAGGCTTAATCCATGCATAAAATGATTATTTTAACTTTGGATTTCAAACTAAAATAAATCACATGTTAAAGAAATTGCTATTATCCATTATTTGTTTGTGTAGTTTTTCTGCCATTCAAGCTCAAAAATCAGACGATCACCGTGTTATAGTTATCATGACGGATGGTTTCCGTTGGCAAGAAGTTTTTGGTGGTGTAGATTCATCTATCGTAAAAGTCAAGCGTTTTCACCATGGCGATAGTGCCACCATCATCAAGAATTATTGGGCTCCTGAACTTGCAGCACGTAGAGCGAAATTGATGCCTTTTTTTTGGAATACAGTGGCTAAAAAGGGTCAATTACATGGGAATCGTTCTTTGGGTTCTTTGGTCAATGTTGCAAATCCTTATTGGTTTTCCTACCCGGGATATAGCGAGTTGCTGACGGGTCAAGTGGATACGGCTGTCAATTCGAATGATTACAAACCGAATCCAAATACGAATTTCTTTGAGTATTTGAATGGCCTTTCTCCTTATAAAGGTTCTGTAGCGGCTTTCGGTGCATGGGATGCATTTGATCGTATTTTAAATGAAAAGCGTGCAGGTTTCCCTGTGGTGAATGCGTTTGATTCGTATCAAAGTTATTTGAAAACGCAAAATAGTGACTTGCTTTCGCGCATGACAAAAGATTCTTTTCATGCTTTTGGGGATGCGGAGGTATTGGATGGATTTATGCATTTTCAAGCGATGGATTATTTGAAAAATAAGAAACCCAAAGCGATGTTTATTTCCTACGGAGAGACGGATGAATTTGCGCACGAAGGTCATTATGGTCACTATCTGAATGCTGCGCATCAATTCGATGCCTGGGTAGCTGAAATTTGGAATTTTGTGGAGTCGGATCCCTTGTATAAAGGCAAAACGACGATTATAATTACGACCGATCATGGACGTGGGGATAAGATTAAAGCACAATGGACATCGCACGGTGAAAAGGTAAAAGATTGCCATGAGATTTGGTATGCAATGATTGGGGCGGAGGTACCAGCTTTAGGGGAAGTTAAGTCTGCAGAGCAAGTTTATCAGCGCGAATTGATCCATAAGGTCTCAGCACTTATGGGATTGAATTTTCAATCTATAAAGAAATAAGTTAGGGGTAGACGCTGGCAGGGTCATGACCCTGCCAGCGTCAGTCTAACGACCATTTAAAGTCTTTATTGCTTCAGTTTTCTGATAAAATAGGCACTTGAAATCAAGCATAGTGCCATTCCTGCGATTCCTAGTAGCTTTACCCAAGCAAAAAATAATTCTGGTATATCAAGGTTTGGGAAAATAAATCCAATGGACAGGAGTAATACGTTGTATCCTAAATAACCCACGGAGTCTACGATATACATTAAAAAACCGATGTTGGCCTTATGTCGCGTAATCGCAATCATCCGCTCAAAAACGGATGTCGTAATGGTTAAGTATGGAAGGTAAATCCCAAATCCAGTTAATACGATCAGCCAAAAGGGCCCCATGGAGTCGATCCCCCAAAATCCTGCTATGATTAAAAGCAGAAATCCTGTTGCAATCGCCAATATGCTCGTAAAAAAGGCCTTGTAATTGCTTCGTATCAGCACCAAACTTCCATTGATGGCAAGAATTCCTACCGTTACCCAAATTTCCGTCTGAGAATACGTTTCAGGCAAGCTTTTAAAGCCCAGAAATTTCCAAATTTCGGGGGCAAAATCAGATCGCATACCTCGTAATAATGATGCGAATAAATACAGGATGCTGATCGTGAGGATTCCTGGCCATAGTTGTTTCACCAAATGAATTCGATCGGCTTGATTCATTGGTGTCCTTTCTGCTCGATCCGCTACTTCTTGTTCGCTTGGTTTGGGAATGCGTGTCAACATCCATACAAAAAACAATAATGGCAAGGCATATAATAATCCAGCAAAAAAGGGCATCCATGTCTCAGAAACGCCCCAAATTAAAAGGTTTATACCCACAGACTTGGACACTCCATCTGCCAAAATGAAACTGGATCCGAGCGCAGCAATATAAAGTTCCGTATTCTTCTTGCCCTCCAAAAAGCCTTGAATATAGCCGAAAATCATTCCTAATGGAAGTCCATTCATGACAAGGAAAACCAAATTCCAGGGCTTTGGTATAATTCCAAAACCGAGTAAGGCCAATTCCGCAATCAAAATACTAACGAGAATGGCCCGTGCTCGTTTTTCCCAAGTGATGGAGGATACAAAGAAGATTCCACACCATTTGGAGAGCATATATCCCGCAATTTGTGAAGAAATTAAGATAGATTTCCAATGGATTCCTAGCCAATATTGATCTACATATTGGCCTGCAGTAAAAGGCTTACGAAATCCATAGACACAGAAATAACAACCAAATGCTGCCACCATCGACCACAGCGGATGCTTTGTCCAATGAGCGAAGGAAAACGATTTATGCTCGGTTGAAATGTGGGCGATCATTTGGCACTTATTTTCAACATTTCCCCGTATGTACTGATGGGATCAACTTCCAGATTAGGAATTTTTGCTAAGTCATCAATTCGTCGGAGTTGGACCGCTTCCCGATAAAACGGATTGGATTCAAATGCTAGGCATTCTATTGCCGACATGGGGCCACCCTGCAAGGCTAAACTGATCAGAGAAGGTTCGCTTAATTGGCCTAAATATTCGGGTTCTTTTGCACACAAATAACGTTTAGCGTCTACGTGCAGTCGCACGGGTTCAGCAACCGCTTCAATAAAATGTTTTTCCAGGAATCGAAAGCCTAATTCCTCATGTAAATCATCGATGCCCTGCTCGGGTGCATCATCTGGTAAAGCATGAAGCATGTGCCCTACATCATGCAATAAACAAGCAACAATGAGGTGTGCGTCATAGCCTTCGGATTTGGCTAAAAAGGCAGCTTGAAGCGCATGTTCACCTTGAGTAACCGCTTCTCCTCCGTATTCAGAATCTCCGGCTTTCAGAAAGAGATTTTCTATTTTTTCAATCAATGTGTTCATGGTAAATTTTTATTTAAATTAGCACCTTCAATGTTGGAATAAAATGCCTTAATGCTTATTTTAAGCACATTTTACGCCGCGATAATGATTTCGTAATATGCCAAATGATGTATCAATCCGGGATGCGAAAGCGACGGATTCCGAAGCACTAATCATGCTGTTAAATGAGTTGGAAAATAACCAAGCGGATCCCTCGATTTTTAATCAAATTCTAGCGAGTTACCTAGCCGATCCGATGACCCTGTTGCGGGTATTAGAAAGTTCGACGGATGGAATCATCGGGTTTGTTTCTTGCAAGGGGCAATACCTATTGCATCACCAGGGTTTAGTCTGTGAAATTCAAGAAATGATCGTCACAAGTTCACAGCAAGGCAAAGCTTATGGAAAGAAGTTGATTCAAGATGTTGTCCAACAAGTACAAAAATGGGGAGCTGTCTCGCTTGAGGTAACATCGAATAAGCGAAGAAAAGAAGCCCACGCCTTTTATCAGGCTGTGGGCTTTCGAAATTCACATGAAAAGTTTACAATCTATTTTTGACCTAAAAGCAAAGCGTCCCGCATTTTGGTAAATAAATCGTAGTTGTGATAAATCCCTGAGAAGTTTTCCGCGCCTGGGCCAAAAGCGAAAACGGGAATCATTTGCCCTGTATGTCCTTTGGTTGTAAAGGAAGCTTTAACTTCGCCAGTCTTCATATCGCCACCCATTAGTGCCATTCCTCCCGTTTCGTGGTCGGCCGTGACAATCACCAAAGTCTCCTTATTTTTACGGGCAAATTCCAATACATATCCGATGCTTTTGTCGAAGTCAATCATTTCAGCAATAGCATAAGGTGCATCGTTCGCATGTCCACCCCAATCGATTTGAGAACCTTCTATCAAAGCGAAAAACCCTTTGTTGTTTTGGGACAAAAGTTCGATCGCTTTTTGGGTGGATTTTAACAAGGCATCTCCACGACCTTCCGACATTTTTACTGGATTTTCTGCCGCATACAGGTTAATTAATTTGCCGCGGTGTATGGATTCCATCGAAGCAATATCGCCCAAAACTGCGTAATTCTTTTTACGCAAGGTGTCCAATAAATTTTGCTTGTCTTGGCGTGCCTCAAAGTATTTGCGACCCCCTCCGATTACCACATCAACATCCGTTTTCAAGAAATCCGTCGCAATTTCTTCGTGCATCGCACGCTTGAATTGGTGAGCGATAAACGAAGCAGGCGTGGCATCTGTAATATCACACGTGCTGACTAGCCCCGTGGATAAACCTTTTTGTTCAGCAAGCTCCAAAAGACTAACACTTGGTTGCTTCAACGAATCCAACCCGATCGCCCCATTATACGTTTGCTTTCCTATCGCAAAAGCAGTCGCTCCTGCGGCGGAATCTGTCACATAACTGTCGGACGCTTGGTTGCGATGAAATCCAATCACCTTGAATTGTTCTAAATTCAAATGGCCTTTATTGGCAGTTAAACCAGCATAAATTTGACTCACGCCCATGCCATCACCTACTAAAAACAAGATGTTTTTAGGTTTGTTCTGAGCAAATAGACTGATATTGCACAAGCAGAATAGAATGATTTTTTTCATCTTAGAGGTATAAATTTTTGATGTAGTTCTGTGTAAAACCCGGGCTAGTCGTCATGCCTTTTCCGCCGATCCCGTTAATGATGTGAATCACATCGTCAATGGTTTTGGTAAAAACTTCCGACTCCGTGCCTTGTAAGTAATAACCCGCCCAGGATTGATCAACATCCCATTTTTCTAAGTAGGTGATGCGTTTAGCTTCGGCTAACATTAGCTCATTGATTTCACGGGAAATTTCAAATCCAAAATTAGCACTTTTATGCACTGGCGCATATTCGTGTGAATCCCCTAAAATAATGGAGCCATCATCTGCTTGCTTGAAAAGCATGTGAATGCCATATTTTTTGAATGGAGCATGTTCAGGTTTCGTGCTGAGTTTTTGATACGATGGGCATGAATGAAAACTCTCATACCGACGAATCGTAAGCCCAGTTAATATATTAGATTTTAGAATTTTCTTCTGTGGAGCCAATCGCATCATTTGCAATTTGCACACTTTTAATTCATCGCTCGGATAATGTTCAGGAAAGAGGAACTGCGTATCCCGACCATTCGCTAAAATAACATCATCTGCCCAATACGTTTTTTTATTGGCAGTAGTCAACATGGCGATACCTCGTTTTTTTTCTACACCGATAACTGGGCATAAATTTTGGTAATGCAGCCCCATGCTTTTAATTAAATATTCGCGAACGCGGTGAACCATGACCAAAGGGTTTAGTGATGCTTCCTCTGGTAGGAATAGGCCCCCTTTGACATAGTCTTTTTTAAAGTGCGGGTTGATCTCGCTTGTTTCTGAGGCGGAGTACAAGCGATTTTTATAATCACGTTCGTTTAAGAGCTCACTCATTTCCTCGAGTAATCCTAGTTCTTCATCATCCGAAGCAACATACCAAGAACCGTTTGGAACCAAAGAAATATCGAGTTCTTCTTGTAGTTCCTTGTATATTTTCAGGGACCTTCTTCCATGTTCAAACCAAGTATCTAGCCGTTGGCCAGAAGGAACCGCTTGTCCAAAGTTTCGAAAGCTTGCCTCATAGGGTTGAGCATCTTTCTCTAATAATAGAACACTTTTATTTTTGAGTAGAGCGTGGTAGGCGCAAAATGTGCCTATTACACCTCCACCGACAATAATCAAATCGTATTTTTTGTTTTTAATCATGTTGAATGAAATCAATTAAATCTGAAATATTATTGAGTAATCCATCGTTTGCATGCTTCGCTAATTGTTCACGTGTATGCGTACCATTGCAAACGCCTAACGCATGAGCAACCCCCGCATTGATGCCAAATTGTAAGTCGACAGGCGTATCGCCGATGTTGATAACGTGTTGTTTATCGGTGATTCCTAATTGGCGCATCGCGTATTCAATCATGTCGGGAGCAGGTCTGCCTTTACCTCCAACTTCGTCTGGCGTAACAGAAAGGTGGATGCCCGATTTATTGTTAATGTTTTTATAGTCCCGATTCAAGGATTGTCCCCAGCCTAATTTGGATAAAATGATATCAGCAACTTCGCGGTAGAACCCGGTAGTCAATGCGATGTAAATCCCTTGCTTGTGTAAAAATTCAAACGTTTCTAAACAACCTTCTGTAGGTAAAACCGGTTCGGTCCGGTAGTGATTCTCCAAAATGCTTTTGAAGTCTTGAAAGGATTTTTGTGCTAATTCCTCGGTCATTGGATTGTTCTCCCCAAGCTGTTCTGTCCACAAGGTGCGAAATACCCAAAGTTTGGCATAGCCTTGTAAGGCAAGTATACGTTCGTCAGATGAATTTAGGCCATTTTTTAGTGCAGCTTGTTTGAAGCATTTTTCAACTTCATGCTGATCCAGGACGGTTGTTCCTGCCATATCAAAGACCACTAATTTAATTGCTTTCATGGTAATATTTTTTCGAATATCCACATTGGAGATTAATCCATCGTTAGCGCATTGTGATGAAATTGTTAAGCATTTATTTGTTGTATTTTTTGAAGATTAATTGCGCTCATTTTGGCAATCGTTTAGATCCTTAACAATTCGAAAACATAGGTGCACTTTTCTTAACAATAATTTTGCAAGCACTCTATTTTGGGCTTAAAGGCTACAGCTAGTTTTGTGAAAATTTTTAACAAACAATTCAAAAATGAAAAACTATCTACCCAATTTACTTGTGAAGAAGGGATCGAAACTTGTGTTTTGGTTCGTTTTTGCAATGATTACCTGTTCGGGCTTGGTTACATTAGCCCAAAGTCGTACCGTGAGTGGTACGGTTGTTTCAGCCAATGATAACTCAACAGTTCCTGGCGTTTCCATTCGCTTAAAAGGAAGTTCGAAAGGTACTACTTCTAGTGCTGATGGTAAATTTTCGATCCAAGTAGGTGATAATGCAATTTTGCAATTTTCAATGATTGGATTCTCTGCAAAAGAAGTTGCTGTAGGAACTCAATCGACAATTAATGTCGCTTTATCGGCGGATGATAAGCAATTACAAGAAGTTGTTGTAACTGCCTTGGGTATCAAGAAAGATGTGCGCAAAATTGGTGTTGCCATTCAGTCGGTAGACGGTTCTGCAACAATCAAAGCACGTGAACCCAATGCAATCAACGCATTATCAGGTCGTGTCGCTGGTTTAACAATCGGTTCTCAACCTGAGTTGTTGAGAAAGCCGAATATTTCATTGCGTGGTAGTTCAACAATCCTATATGTAGTAGATGGTGTGCCTATCAACTCAGATACTTGGAATATCTCACCAGATGATATTGAAACGTATTCTGTTTTAAAAGGAGCTTCTGCTTCTGCGCTTTATGGTTTCCGCGGAAAAAATGGTGCGATTTTAATTACAACAAAACGTGGTTCATCTGACAAGCGTGGGTTTTCAGTTGATGTGAATTCTTCAACGCAAATTCAAAGTGGTTTTTATGCAATTCCAGAAGTACAAGATGAGTATGGTCCTGGTGATCACGGTGCTTATGCGTTCGGTGATGGTAAAGGGGGTGGATTAAATGATGGTGACTACGATGGTGGTTGGGGCCCTCGTTTTAACGGCCAATTGATTCCTCAATATGATTCACCAGTAGATCCAATTACAGGTGTACGTCAAGGAACACCTTGGATCGCACGCGGTAAGGACAACTTAAAGCGTTTCTTAGAAACAGGTGTATTATCTACGAATAACGTTTCAGTTGCTGCAACGGGTGAGAAATATAATTTGCGTTTCTCTACATCGCATATCTACCAGAAGGGTATTGTTCCAAATACACAGTTGAACATGACCAACTTCAATATCACGGCAGATTACAAGTTCTCAAACAAATTGAAGTTTGAGTCGAACTTACAATACAACCGTCAATACACGCCAAATATTCCTGATGTGAATTATGGTCCTAACTCGATCATTTATAACATCGTTTATTGGGCAGGTGCCGACTGGAACATCGATGATATGCGTAATTACTGGCAAAAAGGTAAAGAAGGTATCCAACAAATTTATGCGGAATACCAACGATACAACAACCCATATTTCATGTCATATGAGTGGTTACGTTCACATTACAAGACAGATATCGTAGGTCAAGCAGCATTGCGTTATACGTTCAACGAGAATTTGAATTTATTAGCTCGTACACAAGTTACGACTTGGGACATGTTACGTACAGAGAAATTCCCTTATTCAGCAGGTACTTATGGACGTGATGAGCGTCGTGGTGATTACCGTGAAGATCGTCGTTCATTGTTCGAAAACAACACCGAATTATTACTGACGTTTGACAAAGAAGTATTACCAGGTTTCAGTACTAAAATTAATGCGGGTGCATCTCAGCGTATTTTCCAATACAAGTCGATGTTCGCAACAACAAACTACTTGAACGTACCAGGTTTGTACAACTTCTCGAACTCAGCTAATCCAGTTCAGGTGGCTAACTTCGGTTCAGATATGCAAGTGCTTTCAGCATATTATTCAGCTGACTTCTCTTACAAGAAATATTTGACGGTATTTGCTACAGGTCGTATGGATAAATTGTCAACTTTACCAGCAGGTAAAAACACATTCTTCTATCCATCTTTCGGTGCAGTGACCATCTTGTCTGATTATGTGAATTTACCTGAAACGATTTCATTCTTGAAATTCCGTGGATCGTATGCGAACGTAAAAGATGGTTTGACATCATCTACGATAGACAACCGCATGGGAACTTATTCTGGAGAAAACTATAACTCTCCATACGATGGCCCGTCTTACCAAAATAATACGGTTTACTCTACAGGTTTCTATTACAATAACCAAACAGGAGCAACGTATGGTGATGGTTTGAGTAATCCAAACTTGAATCCATCGGAAACTTCGCAGACGGAATTTGGTATGGACTTACGTTTATTCAAAAACCGTATCGGAATTGACGCTGCATACTTTATTTCAAATGATGGTCCTTCTATCTTCTCATTACCGATCTCTTCTACTTCAGGTTATACATCTGCGTTAGTGAATGGTATTAAGACACAGAAAAAAGGATTTGAAATTTCGCTTACAGGTACTCCGATTCAAACAGCAGATTTCTCTTGGGATGTGTTAGCTAACTACTCAACTTTCGAAGAGCGTTTAACAGATATCTACCCAGGTATCAATAGTTTGAACACGTTCTTAAAAGTAGGTGATCGTACAGATAAGTTATACGGATCAGCATTTGTTCGTACGCCAGATGGTAAAATGATTAACACAGCAGGTGGTATTCCAGTAACTGTTTCAGGAACACAATCGCAATATTTAGGAAATAAAAACCCTGATTTCGTGTTCGGTTTGAATAACAAATTCAAATACAAAGATGTGACTTTGAGTTTCTTGTTTGATGGTCGTATTGGTGGTGTGATTGTTAACTATACGCAACAACAAGCGTACCGTGGTGGTCGTCACATCGGAACGACACAAGGAATCTTTGCTGAAGCGCGTCCACAAGATGCATTAGGCGTAAAAGCTTTCGTAGGTCAAGGAGTTGTAGTTAGCAATGGTGTTGCAATCAAATATGATGCAAACGGAAATGTTACTAACTATGCTGATTTGCAATTCGCACCTAATACAGTAAAAACTTATGTTCAAGATTACGTGGGTCGTTACTACAATACAAATGAAGGAAACTTGATGAGCCGTTCTTTCGGTATGTTGAAAGAAGTGGTTGTAGGTGTGAAGCTTCCATCAAAATGGTTTGGTAAATATGTTTCAAACGCTAACGTATCATTTGTAGGCCGCAACTTGTTGTATTTCGCAGAGAAGAAAGACATCGATTTGTCTCAATATTTGACAGATGGTTCTTCGAGTCCACAAACTCCTTCAGTGAGAAGTTACGGGGTTAACTTAAACTTCACATTCTAATTTATTCATTCTTATAAATGAAACATCCAATGAAAGTTAAAAATATAATTTTAGGCGTTTTAGGTTTCTCAATGCTTACATTGAGCAGTTGCGAGAAGACCTTTGACCAACTGGAAAAAGATTCCAATCGTGCGGTACAGGTTCCTGCATCTTTAGTATTGCAGACTGTTGAATACAATATGATGAACGATAATGGTCGGCCATTCTCAGCAGAGATGCGCTGGAACCAGTTCTACTGCTCTAACTATAACTATTATGCAAATAATGAATATAATTTAGGCCAAATGCCGAACCAATATACCACCTTGAAAAATGTGATCAAGATGGAAGAGGAGGCAAAGAAAGCAGGCTTAGCAGATGTCAATGGTTACTCAGCTTTAGGTAAGTTTTTCCGTGCATATTTCTTTGATCAAATGTCGAAGCGTGTAGGTGATTTGCCTATGACGGAAGCCTTGAAGGGTATTGAAAATACGTCACCTAAGTATGATTCACAAAAAGCTATTTATGTTCAAATTTTAAAGTGGTTAGATGATTCGAATGCGGATTTAACTACGTTGATCGCAAGTGGACAAACGATTTCTGGTGATTTCTATTTCGGTGGAGATTTGAAAAAATGGCAAAAAGTTGTCAATGCTTATCGTTTGCGTGTGTTGATTACTTTATCTAAAAAAGATACGGATACAGATTTAGCCGTAAAGACAAAATTTGCTGAAATGGTGGGTAATCCAACCAAGTATCCATTGTTAGGTTCAAATGGTGAATCATTGCAATTTGTGTGGAATACCTTTAATAAATATCCTTCAAATCCAGATAACTTCGGTTTCGATGCAACGCGTCAAAACATGGCATCAACCTATGTGGGCTTATTGTCGAAAACACAAGACCCTCGCGTAATGGTTACTTGTGAGCCAACAGGTGCTGATTTGAAAGCAGGTAAATTACCTTCTGACTATACTGCATATCGTGGTGCTGGATCGGGGGATGTATTAGATGATATGGCGAAAAACGCAGGTTTATCGAATGGTGCTGGATTTGCTCCAGGTATTTACTCTTTCCAAAATCGTGCTCGTTACTATCAAAATTATACTGCTGAAACTACATTCATCGTTGGTTTTCCTGAATTATGTTTCAACATAGCAGAAGGATATGCACGCGGATGGGCGACTGGTTCTGCAGAAGATTGGTACAAAAAAGGAATCAAGGCATCGCAAGCATTCTATGGCATCGTAGAGGGAGCGAATACAATGACTTACTCGCGAACTGGAACAAAAGATGCTGCTGATTTAACGAAGTATACGGTGAATTTTAATTTCGATACATTCTATGCTCAACCATCGGTTGCTTATGATGCATCCAATGCCATCGAAAAAATTGTATCACAAAAATATGCGGCATTCTTCATGAACTCGGGTATGGAGGCTTACTTCAACTGGAGAAGAACTGGATTCCCAGCATTTTCAACAGGAGCTGGTAATGGTAACTCAGGTCGTATTGCTTTACGTTGGTTATATCCTACAACAGAACGAACTGCGAATGCAACAAATTACAATGCCGCAATTTCTAGTCAATATGCAGGCAAAGATGATATTAACGACCAAATGTGGTTGATTAAATAAGTTTATAGTTTTCTAATTTGATTAATGATTCTTATCAAGTGGCAGGACATTGTTCTGCCACTTTTTCAATACTAGACTTACCGGTTTCTTAACAATTCCTTAATATTCAACTGTGCGCTTTCTGTTAATTTTGTTAAATTTCGAATTCCTTAAATAAATTCTTATGTTCGGACTTGATCCAACTCTCCTCTTTTTGTTGTTCTTCTGCTTATTCGCAGCATGTGCCTTTGAATTTGTCAATGGTTTTCATGATACAGCGAATGCTGTTGCAACGGTAATTTACACGCATTCATTGAAACCAACCCAGGCGGTTGTTTGGTCTGGTTTTATGAACTTCTTAGGATTATTGACAGGAGGGGTGGGTGTCACCATGAGTATTATTGGTTTGTTACCCACGGAATTGCTCATTGATGCCAATGTCTATCATTCCATGGCGATGGCACTTTCATTATTAATTTCGGCTATTTTATGGAATTTAGGAACTTGGTATTTGGGAATTCCCGCATCTAGTTCACATACTTTGATTGGTTCTATTATTGGAATTGGTGTTGGTCACGCGCTTTTGCCAGAGAATTCAAATAAAGGCATTTCGGCGATCAACTGGGATAAGGCAATCGAAATTGGACAAGCCTTATTACTTTCTCCATTATTTGGATTTGCTGCAGCGATCATCTTGATGTATATCTTAAAGAAGACCGTTCAGAATAAAGCGATTTTCAAAGAGCCTAAGAAAAATACCCCGCCACCTATGTGGATTCGTGCTATTTTAGTTACAACGTGTACCCTTGTGTCTTTTTTTCATGGTCGGAATGACGGGCAAAAAGGAATTGGTTTGGTGATGGTTATCCTAATTGCTTTCCTACCCGGTTATTTTGCTGTAAATACAAATTTGGACCTTGTTGAGGTGAAAACGAGTTTAACACAAGTAAGACAAATTGTTGCGAAAATTGATACAGTGCCTTTGTCAAGCAAGGAAGTGGAAAGTTATCACAAGATTTTGAAAGCTGGAGATGAGTTAAATTTAATTTTGGTTGATGGGTTAACGACAGCAAAATTATCAGTTGATCAGAAGTTTCAAATTCGTAAGGCTGCACTAACGATTAATAAGCACACCAAAAAATTAATTGAAAGTGAATCCGTTGCTTTGTCGGCATTGGATTTAAACGCCTTGAAAAAAGCAACTGCTGGTAAAAAAGCACCTTTCTTTAGTTTTGGCACGAGTTCGTCGAGCGGAATTGCGGGGATTACTGATTTTGCTCCTGCTTGGGTAATGTGGCTAGTAGCACTGTCCTTAGGTTTAGGAACTATGGTAGGCTGGAAACGTATCGTTGTTACGATTGGAGAGAAAATTGGTAAGAATCACTTGACTTATGCGCAAGGTGCATCTGCTGAATTAATCGCTTCCTTGACCATAGGTTTGGCAACTGCTTACAAATGGCCTGTGAGTACTACGCACGTATTATCATCAGGTATAGCCGGAACGATGGTTGCCAATCGTGGTATTAAAAATTTACAAGGTGGAACCGTTAAAAATATTGTCATGGCATGGGTATTAACTTTGCCTATTACGATCATTTTATCGGCAACCTTATTCGTTTTATTCCGTTGGATTACGGGATAAGTGTTATCGACATTCTTTCATTTAAGAGGCCTGAATTCATTTCAGGCCTCTTTTTTTTGTTTCGAACCCTCTTCTTAATGTTTCGATTATATTCTCTTAACAATTTCTTAACATTGGATTTGTGCATGCATCTTACCTTTGCACTCGTTAAAACAACCAATATAAAAAATGTACAATTTTAGCAAGTCGGCAATTGCGCTGATGATGATCATGTTAGCCGTTTTTGCATTTGATGCAAACGCGCAGATCACAACTTCAACCGTAAGTGGTAAAGTGAAAGACGCCAAAGGAGAAGAAATCCCTGGCGCAAACGTCGTTTTGGTGCACACACCTACCGGAACGCGTTATGGCGTAGCAACGCAATTAGATGGAAATTTCGTTTTAGCCAACATGAACCCAGGGGGTCCTTATACCTTGACGGTTTCATTCGTAGGTTATCAAACATTTAAAGCAGAAAACCTGAACTTGACTTTGGGCGCAAATCCAAATGTCAATGTAATCATTTCAGAAGAAACGACTACGTTGACAGAAGTTGTTGTGAAGGCCGACAAAGGAGGCACACGTACAGGTTCTGTAACGACAATCAGTGAAACAGCAATCAAAGCGGTGCCTACATTGAATCGTAGTTTAACAGATATGACGCGTTTGACGCCACAAGGTAGCTCGAGTAACTCGTTTGCGGGTACCAACTTCCGTTATAATAACGTAACAGTTGATGGAACAATTAACAACGATGCGATTGGTTTTAGTCCATCTTTAGGTGGTCAATCAGGAACTTCAGGAATGCCAGGATCTAGTACACGTACGAATCCTATCTCTTTGGATGCGATTCAAGATGTTCAGGTATATGTAGCTCCTTACGATGTGAAAATCGGAAACTTTACAGGTGGTTCTATCAATGCGGTAACGCGTACAGGAACAAACCAAGTAAAAGGTTCAGTTTATGGATACGGTCGTAATGCATTTTTAACAGGCCCGAATAATGCGGGTGATGGCGCTGCGATTCCGAGCGGTTATTCAGATTATCAAACAGGTTTCCGTTTGGGATTACCTTTGATTAAGAACAAATTGTTCTTATTTACCAACGAAGAAATTACGCGTCGTAACGAGCCTTTGTTTTACAAAGCAGGCGACAAAGGTGGTGTTATTGATGAGGCAACAGCGAATCAAATTTCATCTTTCTTGAAATCAAATTACGGATTTGATGCAGGTGCATTTGGCGACTATTCTATCTACTCACAAAGCACGAAGTTTTTCAATCGTTTGGATTGGAATATCTCGGATAAGCATCAATTGTCTATTCGTAACAGCTATGTTATTTCAGAAGCATCGAATTTAGAGCGTGACGCGGCCAACTTCCGTTTTGGTTCAATGGACTTCAAGCAGCATAATCAAACAAACTCAACTGTGGCGGAATTAAAAAGCCACTTTGGTAGCGCATCAAACAGTTTGATTTTAGGGTACTCAGATATTCAAGATTACCGTACACCATCTAGTTCGAACTTTGCTTTTCCTCAAGTAGAAATTGCAGCAAACGGTGGAACAATCTTCTTAGGAAATGAGCGTGAGGCGACTGTGTTTAACATGAAGCAAAAGACTTTTGAATTCACAGACAACTTCACGTGGTTCAAAGGAGATCATACATTCTTAGTGGGAACACATAATGAGCTTTACAACATCAACTATGGTTTCGTGAATTCTTGGAATGGTCGTGTATCTTACAAAAGCGTTGCTGATTTCTTAGCTTCCAACGTAAACCGTGTTCGTGGATCTTACAGCTTTACAAACAACGATCGCGATTATATCTACAACAATCCTTATGCAACATTTAATGTAGGATTGTACAGCGTTTACGCACAAGATGAAATTCAAGTGAATGAGAAATTCAAATTGTCTCCAGGTATTCGTTTTGACTTAGCGAGCACAGATGCTCCTAACTTAAGCCCGAAATTGGCAAGTACTCCAACGGATGTGAATGCAGGAACAACTTATACAGCGGCAACGCCATTGAACAAGGTAAGTAATTCAATCTTTGGTCAAATCTTATTCTCTCCACGTTTAGGATTCAATTACGATGTGAACGGTGATCGCTCGACGATCGTCCGCGGTGGAACAGGTATTTTCACGGGTCGTATTCCATTCGCTTGGTTAGGTTATGCTTTCTACAATGATGGTGTTGGTTATGGAGCCTTTGACGTGAATAACGTAGCAGGTAAAAACGTAGGAGATGTGTTGAAGGACGGAGCAAAAACGTTTGCCTTCAACAATGGTCAAAAGAGTTTGACGCAAGTAGATGCGATGGCAAACAACTTCAAAATGCCACAGGTTTGGAGAAGTAGTTTAGCTGTTGATAAAACGATCAATGGATACAAGATTACGTTGGAAGGTATTTACACAAAAACCTTATCTGACTTGAAATTCCAAATGGTTAACTTGAAAGATTCTGTTAAGTACTATAGCTACGATACACAACGTCAAATGCCTATTTACTTGTCGGGCGGCGCAACAGGTCAGAAATTGAATACTTCGTTCTCAAATGCTTACGAATTAGCGAACACGTCTGAAGGTCACCGTTTTAGTTTAACAGCGCAAGTTACGAAGTCGTATGATTTCGGATTTAACTTCATGGCTGCTTATACCTATGGCCAAAGTTATGACTTGACAAATGGCATTCGTAACTCGATGGAATCAAACTGGCAGTTGAATCAGTCTTTGAACCCGAACAATCCTTCATTAGCGTATTCAAATTTTGACATTCGTCACCGTATTATCGGTCAGTTTGGATATACGTTTAACTGGAAGAAAGCTGGAGCAACGACCATTTCAGGTGTATTCTCTGCACAATCAGGAGCGCCATTTACATGGGGTTTTGTGAACGGTACGATTGCAAATACGCCTCAAGCAGCTGGTTTAGCATATGTATTTAAAGATGCAACGGAAGCAGAACGTTATTTTGTTTCAGATTCTAAATTAGGCTCAGCCGCGACACAAGCACAAGCTTTCATGGATTTTGTGAATGGCGATGAGTATTTGAAAACACGCAAAGGTGATTTCACAGAGCGTAACGGTGGTCGTACACCTTGGAATGCAACCGTGGACATGAAAATTTCACACGCAATCAAAGTATCGAATGGTCACGAATTACAATTCTCATTGGATATCATCAATGCAACGAACTTGATTAACAAGGATTGGGGAAGACTTTATTTCTCTCCAAACACGTTTAACTCAACAGCTAGCTTAGGTTTATCTCGTGTTAATTCGGGTACAGCTGCTGATCCAACATACAAGTTTGCGGTACCTACGACACCTTACTCAATTGATCAATTGGGTTCGAGATGGCAGATGCAAGCAGGTGCGCGCTATACATTCTAGTCGCATCTAGTCTTACATGAAAAAGCCGAAGGAAAATCCTTCGGCTTTTTTTGTATTCTTGTCCCGTCCTAAAATAAGTTGACATAAAATCGACTTATGGAAAAGAATACATCAGAGGATCAAGTCAGACCTCAAAAGCGCAATCAGCGTGATTACAATTTAGGCTTTAAATTATCGGTAGTCGCC
>NZ_JBPXKP010000015.1:0-476 GCF_054558675.1 Aquirufa sp. TARAVU-A1A
GCCACACTCGTAATACGTACATTGCTATGACCCGTCAGCAACGTAATGTTCGCGCCAGCTACCAACTCTCCCGAAGATAATTGTAAACAATAATGCGTCGCAGGGCCCGTTGCATTGTAAAAACGCATCTGATCCAATCGCTCACGATTCAGACCAGCACTCGTGCCCACATACACCTTGCCCGCTGTTCCACTGCTGCCCGGTGTTCCATAAACCCCCTGCCAACCCTTAATCGTCAGCAGCTTAAAATCATATACTCCAGCTCCACTAAACCTTAAGGCATGTACCCCCGATCCCAAACTAATGCTCGAGGCTGCATATAAACTTAGCTCACCCACCGTCTCGCTATATCCCGCTGTCGATAAATCACCTCCATTAAACATCACCGAACTGCTGTTGGCAATACGCTCATCGGCTCCCAATAATAAACTCCCACTCACCAATTCCGTTTGGCCCGTGTACAAAGCCTCACCCAC